>CAZUDO010000073.1:0-70490 GCA_964618895.1 uncultured Binatia bacterium (SeqCode)
CGCGTAGCGGACATCCACCAACTCCTGGACGACCCGGGCATAGTCGAGCGCGGTGCGGCGGGCGGTCACTTCGACATGCCGGTGCCCGGCCAACGGCTCGAAGAGCATGAACAGATTGGCCGTGCCGTTCCGCTCGTACTCGTAGTCGACGGTGCGCGGGTGCCCCGGGGCCCCGTCCTCGCCCGCCGGGCCCGCGAAGAGGGCACGGTGCGTGACCAGCGAGAAGACGAGGTCCGCGGCGTAGACGGCGAGCAGGACGAAGGACATCCACACGCTGATGGCGCCGAGCGCCGGGGCGCCTGCGTCGCCCGCCGCCGCGCGATAGGCTGCCGGGACGACCAGCGCGATCGCAGCGAGGGTGAGCATCGTGGCCTGCGAGCTGGCGCCGGCCGCGTTGTAGTGCGATCACGCCTCGGCAGGCGAGAGGGGTCGGCGTCTATGCGGGGACCCGCTCCATGCACTTCGGGGCCAAGCTCCACGCCTCCGCGGGTGTGGTCGGCGGGGTCCAGAACAGCGCGAACGTGTCCGACACCTTCAACTGGGCCGATCCGATGATCGGGCTCCGCTGGGAGGTGCCGGTGCTCGAGTCAGCTCGGACCTCATCTGGGGACTGGTGGCCGACGTGCGCTACTGGCTTTCGTGGAAGCCGTTCGCGCTCCAACCCTGGCTCGGCGCCGGCTACCGTGCGGTCGTTCGGGGGAATGGGCGTCGTGTTTTAGCGGCCGGCGGAGCCGGCGCGGCAGACGGTTCGGACTCGGGCATGGGGGTGGTGGGTTGGGCGGCGGTGCGGACGCGGGTCGTCAGGGCGGTCCAGGCGGGGAGGGTGCGGAGGGTGTCGAAGTCGTCGTTGTGGTCGAGGAGGTCCGGGTCGCCGAGGCCCAGGGCGAGCGCCTCGTCGAGTCGTGTGAGGGCCGCCTGTGGATCGCCGTTCACGGCGCGGAGGCAGGCGAGGTTGTAGGGGGGGATCCAGGAGTCGGGGCGGACGCGGGCGGCCTCGGCGTAGTAGGTCGTGGCGGTGTGCTCGTCGCGGAGGAAGCGGGCGGTGTTGCCGGCCTGGATGAGGGCTTCGAAGTGCTGCGGGACGACGGCCAGCACGCGGCGGTAGTTCTCCAGCGCGTGCGGCCAGTCCTTGCGGTCGTAGTACAGGTCGGCCAGGCGGCGGGTCACGTGCGGGTAGGTGGGGTCGAGGGCGATCGCGCGCTCGTACCATGTGCCCGCCTGGGTGTCGTCGCCACGTGTGGCGGCGATGAAGCCCAGGTTGCTCATGGCCTCGACGTAGGTCGGGGCGACCGCGAGCGCCTCGCGGAAGCGCCGCTCGGCCTCGTCCAAGTCGCCGCGCCGGAGGGCCAGGGCGCCGAGGGCGCCGTGGACGCGGTGCTGCCGCGGCTGCTGGGCCAGCGAGCCCAGGTACTGGCGCTCGGCCTCGGCGAAGTCGCTCCGGCGGACGGCGCCGAGGGCGAGGACGTTGCGGGCGGTCACGTTCCCCGGTGACGCAACGATCAGCTCCTCGAGCATCGGCCGGGCGCGGTCCCACTGGTCGGCCTGCGCGAGCTGGCGCGCCCGCTGCAGCTTGGCGTAGAGCGCCATGCCGTCCTTCGGGTCCATGCCGGCCATCTCGGTGCGCTGCTCGGGCGGGGCGAGGTAACCGAGCGCACGCAGCATGTCCTCGGTCTCGCGGTCCATCTGGCGGGTGAGCGCGGTGACCGCCCGCGCCTCGCTGTCGACCATGATCGCCTCCAGCTGCTCCTCCAGCGGGCGTGCCGTCGCGGTCTCGCCCGGGGAGAGGTTCGTCCGCTCGTGGGGGTCGGCACGCAAGTCGTAGAGCTCGGGGCGCGGGGCCCGGATCCACTTGTGCCCGTGGTGGCGCACCCCGAAGAGCGGCGCCATGCCGAAGCCCTCCTCGGCCAGCCGGGCCTCCGCGTACTGCGCCAGGTCGGGTGGCGGCGTGCGGCCCGCGAGGGCCGACAGCAGGTCGTGCCCCTGGGTGGCGTCGGCGCCGGGGAGCCCGAGGAGGGCGAGCACCGTCGGCACGATGTCGATGTGACGGACGGGCCCGCCGTAGGTCGTGCCCGGCGGGAACGCGCGCGGCAGTCGCCAGACGAGCGGCACCCGGATGGTGGCGTCGTAGATGAAGATGCCGTGCGTCGGCTCGCCGTGCTCGCCGAGGCTCTCGCCGTGGTCGGCCGTGAAGACGATCAGCGTATCGTCCAGGCCCCCGGCGTCGCGGAGCCAGTCGATCAGCCGCCCCAGGGCGCGGTCCGCCTCGGCGACCTCGGCGTCGTACGGCGTCGGGGTGATCGCCACCAGGTCGATCGAGCGGGTCTCGTAGGGCTGGTGGGGGTCGAAGAAGTGGACCCACAGGAAGAACGGCTCCCGGCGCGCACTGCGGCGCCACCCGTCGAGCCACGCCAGCGCGCGCTCCGCCGTCCGCGCCGCGGGGCGGTCGCGGATCATGAACAGCTCCGGCTCGTCCTCGGCCCACAGGTCGTCGTCGTAGGCCGCGAAGCCCTGGTCCAGGCCGTAGCGCCGCGCCAGCACGGCCGCCGACACGAACGCCCCGGTGCGGTAGCCCGCCGCCTGCAGGCGCTCGGCGAGCGTGACCGCTTCCGGCCCGAGGGCGTAGTTGCCGTTGTCACGCACGCCGTGGGCCGGCGGGTAGAGCCCGGTCATGATCGAGCAGTGCGCCGGCAGCGTGATCGGCGCGGGCGCCGTCGCGTCGGTGCAGCGCACGCCCTCGGCGGCGAGGCGGTCGACCGCGGGCGTGTGCGCGAGGCCGAAGCCGTAGCAGCCGAGCCGGTCGGCGCGCAGCGTGTCGACGGTGACAAGGAGGACGTTCGGCCGGTCGTCCCGGTGGCAGGCGGACGACAGGAGGAGCAGCACGGCCGCCAGGGCGGACGAGACAGGTCGTGGGATCACGCGGGAATACTACCTGGGACCCGCGCACATCGCAGCGGGCGGAAACCATTGCGGGAGTGACGTCTCTGGGGCATAAGGCCCTCCATGCGATACCCGTCGATGCGTCCTGCCGTCGCCCTTGCCTCCGTCCTCGCCCTCGCCTCGGTGGCGAGCGCGTTGCCCGTCGAGCTGAAGGACGGCAACGGCACGCGCTACAACGTCAACACGCAGGTCGACCCGCTGATCACCTTGTCGAACGCCTCGGGCGCGCTCACCAACGCCACCTACACCAAGGCGGTGACGGTGACGGAGTACTACGCCTTCATCACCTTCTTCGGCGGCATCAGCACCTTCTCCACCCATTTTCAGGTCAACGTCCCGCTCACCCCCGCCTTCCTCGGGTTCAACGGGCTCCTCGTCTCCGCTGTGAACGGCCAGTCGCTGGGGAGCCCGCTCGTCTTCAATCCGGGCGCGCCGCTCGCCGGCGGGGACTGCCCGACCTCGAACGGCACCAACCAACAACTCATCTTCCCGACGCAGGCGTTCCCCAACGTCAACCTGATGCTCACCCGCAAGGTGTACGTGTCGCACAGCAAGGACTGGGCGCGCTGGCTCAACATCGTCACCAACACCGGCTCCGCGCCGACGCAGGTGGGGATCACGCTCCGGGGGCTCATCGCTTCGGGGTCGCAGACGAGGATCATCGCCACCTCCAACGGGGGCGTTCTCAACAACGCGTCGCAGTGGTTCACCACCGCGCAGAGCGTGCCGCAGGGCACGCAGTCCTTCGAGCCCCGCATCGGCTACGTCGTGCAGGGGCCGGGGGCGCCCACGCCGGCCTCGTCCGTCGGCATCAACAGCGTCGGGCAGGCCGCCTTCACCTACACGCCCACCATCCCGGCCGGCGGCTCGGTCATCGTCATGACCTTCGTCACCGTCCAGGGCAAGAGCAGCCAAGCCGAGAACACGTGCGAGGGCCTGGTCACCATTCCGCTCCCGTCCGCCGCGCTCAACTGCGTGAGCGAGCAGGAACTCGCCCAGGTGATCAACTTCGCCCCCATCACGCCGCCCACCCTGAAGAACGCCACCGTCAAGCTCAAGTTCAGCAAGACGGGCCAGGACACCGTGCAGTGGAAGGGCAAGATCACCATCGGCGCCGGCATCGCGCTGCAGGGCCTGCCCGTCACGGTCGACTTCGGCGGCGTGACGCAGCGCTTGCTGCTGAGCAAGAAGGGCTCGGCCAACAACGGCGGCGGCAACAAGTTCAACCTGGACGCCAGCCTGAAGAACGGCGTCACCAAGGCGGGGACGTACAACTTCTCGTTCAACCTGAAGGGCGACCTGCAGACGGCGCTGGCGGAGTACGGGCTCACCAACGCCAGCGTCAGCGACGTGCCGGTCACCATCCCGGTCACCCTGACGGCGGGCAGTGGGGCCGGCTTCGGGGTCAACCAGGCGTTCACCTACAACGCCACGCAGGGCAAGTCCGGCACCGCGAAGACCAACTGACGTGGTGGTCGGCGTGGTGACGACGTCGAGGATCGGGATCCCTGCAAAGTGGCTCGAAAACACGGTTTAGGGTGGCGGGTGCACAGCCAGCCTCTGTCCGATCCCTCGCTCGTCGCCTGTCCGCACTGCGACCTGCTGCAGCGGCTGCCGGACCTGGCGCCGGGCGCGTCGGCGCGCTGCCCGCGCTGCGATAAGGAGCTGTGGCGTCGCCGGGAGGAGTCGCTCGACCGGACGCTCGCCCTGGCGCTCGCGGCCACGGTGCTCTACGTGGTGGCGAACGCCGTCCCCATGCTCGGCCTCACGGCCGTCGGGCACCAGGCCTTCACCACCGTCCTCGGGGGCGCCCAGCAGCTCTGGCGCGACGGGCGGGAGACCGTCGCGGTGCTGGTGCTCTTCACGGCGGTCGTCGCGCCGGCGCTCCAGATCGCCTTCATGCTGGCGGTCGTGCTCGGCGCCCGGCGCGCCCGTGCGCCGCGATGGGTCGGCGTGCTGCTCCGCCATCACCCGACCACCTGCACCTGGAGCATGATCGAGGTCATGATGCTCGGCGTGCTGGTCGCGCTCATCAAGATCGCGGACTACGCGACGGTGATCCCGGGGCTGGCGCTGTTCGTGCTGGGCGCCCTCGTCTTCCTGCTCGCCGCCATGCAGGCGAGCTTCGACCCGCGCGAGGTCTGGGCCCGGGTGGTGTGGGTCGAGGCGAAGGCGTGAGCGCGACCGTCGCGCTCACGGCGATGCGGCAGGGCCTGCACAGCTGCGAGGCGTGCGGCCTGCTGTCGCGGCCCGCGCGCGGCGCGGACGAGGGCTCCTGCCCGCGCTGCGGCGAGGAGCTCGTCTTCCGCAAGGCGGCGAGCGTGCAGCGCACCTGGGCCCTTCTCGTCGCCGCGGCGATCTGCTACGTGCCCGCCAACCTCCTCCCGGTGCTGACGACGACCACGGCCGCGGGCTCGGACTCCGACACCATCCTGCAGGGCGTGGTCCTCCTCTGGTCGCCCACCGGGTGGCCGCTCTCCCTGATCGTGCTGATCGCGAGCATCATGATCCCGAGCGCCAAGATCATGGCGCTCGGGTACCTGCTCGTCACCGTGCAGCGCGGCTCGGTCCAGAACAACACGCAGCGCGTCCGGCTCTACCGGATGGTCGAGTTCATCGGCCGGTGGTCGATGGTGGACGTCTTCGTCGACACCTTCACGGCCGCGCTGGTGCAGCTCCAGCCGCTCATGTCGGTCGAGCCCGCGCTCGGCCTGTTCTTCTTCGCCGCGGTGGTGGTGCTGACCATGCTGGCGGTCGAATCGTTCGATCCCCGCCTGATCTGGGATGCCGCCAGCGCGCGAGAGGTCCGCCATGCCTGACCCGTTGCCTCCCGTCCCCGCCTCCACCACCGTCCGGAAGAAGCAGACCCGGCTCTCCCTCGTGTGGGTGGTGCCGATCGTGGCTGCGCTGGTCGGGGTCTGGGTCGCGGTCACGCGTGTCCTCGCCCAGGGGCCGAAGATCACCATCGTCTTCGAGTCGGCCGAGGGGCTCGAGGCCGGGAAGACCAAGATCCACTACAACGGCGTCACCGTGGGCACCCTCACGACGATCCAGCTCTCGGACGACCACGAGCGCGTGATCGCCACCGCGGAGATGGTCCCGAAGACCGAAGATTTCCTCGTGGAGGACACCACCTTCTGGGTCGTGCGACCTCGCATCTCGGGCGCCAACGTGTCGGGTCTGGGGACCCTCATCTCCGGGGCGTACATCGGGATGGAGATCGGGCGGTCGAAGGCGTCGAAGCGCGACTTCGTGGCGCTCACGGCGCCGCCGGTGGTGGGGGCCGACGTGGCGGGTCGCTTCTTCGTGCTGAAGACTCCCACCCTGGGGTCGCTCGACTACGGCACGCCGCTCTACTTCCGCCGCCTGCAGGTGGGTGAGGTCACGTCGTACGCCCTCGACGCGGACGGCCAGGCGCTCACCGTGAAGGCGTTCGTGCAGGCGCCCTACGACCAGTACGTTACCCCCAACACGCGCTTCTGGCACGCGAGCGGGATCGATCTGTCCCTGTCCGCGAGCGGGCTCAGCGTGCAGACCCAGTCGCTCCTGTCCATCCTGGTGGGCGGTCTCGCGTTCGAGACGCCCGCGGCCGGTCCGGTCCTGCCGGCCGCCGAGGCGGAGACGGTCTTTCCGCTGTACGCCGACCGCGCCGACGCCTTCAAGGCGCCCGTGCGCGATCCGCAGACCTTTCTCGTCGTCTTCAGGCAATCGGTGCGCGGTCTCGCGGCCGGCGCGCCGGTGGAGTTCCGGGGGATATCGGTCGGCGAGGTGGTCGAGGTCAGCGCACAGGTCGACGCCAAGACCTTCGACTTCTCCGTGCCGGTGACCATCCGTCTGGACGCGGTCAGGCTGGGGGTCAAGATCGTCGACCAGACGCCCGGGACCGATGTCGCGACCATGCGCCGCGAGCTGCTCGACAACTTCGTCGCCCACGGGGTGCGGGCACAGCTCCAGACGGGGAGCTTGCTCACCGGCGCGCTGTTCGTGGCGCTCGACTTCTTTCCCGACGCCGCGCCGGCGACGCTGGACTGGTCGCGGCAGCCGGTCGAGCTGCCGACGATCCCGGGGCAATTCGAGGCGATCGAGGCGAGCGTCGCCAGCATCCTGAAGAAGATCAACGAGATGCCGATCAAAGAGATCGGCGACGATGTCCAGAAGGCGCTGGTCGGGCTCGACCGCACGCTGGCCAGCGCGCGCAGCACGCTCGACAACGCCGACCGGCTCATCGAGCCGAACTCCGTGCTGGCCGCGGAGCTGGGCAATACGCTCCAGGAAATGAACCGGGCGATGCGCGCGCTGCGCGTGCTCGCCGACTATCTCGAGCGCCATCCCGAGGCGCTCCTGCGTGGCAAGACCGGGGAGGCGCAATGAGCATGCCGGACCGGATCGTCGTACACCTCCTGTCGATGGCAGCGGTCGCGTTCGCGGCGACGGGCTGCGGGACGACCAAGCCGGCGCGATTCTACACCCTCGACTCCACGGCGACGGCCGCCGGCGCGCCGGCGGCGCAGATCGCCGTCGTGGTCGGACCGGTGTCCATCCCCGCCGCGGTCGACCGGCCGCAGTTCGTCGTCCAGGTGGCGCCGAACCGCGTCGAGCTCGACGAGTTCAACCGCTGGGCGGCGCCGCTCGGCGACGGCATCGCGCGTGCCGTCGCGGACGACCTGGCCGCGCTGCTCGGGACGCCGCGGGTGGCCACGGCGGCGCTCGCCAACTTCGACGCCACCTATCGGGTGACGATCGACGTGCAGCGCTTCGTGTCGACCCCGGGCGAGGCGGCGGTCGTCGAGGCGGTCTGGACCGTGCGCAGGACGGCGGGCGGCGCGCCACGCTCAGGCCGCACGAACGCGCGCGAGGCCGTCCGGGAGAGCGGCTTCGACGCGCTGGCGGCCGCGCACAGCCGCGCGCTCGCGACGGTGAGCGGCGACATCGCTGCGGCGATCCGGGCGGACGCCGGCACCGCCCGCTGACGCGTCTGGGAATGGTCTCCCCGGGAGGGTCGGGCGCGGGATGCGCCGCTACCGCTCGCGCGGATGCCGCCCCAGCACGACGCCGTCCAGCACCACGTGCACGATCCGCGCCGTGTGCGTCACGTCCGCCGTCGGGTCACCGTCCACCAGCACCAGATCCGCCCGCTTCCCGACCGCAATCTCGCCAAAGTCCGCCTCCGGCCCGGCCAGGAAGCGCGCGTTCTCGCTGGTGGCAGCGCGCAGCGCCTCCCCCGGCGTCAGGCCGGCCTCGACCAGCGTCGCCAGCTCGACGTGCAGCGCCGCGCCCGGGAAATTGCCCCACCCTGCCGAATCGCTGCCCGCCAGGATGGTCACGCCGGCCGCGCGCAGCCGGGCGACGTTCCGCCGGCGGGCCATGTGCGCCGCGCCGACCGCGTCGACGAACGGCCCATACCGCGCGCGGGCATCCGCCGGCACAGCCCCCAGCGCCTTCAGTACGTCCGGGCTGCCGATCTCGCGTTCGAGCGGCAGGAAGTCCGTGCGGTCGGTGAGCGACGCCTCCACTGCGTCGAACACGGCGATCGTCGGCGCCACCGGCACCTTGGCCGCCGCCAGCGCGGTCACCGCCTGGTCCGAGATGTCCTCCAGGTAGACCCCGTGCACCAGCGCGTCGACACCCGCGTGCACCGCGTCCACCACGTCCGCCGAGCGCCCGATGTGTGCGACCGAGCGCACGCCGCGCGCATGACCGGCGGCCACCGCGGCCGCCAGCACGTCGGGGGCAACGCGTGGCGCGTCGAGCGGGAGGCGGTCGACGATCATCTTGAGCACGTCGGGACGGTCTGGCACCAGCGCCTCGACGGCGGCGCGTGCCTCCTCCGCCGTGGCCATCTCGCGCGTGAGGCGGGGGATGACCCACCAGCGGATCCACGCCGGCATCGCCGCGCGCATGAAGCCGATCGGATGCCCGTCCGGACACGTGAACGTGGGCCCGGCGGCGTAGAGGTGCGGCCCGAGCGTGCTGCCGGCGTGCACCGCCTCGCGGGTGGCGAAGATGCGCGGGCTGAGCGCGCCGGTGTCGAGGACGGTGGTCACGCCGGCGAACAGATACGCCTGCAGGGTGGCGTCGTCGTCGGGCAGCTCGGTGTGCCAGGGCGGCGCCGGCGTTCCCTGAATGTGAGCGTGCACGTCGACCAGCCCGGGCAGCAGCGTGCCGCCGCCGCCGTGGATCTCGAGGCCGGTCGGCGGCGCGGCGCCCGCCGGCAGGATGGCCGCGATCCAGCCGGCCTGCACCAGTACGTCGCGGGGCCCGTCGAGGAGCGCCGCGCGCGGCGCATCGAAGACGCGTACGTTGCGAAGGACGAGCGTGCGCGGGGCATCGGCCGGCCGCGTGACCAGCGCCGGCCGCCCGCAGGCGGCGACCAGGAGCGCAGCGACCGCGACCCGCCGCATCGGGCCGGCGCCTACGTCGACACCTTGTCGACGATCTCCATCACGTCGAGCGTCTGGACCTTGTCCTCCAGGTCCTTCGCCTTGATGCCGTCGGAGAGCATCGTCATGCAGAACGGGCACGACACCGCGATCACCTCGGGGTTGGTGGCCAGCGCCTGATCCGTCCGGAGCAGGTTGACCCGCTTGTCCGGGTCTTCCTCGATCCACATACGGCCGCCACCGGCGCCGCAGCACATGCCGAAGTGCTTGTGGCGCTCCATCTCCTGCACCTGCGCGCCGGCCTTGGCGAGCACGTCGCGCGGCTCGTCGTACACGTCGTTGAAGCGGCCGTAGTAGCACGAGTCGTGGTAGACGGTCTTCTTCTGGAACTGCGACGGCACCGTCAGCCGACCCGCCGCGATCAGCTCCTGCACCAGCTCGGCGGCATGGATGACCTGGAACTTGCCGTCGAACTGCGGGAACTCGTTCTTGATGGTGTTGAAGCAGTGCGGGCAGTTGACGATGATCTTCTTGACGCTGTAGCCCTTCCACTGCTCGATGCACGCCTGCGCCATGGCCTGGTAGAGATACTCGTTGCCGAGCCGGCGGGCGGTCTCGCCGTTGCACATCTCCTCGGGCCCGAGGCACGCGAAGTCGACGCCCGCCTTCTTGAGCACCCGGGCGAACGCCTGCGTCGACTTCTTGTTGCGGTCGTCGAACGAGCCCGCACAGCCGACGTAGTACAGGTACTCGGCGCCCGGCTTGTCGGCCAGCGTGGGGATGTCGAGCCCGTCGGCCCAGTCGAAGCGCTTGTCGGCACCGATGCCCCAGGGGTTGGACTGTGTCTCCATGCCCTTGAAGGTGCGCGTCAGCTCGGCCGGGAAGCGCGCCTCCTCCTGCACCAGGTGGCGGCGCATGTCGACGATCTTGTCGACGAACTCGATCATCACCGGGCAGGCCTCTTCGCACGCCCGGCAGACGTTGCACGACCACAGCACCTCGTCGGAGATCACCGGCCCGACGACGTTCTCGCCCACCTCCGCCAGCACGGCACCGTCGCCGTTGGCGGGCTGGCCGACGCGCTTGGCGATCACCTCGTCCTGATGCTGGTAGAGGTAATCGCGCAGGTCGAGCAAAAGCTGGCGCGGCGCCAGCGGCTTGCCGGTGGCAGTCGCCGGGCACTGCGACGAACAGCGGCCGCACTCGGTGCAGCTGAACATGTCGAGCACCTGTTTCCAGGTGAACTGATCGATGTGCGAGGTGCCAAAGGTGGTAGCGTTCTCGAGGTCCTGCTTCGACAGCGCGCCGATGGGCTCGAGCTTCCGGAAAAAGACGTTGGGCAAGGACGTGATGACGTGAAAGTGCTTGGCGAGCGGCAGGAAATTGAGCAGCACGAGCACCGAGAGGTTGTGCACCCACCAGGCCGCGTTGCTGGCGGCAAGCGCGGCGTGCGGGCCCAGGCTGGCCATGAAGAGGCCCAGCAGGCGGGACATCGGCTCCCACGCCGCCTCGGCGGCGATCTCGGGGTCGCCGGCGTAGGCGATGAAGCGGCCCGCGTTGTAGACCAGCCCCCCCATCATGATCATCGCGATGCACGACAGGATGAGGTACGCCTCCCAGTGCGAGTGGTGGCGGAGCTTCTCCTCGGCCGGCGTGAAGCCGAACAGGCGCGCCGGCTTGGTGAGCAGCCAGCGCGTGAACGCGACGCCGATCGCGATCACGACGATCACTTCGAGCAGGTCCGCGAGCAGCAGCACCGGCCCGCCGAGGAGATGCGGGCTCAGGAGCGGCAGGGTGAAGTTCTCGCTGTAGGCTCGCGCGAACATGGTGAGCACCTGCGTGCCGAGCACCGTGAAGCCCCAGAAGATGAAGAAGTGCATCCAGCCGGCGGTCTTCTCCTTGACGATGGCGACCTCCGGCCGGACGAACTTCTTCTGGCCGAACGCGTACACCACCACCGCCTGCACGCGCTCGGGCAGGCGGTCGAACAGGGCCGCCGGCTGCGCCGCGCGCAGCAGGTTGAACCGGCCCCAGACCTGACGGAGAAAGAGACCCAGTGCCACCACGAGGCAGAGGGTGAACGAGATCGACGACGGCATGGGGATTCCCTGTAGAACACGACCCGCCCCCTTGCAAATTCCCGCCGCGGCGGCGCTTTTGGCCCTCGCGGTGGCCTGCCGCGAGACCGGGCCGGTGGCCGTCATGCACACCGCGCGCGGCCCCACGTCCATCCGGCTGGAGCTTGCGCTCACCCCCGACAAGCAGGCCCAGGGCCTCATGTACCGCACATCGCTCGCCGACGATCACGGCATGCTGTTCGTCTTCCCCACCGACACCGACCACAGCTTCTGGATGAAGAACACGCTCATTCCGCTCGACCTGATCTTCATCGCCGCCGACGGCCGCGTGGTCGGCGTGCACCCGAACGCCACCCCGCTCTCGACGGCGGCGATCAGCGTCGGCCGACGGTCGCGCTACGTGCTCGAGGTGCCGGGCGGGAACGCGGCGCGCCGCGGGATCGCGGCGGGGGATCGGGTAGAGTTTCGAGGCGTCCCGGGCCCGGCGGGATGACGATGCTTGCAGCCGGAATAGTACGGGTCTAGGAATTGCGTCCGCATGGGCATCACCACCATTCGCGCGCACCTGGCCAACCTCGTCGACCGAACCCGCCAGACCGAGATCGACATGATCGTCGACTCGGGGGCCATCTATTCCGTCGTGCCGGCGACCATGCTCCGGGGCATCGGCGTCATCGCCGAGCGCACGGAGACGTTCTGGCTCGCGGACGGACGCGAAGTGAAGCGGCAGATCGGCAATGCCGTGTTCACCATCGACGGGAGCGACGGCATCTCCAAGGTGATCTTCGGCCGCCGGGACGATGATCGCTTGACGAGACCCCGCGACCCCGACGAACGCATCTACCGCGCCGTCATGCGCATCCCGCCCGGGCGCGTCGCGACCTACGGACAGATCGCCCGTGTCGCCGGTATGCCGCGCCACCACCGGCAGGTTGGCCGCGCACTCCGTCAGCTCGTCGACGACGGCCTGGTGCCGTGGCACCGCGTGGTCGGCGCGGACGGCCGGATCAGCCCGCGCTCCGGCGATGGCGTCGGCGAGTCGATCCAGCGGGAGCGGCTCGAGGACGAGGGGGTCGTCTTCGACGCGCGGGGGCGGGTGCCGCTCGGCCGGTTCCAGTGGGCGCGAAGGGCTACCGAGAAACCAGGCCGGGGACGGTGATCCGTCAGCGTTGCAGTAGCGTCTGCGCCCCCTTCGCGAACTCCTCTGCGCCCTTCTCGTCGCCGGTCAGGCTGGGGATGGGGAACGGTACGTCGACCCCGCGCCGGCACGCCGGGCGCGCCGCCATCTGCCCCATCCACCGCTGCAGGGGCGCGAGCCCGTCGATCGATACGCCCGACCACTTGTGCGTGCGCACCCACGACCAGTTGGCGATGTCGGCGATGGAGAAGTCGCCCGCCAGCCACTCGTGATCGGCCAGGCGGCCGTTCAGCACCTCGAACAGCCGGCGACACTCGTTCTGGTAGCGGTCGATGGCGGGCTGGATCTTCTCGGGGAAGTACCGGAAGAAGACGTTCGCCTGCCCCATCATCGGCCCGACACCGCCCATCTGGAACATCAGCCACTGGAGCACCAGCGAGCGGCCCGTGCGGTCCGCCGGCAGGAGCCGGCCGGCCTTCTCGGCCAGGTAGATCATGAGCGCGCCCGACTCGAAGACGGCGAAGTCGCCCTGGTCGCGGTCGATGATGGCGGGGATGCGGCCGTTCGGGTTGATGGCGAGGTACTCGGGCTTCTTCTGGTCGCCGGCGAAGAGATTCACGACGTGCACCTCGTAGGGGAGGCCGAGCTCCTCGAGCGTGACGGAGGCCTTCCAGCCGTTCGGGGTGGGGGCGGTGTAGAGGTCGATCATGGCGGCTGTATGGCCGTCCCGGGTGGGCGATGCAACGCGGCAGCGGCCGCTACGCCAGCTTCGCCAGGTACACGTCCGTGCTCGCCCGGATGCGCCGGACGCGCCCCTCGGGGTCTTCCTCGACGATGCGCTCGTCGGGCGTCACCTTGAAGAGCGGCTGGCCCTTGCGGACGACCACCCCGCTGGTCGGGACCAGCACCTCGTCGACGGTGCCCGGGAACGACGCATAGACTTTGTTGAACATCTTCATGACCTCGATGATGTAGAGCGGGTCGCCCTTGTCGAAGTGGGCGCCCGGGGTCACGAAGGCGGGCAGGTGCGGCGCCTCCTGGCTGTAGAACGTGCCGCCCATGGCGGCCACGATCTCGTCGGCCCGGGTGGCCGGCGGCGGCACGAGCACCTTCCGCATCGCCTCCTGCCGCTTCACGTCGAACAGCCGGTCCGGGATGTCGACGGTGAGATCGTCGCGCAGGCGGAGATCGTAGAACCCGACCGTCGCCCCGATGAGCGGCAGGAGCGCCAGGATCTCGAGGCCGACCTGATGGCCCGCGTGCGCCGCCCGCACCTGTGTCCACAACGCCGGGACGATCCCGAACGCCGGGGCCTCCGCGCCGAGCGCCGCGTCGAGCGCCGCCCAGGAGACGCCCTCCCCCACCCGCGCCCGCAGGCGGGCGTAGAACCCGAGCGCGGTGTCGAGGAGCTGCTTGTCGTGGTCCCAGATGCGGTGGGCGGCGGCGGCGTCGCCGCCGTCCAGGTTGAGCAGCGCGTAGGTCTCGGCCAGCACCTCGACCGGATTGCGTTGCCACACCACCCGGCCGCCGGCGAGCATGAAGTCGAGGCGGTGGCGGCTGAGCCACGCCGACAGGAAGTGGGGCTCGTCGAACAGCATCCGGATGGGGCGCTCGAGGAGCGTCTCCTTCACCTCGATCACGCTGCGGGTGGCCTCGAGCGCCGCCGGGGCCGCCTGCGCCGTCGCCCGGCGCGCGATCTGCTGGAAGGCGTACTCGAGGTCGATGGTCTGCGCTTCCTGCTCGAGCTCGCCCACCAGTGTGAGGTACGGCACGACGAACTTGGTGGTCGGCTTGGCCCAGGGGTCACGCGCGAGAAACCAGGTGAGGAGCCCGTAGTGGAACTCCAGGTTGGTGGCCAGGTCGATGCCGCGCAGCGTGGTGCGGCGGAAGATCTCGACCAGACGCGCCCAGCTCTCCTGGCGGTCGGCACCGGTGGCGAGCAGGAGGGCCACGTTCGAGTCGTACGCGCCCGCCAGGCGGTAGCGCATGAAGAGGCCGGTGTCGGGGTTCTTGAGACAGATGCCCTGATCGTCCCGGATCTCGCCGTCGAGCGGGTCCGACCACGACACGATCACGCCGCCCGCGGCCGGGGTGAGCGCCCGGTCGGTGGCGTTCAAGCGCGCCTCGAGCGCCGCCCCCTCGCGCACGACGCGCGTCGGCTGCGGCAAGCGATGCTTGTGCCGGGCGATGAGCGCCATGGCCTCGACCAGGGACTGCACCTCGAAGCGGTCGTCCGGGTCATCGGGGTTGGCGAAGTGGAGCGCGTAGCACAGCTCCGAGACGCGGTGCTCCACCTGGATGCGGGTGTTCACCTCCATGAAGTAGTGCCGCTCGCCGTCGACGATGCACTCGAACGTGGACGCGGAGTCGAGCCGGACGGCGCGCCCGAAGCGCTCGGCCTCGGCCTCCATGTGTTCGAGCACCCCGAGGTCGCCGGCCAGCGCCTTCCTCTTGGCCGGGTGGCCGGCCGCCTGCGCCTGCGCGATGGCGTCGCGCAGCCCCTCCTGCGTAACCGACACCTCGACCAGCTTCTGCTCGTGCATCTGCAGCGAGCAGTCGCGGCCGCCGAGCGCAATGCACCACGTGCCGTTGCCCAGGAGCTGGATCTCGTTGTGGCGCGTCTGCTCGACGTTCAGCTCGAGCAGCATGTTCTTGTTGTCGCCGACGCCGGTGGCCTTGACCTCGCTCAACACCTCGCGCACCAGCGTGGGCACCTGGGCTGCGTCGCCGAAGATGCGCTGTCCCTTGCCGCCACCGCCGCCGATCGCCTTCAGGCGGAACCGGCGCCCGGGCGACTCGCGCAGCAGGCGCTCGGCCTCCAGGCGAAGCGTCTCGCCGAGCTCGTCGATGGTGAACAGGTCCACGCGCTTCCGGTACGACGCCGCCAGCACCTGCTCGGCATGGGCGGCGGGGTCGGCCGCGGGCCGGGGCACGTCGAGCCCTTCGGCCGCGGCGAGGTGCGTCAACGCGGCGTGGTCGGGGTATTTCCGCAACAGCGTCCGGACGGTGGCGGCGTTCAGCCCGGGCGTGACCGACACCTGGTTGGCGAGGGCGGTGCGCTTGGCCTCGTCCTTCGCCCCGGCAGCGATCTGCGTGTACGAGCACGGCCCGATGAAGCCGATGCCCACCTCCTCGAGCGCGCGCACGAACTCGGCGTCCTCGGCCATGAAGCCGTAGCCCGCGAACACGTAGCCGTAGCCGTGCTCGCGGCAGATGCGAATGATGTGCTCGATGCGCTCGATCCGCTCCTCTTTGGTAGCGCCGGAGTAGTCCGGCACCGCGTGCACGTGGCGCGGATTCATGAGGCGCAGCTCGGGCGAGAGCGCGCGCGGGAAGACGATGCTGTCCTTCTCGGACAGCAGGATGCCGATGGCGGTCATCCCCATCTCGCGGAAGACGTCGATCGCCTCTTTGCGGATGGGCCCGCGGCACACGATCAGCACGCCCATGTCGTCGCACGCGAACGCGCGCACCCACAGCGACGCGGCCTCGCCCAGACGGCGGTCGCGATGGACGAGGGGATTGGGGGCGGCCGCGGGCGCCGCCATCAATGGAACTCCCGCTGCACCGACTGCATCGGTCCGGGCGTGTAATGCCGCAGCAGGAACTCCAGGTTGCGCCCGAGCACCGCGCGCAGGTCCGCCGGCATGACGATCTCGGAGATGGACCCCAGGCTGAGCGCCTCGCGCGGGTTCATGAGCTCGCGCTCGTAGCGCTGGTTGAGCAGCGTGTCCTGGCGCTTGAGCCACTCCGCGATCTCGTGCTCCGGCGCGCCACCCTTCCGCATGTCGGTCGCCTGCTCGCGGACTTGCCGAAGCTCCTGCTTGTAGACGAACTCCTTGCCGGCCGTGCCCATGACGGCGACCCGGGTGGTCGGCAACGCCAGCACCAGGTCGGCGCCGGTGGCGTAGCTGTTGAACGCCGCGTAGGCGCCGCCGAAGGCGTTGCGCAGGATGAGCAGGATGCGTGGGGTGCGGATGTCGATGATGGCGTCGAGCATCGCCCGCCCGGCCTGCACGATGCCGCGGCTCTCCTGGTCGCGACCGGGGAGGAAGCCGGTGGTGTCCTCGATGAAGATGACCGGCGTGTTGTAGATGCTGCAGAAGCGGACGAAGCGCGCGATCTTGTAGGCCGCATCGACGTCGATCTGGCCGCTGGCCACGGCGCTGTTGTTGGCGATGAAGCCGACCACCTGGCCGCCGAGCCGCCCGAAGGCCGTGATCGCGTTCTGCGCGCGGTCGGGCTGGATCTCGAAGTAGTCGCCGTGGTCGCAGATACGCTCGATGATGATGGTCACGTCGACCGGGGTATTGAAGCCAGTGGGCGAGCTGAACGCCTTGCGGAGGAGGGTATCGATCTCGGTGGTCTGCCGGTCGATTGGATCCGAGGTGGGCTCACACCGCGGCGCCACGCGGTTCGAGTCGGGCAGGTAGCTGAGCAGGCGCTCTGCGGTACGGAGCGCGGCCACCTCGTCGGCAACCGTCAGGTCGGCCACGCCGCTGGCGCCGTGGACCTTCGGGCCGCCGAGGTCGTCCGGGGTCACGTCCTCGCCGAGCACGCTCTTGATCACCTGCGGGCCGGTGAGGCCGAAGAAGGTGTTGGCGGGCTGGATGATGAAGCTGCCCTGGCGCGGCAGGTAGGAGCCGCCGCCGGCGTTGTAGCCGAACATGCACATGATGCTCGGCGCCACGCCGCTGATCTTGCGCAGCGCCGTGAACGCTTCGGCGTACCCGTCGAGGCCGCCGATGCCGGCCGGCACGAAGGCGCCGGCGCTGTCGTTCATGCCGATGAGCGGGATGCCGCGCTCACCCGCCAGGTAGATCAGGTTGGCGAGCTTGCGGCCGTTGGTGGCGTCCATCGAGCCGGCGCGCACGCAGAAGTCGTGGCCGTACAGCGCCACCTCGCGGCCACGGATGCGGATCACGGCCGTGACCAGCGAGGCGCCGTCGAGGTTCTTGCCCCAGTTCTGGTACAGCACCGTCGGCTGTGCATCGTGGTCCTGCAGCACCGCGATGCGCTCCCAGACGGTCATGCGGTCCTTGGCGTGCTGGCGCAGAATCTGGACGGTACCGGCGGCGTGGAACGGCCGGCGGCGGAGTTCCTCGCCGTCGAGCAGGGCCTGGTCGTAGGGGTTCGCGGGTGCCGGCGGCACGCCCGTGTCGGCGGCGCGCGCGTCCGCGGCCGCCAGCGGATCGTCCAGGCGCGGGATCGGCGCCGCGGCGACGCCCTTCGAGACGGTCATTTTCGCTCTCGCCATGGCTCGCGCGTGAAGCCCCCTTTCCTAAAGGGCCGGGGCGCAAAACGCCAGCGCCGGCTTACCGGGGGCCGAAGCGACGGCGCGAGCGCGATCCGCCGGGCGGGGCGTGCGATGGACGCGAGGGCTCCGGCGGGCGGGTGGGGCTGGCCGGCGCCACCGCGCGGCGTTCGACCTTTGCGCGGGCGCGCGCGCGGTCGTCGGCCTTGCGCGACCGGATGGCCGCGATGCGCTCCTGGAGGGGCACCTCGAAGCGCTCCGCCGGGCGTTTGGTGTAATCGAACTCGGGCAGCAGGACGCGCGGCAGTGCCTTGCCGAGCACGCGCTCGATGGCGCGCAGGTCGCCTTCCTCGTCCGGGGCGACGAAGGTGAAGGCGTCGCCGGTCGCCTCCGCTCGGGCGGTGCGACCGACGCGGTGGATGTAGTCGTCGGGCGCCGCCGGCACGTCGAAGTTGACCACGTGGCTCAGGGCCTCGACGTCGATGCCGCGGGCGGCGACATCGGTGGCGACCAGGACGCGAAAACGACCCGCCTTGAATCCGTTCATCGCCTCGGTACGCTGCCCCTGCGAACGGTTGCCGTGGATGCGGGCGCTCGACACCCGATGGCGGTCGAGAAAATCGGCCAGCCGGTTGGCGCGGTGCTTGGTGCGCGTGAAGACGAGCGCACTGCGCACGTCGCCGCGCTTGAGCAGCTCGAACAGGAGGCCCGTCTTCAGCTCCTGGGGGACCGGGTAGACCGCCTGCGTGATGCCGACCGCGGGCGCCGCCGTGCGCGCGAGGTTGACGGTGACCGGGTCGCGCAGCATCTCGCGCGCCAGCGCAGTGATGGGCGGCGGCATGGTGGCCGAGAAGAAGAGCGTCTGCCGCCGCGCCGGCAGGTGCTTCAGGATGCGGCGGATGTCGGGCAGGAAGCCCATGTCGAGCATCCGGTCGGCCTCGTCCAGCACCAGGACCTCGAGGCCGCCGAGACGAGCATACGGGAACCGGAAGTGGTCGAGGAGACGGCCCGGCGTGGCGACCATCACGTCCACGCCGCTCCGGAACGCATGCTCCTGCGGCCCCATGCCCACCCCCCCGAACACGGCCGCACCCGTGAGCGGCGTGTGGACGGCCAGCTCGGCCAGGTGCGCCTCGATCTGCGCCGCCAGCTCGCGCGTCGGCGTCAGCACCAGCGCGCGCGTCGTACCGCGCCCCTTGGTCAGCAGGCGCTGCATGATCGGGAGCAGGAACGCCGCCGTCTTGCCGCTCCCGGTCATCGCACAGGCCAGCACGTCGCGCCCGCCGAGCGCCGGCGGGATGGCGTCCTTCTGGACGGGGGTGGGGCGGGTGAAGCCGAGCTCCCGGGTCGCACGCAGAAACACGGGGTCGAGGCCGAGACCGGTGAATGGCATGTCCCCGCAGCAGTAGAGGACTGCACGCGGGCGCGCAACGTGCCACCGGACGGACCGGTGGTCCGCTGCGCGCACGCACCCCGACGCACGAACGACCCCACCACCCGCCGCTCGCCTTGTGGCCCGCGCATGATCATGTTAGGGGGCCCGACATCCGATGAGCCAGGCGTACGTTCCCAAGAAGATCTACCTGACCAAGGGCGTCGGCAAGCACCGCGAGAAGCTCTCCAGCTTCGAGATGGCGCTCCGCAGCGCCGGCATCGCGCAGTACAACCTGGTGCGGGTGTCGTCCATCTTCCCGCCCCACTGCAAGCTGATCTCGCTCCCGGAAGGCCAGAAGCTGCTCAAGTCGGGCCAGGTCCTGCACGTCGTCATGAGCGAGAACGCCACCAACGAGCCGCACCGCCTGGTGGCCGCGTCGGTGGGCGTCGCCATCCCGAAGGACCGGAGCCAGTACGGCTACCTGGCCGAGCACCACAGCTACGGGCAGACCGACAACAAGGCCGGCGACTACGCCGAGGACCTGGCCGCCTCCATGCTCGCCACCATCCTCGGCGTCGATTTCGACCCCAACACCAGCTACGACGAGCGCAAGGACATCTGGCGCATGAGCGACAAGATCGTCATCACGCGCAACGCCACACAGTCCGCGATCGGCGACCGCGACGGCCTGTGGACCTCCGTCGTGGCCGCCGCCGTCTTCGCGGAGTAACCGCCGCTTCCCTGCTGCACCCGCTGCACTCCCCCGGCCCCCCCCTCGACGACGACGCCCTGGACGAGCGGCTCCTCACCGCCGCCGCGCGTCGCAAGGGCCCCGCGACGCTCCCGCATCTGGTGCGCGCCGCCCGGCTGTCGCGCCCCGAGCTGGCCCGGGCGACCGAACGGCTGGCCGCGCTCGAAGCCAGCGGCCGCCTGGTGCGCACGGCGGACGACCGGTGGGCGCTGCCCGCACGCCTCGACCTCCGGGCCGGCCGCCTCCAGGTCCACCCCTCCGGCTTCGCCTTTTGCGTGAGCGACGATCCCGATCAGGACGACGTGTACATCCCGGCCGCGCGGGTGCGGCCGGCCATGCACGGCGACCGCGTGCTGGTGCACGTCGAACACTTCCGCCGGCGCGACCGCCTGCAGGGCCGGATCACCAGGATCCTGGCGCGTGGGACGACGCGCGTGGTCGGCATCCTCCGCCACGGCAGGACGACGCGCGTGCTCGTCCCCCAGGAGCAGCGCCTCACCCTCCCCATCGTCGTGCCGCGGGCGGCGGACGGCGGGGCAGCCGACGGCGACATGGTGGTGGCCGAAATCACGCGCTACCCGGGGCCGGCCACCGACGCCGAGGCGCGGGTGGTCACCGTCCTCGGCCCGGCGACCGACCCGCGCGTCGAGACCGACGCCGTCATCTACGCGCACGGGCTGCCGCTCGAGTTCCCCGCCCCGGTCGCGGCCGCGGCCCGCCGCGTTCCCGCCCAGGTCGGCGCGGCCGACCTGGACGGACGCCTCGACCTGCGCGCCCTGCCGATCGTCACCATCGACGGCGAGAACGCGCGCGACTTCGACGACGCCGTGCTGGTCGAGCGGCTGGCGGGCGGCTACCGCCTCACCGTCGCCGTGGCGGACGTGGCGCACTACGTCCCGACCGGGAGCGTCCTCGACGAGGAGGCCTGTGCCCGGGGCACGAGCGTCTACTTCCCCGACCGCGTCATCCCCATGCTGCCCGAGCAGCTCTCGACCGGTATCTGCAGCCTCCGTCCCGGCGAAGACCGGCTCACGCTGGCGGTGCGGATGACGTTCGACGCGCAGGGCCGTGCGCGCGAAGCGACCTTCCACCGCGCCGTCATTCGCAGCGCCGCGCGGCTCACCTACACCCAGGTCCGCCAGGCCCTGGTCGACCGGGCACCGGAGATGCGCGATGCCCTGGGCCCGCTCCTGGGCCCGCTCGAGGACGCCGCCGCGCTCGGCGAAGCGCTCATCGCCCGCCGGCACGCGCGCGGCGCCATCGACTTCGACCTCCCCGAGGCCGAGATCGTCCTCGACCTGCGCGGGCGCCCGGAGCAGATCGTACGCGCCGAACGCTCGCTCGCCCACCGCCTGATCGAAGAGTTCATGCTGGCCGCCAACGAGGCGGTGGCACGCGAGCTGACGCGCCGGAAGCTGCCGCTGCTCTTCCGCGTGCACGAGCCGCCCGCGCCGGAGAGCGTACGCGACCTGGCCCGCTTCCTCGAAGGCTTCGGCCTCCGGCTCCGCATGCACGACGGCATCGCCCCACCGGCGGCATTCCAGGCCGTGCTGACACGGGTCGCCGGCCGGCCGGAGGAGCGTCTGGTCAATACCGTGCTCCTGCGCGCCATGCAGCAGGCCCGCTACACGCCTACGCCGCTCGGCCACTTCGGCCTGGCCACCGACTGCTACACGCACTTCACCTCGCCCATCCGCCGCTATCCGGACCTGGTCGTGCACCGCGTGCTCACCCACGCGCTCGGCGGGCCCGGCCAGGTGCCGGACGACCTGGCAGCCATCGCCGCCCACGCCTCGCAGCGCGAGCGCGTCGCGCTCGCGGCCGAGCGCGACATCGTGCGCTTGAAACAGCTCCAGTTCATGGCTGACAAGGTCGATCGCGAGTACGACGGCTTCGTCAGCGGCGTGACCGGGTTCGGGTTCTTCGTCGCCCTGCGCGAGGTGTTCCTGGAGGGTCTGGTGCATGTGAGCACCCTCGGCGACGACTTCTACGAGCACGTCGAAGGGCAGCATCAACTGCGCGGCCGACGCACGCGGCGCGTCTTCCGGATCGGCGATCCGGTGCGGGTGCGGGTCGCCGGCGTGTCGGTGGAGCGGCGGCAGATCGACTTCGTGGTGACGGACATGGAGTCAGGAGGAACACAGCCATGGCGACGGCGGCGGCGGCTCTCCTGATCGCGGGCGTGCTCGCCGCCCCGGCGGCCGCGCTGGCCCGGGGCGCCGAGAGCGATCCGGTGCGGCGCAGCCTGGTGGTGCAGGCGGTCGAGAAGGCGAGCCCGGCGGTGGTGAACATCTCCACCGAGCAGGTGGTCGAAGGCCGCCGCTCGCCCTTCCCTTTCCCCCAGGACCCGTTCTTCGACGAGTTCTTTCGCGACTTCACAGATCCGCGGCCGCGCCGCTTCACGCGCTCGAGCCTCGGCTCGGGGGTGCTGGTGGCCGCCGACGGCACCATCCTCACCAACGCCCACGTCATCCTGCGCGCCAGCCGCATCCACGTGACGCTGGCAGACGAACGCGAGTTCGACGCCAAGCTGGTCGGCGCCGATGCCGACGCGGACATCGCCGTGCTGCGCGTGCAGGCGGGCCAGGACCTGCCCTTCCTGCCGCCCCCAACCGCCGCCGACGTGCTACTGATCGGCGAGAGCGTGATCGCGATCGGCAACCCCTTCGGCCTGTCGCACACGGTCACGACCGGCGTGGTGAGCGCCGTCGGCCGGTCGCTGCAGAGCGAGGAGCGGCTGCTCACCGACTTCATCCAGACCGACGCGTCGATCAATCCCGGCAACTCCGGCGGCCCGCTGCTCAACATCAAAGGCGAGCTGATCGGCATCAACACCGCCATCTACGGCAAGGCGCAGGGCATCGGGTTCGCCATCCCGATCGAACGCGCGCGGCGCGTCATGCACGACCTGGTGTCGTACGGCGAGGTCCGCCACGTGTGGATCGGCCTCACGGTCCAGGACATGACGCCCGCACTGGCGCAGCACTTCGGCGCCCGCCGGGGCGTGGTGGTCGCCGAGGTCGAGCCCGACAGCCCGGCAGCCGCCGCGGGCGTGGCCCGCGGCGACGCCATCCTCGAGGTGGACGGGCGCGCCGTGCACTCGCGCGAGGAATTCGAGCAGCGCGTACACGACCGGGCCGAGGGCGATCGCATCCGCCTCACCCGCCTGCGCGACCAGCGCCAGAACGAGGTCACGCTCCGGGCGGCGAGCTTCCCGACGGCGCGCGCCGACGACCTCGCCTGGCAGCGTCTCGGACTCACGCTCGGCGAGGACGACGACGGGGTGGCCGTGAAGCGGGTCCGGAACGGCAGCCCGGCAGCGCGCATCGGCGTCGAACGCGGCGACCGGATCCTGGGGATCGGCGGCACGCCGGTGAGTACCCTGACCGAGTTCCGGCGCCGCATGATCGGGCTGCGCGGCGCCCGCTCCGTCCTCCTGTCGATCGGCCGCGGCCCGTATCAGTACAACGTCAACGTGCCGCTGGCACGCGATCCGTAGCGTCCCCCGAGGACTGCCACACGGCATTCCTGCCCGACCGCTACGACCTTCGGACAGCGGACACAGAAAAATGTTGCCGCGCCTAGTGCAAACGTGTCAGGCTGCACCCAGTCGCAGCACGCGGTCCGGGGCCACGACCTCGGGGGAAGGAACGTGAGCCATGATGTCTTACAAGATGCTGCAGTGGGGGCTGGCCGCCGCCCTTGGCGTCGTCCTGCCGGGCACGGCGCGTGCCGGGATCGAGGAGCTGGCGCGCTGCCAGAAGGGCATCGCCAAGGAAGGCGCCCGCTTCGCGCAGCGCACCATCACGGCGACCCTCAAGTGCACCGAGGCCATCGCCGACTGCCAGATCCAGTGCGAGCTCGGCGTCTTCGGCCCCACCTGTGACACCTCCCCGCCCCCGTGCTGCGACCCGGAGGATCGCAACTCGATCGCCGGCTTCACCAATTGCATGAACGACGCCGACGCCACCTGCGCCACGCAGACGCAGAAGATCACCAACTACGAGGTCCGCAAGCAGGACAACATCGCCAAGGCCTGCCTGGCCGTCACCCAGGAAGAACTCTGCGGCACGACCACCGTCGGCCTCAACTTCGACACCCTGAACGCCGGCTGCCTCGCGATCAACCCGAGCTACGAGTGCAACCTGACCAACCTGATCGAATGCGTGGGCGGTCCGCTCGAGCGCCAGCTGATCGACCAGATCAGCGGCCTCCTCCACCCGCGCGCCGCCGAGGCCGTCAAGGTCTTGAACCTGCAGAGCACGTTCCCCGATCTTCCGGTCACGCAGAAGGTGTTCGGGACGGTGCCCGCCGGCCGCATGGATGTGTGGCAGCTCACCGGCCTGGCCGACCAGCAGATCCTCGTGAAGCTCCAGACACGCGACGACGGCGGTGGCGTATCGAGCCTGGCCCCGGCGCTCATCTTCCTCGAGAACGACACCATGACGGCCATCGCCGACACCACCGTGCGCGACATCGACTGCGCCGTGCCGACCGCGTGCGGCGCCGACTGCAAGCAGTTCAAGCGCACCCTCACCCACAACGGCGCGTTCCACATCGCCGTCGGCGGCGGCCTGGCACTGGGGTGCGGCGGCGGTCAGTACCGGCTGGTCGTGACCAGCCCGGGCGGCGCTGTCCCTGCCCTGATCATGAACGACGTGAACGCGCTCGGCGTCGTGCCCGGCTTCCCGTGATCAGCGGGCCGGGGTCGCGAGCCGCTCGCACGCGGCGGGAGTGACCTTCTCGACCGGCCCCACGCGCGTGCCGAGCTGCGCCTCGATGGCGGCCGCATTGCCGACCACGACGACCGCGACCGCGTCGGGCACCGGCATGTGCGCCGCGGTCACGCGGGCCACGTCGGCCGGCCCGACGGCCGCGACACGACCGCGGTAGGTCGACAGCTCGTCGGCAGGCAGCCCGAAGAATTCGATTTCCGCCAGCCGCGCGGCGAGCGCGTCCGGACTCTCGAGGCGCAGCGGGAACTGCCCCTGCAGATAGCTCTTCGCCTTCTCCAGCTCCCCGGGGCGCGGCGTGCTTCCCCGGAAGGTGCCTTCGACCTCGAGCGCCAGGGCGAGGGTCTCGGCGGTGGTCGGGCTCTTGGTGAAGGTGCTGACGCGGAAGTCGCCCCCCACCCGCCGGCCCACGAAGGCGCTCCAGGCACTGTAGGTGAGGCTGCGCTTCACGCGCAGCTGCTCGATCAGGCGGGAGGTGAAGCCGCCCCCGAGGATCGTGTTGGCGACCTGGGCGGGGAGGTAGTCGGGGGCGTTGCGGGCCAATGCGACATTGCCGAAGCGGAGCTGGGTCTGGGTGGCGTCGGGCTTGTCGACCAGCAGCACACGGCGGGTCGTGACGGCCACCGGCGGGGGAATCGACACGGGCACCGCGTCCGGGTGACGGGGCCAGCCGCCGAACGCCTCGCGCACGCGCCCGACGGCGTCGGCGGCGTCCACGTCGCCCACGACGACCAGGATGCTGCCGTTCGGCCGGTACCAGCGGTCGTAGTAGTCGCGCACGTCGCCGCGCCCCAGCCGGGACACGGTGTCCGTGCGGCCGTCGATCGGGCGCCCGTACGGGTGCGTCCCGTACAGGAAGGCAGCGAAACATTTGTCCGCGACCGTGCTCGGGTCTTCGAGCGCCGCAACCAGGCCGGCCTCCTGCTCCTCGCGCGCGCGGCGCACCTCGTCACGCGTGAACGCCGGCTCGCGCACCACCTGCCGCAGCAGCTCCAGTCCGGCCGCGAAATCGCCGGCCAGGAACTCGGCCGTGATGGTCGTGCCCTCGGCCCCGGCAAGCGCCTGCACCCGTCCGCCCAGCGAATCGATCGTCCGCGCCAGCGCCGGCGCCGGCAGCGCATCGGTGCCGCGCGTGAGCGTGCTCGCCGTGAGTGCCGCCACCCCGGCTTGCTCCGGCGGATCGGCGGCCGCCCCGCCGCCGATCAGCAGCACGAACTCGACCAGCGGCAGCTCGTGGTACTCGGCCACCACCACCCGAAGGCCGTTGTCGAGCGCCACGCGCGTGATCGGCGGGACCACCAGCTCGCGCGGTGCCGCCACCACCGCGCCGAGCGCCAGCAGCAGGCCGAGCGCCGTCACGACCGCCCTCCGCCGCCGGACACCGGCTCGAGCACCACCACGGTCCGCTGCGCCGGCACGAGCCGGGCGGCCACCACCCGCTGCACGTCGGCCGCGGTGACCACCTCCCACGCCGCCTCGAGGCCGGACATGGCGCGGTAGTCGCCGAACACGGTCTCGAAGAAGCCGAGCTGATTCGCCTTGCCGCTCACGGTCTTGAGCCCGCGCACGAACCCGACCCGCAGCTGGGTCTGCGCCTTGCGCAGCTCGTCCGACGGCACCTCCTGGCGCGCCAGGGCGGCCACCACGGCATCGAGACGGCGGATGACGGTGTCGACGGTCGTGCCCGGGCGCGCCTGGGCGTAGATCCAGAACAGCTCGGACCCGATGCCCCACTCGTTATTGCACGCGACGCCGGTGGCCACCTCGTGCTCGCGCACCAGATCCTCGTAGAGCCGGGCGCTGTCCCCCCCCGCGAGCACGCGCTCCAGCACGTCGAGCACCGCCCGGTCGGGGTCGGTGGCGGGCACGCCGTGGTACCCGATCAGCACCGCCGGCAGCTCCGCCTGTGTGCGCACGACCACCCGGCGCTCGCCCTCCTGCGGCGGCTCGCTCATGTCGACCGGGCCTGCGGGCGTCCGCCGCAGCAGGCGCCCGAAGGCGCCCTGCACCACGGCGAGCGCCGCCGGCGGGTCGAAGTCGCCGGCCAGCACGAGGGTGGCGTTGTTGGGGGCGTAGTAGGTCTCGAAAGAGGCCCGGGCCTCGGCCAGGGTGATGCGCTCGAGGTCGCTCATGAAGCCGACGGTGTTCCAGCGGTACGGGCTCTGCACGAACGCGTGCAGATAGAGCGCTTCGTTCATCATGCCCGTGGGCTGGTTGTCGATCCGGAGCCGGCGCTCCTCCATCACGATTCCGCGCTCCTGTTCGAGGTTCTGCGGCGTGATGGCGAGGTGTCCCATGCGGTCGCTCTCGAGGTCGAGCACCACCGCCAACGCCTCGCGCGGGAAGTTGTTCAGGTAGGCGGTGAGATCCCGGCTGGTGTAGCCGTTGGTCGAGCCGCCGTTTGATTCGATCAGGTCGTCGAACACCCCGGGGCCGAACTTCTTGCCCCCGTTGAACATCATGTGCTCGAAGAGATGCGCGATCCCCGTCTGTCCGCGGCGCTCGTTGCGCGAGCCCGAACGGTAGAAGACGTACGACGAGATGACCGGCGCCGAGTGGTCTTCGTGCAGCAGCACCCGCAAGCCGTTGCCGAGCGTGTGCGCCACCACCGGCAGCTCCACCGCCAGCGCCGGGCTGACCGCCACGAGCACGGCAGCCACGACAAGAACCCCCAGGCGACCCGCCACGGCGCGCCTCATACCAGATGACCAAGGGTCGTCAAACTGCTAGGACGTGGCGCGTGCCGCGCGCGACATGCAGCGGGATGACAACCCACTGATGGCGCGTGCCGCACGTGACATCCCGCGGGAGGTAGAACGGCTCCGCGAGGAGATCGAAGCGCACAACCACCGCTACTACGTGCTCGACGATCCGCTCGTCTCGGATGCCGAGTACGACGCCCTCTTTCGTCGCCTGCAGGCCCTGGAGGACGCCCATCCTGCGCTGCGGTCACCCGACTCGCCCACGCAGCGTGTGGGGGCCGCGCCGCTCGAGAAGTTCGCCAGCGTGCGCCATCGCCAGCCCATGCTGTCGCTGGCCAATGTCACCACGCCCGAGGACTTCCTCGAGTTCGACGCGCGCGTACGCAAGTTCCTCGCGCTGCCCACGATCGAGTACGTCGGCGAGCCCAAGGTCGACGGCGTGGCGGTCGAGCTGGTGTACGAGGACGGCGCGCTGGCGGTGGCCTCGACGCGTGGCGACGGCACGGTCGGGGAGGACATCACCCAGAACGTGCGTACCATCCGCAGCGTACCGCTGCGGCTGCACAAGGGCCGGGGCGCCCTCCCCGAGCGGCTCGAGGTGCGCGGCGAGGTGTTTCTCCCCATCACCCCCTTCCGGCGCCTGAACCGCGAGCGCGAGGAAGCCGGCGAGCCCACCTTCGCCAACCCGCGCAACGCCGCCGCCGGGTCGCTCAAGCAACTCGACCCCACCATCACCGCCACTCGCCGGCTCGACTTCGTCTGCCACGGCCTCGGCGAGGTGCGCTGGACGGCACGCCCGACCACCCATTGGGACGTGCTGCAGGCCCTGGCTGCCCTGGGGCTCAAGCCGGTGCCCCGGAGCCAGGTGTTACGCAGCCCGGACGAGGTCGCGGCCCTGTTCGACCGGCTCGAGCGCGAGCGCGACGCGCTGGCGTACGAGATCGACGGGCTGGTGGTGAAGGCGAACGACCTGGCGCTGCAGCGCCGGCTGGGCGAGATCTCGCGCTCGCCGCGCTGGGCGGTGGCCTACAAGTTCAAGGCCCGGCAGGCCACCACCCGCATCCTCACCATCCAGCCGTCGGTCGGTCGGACGGGCGTCCTCACACCGGTGGCCGAGCTGGAGCCGGTGCCGGTCGGGGGCGTCACCGTCCGCAACGCCTCGCTGCACAACATGGACGAGATCGAGCGCAAGGACGTGCGCATCGGCGACACCGTCGTCATCGAGCGGGCGGGCGACGTGATCCCGTACCTGGTGAAGGTGATCGTCGAGCAGCGCACCGGTCGCGAGCGGCGCTTCACGATGCCGCGCCGCTGCCCGGTGTGCCGGGCCGAAGTGGTGCGGTCCGAGGACGAGGTCGCCTATCGCTGCATCGGGCTCGGCTGCCCCGCCAAACTGAAGCAGGCCATCCGCTTCATCGGCGCCCGCACCGCCATGGACATCGAGGGCCTCGGCGAGAAGCTGGTCGACCAGCTCGTCGATCGCGGCCTGGTGCACGATCTGGCCGATCTCTACCACCTGGAGGCCGACACGCTCGCCGATCTCGACCGCATGGGGAAGAAATCGGCCGCCAACCTGTGCGCGCAGATCGCACGCAGCCGGACCACCACCCTGCCCCGGCTCCTGGTCGCGCTCGGCATCCGTCAGGTGGGCGAGGCCACGGCCAAGGCCCTCGCCGAGCACTTCGGCACGCTCGCGCGGCTGATGGCCGCCCCCCCCGAGGCGCTGCAGGAGGTGCGCGACGTCGGGCCCGAGGTGGCGGCCAGCATCCATCGGTTCTTCGCCGAGCCACAGAATCGTACGGTGATCGCCCGCCTGCTCGACGCCGGCGTGCGCCCGGCCGCGGTCGCCGCGACCACGGGACCACTCGCCGGCAAGAAGTTCGTGCTCACCGGGGGGCTCGCGCGCATGAGCCGGCCCGAAGCCCAGCGTCGCATCGAAGCGCGCGGCGGGCGCCTGGTCTCGAGCATCAGCGCGGAGACGGACTACGTCGTGGTCGGGGTCGACCCGGGCTCCAAAGTTGCGAAGGCGAAGAAGCTCGGCACCACCCTCCTGGACGAGGACGCCTTCCTCGCGCTCCTGGGGGAGTGATGCCGCTCGTGCGCGTACGGCTGCTCGTCCGCGGGCGCGTGCAGGGGGTCTGGTTCCGCGGCGCCACGCAGGAGGAAGCGCACCGCCTCGGTGTGGCAGGATGGGTCCGCAACCGCCCCGACGGGACGGTCGAGGCCGAAGTCGAGGGCACGCGGGAAGCGATCGACGCGCTGGTGGCCTGGGCGCACCGCGGGCCGAGCGCCGCCCGCGTCACGGACGTGGCGATCGAGACCATCGGCACCACCGGCGAGCAGGGATTTGTCGTCAAAGGCTGACCGCGCCGGCCTCGCCTTGGCCGCCGCCTATCTCCTGCTCGCCCTGCACGGCCTCGGCACGGACATCATCGGCGACGACGAAGCGCGCGAGGCCGGGATCGCACGCGACGTGGCGGCCGGGCACTGGCTCTGGCCGCGCTTCAACGACACCGTCCTGCCCGACAAGCCGCCGCTCTACCACTGGCTGGCCGCGCTGCCGTGCGCCATCACCGGGTTTTCCGAAACCGCGGTCCGCCTGCCGTCAGCCGTCGCCGGGGCAGCGCTGGTCGGCTGGACGGTCCACTTCGGCCGCACGCTGCTCGGGGGGTCCGCAGGACTGGTCGCCGGCGGGCTCCTCGCCCTCACGCCGGCGCTGTTCTCGCGCGCCCGGGTGGCCCGCCCGGACGTGCTGCTCGCCGTCCTGCTGGCGGTCGCGCTCGGCACAGCGTTCCGGGCGTGGCGGGACCACCGCCGCCGGGACGCCGTCGCCGCGCTCGCCGTGCTCGGCGCCGCGACGCTCGCCAAGGGGCCGATCGCGCCGGCGCTCTTCGTGACCACCATGCTCGGCTTCCTCGTCTGGCAGCGCGACCTGCGCGCCGTCCGCCGCCTGCTGCCGGCGCCCGGCCTGGCCGTGTGCGCCGTGCTCGGACTCGGCTGGTACGCGCTCGCGCTCGCCGGCTGGGGCCCACTGTTCGTGCGCGAGCATCTGGTGGGCCGCTATCTCGGGAATCTGTTCGGTCTGGCGGTGACCGACGCCGCGGCGACGCCCCGGGCCTTCTGGCGCCAGCCGTTCTTCTACGCCCTGCAGCTGCCCGCCATGGCGCTCCCCTGGATCCCGCTTGCGGCCTGGAGCCTGTGGCGTGCGCAGCGGGCAGGCGGGCTCCGTGACGCGCGGCTGCGGTTCCTCGTCTGCTGGGCGCTGGCCCCGGTGGTGGTGTTCACGCCCGCGGTTGTGAAGCTGCGCTACTACCTCCTGCCCGCCCTCCCGGCGCTGGCCCTCATCGCGGCCCCGGCCGTGCTCGAGCTCGCCCGCCGCGCGCCCCGGCGGCCGTCGCGCCGCGACCTGCTGGTGGTGGGAGGCACGGTCGCCGGCGCCCTGGTGCTGGTCGTGCTACTCGCCAGCACGGGGGCCCGGTTCCTGTCCCCCACCGACCGCTCCCAGCTCGCCATTACGCTCGCGCTCGTGCCCGGCGGCGCACCCACGGCGGCGGCAAGCGCCGGATTCGCCCTCGGCACGTTCGTCGTCGCGGCCACCTGCCGCGCCTGGGCGGTGGGCCTCGGGCTGGTCGCCACCGCGCAGCTCCTGTGGCTCGTCGCAGGCGCCCCGGCAGTGGATCGGGTGGTCGCCGAGCGCGATTCGCTCCGCGCCTTCGCACGAGAGGTGGCGGCGCGCCATCCGGCGCCCGCAGCGCTCGCCGTCTACGGCGAGGAGCTGCGCACCATCGTGCTCTACGTCGGCCGGCCCATGGCCGTGGTGCGACGACGCGAGCACCTCGCACCCGGCCTGCTGGTGGTCACGACCGCGCCCCTCTACCGCACCCTGGCGAAGGCTGGTCTGCTCGGGCCCCCGCTACTCGAGGCTGTGGGACGCATCGGCAACCTCGCTCACGGCGGGGTCGTGCTGGCCCGCGTGGAGGCCATGTCCTTCGATCACCGGACGGACTCCCTCGAGCACGTAGCGCCGCCCTTTCGAGCGCACGACGCGCGCGGTGGCCAGCCCGGCGATGTGCCGGCGCAGGCACGCGTTCAGATCGTGCGCCAGCTTGGCCATCCGTAGGCGCTGTGCCTTGGGATCTTCTCCCTGGTCGATCTGCAGCGTCGCCTCGAGATGCGCGCACAGCTCCTCGGCCGTCGAGCGGCTCGGCACCTCGGCAAGGCGACGGAGCAGGGTGAAACGTGCCGGGGTGAGCCACACCCCCTCCGGCGAGCCGGCGAGCCGAACCGACCCCGCATGCCCGTTCTCGTCGGGGACGAGCCAGAGCTCCGGTCCCAGATCCTGCGCCACCGCGACCACCTGCTGCGCGCCGACGCCGACAGCCACCGCTTCGACCCGGAACGAGAACTCACGCAGGTTGAGGATGTTGCGGAGCCGCTCGTCGCCGGGAACGGCGATGCGGATGCAGAGCTCGAAGCTCTCGTGCGGGGCATGCTCCGACCGGCGCGGGAGCAGGGCGCGCACCTGATCGACCAGCTCCCGGCGGCGGGCGTCGTCGGTGAACACGAGCGCCGCCCCGAGCGTCCCGAGCGTGCTGAGGCCACCGAGCATCACGACGCGGCGGCGGATGCCGTCGATCTCGACCTCGCGTATGACCAGCAGCCCGTAGTCGATGTCGCAGCGACGCCGGGGCTCCTCGGGTGAGGCTTCCATCTCCCGACGCCGGAAGTCCCGGCCCCGGAAGTGGACCTTGTTGCCGGTCGCCCGGGGATCGGTCTCCGGGAATCGCTCCGCGGGTTCGAGTCTGGAGACCAGCGGCCGGTACACGTCGTGATCGTGGTACGGCTTGGCCCGTCCCAGGAGGAACACATCGGCGTTGCGGGGGAGCGGATCGCCCGTCCCCCGGGACCACGCGCGAACGAAATCACACCGCACCACGGCCGCCCCCAGGCGTTCGCGCACCAGCGCGAAGGCGAGCCCGTCACGCAGCGCCAGGTCCCCATCGTACAGGGTGGCGAGCACCACCCCGCGTCCGTCGCGGTCGGTGGTGACCTCGCTCCAGAACCGCGCCAGCCAACCGTAGTCCTTGGCCCCGATCACGTTCGCCTCCCCTCCCCCACCACCTGCGTCCCGCCCACGGCCGACAATTACCTAGATCGGCTCTGGGCGGCAATACGGGGTTCCCAGTGGTCGGTGCATTGGCCCCCGAGCTCCGATGCCGGCGAAACGATAGCCCTATACGATACTTACCCAATCCTGCCAGAAATCTCGGACCTGCGGCAGATTTTTTCCTTGACGATGCCTGTAAGTGACGCTTATATGGGTCGCCAGGTGGGATAATTCCCTCCCCCGCCCACCGGTCCGATAGTTACCGCCACGCGCCAGAGAATCAACCCATCCCATCCGCTACGGAGGATCATCGTCCCATGAAGGTCATCAGCCTCCTCGACCCCATCATGCGCTCCCGCTCCTTGACCAATGAGGGGCTCGCCCGCCGCGCCGGCGTCGGCGTGGAAACGGTGCGTGCGCTGCGGCGGAACACGTGGCGGGGCGTGCGGCGTGAAACGCTGCGCCGGCTCACCAAGGCCCTCGACGTGCGTTCGATCGACGAGCTGTTCGCACTGGTGCCGAGTGACATCTGGGGCCCGATCTTCCTGCACCGCACGGTGACCGTTCACTTCACATCCAAGGTGCGCCCCATGGTCGCCCCGCGCGCCCCCGGCGTCCTCGATCCCCAGGCGGTAGGGTACTGGGACCTCTCGGCCTACATGGTGCTCCTCCAGCACCTCCACAAGAAGGTGCCGGGCGTCCGCATCGACGTGGTGATGCACGCCGCCGGGGACACCCACGTCAGCGCGGCGGTGCGGGAGGTGCTCGCCAAGGGCTGCCACATCGTGTTCGGCTCGCAGGTGGGAAATCCATTCGTCGAAGAGTTGCTATCGGCCGCGCACAACGTGCCCCCCTACACGCCCGACCAGCGCAGCGCGTTCCCGTACGCGTTCGCCTGGGATGCCGATCACGACGTCCCGTCGTCGTTCGGCGCACGTGCGACTGGTTCCGAGGTCGGGGTGGTGCGCGTGTCGGACGGCGCGCTGGTCGGGCGGCACACGCTGGTCGCCCAAGGGCCGGGCGAGGACACCGGCCTGGTGATGTTCCGGCGTACGTTCCGGCCGCCCCGCGACCGGCTCTACGGCCTCGACGACGAGTACGGCATCCTGGTGCTGCTCGGCTTCAGCGGCGTCGGCACCGGCGGAATCGCCCGGATGGTGACCGATGACGACGCCGCCGTGGCCCTCTACCCGACCGACCCGCGCACCCCCGTGCTCCGGGCAGTAGCGGTAGACTATTTCCGACCGCCGAGCCCGAGCAGCGTCGACAACCGGGAGGTGCGCGGCGCGAGCCTCGTGCCTGAGAAACCCGACAATCCCGCCCCGCCCACTCCGCCCGCCGGGGGGAATACCGGCGGATCCCCACGGGCCATCCGGCGGGGACCCCGGCCTCCGGGTGCGGAGGTCCCGCACCTCACCCGGGTGCATGTGTCCAACGGTGCGCGTACAGCGGTCGCATCACGGGGGAAGACGTCGTGACCATCTGGCAGAGCGACGGCAGCGGGTCGGCCTGGCAACGCACCGCGCTGACCGAGGCGATCGACCTGGAGGGCGCCCGCATCGTGCCGTTCCCCGAGCACCAGGTCATGCGCGCCGCGTTGGTCACGACCGCGACCCACGGCATGACGGTGAACGGCCTGGCCCCGCTCGGCGTCGCGGTGCTCGACGACCGCGACGAGATCGCCGTCGGGACCCGCCGGCTCGTCTTCAGCCGCTACGCCCCTCCCGAGATCACGCCGTGTGCTCCCGATCGCGCCGGGACGCCGTGCGGCCGCTGCCTGGCACCCGTGCGCGCGCACGAACCCTGCGTCAGCTGCCCCGGCTGCCATACCCTGGCGCATGAGTCGGCTGAGCGCGCCTGCTTCTCCTACGATCCGCGCACCGCCTGCTGCGGTCGCGAGCGCAGCGCCTTTGACTGGACACCGGCAGACCAGGAGGCGAACGATGACGCGTGAGGGAGCGATGACGCGTGCCGAGGCGCGTCTCGGCTCGCTCCCCGGGCTGACCCCGTCCGCCCTGACGCGGCTGCGCGCGAGCACGGTCGCCCTGATCGGCACCGGCGTGCTCGGCGGCGGCCTGTTCCCGCACCTGGCGCTGCTCGGCTCCCGGCTGATCATGATCGATCCCGACCGCGTAGACGCGGTCAATTTGTCGAACCAGATGTTCCCCGCCGGGTCGGTCGGCGCGCCGAAGGCCATCGTCCGCGCCCGGCAGGCGCACGCGCTCAATCCGGACTGTGCGGTCGAGTCGGTGGTGGCTCGGATCGAGGCGCTCGGCCTCGCGGCGCTAGAGGAGGCCGACCTGCTGGTCACCGCCGTCGACGGGCGAGCGGCCCGCGCGTGGACCAACACCGTGGCCCGCCTCATCCAGCGGCCATGGCTCGACACCGCCGTCGACGGCAGTGGCCAGCGTCTGTTCGGGACGGTCGCGCTCTACGACCCACGACGCGACGACGCCGCCTGTTACCTCTGCCGGTACGACACCGAGCAGGTGGCCGCCATCGCTCACGAACGGCGCGGGCCCGGGTGCCCCAACTGGCGGGCCCTACCCGCCGGTCCGACCACGCCCACCCTGCAGACCTCGGCGTTCGGCGCCGTGGTGGGCGGCTATGCCGCCCTGTGGGCGGTGCAGGCGCTCCTCGGCCAGGCCGACGGCCTGGCCAGCCGGCAGCTGGTCGTCGAGGCCGACGTGCCGCGCTGCCGGATGGTCAGCCTCACACGCAACCCGGGTTGCCCGCACCCTGGGGTCACGCTGACGCGAACGGGTGCCGTCTCCGTGGGCGCCCTCGTCGCCGCCGCGGCCGCCGACCTCGCCGCCACGCCGGACGCGGTCACCTTTCCCGGCCGCGTGCTGGTGACCGGGCTCGTCTGCCCCGCCTGCCTCGCGTCCCGGAAGCTGGTGCGGGTGGCCGAAGCGGTCACCGACGACGAACTCCGCTGCGCCTGCGGGGCCGAGATGCGGCCGGCGGCACTCACGGAGCGCCTGGCCGGCGACGACCTCGCGCGCGCACACGGCCTGCGGTGGATCACCCTCGGCATACCCCCCGACGACGTGGCGATCGTCCACGCCGGCGCGCGCAGCCACCACTACGTCGTGCACGGGAGGAGCACATGAACGATCCCATCCTGCGGAGCTTCCTGGAGGTGTTCTTCGCCGACGCCGGGACGTGCGCCAGCGACAGCGACACGCTGGTCCTCCTGGCCCACCCGTGCGTCGACGGCCCGCCCACCGTCTACGACGGCACCTTCACGGAGGTCGAGCACCTGGAACGGACGACCACCGGCACGGTGCGGGTGTCGGCCGATCCCGTGCCCTTCGTCGTGACGTTGCCAGCCGACTACCTGCGCAGCACCGACCCGCGGCTGCAGTTCCGGATCGCACGGGTCGAGAGCCCGCTCTTCCACCCGAACTGCGCGGGGGGCGTGCTCTGCCTCGGCAAGCACTTCCGCCCGGGGACGCGGCTCCGCCCGTTGCTCGAGCAGTTGCACGGCATCGTCGGCGGCCGGGTCCGGGGAACGGCGGATCCGTTGGACGCCGAGGCGGCGCGCTACTACCTGAATCACGCGGAGCAGATCGACGACCTGCGCGTGCGGCCGCTCTGGCGCCGGCCCGTCGCCGCGCGTTCCAGCGTCGAAGCGCTCATGCCGCGCCCGGGCGGGGAGGTGACCTGAGATGGTCCCGATGCCGCTGCCTGGCTCCGCCCCGGTCCATGTGCCCGATCCCGAGCGGGTCACCCGTCACACCGAGCTCCTCGTCGAGGCAACCGCCGTCCCGTTGTCCGACGTCGATGTCCTGGCGGCCCTCCCCCGTCAGGGAACCCTGTCCATTCCCGCCAAGCTGTTCCGCTCGCGTTCCGGCACCGCCGGGATGCTGGTGGAGATCCCGGCGGCCCTCGGCGAGGAGCCCGCCCGCGCGCTGGCCGAGCGCACCCTCGCGCTGGCGCTCGACTGGTTCGACGGGGCCCGGCCTGCGGCGACCGGCCCCGCCGACACGACGCACCTCGGCACGACGCACCTCGGCGATGCCCTGTCGGCGCTCGGGTGGAACGTCACCCCACAGGGCACCGGGACGATGATCGTCCACGACGCGCCCGGTGGCCCGCTCACGCTACACCCATGCGGCGACGGCAGCATCCGCGTCGCCGCGCGCCCCACGGTCGTGCGCGCCCCAGGCGCCCCGAGCGCCCTCGCGCTGCCGCGCTTCGCGCTGGAGGCCAACCGCCGGCTGCGCCTGGCCCGCCTCACCGTCACCCGAACGGCGCGCGGCCTGCTGCACGTGGCCCGCGACGTGATCCTGCCGCCCGGCGTCGAGCTCGCGGAGTGGCTCGCCCGCGCCGCCGACGCGCTCGTCCGGGCGCGCGACGAGACCGAACGCGCCATGCGCGCGCTGACCACCCCGGCCGTCGCGGCCGCCTACCTCGCCACCGACGGACAACCCGCCGGCGCACCCGCCGGCCGAATCGAGGAGGGACGATGAACACAGAGACCCTGCACGCTGACGCTCCCGCCCTGGTGAACCTCAAGGTGACCGACTGGTCCCAGCTGCGCCGTGCCCACCTGGAGGACGTGCCACGCAACGCCACCGTACGCGAGATCCTGACCGAGGCCCAGCGCCTGATGGACCTGTCGCACGAGAGCCCCTACCAGCTCATGTTCGACAACCGCATCTTGAACGCGATGTCGACCCTGGCCGACGCCGGTATCGCCGCCGACGCCGAGGTCGAGATCCTCCCCGACGTGGAGGCCGGGTAGCACGACCCCTCCATTGCGGCGGGCCGGCGGCACCTCGTGCCCCCGGCCCGCCACACGGGGACCCCGTATGACCGCCACCTACGCCTTCAGCGTCGAGATCCTGCGCGACGGCGACGTGCTCGCGACCGTGCCGGCCAGTGCGCGCACCTGCCTCGAGGATGCCCGCTTCCATGCCGTCCTGGCCGGGTCCGTTCCCAACGACGGCCGTGACCTTCCGCTGGCCGCCGAGCCCGTGTGGGTCGCGCCGGACCTCCCGGTCGTCTCAGGGGTGCGCGTGACGCGTCCGGGCGCGGCCGCCGTGGTGTACGCCCGCAGCGTGTTCGCTCCGTGGGCCCGCCTGGCCATCGTGGAGTTAATGCGCAGCAAGCGCCTGCGCGCCGCCGACGGCGTCACGTGGCGGGTGGTGGCGCGCGCGGAGCCGCCGGCGCCGCCGCCGCGCTTTCGCAGCCGCGTCGAGCGGGCACCCTACCCGTTCCGGCCGGGAGTCCTCCCCCGGACGTGCGGCAGAGCGGGCGAGGTAGTCGTGCGAGTGGCACCCGCGGTCGTCGACGGGCTGCGCGCAGCCACGCTCGCCGCCGGCGCGGTGGAGTGCGCCGCGCTCTTGACCGGCCAGCTCCGGCACGACCCCGAGCGCGGGGTCGCGTTGCTGGAGGTCACGGGCCAGGTGCCCGTGGTCGCCGGGCGGGGCGGTGCATCGGGATCGCACTTCGCCTTCGGACCCGACACCTTTGCAGCCGCACGCCGGGCGCACGCGGCCCGGGGGGACGACTCCATCGTCGCCGGCTGGTTCCACAGTCACCCGCCGTGTGCCGACTGCCCGCAGCACCCCGAATGCGCCAAGGACATGCTGTTCTTCAGTCATGACGACTGCCTGGTGCATGCCGCCGCCTTCCCGCAACCGTACCTGGTCGCACTGGTCGCCGGCAAAGGCGGCGACCGCCCGGCGTCGGATCCGGGCGTGGCGCTGTTCGGATGGGAGCGCGGCGCAATCGTCGGTCGCCAGCTCGATCCGGCCGCGCCCGCCGCCCTCGAGGCCGCCTCGGCATGAGCCTCCGGATATGAGATTCCGGAAAGGAGCCCCCATGGACGACCCAACCCGCCTGCTCGCGGACCGGGAGCTGGAGCCCGAGGAGGAGCACCGCCTCCTCGAAACGGTCGCCGCGACACAGCCGCGGGCGCTCTTGGGCATCGCGCAGCTGTTCGGCAACCAGCGCCGTCAGCTGCGCGCCGAGCTGCATACCGCCGCCGAGCAGCTCACGACGCTCCGCGAGCCGCCCTACTTCCCCGCCGACGTGTCGCGCGTCCTGCAGGACAACCGCCTGGAGGTGGTCCTCGGCGGGCGACGGCAGATCGTGCGCACCGCGCCGGAGGTCGACTGGTCGGCCATCCGTCCCGGGGACGAGGTGCTACTCGGGCGCGAACAGAACGTGGCCCTCATGCGCGGCGAGCCCGGCACGCGCGCGGGCCTGGTCGGCACCGTGCTGGAGGCCAGCCCCGGCTGCGTGGTGGTGCGCGGGCAGGCGGACGAGGAAATCGTGGTCGCGTGTGCCCCCGAGCTCTCCGCGGCGCTCGAGTCCGGCGACCGGGTGCTCTACCACCGCGACAGCCAGTGTGTGCTCGAACGGCTGGCCGCGCGGGTCCAGAGTCCGTTCCTGCTGGAGCAGCCGCCGAACGTACGCTTCGAGGACCTGGGCGGCTTCGGGGCGGTGGTCGCCGAGCTGAAGCGTGACATCGACCGGCATCTCCACCACCCGGACGTGGTGCGCCGCTTCGGTCTCGCGCCCATGCGCGGCATCTACCTGGTCGGCCCGCCGGGCGTCGGCAAGACGGCGCTCACCGCCGCGCTCGCCAACTACATCCGCCAGTCCCGCCCCGGGACCCGGTTCCTGTACGTCAAGCCCGGCGCGCTGCGCGGGACCTTCTACGGCCAGACCGAGCACAACATCCGCGAGCTCTTCCGCGTGGCGCGCAGTGCGCCCGACTTCGTCGTCCTGTTCTTCGACGAGCTCGACACGCTCGGGGCGCGGGGCACGAGCTTCGGACACACCATCGACGACCGGGTGATGAGCGCCATCCTGGTCGAGCTGAGCGGTCTCGAGGCCGGTGGCCGTATCTTGTGCGTCGGCGCCACCAACCGCGACGACCTGTGCGACGACGGGCTCCTGCGCCCCGGGCGCTTCGGCGACCGGCGGTACGATATCCCGCGCCCGGACCGTGCCGCAGCCGGCGAGATCCTGGCCAAGTACCTGACCGACGCCCTCCCCTACGCGCCCGGCACCAACGCCACGGCGTGCCGGGAGGCGGCCCTGGCCCATCTCTTCCTGCCGCAGGGGATCGGCACCATCGCCACCGTGACCCTCGTCTCCGGCGACCGCATCCCGGTCGTGCCCCGTCACGTCATGAGCGGCGCCCTCATCGCCAGCGCCGTGCAGCGCGCCAAGCACGTCGCCGCCGCCCGCCCCCGCGAGCCCCACGACGGCATCGCCCTGGAGGACGTGCTCGACGCCTTCGACGACGCCGTCCTCGCCGAAGCCCAGAAGCTGCACGCGCCGCACGCCGCCCGGCGCATCCTGAACGTCCCCGGCGCGCAGGAGATCATCCGCGTCGACCTGCCCACCCGCCCACCCGCGCGCCATCGCTATCTCCGGGCGGTCGCCGTGTAAGCCACCATTTCCATTGGAGAAGTTTGGAGAAGGAGGAAGCCCATGGAACGTCTGCGTCGTCTCGTCCCCCAGTTCGAGCCCGCCCTCGCCCCCGAGGTGCCCGGCCTCGGCCCGGTCCCCACCCTCGACCCTGCCGCACCGCCCACGGTGCAGGTGGTGTGGGGGCCGATCATCGACCGCATCATGCTCGTCGGCATGACGGTGGCCGCGGCACGCGACCTGCTGCGCCGCACGATGAACATCGCCCCGAACGCCAGGACCCTCGTCAACGGCGAGGCGGTCACCCCCGACCACCGTCTCACCGCCGGCGAGACGCTCGAGTTCATCCGCGCGGGTGGCGAGAAGGGAGCGGGCATGTGACCCCGACCGAGATCCACATCACCGGCGACGTGGTCACCATCGCCCGCGCCGGCGACCGCGTCACGGTGTCGCTCGAGGAGTTCCTGCAACGCCTCGGGCCGGCGGTCAGCACGCCGCCCAGCTGCGGCTTCTTCCCCGACGGCGTGCGTGCCTGGGTGCAGCGCGGCGACACCGTCGGCATCGCCGTCGAGGTGGCGCCGCACGAGCGCAGCGTGCGCTGGCTGCGCGACGACTCGCCGGCGGCCTTCGGCAAGGGGGCGTCCTACGGCGAGTTCTTCCTCGCCTTTCCGTACGTCGTCCTCCTGCTCGTCTTCCGGCGCGACGGGCTCACTGGCTTCCAGCAGCTCTATTACCGCCGCGCGCCTCTGCGGCACGACGACGAGGAGCTGCTGCTGCCGAACCTCTACAACGTCGCCCACGCGTACGGGCAGCGCTGCTGGGTCTGCCTGCAGCATCTGGACGACGTGAGTCGCCTGGCCTGGCCCGACAAGATCCGTGCGGTGGTGAACCACGTCTTCACCGCGGCGTGGAACCGCTCCGCCGAAGAGCACGAAGGCAACAGCTACGGCCGGCGGCGCGACCTCGATCCCCGCCTGCGCAGCGCCGAGACGTGGGCGGCCGCGACGCGCGCGAACCCGCGCTTCGTGCTCGAGGTCGCCTGGGTCCCGGCCCGCACCACCGTCACCGCCGAGCTGACCCGCATGGTGCACGAGGTGAGCGGGCAGACGGCGTTGGCCGACGCCGACGATCTGGCAGCGGTGGTGGCGCGCCCGGCGCGCCGGAGGGCACGGGCATGATGTTCCCCGTCGTCCTGAAGACGCCCGCCCACGTCGAGCCGCCCGCGACCATCTATTTCCTGGTAGCCGCCAACGGCGTCTTCCAGGTGACCCAGACCCCTGCCTACCGGGCGGTCACCCGCGTCGTCGAGCCCATCCCCGGACTGGCGGCCGAGGACGAGCACCTGGGCCTGCGCATCCCGCCGCTGCCGCGCGCGCAGGTCGAAGAGGTGGTCGCCTTCTTCGCCGAGGCCTATGCGCGCTACCTGGCCGAGGCGGTGGTGCTGATCTTCTATCGCGCCGAGACGCGCGCGTTCCGCCTCGTGCCGCCGCCACAGGTGCTGACCGGTCGCACCCGCCACGGCCGCTTCGAGGCCGATCTGGCGGTGACCTACGGCACGGTGCCGTGTCCCGACGGCTTCGTCCGCTTCGGCACCATCCACAGCCACGCCGAGCTGGCCGCCTACGCCAGCCACACCGACTGCGCCGACGAGCGCTACGGCGACGGCCTGCACGTCGTCCTCGGCAGCTTCCACCAGCCGGCGCCGACGGTGTGCGCGTCGTTCGTCGCCAACGGCGTCCGCTTCGTGCTCGACCCGGCGGACGTGCTCGAGCCGTGGGAGGTCCCGACGCACAGCGCCCGCCCGGAGTGGCTGGCCCGGCTCGCCCTCAGTACCGGAAAGGAGTCGATCACCCATGTCGACGCGAAAGCGCCCCGCCACTCCCCCGCGTGATCCCTGGCGCTACGTCCTGGTCGGCCTCGGCGGCATCGGCGGCCGGGTGCTGCGCGAGCTGGTGCCCATCCTGCACGCGAGCGGCCGGCGCACGACCGTACTGGCCATCGACGGCGACACCTTCGAGGAACGGAACCGCGACCGCCAGCTCTTCGGCCGTCCGGGGCGGAAGGCAGACGTGCTGGTGGAGGAGCTGGCCGACATCTACGGCGACCGCGTCGACCTGATTCCGGTGCCGCGCTACGTGACCGCCCAGAGCGCCGGCCGCGTGATCGGAGAACGGTCGGTGGTATTCTGCCAGCCCGACAACAACGCCACCCGCGCCCTGGTGGCCCGGCGCTGCATGCGTCTCCGCGACGTGGTCCTGTTCACCGGCGGCAACGACGGCGTCGAGGACGGCAAGGCCGGTACCTACGGCAACGTGCACGCCTACGTGCGCGCCGGCGGCCGCAACCGGACCAACCCGCCGGGACGCTATCATCCCGAGATCGCGACCCCGACCGACACGCTCCCGACGGCCCTCGGCTGCGCGGCGGCGGCCGCCAGCGCGCCGCAGCTCGGCATCACGAATCTGACCGTCGCGGCCGGCATGCTGGCGGCGTTCCATGCCTGGCGCACGGGCACGCTCGACTGGGAGGAGCTGTACCTCGACGTGGCACTGGCGCGCATGGCGCCGGTGCAGCGCGCGGTGGCGTGAGAGTCGTTGATCTCCACAGGGCCCCCAGCTATCGTATGTTTTGGGGGTGGGCGATGAGGGGGTGCCGGGCGATTGCGTTGGGGGCGGCCCTGTTCTGGAGGGTCGTCGGACTCGCCGGGTTCGCACCCCCAGTCCTCGCGGACCACACGGTCTTCTCCTACGGGGTGGATCGGATCGAGGTCGACGGTCAGGGGTACGGGCCCTTCGACGGCCATGCGGACCTGATCGACGAGGAGTTCCAACCTATCTCGCCCCTCAACTGGGGCCGGCCGCGCGGTACCGCCCGTTGGCGCGACGGCATCACCTACCTCACCAATCCAGGAGTTCATCTGCCAGGGCCCGAGGGACAGCCGCTCGACCTCTCGCTCATTGCCAGCCATCGCTACTTCGCGGACGGGCACGGGGATTTCGCGGTCACGACCTACTGGGAACCGCACACCCCGGAGCCCGGGCACCATTTTCACTTCTCGATCTACACCAGCGGCAACGACAGCCCGCTGCATGAGACGTTCGGCCTCGGATTCCAGAATTTGCCCGGCGGCCACGGCATTGAGCAGCACCTGACCAACCTCGACCTCGCCGCCGGGACATACGAGAATTTCATGAGTCACTTCGTCCCGGTCTCGGTCGCCGAAGTGACCGGGGAGATCGCCTTCCGCCTTCTCTTCCACGACGCAAGCAACTTGATGACGTCGTCCTTCAGCCTCGACGGTGGAGCAACCTGGCGGAGCCCTTTCCCTCCCGGCGAGATTTTTCGCGGTCCGATCCGGGCCATTTTCGTCGTGAGCGCCGATCCCACAGCTGACAGCACCACGACGACGACCACGACGACCACGTCAACTACCCTTCCGCGTGACCGCTGTCTGGTTCCCTGCCAACCGATGCGCGACACGCACGGGGTGCTGCGCCTCGCGGACTACCGTAACGATCACCGCGACAGCCTCACCTGGAGGGGACGTTCGGTCGAACCGACACAAGTCGCCGACTTTGGGGATCCGGAGACCAGCGCCTACGACCTGTGCCTCATCGACGCGACCGGTGACATCATATTGCAATCGTCCGTCGGCGAAGGGGAGCGATGCTTCGGCAACCCATGCTGGCGGCCGCTTGGCAGCCGCGGCTACCAGTTCACGGACACCAATGGATCGCGCGGCGGGATCCGACGCATCGTGTTCCGCAAGCGTAGGGCGTCCGACCTCTCCATTGTGATCACGGCTGGGGGATTAGGACTCCGGATGCCCGACCTTCCCCTGGCCTTGCCCGTGCTAGTCCGCTTGCGCGCGAGCAACGGCGCGTGCTGGGCCGGCGTTGTGGACCGTTCTCGCGTGCGCGTGAGTACGCCTGCGACGTTCATCGGCGCGACCGCCAGAGCGAAGTGATCGCGTTCCGAGCGGCCGGCCCGTGCAACGTGCGCATCATCTCGTTCCACTCGCAGGTTCGCCACGCCCCACACACAACCATCGACCGGCTCAGAGAGTGTCCTCCACATCACACCCATGCCTTGGCGCGAGATATGCAGTGTCTCGGGACGTGCGTCACAAGCATCGGGTGGAGAAGGCCGTCGACTGGCTGCTCGAGCTCAGCGTCCTCGTCACCGTGCTGCCGGTGGTCGAACAGCTGGTCGTCCACGAGGGGCTGCGCCTGTTCCCCACGCTGTGGACGCTGGCCGCAGGTGGTACCGCCCTCATCGTGGGGTTATACTTCGCCGGCAGGAGTTGAGTGATGGAGCACTACCAGGGCCTGGCCGCCGTTTCAGTGATGATCGTGCTGGTCTCGCTGCTCACCTGGTGGCTCGCGCGCCAGGCTGATAAGGCCGAGCGGGAAGAGACAGAGCGCGAGCGCGACCGCTCGACGCCCTGACGTCGACCCCCAGGTGTTGCCGCACCCGTAGCCCGGCGGTACGCTCCCATCGTCATGCCGCATTCCGCCCCCTCGGATCCGGTCGCGCCTCCCCGGTTCACTGCCGAACGCTACTTCGCCCTCGTCGACGAAGGCGTGCTCGGCCCGGACGACCGGGTGGAGCTGCTGGAGGGGGTGATCGTCGCCATGTCGCCCAGGAACCCACCGCACGACGCGGGCGTCAGCCTGGTGTGCCAGACCCTGATCGGGGCCGTGGGCAACCGCGCGGCCGTGCGCTGTCAGCTCACGCTCGTCCTCCACCGCCACTCCGCGCCGGAGCCCGATGTGGCCGTGGTTCCGGGACACGCCCGGGACTACGCCACCCGTCACCCGGAGCACGCGCTGCTCGTGGTCGAGGTGGCCGATTCCTCCCTCGCGCAGGACCGCATCACCAAGGCCGCCATGTATGCGGTGGCCGGCATCCCGGAGTACTGGATCCTGAATCTGCGCGACGACTGCCTCGAGGTACTGCGCGCCCCGGTGCACGAACAGGGGCGCTACACCGAACGGACGGTCCACGGGCGAGGCGAGCGCATCGAGATCGCCGCCCTGCCGGGCGTGGTCATCGCGGTCGACGATCTGCTGCCCGGCCCGGCGTAGCGCGCTCCCTACCGCGCCTCTGTCCGCGCCAGGAACCCGAGCACCGCCGCGCGCACCACGTCGCCCGCGTCGCTCTGCAGCATGTGCCCGGCCCCCGGCACCAGCACCAGCTCGGCGCCGGGAATGCGCGCCGCGAGGCGCCGGCCGTTCTCGGTCGGGATGAGCACGTCCGCCTCGCCGTGCACCACCAGGGTAGGGATCGCGACCGACGGCAGCTCTTCCCACGTGTCGTGGCCCATCGCCGCCTGGAGCTGGCCGAGGTAGCCCCTGGGCGTGGTCGGGATACTGGCACGCGCCTCGAGGTCTTCCTCGATGCGCTCGGGGTGCCGCGTCCGGGTGTCCTCGCCGTAGAGGAACCACGCGTTGCGGCGGTACACGGTCGCGGGGTCGTCGCCGCCCTGCACCAGCCCCGCCGTCACCTCGTCCGACGCACGCGCGGCGTTCCTGCCGCCGGGGGTCGTGCACACGAGCACCAGCGCCCGCACCCGCTCCGGGTATGCCAGCGCGACCCGCTGCGCGATCATCCCCCCGAGCGAGGCGCCGACGACGTGCGCGCGCACATGCCCCGTCGCGTCGAGGACGGCGGCCGCATCGGCGGCCATCTGCGCGATGGTGTACGCGCCCTCGGGCACGTCCGAGCGTCCCGTGCCACGGTTGTCGAACGCGATCGCCTGATGGCGCCGGGAGAGCCACGGGATCGTCCGGTACCAACCGTGGGCATTCGACCCGAGCCCCATGATGAGCAGCACGGGCGTACCGGTCCCGTGCATCTCGTAGTGGATGCGCGCGCCGTCGGTCGTCGTCGTGTACGGCATGCCCCGCCTTGTCGCACACTTCCCTCCGGGTGGTGAAGAGTCCGAGACGGAACATATGCGCCTCCGCGATTGACATCGACATGCACTGCCCGTAGAAAATTTGGGCTCTGCTCCAAATGCTGCAGCGCCCGCGAGAAGTGGCCCTGGTAGTGAGATCCTGACGAGTGGAGGAAACGCTCACCGACCGCCGAACGCCGCAGGGCCGGGGATATCGAGCGCCCCTCTCTGCCAATGATCGTGAGACAGTGGGGTGGTGATAGTTTACTGTAGAGGGCGGGGAGGCAGCGATGGATGAAGGTCGTGGAGAAGACGCCGAGGGGTGAGGGGATCGAGGAGGCCGGGGAAACGGAAGGAGCCCGTAGGGCGACTGGAGTGTTCCCGGGCGGCGCGCCGCCGGCGGGGGTGGCCGCTGGGGAGACGAGGCCGGAGGTGGAGGTGGTGGCGAAGGCCGAGCGACGGCGGTTCACCGCGGAGTACAAGCGGCGGATCGTGCGGGAGGCGGACCGGTGTACGCGGCCGGGGGAGATCGGCGCGCTGCTGCGGCGCGAGGGGCTGTACTCCTCGCTCCTGACGACGTGGCGAGCGGCCCGCGACCGAGGCGAGCTCGAGGGGTTATCGGCGAAGAAGCGCGGCCCGAAGGTCGTGGCGCCCGATCCGCGGGACAAGAAGATCGCCGCGCTCGAGCGTGAGGTCGGTCGCCAGAGCAAGCGCGCCGAGCGCGCCGAGGCGCTGGTCGATGTCCAAAAAAAACTCGCGGTGCTGCTGGGGACCCCGTTCGAGAGCGAGCAATGACGATCGAGACGGTACGCGAGATGGGGCCGCGGCTCGGGATCGCGCCGACGTGCGCGGCGCTGGGCCTGCCCACGGCGACCTACTACCGACGGATCGGGCCGAAGCTGCCCCGCGCACGTCGTCCGAGTCCGCCGCGCACGCTCGCGGCGTCGGAACGCGCGGCCGTGCTCGAGGTGCTGCACGAGCCCGCGTTCGTCGATCTGGCTCCCGGGCAAGTCTACGCGCAGCTTCTCGATGCCGAACGCTACCTCTGCTCGGAGCGGACGATGTACCGGATCCTGGAGGAGAATCACGAGGTGCGGGAGCGGCGCGATCAGCTGCGCCACCCGCCGTATGCGGCGCCCGAGCTCCTGGCCACCGCTCCGAATCAGGTCTGGAGCTGGGATATCACCAAGCTGCTCGGGCCGGCGAAGTGGACCTACTTCTACCTCTACGTGATCCTGGATCTGTTCAGCCGCTACGTCGTGGGCTGGATGGTCGCACACCACGAAAGCGCGGCGCTGGCGAAGAAGCTGATCGCGCAGACCTGCCGGCGCCAGGGGATCGCCCCGGGCGCGCTCACGCTCCATGCCGACCGTGGCCCGTCGATGACATCGAAGCCGGTGGCGTTGCTGCTCTCGGACCTCGGGATCACCAAGACCCATTCGCGGCCCTACGTGTCCAACGACAACCCCTCTTCCGAGGCGCAGTTCAAGACGATGAAGTACCGGCCGGATTTCCCCGATCGCTTCGGGTCGATCCAGCACGCCCGCGGGCACGGTCACGTCTTCTTCCCTTGGTACAACACCGAGCATCGGCACTCGGGGCTCGGGATGCTGACGCCTCACGAGGTCCACTACGGGCTCGCCGAGAAGCGCGTCGAAGCGCGGGCCCAGGTGCTGGCCGCGGCGTTCGCCGCCCATCCCGAGCGCTTCGTCGCGGGGCTTCCGCGTCCGTCAGCGCTCCCGACCGAGGTCTGGATCAACAAGCCGACGGCGGCGTTCGTCGAGCCGGATCGCGATGCCGAGCCCGAGGTCGTTACGAACTTCGCGTCCAGAGCCTCGCTGAGCCCCGCAGCGGACGCGCCCCATACCCAGGTATCCCCCCACATCGGCGGCCGAGACCGATGCGGGTCACTCGACGATGAACTCCAGGCCGCGGCCGTCGCGCCGCTCACCAGGATCTACACTGAATTCCGAAACCGACTGTCTCATTCTCATTGACAGGCTCCGCGCGCTGGCACCAGCCGCCGATTGCGCCCCTCGCCGGTGGGGGCGTCGAGTGGCCGTAGGTGAGAGACACGATCGCATTGCCGGTCGTGAGCGACCCGTGAAGGTGTCCATCACCGCATCCGATGGCGCGGTCCGCGATTCTCCACGCGCTCCTCCCTCCGCCGGAGGTCCGAAAAGCGGGCCCGGACCGTTCGCGGACTGCCGGCGTAGTGACGGTGTGAAGGCGGGGGGCCTTACGGCACCGGATCGAAGCCCAGGCCAACGTGCCGGAAGTGCGAATCTGCCGTGACCACCCGAGTAATGCGAAGCTCCTGCATCACGATCATGGTCGTGAGATCGGTGAAGGAGATGAGCGGCTTGTCGCGGAAACGCAAGCGCAGCGCTTTGGCACGTGCGAACCGCTCAGCGGCGATGGGCTCGATCTGAAGGCTGCGGTCCTGCTCGCCGCGATCGATGGTCGTGAGGAATCGCTTGGCCTTGCCGAATGGCAGCCGCCGGAACACCAGGGTGAAGGTCTCGTCGAGGATGTAGTCGGTGGTCACGGCGGATCCACCTGTTCGCCAGGCCTCGGCAAGCAGGCCGCGCACTGCCGCGTGGCGTGGCTCCCGGTCATCGGCAAGCGCGAGCCAGCCCCAGGTGTCTATGACCAGACGCTCACCTGCCATAGAGCTCGCGGTCGACATCGACGGCGACGAGCTCCCCGTGGGCGAGCCCACACAGGTTCAGGAGCGAGCTACGCCGATTCTTCCGCACGCGAGGCGGGCGGATTCGATCCTCGACGAGTTCGCGCACGAAGCGCGACACGCTCTTCCCTTGACGCGCCGCTTCGGCGCGCAGGCGCTCGTGCAGGTGCCGGTCGGCAACGATCGAGATGACGCGCTGGGTGGTCGGCATGCTCGAGTTCATAACCTGTGAACCGCGGTGCCGTCAAGCTCGATGGATGGCTCACCCGGCCTCGCTGCCGAGTCGCTCCAGGACCTGCCCATACGGCAGCACCTCGGCGCCGTCGCCGAACACCTGCGGGTGCTCGCCGCGGTAGGCAATCCATCGTCGGAACGGCTTGTCGCGTCCGAGGGTTTCCGCCAGCGACTGGAGCCCACGGGCATCGCTGTGGGAGACGGTGCGACCGGCCTTGATCTCGATACCGACGACGTCGCGCTGGCGCTCGACCACCAGGTCCACCTCAGCCCCCCCGGCGGTGCGATACGATGACAGCCGCCAGCCCTTCTCGAAGATGCGGTTCATGTAGATCACCTGCAGGATCAGCCACTGCTCGAACACCGCACCGACCTCGGTGGCAGGCAGGCGGTGTCGATGGAGTCCCAGCAGGGCGTTCCGTACCCCGACGTCGAAGAAGAGCAGCTTGTCCCGCTGGGACACACGTCGCGAGATCCTGCGGCGCGGAACGAACGCGGGGAGTCGAAAGACCTCCCTCCTCCCGAGCGGAGGCGCAGCGTCGAGGCGGTTGCACGGGTATGCCTGTCGGATGTACCTTGTGGGCCTGTATCAGGAGGTCCCATGGCATCTGAACGCAGCCTGAAACGCAAGGCGTTCTTCGTCGATGAGGGCGCGCTGCGCCGAGCGAAGAAGGCCCTGGGCGTGGCCACCGACGCGGAGGCGGTTCGGCTGTCGGTGGAACGTGTGGCCGAGATGGAACGCTTCTGGCGGTTGATGCAGCGCACGCGCGCGAAGGCAACGCCTGGCAGCTTCGACGCTGTCTGAACGCATGCGGTGGGCAGTCATCGACAGCAGCGTCTACATCGGCCACTGGGAGCGTGGGCTGTATGAGGACACGCTGACGACCGTGCGCAAGGCGTTCATCGTCCGCCACTCGGCAGTCGTCCTGAGCGAGCTGAGGCGGGGCGCGCGGACGCGACCGGCACAGCGACTGGTCGACGCCCTCGCGGCCCTCGCCCGGGAGCCCTGGGAGCCCGCTGCAGACGACTGGTGGGAGGCGGGACGCCTGATTCGAACGATCGGGGATGGGCAAGGGTGGGAGATCGGCAAGCGACGCGAGTTCCAGAATGATGCGCTCATTGCGCTGACCGCACGCCGGTACGGCGCGACGGTCGTCACCGCCAATCGCGAGGACTTCGTCCTACTGTCGGAGGCGACGGGTGTGCGGGTGCTGTATCCGATGTAGGCGCCTCGCCCCCGCGTCCCTGAGTGACCCTGAGTAGTCCCCCGACCTGGAACGTTCCTCGAACGCGTTCGGACATGCCCCCGCGAGAGAGCGACGCGACGGAGCCGGCTTTCCTGAGAATCATGCGGCTGCCGGTCTGTCGGCGGAACACCCACCCCAGCCGCTCGAAGGCTCGGCACGCATCCCGCCCGCCGATAACCGGCAGGTCAGCCAACGGCGACGTCTACCTCGACCGTTCGGATGGTGAGCGGTAGTCCCTGCTCGGCCCGAACCTCGAGACAGGCGACGATCGCCTCGCGAATGTTCGCGAGAGCCTCCTCCTCCGTCTGTCCCTGACTCACACATCCAGGAATAGCCGGGCATTCGGCGACGATCATGCCGCTCTCATCCCGTTCGAGGGTCACAGGGAGCTTCATGGCTGACGACTCTAGCTACTTCTCGTCGTCGAGTTCGATGTCCTGCGGCGCCACCCAGCACAGCTTCCCGTCGCGCCACTCGGCCACCGGATTGCCGGCTTCCTTGTGGCGCTGGCGTGCTTCGCGGACCGCCTCGATCAGGGCCGCGTCGATTGGTGTTCCCTCCGCGAACGCACGATCGATCCGGTCGAGTTCGTCATCCTTCATGCTGTCCCTCCGTTATCTGCGCCCAGAGTTCCGCGTCCGAGACGACGCTCCGTCCAGACCGGTCACCGCGCGCTACCAGTCGCGGGCGCGCTCGCGAGTTGTCGTAGAGGCGCCAGGTGGTAGCGACAGGCTGATAGAGCGTGAAGAAGTTGACCAGGCCACGTGCGTACCGGCGCCGTACCGTGACCTCCGGTACGTCGTGTCCGCCGAGCCGGACCCGTTCGCGGACCCGGGCGAGCGCGACCTCCGCGTTCGGTAGCCAGAGGAACACCAAGTGGAACGTGTAGCCGGTGAGCATCCAGCGTGCAATGCGCGGCGCGAACGTCCGGCTCGCGAGAGTGGTCTCGAATGCGAAGTCCCGTTGCTGCGCCGCGAGCTGTTCGAGCCGTCGCAGCATGACGCGCCCGGCGTCAATCGCGACGCCCTCCGGGGCGAAGGCAGACAGTCCTCGGGCGATCGTATCGGCGTTGACGAATTCGGCTACCCCGAGCCTTCCACGCAGCAGGACGGGGGCCGTCGTCGACTTCCCAGCCCCATTCGGTCCTGCCAGGACGACAACGTGTGGCCTGCTGTTCATGAGCGCAGCTCCTGCAACAGTGTCTTGGCCTCACGCAAGTCGCGCGTTGCGAAGCCTTCGGTGAACCAGGCGTCGAGCGGGGCGAGGAGGGCACGTGCGGCGTCGTGGTTGCCCTGGCGCTGCCAGAGCCGCGCCAGGCTGGTGGCGGCGCGCAGCTCGAACGTCTTGGCCTCTTGCCGTCGGGCAATCTCCAGGGAGTGGTGGAAGAGCGCCTCCGCCTCCTCGACCGCAGTGCCGTCTGTGTCGAGGAGAATCTCTGCCCGCAGCCGGTGGAGCTCGGCATCGTAGAAGTGCTCTCCCTGTTGCTCGGCGCGCGCGACGCCGAGTCCAAGCGCACGCAGCGCCTCGTCGTGACGCCCGATTTTCCTGAGGGCGTCGGCAAGCACCGCGAGGAACTGGGGCGCTCCGATCCCGCTCCCGCTCTCAGCCAGGTCGACCAGCGCCTGCTGCATCTCCGCGATGCCCGCGTCGCCCTCCCCAGATTCGGCTCGCGCCCAGCCTCGATAAAACCTTCCGAGTCCCAGGTACGTCGGAAACACGAGCTGCTCGGCGAGACCCACGAGTTCTCCGGCGCACTCTTTTGTCCGGTCGAGCTCGCCGCACTGGAGATGGACAAATCCAGCAAAGAAGAGAGCGTCCGCAAGACTGAGCGGATGCTCCATACGCTTCGCCAGCGCCGCCGCCTCCGCGCTCACAGCCAGCGCCCGGGCGAGATGGCCAAGGTGAAAGTGACACCAGGCCGCATACCCGTGGGCGTGGACGCCACGATCTTGTCCCACCGTGTACGCCAGAGACCCATGCTCCCTGGGATTGTACAATCTCATGCTCCGTTCGAAATGCTGCAGCGCCCGCGAGAAGTGGCCCTGGAGAAACGACGATTCGCCGGCGAGGTCGTGAGCCAAGAGGAGGTCAAACGTGCCTCCCGTCCGCTCCGCGGCTGCCAGAGCCTCCTGCGCGAGCTCCGCCCCCGTCCCGAGGTCACCCTTGCTGAAGTAGGCCGCCGCCATCCCCACGAGCACTCGTGGCAGCTCGGGAGACTCGCCGATTTGGGACACCAGCTCGCGCGCGCGCGTGTAGGTCCGCTCGTACTCCGAATGCGACTGACCCCTGGCCGCCATGAGCGGCGCCCCGATCGCCATCTGCAGCCCGAGCTCCATCTGATGCCGTTCGGGCGTCTCCGGCAGCGTCCCGACGAGAGCGAGGGCGCGCCGCAGATGGCCGATGGCCTCCTCGTTCGCCGACCGCTGCGTGGCATGCTCTCCCGCCCGCTGGTAGTGCGCGCTCGCTTGCGCCACCAGCCCCGCCTGCTCGTAGTGCCGCGCGATCACCTCGGGCTCGGAGGCGACGCGCTCGGGGAAGCGCTCCTCCAGCACCTGGGCGACGCGCGCGTGCAGCTGCTGGCGCGTGCGCTTGAGCAGCGACTGGTACGCCGTCTCCTGGATCAGCACGTGCTTGAAGGTGTACGTGGCCGCGGGCGGCTCGCCGCGCACGAAGAGGATCTCCGCGTCGACCAGGCGCACGAGCCCCTGGCGCAGAGCGGCCTCGTCCATGCCCGCCGTCGCCGCCAGCAGCGGATACCCGAACTCCCGTCCCAGCACCGCCGCCCGCTGCGCCACTTCCTTCGCCGTCGAGAGCCGGTCGAGCCGTCCCATCAGCGAGTCGGCGAGCGTTGCGGGAATCGCCTCCACACCGCGCGCTGCCCCGGGCTCCATCACCGCCTTGGTCAGCTCCTCGACGTAGAGCGGTACGCCGTCGGCGCGGGCGACGAGCGCGTCGAGGGTGGCGGGAGGCAGCTCCGTACCCGCCAGCGTCGCGATCAGGTCGCGCGCCTGGCGCTTGGTGAGCCGGACGAGCTGCACGGTGGTCAGGTTGGACCGCGCCGGCCAGGGCGGCGTGAACTCCGGGCGCGCGGTGGCGAGGAGCAGCAGCCGCGCCGTCGGGCTCTGCGCGATCAGGTGCCCCAGCAGCTCCAGCGTCGACACGTCGCACCAGTGCAGGTCCTCGACGACCACGACCAGCGGCTGCGCCGTGCTGAGCGATAGGGTCCACTGCACCAGCAGATCGATCGTCTTCCGCCGTTGCAGCTCGGGACTCAGCTGCAGCCGCGTGGGCGGCGGCAGACCGAGAAAGTCCGCGAGCAGGGCCACCGTCTCCGTTGACGCGAGTGTGCGGAGTCCGACCTCCAACTTGCCCAGCGTCTCGGTTGCTGTGTCTTCGGGGGCGAACGCCAGCCCCTGCGTCGCCAGCGCGATGATCGGATGGAAGGGTGTCCCTTCCGTGTACGGTGTCGCGCCGCATTCCAGCCACGTATGCGGCACCGTCGCCAGGTGCTCGTGCAGCTGGTAGACGAGCCGCGACTTCCCGACTCCCGCCTCGCCGAGGACGACGACGGTCTGCCCCTCGCCGTCCTGCGCCCGCTCCCAACGATCGACCAGTGTCGCCAGCTCGACCTCGCGGCCCACAAACCTGCTCAGCCGTCCCGCCGCGAGGTCGAGCCGGCGGCGTACCCCGCTCGGCTGCACGACGCGGTAAAGCGTCACCGGATCGCGCACACCTTTCAGCGCCTGCGGCCCGCGGTCCTCGACCACGAACAGCCCGCCGACCAGGCGCTGCGTCGCGGCGGTGATCACCACCGTGTCGGGCTCGGCCGCGCCCTGCACGCGCGCCGCGACGTTCGCCGTCTCGCCGAACACCTCGCCGCCGTCGGCAATCACCACCGGCCCGGTGTGTAGGCCGATGCGCACGGCCAGGCGCGTCCCGTCGCCGGCGGCGAGGCTGGCGTTGAGCGCCGCCATTGCGTCCACGATCGCCAGGCCCGCGCGGACCGCGCGTTCGGGGTCATCCTCGCGTGCCGTCGGCCAGCCGAAGTAGATGAGCAGCCCATCGCCGAGATTCTTCGCGACGTGGCCGCCGAAGCGCGCGACGGCGCCAGCGGCCGCCTGCTGGTACCGGGCGATGACGTCGCGCCACTCCTCGGCGTCGAGCTGCTGCGACAGCGGCGTCGAGCCGACCAGGTCGCAGAAGAGCACCGTCAGCTGGCGGCGCTCACCGGCGTCGGTCGGCGCGGCGATAGCCTCGGGTGGGCGCGGCGGTGCCGCCGACGGTGTCGGGGCACCGATGAGCGCGGCGCCGCAGCCGCCGCAGAACTTCTCGCCGGGCTGGTTCGCCGCGCCACACGACGCGCAGACCGCCGCGAGCGCGGCCCCGCATTCCGTGCAGAAGCGGCGCTCGGGCCGGTTGTCATGGTCACAGGACGGGCAGCGCATCGCGGATCGTCTCGCGTGCGGTGCCTACCACGACGGGAGCGAACCCCGGAACGGTGCGCGAGCCGCGAACCACCGTCGCGCAGGAATCGTGGCAAAACTGCGCGCGACCCTGGAACGTTCCGGGAACGTTTCCGGCCGCGCCGCCAGCCCCCCGCCAAGAAGAAGTACCCGGAAGATCAGCGGCTTGAAGAGTGGAGGCGGGGGGAATCGAACCCCCGTCCGAAGGTGCATCCCCGAACGCTTCTACGTGCGTAGCCGATGTTTTGATGTCGCCGCGCTCGCTCCCACCGGCAGGATCTCGCGCGACCAGCCGGCGTTTGATCTCGACCCCCACGCCGCCGGCGTCGTGGGGGCCCAGCCCGAAGTATGGCGCTTCAGCCCACCCTACGGGCGCAGGCAGGTGAAGCGTGGTCGCCGTTTAGGCAGCCAGTGCGTAGTTATTGTCTGCAGTTAAGCAGTCCTGCTCGTTTTGCGAGGTGAACAGGAACCCCGGCACGCAACGTTCGCTTTCTCACCCCCGTCGAACCCAGATCGCCCCCCAGGTTGGACGCGGCCATACTAGGCACGGACGGCGCCGGCCGCAACCCGGGACGCTACTGGCAGCGGTGCCGGGCGACGTTGCACGTCGCCCCCGTGGGACAGTCGGCGTCCTCGCCGCAGACGTAGGCCCGGGCCGGGACGCCCTTCTGCCGGCGCTCGGGTGAGCGGAGACCCCACGACGGCGCCGCGCGGTAGCGATCGACCAAGCTGCAGCCGGCGCACGTGGCCTGCACCGAGGCGACGGTAGGTTTCTGCCCCCGCTCGACCCACGCCGTGAGCGCATTCAGCGACGGCAGGAGCTCGTTGATGAAGCCGCAGTGGCCCCCCGCCGACGTGTAGAGCTGCACCAGCTGATCGCTCCTGCCGGCGGCGTCGAAGATGTCGCGATAGGTGTTCTCGTTCTCGGGGATCACGAGCCCGTCGTCCAGGGCGTGGACGGTGAGCACCTTGGACTGGGTCCGCCCCCGCGGCTCGTAGTAGCGCCGCATGTACCTGACCGCGGCAGCGTCCTCGCGCGTGCGCGGGATGCCGGCGTTGAGCGCCGCCCGCTCCCCGGCGCTGAGCGCGGGCGGGTTGTACTCGACACCTGCGTTGCCCCAGGGATGCTTGCCCCGGTTCCGGCGGTGCACCACCTCCGCCATGCCGATCGACGCGAAGAACATGTCGGTGCCGATGAAGTCCTCGGGAATCTGGCTCGCGCGCAGGAAGAGGTCCCGGCGCCCGGCCTGCTCGGGCGTGCGCGCCGCGGCGGCATCGAGCGGGCCGAAGCAGGTCGTGACCGGCCCCTCGACGAACCCGCCGCCCACGTCGGTCGGCGTCTCGGTAAACGTCGCCGGGTTGGCGAGCAGGAAGTCCGTACACTCGCGCGAGAGCCCCAGCTCCGGCGGCGACGACGGCTCCGGCGCGCCGCACGTCTGCCCGCCGGGGCAGTGGCTGTCGTCGAGGCACCGGCTTCGCCCGTCGCTGCACACCCGGCATGCGAGCTGCGCCCCGGCCACGTCCCCGCACACGTACTCGTACACGGCGCGCAGGTCCCAGGCGGCGTTGAAGTTGCGCCGGCCGCCGGCGGCCGGACCGCACAGCGGGGCGGCGCCGGCGTAGGTCTTGGGGAAGTACTCGATCACGGTCGAGGTCACCATGCCGCCGCCCGAGTGTCCCCACAGGTACGTGTATTTCGGCTTGCCGTGCTTGTTCACGAAGTAGCGGCGCAGGGTCTCGATGTCCTTGATGGCGTCCTTGACGTACCAGCCGACCGAGCTGAAGGTCGTCGTCGCCGACGCGTAGCCATTGAGCACCGGCAGCACCGTGGCCCGGAAAAGGAGGTTCACGCGCCCGTTCGGGTCGAGGGTGAGGAAATCCCCGGGACCCAGGTCGCTCGGGAAGGGCGTGATCAGACGCTGGTCGGCCGAGTAGCCATGGGCATACAGAAAGAGACTCCCGTTCCAGTTGTCGGGGACGAGGATGACCCCGTACGCCCCCTTGAGGGCGACGGTCTCGACCGTGAACTGGGCACGTGCCGGCGCCACGGTGGCGAGCAACAGCGCGAGCGCGGTGACGAGATGACTTCGCATGCGATCTCCTTTGACGCGACTCACCGTTGATGGCGAGCGGCCCCGTATAGGCGACGGACGACCTCGACGGCAACCCGCCGCGGCCCGTCCGATTGACACTCCCCGGGACGGCGCCTACCGTTTCCCCTATGCGGACCCTCACCCTGCTCGCAGCCCTCGCAGCCTCCTCGCCGGCCATCGCCGCCGGCCCGCGCATCGCCGCGGAGGAGGCGCCGCAGCACCGCGGCGAGCTGGTCACGTTGGTGGGGCCGGTGGCCGAGGTGCAGCAGCGGGACGACGGCGTCGTGCTCATGGTCGGCACCACCACGCGGGTCGCCGTCATCGTCCCGGCGCCCGCCGTCGGGCGCTTGCCGAAGAGCCCCGCCGAGATGCGCGAGCAGTCGATCGAGGTCACCGGCTTCCTCACCGCGACCCAGCCGCTCAGCCTCGTGGTGGAAGAGCCGGAGAGCCTGGTGCTCGGCACGACTCCAACCAGCGACAACCCGCAAGTCCTGCAGGAGCGCGTCCGGAAGCTGCAGGCCGAGCTGGCCCGGGAGCGCGCGCGCACGGACGCGCCGGCGCTCCAACTCAAGACCTACGGCCCCACGCGGTCGACGCAGCCGGTGTCGCCGAACGCGATGGAAGAGGCGGTGCTGGCCGAGCGCGGTGTGCCCGACCGCGTCGAGTGGGGGCCGCGGGGCCGGGTCCTCGTCTACGGCACGACGCGCTACATCTTCGACGCGCAGGGGCAGCTCATCGAGTCGCGGACCGATCGCTGACCTCCTGCCACCCGTCGCACACCGGACCAGAAACGCGCGCGGGCGGCAGGTCATCGACCTGCCGCCCGCCGCGACTCCTATCTATGAGGCCTAGCGCTACGGACCGACGGTGAGGGTCACCGTCGGACGGTTGGCCACCGTGCTCGCCTGGCGCGAGTTGTAGTCCACACCGTCGGTCGACAGGCTGTCGATGGCGAAGCAGTGGGTCCCGTTGCCGGTCAGGCCGGCGGTGATGTTGAAGCTCACCGCCTGCCCCAGGGCCACGGCGCCGACGGTCGACAGCACGCCGCCGTCGATGGCCGGCTGGTTGTTGAAGGTGACACCAGTCTCGGTCCAGCTGCAGTCCGAGATCTTGTGGATATCCCCGCCCGAGACGCTCTGGGCGTTGCTGGTGGTGGCGGCGCGCAGATTCAGCAGCGCCGAGGTCACGGTCCCGGTGACGTTGCTCACCTGGATCTTGAGGAAGGTCCGCTTGATGGTCGGGCCAGCGTCGACCCCCAGCTGGTTACCCAGACCGAGGTTGGTGTTCGGCACCGAGCTGTCGACGTGCGCGTCCTCGGTTACCGTGGCCGTCGCCGGGGCCGGCGGGGCCGGGCAGGTGCAGGTGGGCGAGCACAGCCCCGGGCAGGCGGCGCTGGAGGTGCCGTCGCACTGCTCGCTCGGCTGGTTGACGATGTTGTCGCCGCACACGGGCGCCGGCGGTGCGCAGGGGCACACGGCCGTCACCTCGAGCACGGGCCGGTTCGCGGCTGTCCCCTCCTTCGAGGTGTAATCCACGCCGTCGGTGCTCGGAGTGTCGATCGCGAAACAGTAGGTCCCGTCGCCGGTGATGGCGGCGGTGACGTTGAAGTCGACCAGCTGGTTGAGCGCCACCGCGCCCTTGGTATCGAGCAGCGCGCCGTCGATCGCCGGCTTGTTGTTGAAGGTGGTGGTCGCTTCGCCCCAGCCACAGTTGGTGATCGACGAGATGCGCCCGCCGTGCACGCTGTTGGCGTTGGACACGTTCGGCACGCGCAGGCGGAGGCGCGCCAGGGTGACCGTCCGGTTGCCCACACCAGACACCTGGACCCGGAAGAAGGTCTGCTTCACGGCCGGGCCAGCATCGGTTTCGAGCTTGGTGGCGGAGCCGAAGTTCGTGTTCGGGGTGTCGGACTTGACCGACACGTCGGCCAGGATCGTCCCCACGGGGGCGGCCGTCGGGCACACGACCGGGCTACCGGTGCAAATGCCGCCGCCGCAGGTGTCGTTCTCGGTGCAGGCGTTGCCGTCGTCGCAGGGCGCCATGTTGTTGGTGATCTGGCAGCCCGTGAGCGTGCACACATCGGTCGTGCACACGTTCATGTCGTCACAGGCGAGGTGGTTCGGCGTGTTCGTGCAGCCTGTGGCCGGGACGCACGCGTCGACCGTGCACGCGACCAGGTCGTCGCAGTTGGGCGCCGCGCCGCCGACGCACATGCCGGCGGAGCAGGTGTCGGCGGTCGTGCACGCGCTGGCGTCGGTGCAGGCCTGGCCGTCGGGCTCGGACGTGCAGGTGGCCGAGCAGCAGTCGCCGCCGACCTCGTTGCCGTCGTCGCAGGTCTCACCCAGGTTGGCGTCGATGGAGCCGTCGCCGCAGAAGTGCGCGTACCGGCCCATGAGCGAGAAGAGGTTCGTCGAGATGGAGCCACCCGGGACGCCGGGCCCGTCGATCTGGAAGAAGTTGGTGCCACAGGTGCCGCCGGTGATGGTGTGCAGGATCGCCGGGTCACCGATGTATCCTGCGGGGGCTCCGGTATCCCACTTGAGCCAGGTGCTGATCCGCGAGGTGGTGTCGTCGGTCAGGTCGGCCAGGGGGTTCGTGAATTGATCCCCGTCGGCGACCGCGCAGGACGGGACGATGACGCCTCCCACCACTGTATGGAGGCAGTCGTCGGTGAAGTTGATGGCGCGGATGCCCGCGGTCGCGGCGATGTCGGCCGCGGTCACGTTGAAGGTCTCCACGCCGTAGGGGTGCGTGACCGTGTAGATGCCGACGCTCGCGGGACTGTTGGGGACCGTGAGGCGCACGCGAATGCGGCTGAAGACGAGCTGGTCGCCGTCGATGATCGCCTCGGTCGCGTTGTCCCACACGCCCTCGACCCGCATGGTGAGCAAGGCGTCCCCGCCGGGGAACTCCATGGTCGCATTGTCGAACGTGTAGAACTGCTCCCCCCAGAAGTTCCCCGATGCCACGTCCGGAATCGGGCCCAAGGGGAGGCCCTCCCCGCCTGGATCCCCGAAGTCCGGGTTGCCGCACAGCGGGTCGACCGACAGCGGCTCGTCGCAGTGGTCGAGCGCCTCCATGTTCTGGTCGACGTAGTACGACGGATACCCGAACGGACCGATGGGCCCGAAGCTCTTGAGGCCGTCGCCGCATTTCGTGCTGCTGATCGGCGTCTCAGCTTGGGCGTACACTCGCGCGCGCATGCCGAGCAGCATCGCGCACGATACGGCGACCGCGAGCACGGACCTGGAAGTCGATGTCATTTTCATTCCCCTCTCGTTAGTGTGCGCGTCATCCCTTTCCAGGGTGTCCGCGGACCGGACAATGCACGAGGGGTGGTCGACTCGACAATTCGGAATTCCATGCGGTCCGTGTAGGGAATTCCCCGAGGACGCAGCCGGCTGCGGATATCGACCGCCTTCGGCAGCCGGATGCACCTCGGCGCGGGGCAACAGCGCCGCGCCGGTCTCAGCGGCCGCGCCGGCTGGTCGCCAGGGCCCGGTCCACGTCGCGACGTTCCATCCGGGTGCGGATCGCCTCGCGCTTGTCGTACAGCTTCTTGCCGCGTCCGAGGCCCAGCTCCGCCTTGGCGCGCCCCTTCGACCAGTAGAGCCGGAGCGGCACGAGCGTCAGCCCGCGCTCCTGGAGCTTGGCGCGCAGGCGGTCGATCTCGCGCCGGTGGAGGAGGAGCTTCCGCGACCGGGTGGGCTCGTGCCCGAACTGGCTCGCCGGGGCGTACGGGCTGATGTGCGCACCGACCAGGAAGAGCTCTTCGCCGAAGAAGCGCGCGTAGGCGTCCATCAGGTTGGCGCGCCCGGCGCGCAGCGACTTGACCTCGCTGCCGATCAGCACCAGGCCGGCCTCGTAGCGCGCGTCGATGGTGTAGTCGTGGAAGGCCCGCCGGTTGACGGAGATGTCGCGGTCGCGGGCCGCTTTCGTCACCCCGCAGCCCTCAGCGGTCCCGGGATCTCGGCTCGCTTCTCGCGCATGTGGTTGTCCTCGTCGACGAACACCACTTTGGGCTCGTAGGTGCGTGCCACGGCCTCGTCCATCCAGGCGTAGGCGGCGATGATGACCAGATCGCCGGGGCGAACCAGATGGGCGGCGGCGCCGTTGACGCAGATGACGCCGCTGTCGGGCGGCCCCTGGACCGCGTAGGTCTCAAGGCGCGTGCCGCTGGTGACGTTCCATACACACACGGCTTCGTTCGGCAGCAGATCGGTGGCGTCCATCAGCCGGCGGTCGATGGTGATGGAGCCCTCGTAGTCGACATTGGCCCCGGTGACGGTGGCGCGGTGGATCTTGGCGCGTAGCATCTTGCGGGTCATCGGTCGTGCCCTCCTGGAACGAGCAGGCGATTGTCGATCAGCCGGACCCCTCCCACCCACACCGCCACCGCCAGCACCGCGGGCGCCTCCACGGCGCCCACCTCGTCGAGCGTGCACGGGTCGAGCAGCTCGGCGTACTCGAGGCGCGCCCGCGCCTCGGCGGCGATCACCGCCTGGGCGCCCGCCAGCACGGCCGCCGGCCGCCGTTCACCCTCATCCACCGCCGCCGCGGCGGCGGCCAGCGCTTGCGGCACGCAGCCCGCCGCCACCCGGTCGGCAGGCGCCAGGCGCCGGTTCCGGCTGGAGACCGCCAGGCCGTCGGCCTCGCGCACCGTCGGTACGCCGACGATCTCGATGCCGAAGTCGAGGTCCGCCGTCATGCGCCGGATGACGGCGAGCTGCTGGAAATCCTTGTCGCCGAACACCGCCACCTGCGGCCGGACGGCATTGAAGAGCTTGGTGACCACCGTGGTGACGCCGCGGAAATGCCCCGGGCGCACCCGCCCGCAGAGCGGCGCGGTGAGCCCCGTCACCTCCACCGCGCTCTGAAATCCCTCCGGGTACATGGCGGCCGCGCTCGGCGCGAACACCACGTCGACCCCAGCGGCGGCGCAGGTGGCCGCGTCCTCGTCCAGCGGGCGCGGGTAGCGGTCGAAGTCGTCCCGGCGGTCGAACTGGATCGGGTTCACGAACACGGACACGACCACCCGCTCGGCCCGGCGGTGGGCCTCGTCGACCAGCGCCACGTGGCCGGCATGCAGCGCTCCCATGGTGGGGACCAGCGCCACCCGCCGCCCGAGCAGGCGCTCGGCGTCGGTCCACGCCTGCATGGCGCGGGGCTCGGCGATGGTGTGCATCAGCTCCCCCCCACCGCCGACTTGGGCGGGAAGGCCTGCGCGTCGCCGGGGAAGGCGCCGGTCTTCACCTCGTGCACATAGGTGGACGCGGCCTGCACCACCGCACGGCCGAGCTCGGCGTAGCGCTTGGCGAAGCGCGGCGTCCACGCCTCCGAGAGCCCGAGCAGGTCGTGCATCACCAGCACCTGCCCGTCGCAGTGCACCCCGGCGCCGATGCCGATGGTGGGGATGGCGAGGGCCGCCGTGATCTCGGCGGCCAGGTCGAGCGGAATGCACTCGAGCACGACCGCGAACGCGCCGGCGGCCTCGACAGCCTTGGCGTCTTCCAGCACGCGCTCGCGCCCGCCCGGGGCGGTCCCGTGCCGGCGGCCCTGCACGCGGTGGCCGCCCATGCGGTGCACCGACTGCGGCGTCAGGCCGACGTGCCCCATCACCGGGATGTCGACGCGGGCGATCGCCTCGATGGTGGCCGCCATGGCGAGCCCGCCCTCGAGCTTCACCGCCGCCGCGCCCCCCTCCTTCACCAGCCGGACGGCACTCGCGACCGCCTGCTCGGGACTGGTCTGGTACGACCCGAACGGCAGGTCACCCACCACCAGCGCCCGCGTGGCGCCGCGCGCTACCAGGCGGGTGTGGTAGACCATCTCGTCGAGCGTCACCGGCAGCGTGGTGTCCTGGCCCTGCACCACCATGCCGAGCGAGTCGCCGACCAGGAGCATCTCCACCCCCGCCTCGTCCAGCAGGCGGGCAAAGGCGTAGTCGTAGGCGGTCACCATGGTGATCCGCTCGCCAGCCACCTTCAGGCGGAGGACCTCGGGCACCGTCACTTTCTTCTTCACCGGCTCCATACGAAAACAGCCTCCTCGGACCGCGGGTCCGGGAGGCCGTCGTGTGCGATGCTCCAGAGGAGCCGTCCGCGCTGCGCGCCCGGTCCCCGGCACTCGCTCGGAGCTGGGTGGCGCCGCTTGACTGGTGATGCCCTCGTGGTGCTCGCGCGTCGGTGTCCCGTCTCGGTCCGTGTCAATCTCCGCCCGCGGTGCGGGTCGGAGTCGTTACGTGGATCCAAGCGGAATGTAGTGCTGTACCCCCTGTTTCATGCCCCGCACCTCTTTGATCAGGTGGGCCAGGTCGCCACCGTGCTCGACGAAGTCGATGTCCGAGCAGTTGACCACCAGGAGCGGGGCGTCGGTGTAGTGGTGAAAATAGTTGCGAAAGGCCTCCGTTACCTTCTGGAGATACTCCGGGCTGATACCGCGCTCGAAGTCGCGGTCACGCTTCCGCAGCCGTTTGAGCAGCACCTCCGGCCGGGCCTCGAGGTAGATGACGAGGTCGGGCCGCGGGAGCCGCTGGTCCAGGAGCCGGAAGATCTCCTGGTACAGGTGGAACTCTTCGGCGCCCAGGGTGACGCCGGCGAAGATGCCGTCCTTGGCGAAGAGGTAGTCAGCGACCACGCCCTGCGCGAACAGCTCGCGCTGCCCCAGCTCGAGCTGCTGGCGGTAGCGCTCGAGGAGGAAGAAGAGCTGCGTCTGGAACGCGTACTTGCCGGCGTCCTCGTAGAACTTGCGCAGGAACGGGTTTTCATCGACGTGCTCGAGGACGAGCTGCGAGCCGAACTCGGTGGCGAGCCGTCGCGCGAGGGCCGTCTTCCCGACACCGATGGGACCCTCGACTGCGATGTACCGCCCCGCCCGGTCCGCCGCCAATCCCCCCTCCTTGAGTCCAGATCGGCAGATAGCACCCGGCCCCGGTCGTGTCTACAGAATGCCCGAATCTCTGCTATACGCGGCGGCCATGCCCACGGCCGTTGCCCGCCGGACCGCTGCCCAGCTGTTCATGATCGGCGTACCCGGGCCGGAGCTGGACGCGGAGACGCGGGCTTTTCTCGAGCAGTATCCCGCCGGCGGCTTCGTCCTCTTCAAGCGGAACATCCGCTCGGCCGCCCAGCTCCGCCGCCTGGTGACCGCCCTGCACCAGACCGGCTGCGGGGTCCGGCCCCTGGTGGCCATCGACCACGAGGGCGGACGGGTGCACCGGACGCCGCGCCCGTTCACCCACTTCCCCCCTGCCGGCACGGTGGCGGCCGGCGGCCCGCGGGCCGCCGAGGCCGTCGGGCGAGCGATGGGCCGCGAGCTGGCGGCGGTGGGCATCGACCTCGACTTCGCCCCCGTGCTCGACGTGTGGACCAATCCCCGCAACACGGTGATCGGCGACCGCGCCTTCGGCACGCAGCCCGGGCCGGCCGCCCGCTTGGCGCTGGCCCATGCCCGCGGGCTACTGGCTGCCGGCGTGCTTCCGTGCGGCAAGCACTTTCCCGGGCACGGGGCCACCACCGGCGACTCGCACTTCGTGCTGCCGCGCGTGCGGCGCAGCCGGCGCGAGCTCGCCGCCGTCGATCTGGTGCCGTTCGTGCGCGCCATCGCTGCCCGCCTGCCCGCCCTCATGACCGCGCACGTGGCCTACCCGGCGCTCGATCCGCGCCGTCCCGCCACCCTGTCGCCGCGCATCTGCCGCGATCTCCTCCGCCGCCGGCTCGGCTTTCGCGGCACGCTGTTCAGTGACGACCTCGACATGAACGCCGTCGCCGGGCACTCGACGCCGGGGCGCAGCGCGGTGGCCGCCTTGCAGGCCGGGTGCGACATGCTGCTCGTCTGCCAGCGTCTGGACGCCGCCCGCGCCGCCATCGACGGCGTCGCCGAGGCACTCGCGCGGGGACGTCTCGACGGCCGGATGATCGCAGCGTCCCTGCAGCGCATCCACAGCCTGCGTCGCCTGGTAGGCGATCGGCGGCCGCGCACCGGGGCGCTACCCCGGAGCTGGCCCGCACACGCCCGGCTGGCCCGCCGGCTCGCGGCCGCCGCGCCTACTGCGCGCTGACGACGAACGCCGGGCGCGTGCCGCTGCCCTCCCGCGAATTGTAGTCGACGCCGTCGGTCGACAGGCTCTCGAGTGCGAAGCAGTACAGGCCGTCGCCGGTGACCGCCGTGGTCACGTCGAAATCGACCACCTGGCCCTTGGCGACGGCGCCCAGGGTGGCCAGCGTCGCGCCGTCGATGGTCGGCTTGTTGTTCCAGGTGAGGGTGGTCTCACCCCACGCACAGGCGGTGATGGCGTGGATCCGCCCCCCCACAACGCTCTCCGCGTTCAAGCCGGACGCCACCTGCAGGCGCAGCTTCGCAGACGTCACACGCCGTGTGCCCACGCCCGTCACGCGTACGCGCACGAACGTCTGTCGGGCGGTGGGCCCGGCGTCGACGCTGAGCAGAGCGTTGCTCCCGAAGTTGGTCGTGATGCTGGCCGAGTCGGCGTACACGTCGGCCTCGACCGTGCCGACCGGCGCGGGACACGTGCAGTCCGAGCGGCAGGCCCCCGGGCAGGCCGCGTTGGCCGTGCCGTCGCACTGCTCGCTCACTTGGTTCACCTGATTGTCGCCGCAGCGCGGCACCGGCGCGCACGTGCACGCTCCGGGCTGGCCGGCGGCGATGCAGCCGGCGGCACACGACCCGACACTGGTCCCGTCGCAGGTCTCGCCGCAGCCGGCCTGGATCACGCCGTCGCCGCAGCTCGGGCCGCCGCCGCAGGTTCCATTGGCGCAGGTGTCGCCGACGGTGCACGCGTTGCCGTCGTTGCATGCCGCCGTGTTGGGGCTGTGGACGCAGCCCAGGACCCCGTCGCAGCTGTCGTCGGTACACGGATCCAGGTCATCGCACGCTGCCCCACTCGGCACGTGCCGGCAGCCCGCCACCGGGTCGCAACTGTCGGCCGTGCAGGCGTTGGCGTCGTCGCAGTCGACGGCCGTGCCGGCACTGCACACGCCACCGGCGCACGTCTCGCCCGTGGTGCAGGCGTCGCTGTCGTCACAGGCGGCGCCGTTGAACGGGTGCACGCAGCCGCTGCCCGGCACGCACCCGTCGTCGGTGCAGACGTTCTGGTCGTCGCACGACGGGGGCGGCCCGCCTTCGCACACGCCGTCGCGGCAGGTGTCGGCGGTGGTGCACACCTCGCCGTCGTCGCAGGGGCTGGTGGTGAACGTCCAGGTGCACCCCGTGGCGGGGTCGCAGCCTTCGTCCGTGCACGGGTTGCCGTCGTCGCAGGCCGGCGCCGGGCCGCCGACGCAGGCGCCGTCGCTGCACACGTCAGCAGTCGTGCACGCGCTGCCGTCGTCGCAGGGGACCGCGTTTGCCGCATACACGCAGCCCAGCAGCGGATCGCAGCTGTCGTCCGTGCACGGGTTGTGATCGTCGCAGTCCGGTGCCGTGCCGCCCACACACGCCTCGGCGGCACAGATGTCGTCGGTCGTACACGCATCCCCGTCGTCGCAGGGGGCACTGTTGGCCGTGTAGGTGCACCCGAGCAGCGGGTCGCAGCCGTCGTCGGTACAGGGGCTGGCGTCGTCGCAGGTCTCCGCCACCGACATGTGGACGCACCCGAGCGTCGCATCGCAGCCGTCGGCGGTGCACGCGTCGCCGTCGTCGCACCAGCGCGGATCGCCGCCGTGGCAGGTGCCGAGTACGCAGGTATCGCCGACCGTGCAGGCGTCGCCGTCGTCGCACGCGGCGCTGTTGGCGACGGAGACGCAGCCGCTTCCCGGGTCGCAGCCATCGTCCGTGCAGGCGTTGCCGTCGTCGCAGGAACGCGCGCTCCCGCTGCCGCACACCCCGCCGCCGCAGCGATCCCCGATCGTACAGGCATTGCCGTCTTCGCAGTCCAGGGCGTGTGGCACCCACGTGCACCCGGTCGCCGGGTCGCACCCGTCGTCCGTGCAGCCGTTGCCGTCGTCGCACGGCAGGACGCCGCCGCCGGTGCACGCGCCCGCCGCGCACCGGTCGCCGACGGTACAGACGTTGCCATCGTCGCACAGGGCATCGTTGGGCGTGTAGACACATCCCCGGGCGGGCTCGCACGCGTCATCCGTGCAGCCGTTGTGGTCGTCGCACACCGGCGCGGGACCGCCCACGCAGACGGTGCCGGCGCAGGTGTCACTGCTCGTGCAGGCATCACCGTCGTCGCACGCGGCGGTGTTGGCGACGTGCGTGCACCCGCCGACCGGGTCGCAGAGGTCGTCCGTGCAGGGGTTGCCGTCGTCACAGGAGATGGCGACATGCGTGCAGCCGGCGACTGGGTCGCAGGCGTCGGTGGTGCACACGCTGCCGTCGTCGCAGCTGACCGCCGTGCCGGGCTGGCACGTCCCGCCGGCGCAGGAGTCCGCGGCGGTGCAGGCGTTGGCGTCACTACAGGTCGCGGTGTTGGCGTCGTGCCCGCAGCCCGATGCCGCGTCGCAGCGGTCGTCGGTACACGGGTTGGCGTCGTCGCAGTCGAGCGGACCGCCGGCGGCGCACGCGCCGGCCGCGCAGCGGTCGCCTGCCGTGCAGGCGTCGGCGTCGCTGCAGGAAGCCGTGTTGGGAACGGAGACGCAGCCGCTTCCCGGGCCGCAGGCGTCGTCAGTGCAGCCGTTGCCGTCGTCGCAGACCGGCGGGACGCTGCCGGTGCACGTGCCGGCAGCACACACGTCGACCGTGGTACAGGCATTCCCGTCGTCGCACGCGCCCTCGACCCCCGCATGCGTACACCCCGACGCCGGGTCGCACGCGTCGGCGGTACAGACGTTGGCATCGTCGCAGCTGACTGGTACGCCGCTGTGGCAGTATCCGACCACGCACACGTCGTTCGTGGTGCAGGCGTTGCCGTCCTCGCACGGGGCCGTGTTGATGAAGTGCGTGCAGCCAATGTCCGGCTCGCAGTCATCGTCGGTGCACGGGGTGCCGTCGTTGCAGTTGGTGAACTCCCCCGCCACGCAGACGCCCGCCTGGCACCGGTCGCCGGTGGTGCACAGGTCGCCGTTCTCGCACGGGAGGGTGTTGACGGCGTGTTCACACCCCCGCACCGGGTCGCAGGTGTCGGTCGTGCAGACGTTACCGTCCTCGCAGGCGACTGGCGCCCCCACGGTGCAGTGTCCGAACTGGCAGTGGTCGCCCACGGTGCAGGCGCTTCCGTCCCCGCAGCTCGCCGTATTGGCGGCGTGCACGCAGCCGCGGGCCGCGTCGCAGCGGTCGTCGGTGCACGGGTTTGCGTCGTCGCAGGCCGCGTTGGTCGTGCACCGCGGGCCCTCGAGACGGAGCAGCGGGCGGAGGCTGGGCGTCGTCCACTCCCGCGAGCGGTAGATGGCCCGATCGCTGCTCTTCGAGCGCAAGGCGATCGTGTACAGCCGGGGACCCTGCTGGAACGCCGTGGTCACGACCACCGTCTTCAGCTGCCCGGCCGTCACCTTGCCGAGGGCCGCAATCGCACGCGCGAAGTCGGGCACGTATGGGGAGGTGTCGCGGGCGTCGATTTTCTTGTCCCGGTTGGTGTCGACATCGGCCCACTTGAGGCCCGGACCCGTCGCGCTCGCGCTACTGGCGCCGTCGCGCGTGCCCTCGACCCAGCCCGAGTTCGGCACCGGATACACGGTGCCACCATCGGGCGACGGATCGGTGCACGCCAGCGTCAGGGTGGCGCTCCCGACTGGCGTAGTCACGCCGCTCAGGTCGAACCTGAGGTAGGTGATCACTATCGGGCTCGCGTCGCTGTCGAGGTGGGTTGCGGTGCCGTGATCCCAGGTCGCATCGGTGCCGTTGTGGATGTAGGTGTCGGCGACGGGCGTGAGCGCGACCGACTGCCGGTCGGCGCAGGTACAGTCGGTGCCGCACATGCCGGGACACGCCGTTGCATCGCTACCGTCGCAGAGCTCCGTCGCCTGGTTCACGACCCCGTCGCCGCAGCGCGGCGGCGGCGCCACGCTGCCGCACACGCAATCGATGCGGCAGAGGCCCGGGCAGGCCACGTCGTTCGTGCCGTCGCATTCTTCGCTGGTCAGCTCGACGATGCCGTTGCCACACGTCGGCGGGCGGCCCTGCGGGCAGACATCCAGCACCAGCGCCGAGGCGATCCGCTCCCACCCGACGAGATCGAAGTCGTTGCCCGAGCCCGAGCACTCGTCGCAGGCGCCGAATACGCCGTTCGGGAAGCGCGCCGGCGTGTCCTGGAAGATGTCGAGCCCGTCGGTGGCGGTGGTGTAGTTGCCGCTCGCGTTGCGCACCAGGAAGTTCCCCACGTGCGCGAGACTCCGCCGGTCGAAGACCTCGAACTCGGTCGGGATACTGGTGCCCTCGCGCTGGTCTGATACGACGAGCCACCCCGCCGTCCCGCAACGATAGATGCCCATGCCTTCCGCATCGGCGTCGATGATTCCCGCGCCGAACTCGGTGAGGAAGTCCCCGCTCGGGGTGAACACGCGCGTCCGCCCGATGAGACCGTCTGAGATGTACACGCGCTGGTAGAGCTCGTCGGTGACGACACTCTCCTGCTCCATGAACCCGGTCGGGAAGACGCGCACACGGGTGAAGGTCGCGAGCTCATACACGTGCACCAGGCCCGTCGCCCAGTCCGTGATGTACGCCACGTCCTGTCCATCGACGCGCAAGATACCGACGCCCTGGGGTTTGACGAGATCCTGGGTGAGTACGGCCAGGACTGTGAAGTCGGGAATGCGGTGGACGACCACCTTCTTCCCGTCGTCGTCCACGGTCACCAGCAGATTACCGTGCGCGTCACAGTTGTTCGGGTGGACGAACCCGCCGAGGCTCTGGAGCCACTCGCCGGTCGCGAGCCGGAACACCTCGACGGTCGGGCCATCCTTGGCGGTCACGAACGCGAGGCTATTCTCGACGTTGCCCGGGTCGCGCCAGAAGCAGATGTCGTCGTAGTTGCGCCCGCTGTGCGTCAGCTCGAGATCGACCGGCACCACGGGCTGTGCACCCGCGCTGCGCCCGAGCGCAAGTGCGAGGAACATCCCGACAATGAGCTGCACGGTCGATCGCATGCTGTCTGCCACAGGGTCCGCGACGAGCGCTGGCGAGACGATCCCCGCGGAGTCCTGGCTGGCCAGCCGGAGAGGGCAAGACACATGCCACGGGCGCTCGATCGCTAGCGTGGGTTTGTCCGCGTCGCGTCGCAGTCACACCCCGGCGGCATTGCATGAGCGTGCGTGCCTGCGGCCGACGGATGATGTCGGCTGTGCCGGCGCGCACAGCGCGGTCCGACCCCCGTTGCCGGGCGCGCTATTCTTCCGGGGCCGCGGGTGGGCAGGTGCAGTCGGCCAGACACCCGCCCGGGCAGGCCTGGTCGTCGGAGCCGTCGCAGACTTCACCGCACGCGGTTGCCCGCACGCCGTCACCGCACCCCGGGCGTCCGGCACAACGTCCGGCGTCGCACACGTCGTCCCGCGTGCAGGGATCGCCGTCGTCGCAGAGATCGGCGTGGCGAACGTACACACAGCCCGTGGCGGCGTCGCAGCCGTCGTGGGTGCAGCCGTTTCCGTCGTCGCATACGCGCGGGGGGCCCCCGGCGCAGACGCCCGCCGCGCACGTGTCTTCGGTCGTGCACGCATCGCCGTCGTTGCACGCCGCCGTGGTCGGCGCCGCCACGCACCCCGTCGCCGGCTCACAGCCGTCGTCCGTGCACCCGTTCCCGTCGTCGCAGACGAGCGGCGGGCCCCCGACGCAGCCGCCCGCCACGCACGTGTCTTCGGTCGTACACGCATCGCCGTCGTCACACGCCGCCGTGTTCGGCGCCGCCACGCACCCCGTCGCCGGGACACAGCCGTCGTCCGTGCACCCGTTCCCGTCGTCGCAGACCAGCGGCGGGCCCCCGACGCACGCACCCCCCGCGCACGTGTCGGCCGTCGTGCACGCATCGCCGTCGTCGCACGCCGCCGTGCTCGGCTCCGCCACACAGCCCGTCGCCGGGACACAGCCGTCGTCCGTGCACCCGTTCCCGTCGTCGCAGACGAGCGGTG
>CAZUDO010000074.1:0-27416 GCA_964618895.1 uncultured Binatia bacterium (SeqCode)
AGGTTCGCCTTGCCGTTCACCGTTGTGTTGGCGGTGGACGGGATGCAGAAGATCGCTGCCAGGCGTCCGTTGTGTGCCGCCAAGTCGGTCAGGTTGCCCGGGTTGACGCCGCTCTCCTCGATCCGCTTCGTCGTCGGCCGCCCGAACGCCCCCGCCGTCAACTGTCCCAGGCCGCCTACCGGCGGGTTCGGCGGACAGAAGATGCCGGTCGACGATGTCGCCACCACCGTGGGCGTGGTCCGGAACGGATTGAGTGACACCGGCAACGCGCCGATGAACAGGTTCGGCGGCGGCGGACAGTCGAGCGTCGTCTGCTGCGTGCCTACGGCCGTACAGCTGAGCGCTACCCGCGGCCCGGAGTCGCAGAGCCCACCGACGCACTTCGGGCAGTTCGAGGTCGCGTTGTTGGTCAGGAACGTGCGCGCCTCGAGCTGCAGGTTGAGGGTGGTCGCCCCGGTCACCTTGTCGGTGGTGCCGGTCACGTCCTGGCTGATCACGTTCAGCACGCACACCTCGGTGCCGAATACCGGAATCGGAATCGGGGCCCCGAAGTAACAGCGCTCGATGTTCACGCAGCCGCCGGAGTTGCTGCAGTCGGCGTTGATGGTGCAGGGCGCGCCGTCGATCAGGCAGTGCTTGGTCACCAGGGTCCCCTGGGTGCAGGTGGCGGGGTTGTTGTCGGGCAACAGCGGATGGGCGGTCAGGTTGAGGGTGTTGCCGACGCAGCTCGCCACGTCGAAGATGTTGAGACCGCCGTCGGGGGTCTTGCTGGGGGGGGTCTGCTGGTTGTTGCCGCCGCCGATGTAGAGGCAGCTGGCGGCGAGGTCGTTGATCTTGGTGATGCCGGCGGTGTCGCTGAAGATCGCGCCGGAGAAGGGGGCGACCGGTAGCGGGCTGAAGGGGGTGAAGATGCCGCCGCCGCACTGGGACGACCCGACGGCGCTCGTGAAGCGGAGTTGCGTGGCCCCGCAGCCACCGACCGTCGTGCTGGTCGTGCTGGTGGTGGTGCTGGTCGTCGTGGTGCTCGTGCTGGTGGTGCTCGTTGTGGAGGTCGTGGTCGTCACGGTGGTCGAGGTGGTGGTGACGGTCGTGGTCGTCGTGGTGGTGGTCGTGGTCACGGTGGTCGTGGTGGAGGTCGTGGAGGTCGTGGTCGTGGAGGTGGAGGTCGTGGAGGTCGATGTGGTCGTGGTCGACGTTGTCGTGGTGGTTGTGGTCGTCGGACCCGGGCAGCCGGCGGTCTCGGTGGTCGGCTCCAGAACCGTGCTCACGAGCTTGAAGGTCTTGTTCTGTGGGGTCGTGCTGGGCTGGTTGACGAGCTTGCCACCCAAGGTGCCGCCGAACGCCATGCAGTACCGATCGCCGGTCCCGAGCGTGAACACGACGGCCCCCGTGGTTCCCGGATCGGGCGGCAGGAGCGTGATGTGGGGCTGCGCACCCGGCCCGTTGGCGCCGAGGACCACCACCTTCAGAATGAACGGCTTGCTGCCCCCCGGAGGGACCTTGATGAGTGCGGTCTTGACGGGCCCGAGGGCGCCGGGATTGGGATCGACGTACTTGTAGCCTACCAGCGGGTTGCTGACGTTGGCTGGAAGCCGGATCCATCCGGCCGCCGGCATCGAGAAGACCTGGCTCCCTGGCGTGCCGCCGTCGGCGATGATCTCGACCGTGGCGCCGTCCACGGTGGGATCGCCGACGACCGTGTCGTCAGGCAACAGCTCTTTGCCCAAGACGACGATCTTCCGCTTGGTGGGATCGATCCCCGGCTGCGGGTCTTTGATGAGGAAGCTCTTGCCGAGGACGGTCTGGTCGGCCGCGTACACCAGCGTACCCACCAGCGCCACCAGCCCGACCACCACCGCCAGTCCCCTCGCGAGTCGCTTCGTCATGGCCGTCTCCTTGCCGCCGATGCGGGAGCCGTACTTGTTGGCCTGGCGGCGGGTGCTCCTCGCACGACCCTAGGCCTACGCAAGCGCGGTCGTATGCCCTCAGGTGCTGTGCTGTCAAGGAGATACTTGCGAAACGCGGTGATGCTAGGGAGCAACCTCCAGGATGACTTGGGGACGACGCTCGCTGCCCTCGCGCGAGTTGTAGGCGACACCGTCCGCCGACAGGCTGTCGAGCGCGAAGCAGTACGTCCCGTCGCCCGTCACGACGGAGCTCAGGTCGAACTCTGCGAGGTCGCCGGGATTCAGGGCCGCGACGCTCGCCAGAACGGCACTCGGGATCGGTGGTCGGGTGCTCCAAGTCAATCCTGACTCCGTCCAGTCGCATCCAGGCAAGGCGTGAATCCGACCGCCGGAGTTGCTACCGGACCCGGCTGCCGCGCCGACCTGCAGGCGCAGGCGTGCCGACGCGACGGTCCTCGGCGCGACGCCACTCACGGCGATGCGCAGGAAGGTGTTCTTGCGCTTGCCGTCGCGGCCGTCCACTTCGAGGATCGGGCCGGCGCCCAAACTGCCATTCCCCTTCTCGCGCACCGTCACGTCGGCTACCACGACGCCGGTTGGGCCGGGGCGCGTGGTCGTCGTGGTGGACGTGGTCGTCGTCCGCGTCGTGCTGGTGGTGGTCGTTGGTGGGCGTGTGGTGGTGGTGGTCGTCGACGTCGGAGGCCGCGTGGTGCTGCTCGTACTGGTGCTCGTGGTCGTCGGGAGCGGGGCGCCCAGCTCGAGACGGAGGCGTGGCCGCTGACTCGCGGTCGAGGCCTCCCGCGAGGCATAGACGGCGCCGTCGGACGTGTGGTTGCGGAGCGCGAGGCTGTAGAGCCCGGGCCCACCCTGGAACGCGCGCGTCACGTCGCGGGTCACGTCCTGGCCGACGGTCACGGGGCCCAGGACGCGGATCCAGTCGCTCGGGTCGAATGCGTACGGCGAGCTGTCCCCCAGATCGATCGTGCCGTCGCCGTTGGTGTCCACCTCGCTCCACGTGAGGCCCGGGCCCCCCGCGCTCGTGCTATCGGCGCCGGTGCGTGTGCCCTCGACCCAGCTCGACGCGCGCACCGGATAGATCGTGCCGCCATCGGTGGACGCGTTGGAGCAGCGGAGCGTGAGCTGGGCGGCGACGATCGGCACCGGGACGCCGGTGAGATCGAATCTGAGGTACGCGAAGTCGGTCGGGCGCTGATCGACGTCGAGGTGCGTGGCCGCCCCGTGATCCCAGGTGGCTTCGGTGCCCTCCTCGAGGTACGTGTCGGCGCTCGGGGGCAGGGTGAGAAAATCCGCCGGGCCGCCGCAGCGGCAGGTGCTCCGGCACAACCCCGGACACGCCGCGTCGCTGCGGCCGTCGCAGTCCTCGTTCGACGGGTCGAGCAGGCCGTCGCCGCACACGGGCGTACAGGTGCAGTCCGCCGCGCACCCGCCGGTGCAGGCGAACCGATCGTCGCCGTCGCACTGTTCACCGGTCTGGTTCATGACGTTGTCTCCGCATCGGGGCGCGGTGACAGAACCCTTTTCGAGGACCAGCGTGTCCCGCACCAGTCCGTCCTCGCGGATCATCTGGAGCAGCAGGCGCCCGCCGTCGACCGCGACGCGCACGAAGTGGAACGCGGACTCGCCGTAGGCGGTGAACGCATTGACGCCGAGCGTCCGGATCTCCTTGCCGCCGCCGCCCGTGACCACGTAGACCGTTCCCTGTCCCGGGGCGACGGTCTGTCCGCCGCGCAACGGGACCGTGCGCTCGTAGTGGTGGTCGTGTCCGGAGAACACCACATCCACCGCGTGGCGGTCGAAGAGCGGCCCGAGGTTCGCCTGCAGCACCGGATCCGAGCCGTGGTTGCCGCTGGAGTAGGGTGGGTGGTGGAAGGCGACGAACTTCCACGTGGCCGAGCTGGCGGCGAGGTCCGCGTCCAGGAAGGTGTACTGCGGACTCCCCGGGGCCAGGTCGGCGTTGCTGTCGAGCACGGCGATATGGGCGTTCCCGAAGTCGAACGAGTAGTAGTGCTCGTTGCCGGCCGGGTTGTTGGCCGGCGTGTAGAAGGCGTCGCGCCAGGGGACGCCGCCGGCGGTCGCGATGTCGTGGTTGCCGACGCAGGGCCAGAAAACCACGTTCCGGATGAGATCGCGGTACGGACGGAAGAACTTGGGGTCGAAGTCGATGGCGGCGCCGTCCTCGTAGATCATGTCGCCGGTGTGGAGGAGGAAGTCCGCACGCGTGGTGCGCAGGCGCTCCGCCACGCCGTACTGATGCGGCCCGCCGCTGCCCGAGTCCCCGAGCACGGCGAAGGTGAACGGCAGGGTGGGCTCGTCGGTGAAGAACACCGCTTCGGGGGCGAGCGCGGTCCCATCGGCCAACGGGGTGTAGCCGTACTGTGTGCCCGGTGTGAGCCCGTCGAGCGCGATCGCGCACGTTGTTCCCGTCGGGCCGGGGATGGTGGTGAGGGGTGTCCCGAGCGGATGCACCGCCAGCGCGCAGGCGGCCGGTGTGGCCGTGCGCCATACCACGGTGACGGACTGCGGAGTGGCGAGCTGCAGGTACGGCCCGCGCGCGAGCGTGGCCGCTCCTGCGGGCAGGGCGGCGAGCGCACCGATGGCGAGGAGGACGATAGAGCGCATCACAAAGAGGACCTCATGGGGGGTGCGGCGCGAGCGGCCCGCACGCCGCGCGGTGCGAGCGCAAGACACGTGCCACGTGCCGACGGGAAAAGCGCAGCGCCGGTCAGGTGTGCCACGGACGCCACGGTCGTTCAGATGTGCGCGCTTTGGTGTGCGGGACGCAGGAGCGCAACGAGTTCGCGCGTGCGCCGGCCGATGCATGTGTGGACACACCAGGATTTGTGACTGCGCCTGCGTTGGAGTAGCGTGCAGCGTAGATGATCAAACCGTTCCGGCAGCCCAATCCGTGCGAGAACATGAACCACCGGCGGCCGAACGCACCGGTGCCCTTCTGCCCGCAGTGTGGAGGCGTCGTGAACGCGCGACTGTCTCCGCAGGACTGTAGCGAGGCGAAGCATGCCGCGTCCCGGCGGCAGCAGACCATCTACTGCGTCGACTGCGGCACGAAGATCATCAAGTAGACGGCGTCGGTAGTTACACGGCGTCAGTAGTCGTCGGGCCGCAGCAGCGCGTCGCTGCCGCCGTCGACGAACAGCACGCTCCCGTAACAGAAGCGCGCGTCCGGTCCGAGGAGGAATGCGACCGCGGTCGCGACCTGCGCGGGGGTGCCGAAGCCGCCGGCGGGAATCGGAAAGGCGCGGATGGCGGGGCCGTACGCGGGGTGATCGAGGCCCCGCTGGAGCAGCGGCGTGAGCACGGCGCCGGGTGCCACGGCGTTCAGGCGCACCCCGATCGCGGCCCAGGCGGGCATCGCACGGCGCATCCAGCGTGTCAGGGCACGCTTCGCGCCGGCGTACACCTGTTGCCCCGCCAGCTCCTCCGCCAGCCGATGGGCCCCCGCTTCGTCGTTCGCCAGGCACGCGTCCACCAGCGGCCCGTCCACGCCCGGCAGGGTGGAGGAGTTCGACGAGATGACGACTGCCGCCGGCGTGTCGCCGGCGGCCAGCACGTCGCGCAGCCCGTCCAGCACGACCTGGGCGCCGAAGTAGTTGAGCGAGGCGATGGTGGCGCGGGGCTCGAAGTCCGGTCCCACGCCGGCGCAGGCGACGAGCCCGTCCAGGCGACCGTCGGCTGCCCGGGCGATGGCGATCAGGGCAGCCTGCCGCCCGGCGGGGGCGGCGAGGTCGGCGATCACCTCGGCATCGTGGAGGTCGACGCCGACGACGCGGGCGCCGTCGGCGACCAGCCGCTGGCGGATGGCGGCCCCGATGCCGGAGGCCGAGCCGGTGACGGCGATGGTCTGCACGCGGGATGCCCGTCAGTCGATGCAGAGGGCGCGCGGTGTCCCCTCGCCGTCCATGACCAGGAAGCAGCCGAACTCGACCACGTGGGCGCTGCAGGCGAAGTGCTCGTTGCCGATCGCCGACAGACACTGGCCCTCGCAGTCCTGGTCGCGACGGCACGGCGTGCCACCGTCGCGGGTGCGGCAGTGGCAGGCGGGGAGGGGATTCAACCCGCGGCGAGCGTAGTCGCCGCCTGCCGCGGTGCAGGCGGCGGCGTCGAGATCGGTCCGGCAGGTGGTGGCGAGCGGCGGCTTGCAGGGCGTGCGCGGCGGCAGACAGCCGACGACGAAGTGGGTCCGGCCGACGCGGCGCACCCGCCGGCCGGGACCCCCGTCGCGCTTGCGCAGCGGCACCGCGACCGGAATGACCCGCCGCGTGCCGACCAGCAGGCGGCACACGCCGTCGCACGTCCGATCGAGGTCGCACGCCGGATCCCCGTCCGTGCACACGACCCGCACACGGCGCGCGTGCGTGTCCGGGGCGAGCATCCCGAGCAGGACGACGGCGAGCACGGGCGCGAGCCGGCGGGAGAGCGCCATCACATCGCCGCCTTATCAGCGGCGGCGTAGCGATGAAGACACGCGGGGCCGGCGACCAACCCCGGAATCTGCTCGCGGAAGACGCGCATGTGCGGGCTCGTGAAGTGGCGGCCGAGCGCCTCCTCCGATGCCCACTCCTCGAAGATCAGGAAGGTATTCGGATCGGCGAGGTCGGCGGCGAAGCGGTAGGCGATGCACCCGGGCTCGGCCCGGGTGGCTTCCGCCATGGCACACGCTGCGCGCACTGCTTCCTCGCGCCGGTCCGGACGGATGGGAACGCTACCCGCGATGAGAATCATCGCCGGGCGTGTAGCACGATTGCCCGCCGGCCCGCATCCCCGGCGCGCACATGCCGTGCGTGATGACGTTGACGCCGGAACGCGCAGCCTCGTACCTTCCCGCCCCTCATGAGCCGATCTCTCTCCCTCCGCCTCGCCGCTGCCGTTGCCGGCGCCCTGCTGCTCGTTGGGATCGCCGATGCGCGGCCGGTCACGTTCTTCTTCGGTGGCACCTTCACCTCCGTCGACGGCGGTCTCGCCGGTCGCTTCGCGGTCGGGCAGCGCTTCGTCGGCTACTACACCGTCGAGTCCAGCACGCCCGACCAGAGTGCGCTCGAAACGCTCGGCCGCTACCCGGCAGTCACGGCAGCCGGCGTCCTCGTCCTGGCCGACGATCCGCGGGCGCGCTACGTCGCGCATGCCACCGGCGGGCAGATCGACGTGTTCAATCAGCCCACCTTGGACGCCTACGCCATGTATGCCCTCGCCGGCGTCGAGGGGCGTCCGGTCGGCGATGCGGCGCTCGAGCGCTTCCAGTTCCAGCTGAACGACCCGACGGCGCAGGGGTTTACCAGTGATGCCCTGCCGCTGCGCCTGCGGCTGCGCCGGTTCGAGAGCCGCACGTTCGTGATGGAGTTCGCGGGCGAGCAGCTCGTCCTGGGCGAGCTCACCTCCCTGGTGCGTGGCCTCCCGCCGGTCTGAGCCGTACCCCCCTATTGACCCGCACGCAGCACTTCGACCAGTATCCCGCCTGATCACCCGACGGGAGGGACGTGCATGCGAAGAGCCTCGGTGGGTAGCGTGCTTGCTTGTCTGTTCGTACTCGCGCCGGCCGTTCCCGGATGGCCGCAAAGCAACGAGGGCGGCATCGAGTCCGACCGCCGCAACGAGAAGATCGTGCGCCAGCTCTACGACGAGTTCACGACGGTGTGGAACCATCACGACGTCAAGGCGCTGGCCGGCATGTGGGCGATCGACGGCGACCAGCTCGAGCCCGACGGCACGTTCGTGAAGGGCCGGGACGCGATCGGGAAGCTGCTCACGCGGCAGCACGAGACCGTCTTCAAGAACTCGGAGCTGCACCTCGACATCAACGACGTCTGGTTCCTCGGCGGCGGGGACATCGCCCTGGTCGACGGCGGCTACCAGCTGTCCGGCGCCGTCATGCCCGACGGCGCGGCGCTGCCGACCCGCCGGGGGCATTACACCTCGGTCCTCCTGCACGAGAACGGTCGTTGGTGGATCGCTGCCAGCCGCCTCATGATCCCGGCAGGGTTGCCCTACAAGCGTCCGTAGCGTGGGAGCGTACCCGGCGTCACCCGCCCTGCGACCCGTACTCGTGGTCCTTCTCCTGGCGCGCGCGGCGGGCGCCGGGTCGGTTGACTACGACGCGCTGGCGCGCTCGGCCCGCGGGTTGCTCGACCGCCTGGTGGCGGCCGATACGACCAACCCCCCCGGGAACGAGGCGCGGGCGGTGGCGCTCGGCGTCGAGCGACTGCGCGCCGCGGACATTCCCTTCGAGGTCACCACGTTCGCTCCCGGGCGCGAGAACCTGGTGGCGCGCCTGCGCGGCGACGGGTCGGCGGGCGGTCCCTTGCTCCTGCTCGCCCATATCGACGTGGTGGGTACGACCGGGCAGCAGTGGACGAGTGACCCGCGCCGGGTGGTCGAGCAGGACGGCTATCTGGTCGGGCGGGGCGTCAGCGATGACCTCGGCATGGCGGCGGTCGCGCTCGAGGTGTTCGTGGCCGTCAAGCGTGCCGGGGTGCCGCTCCGGCGCGACCTGATCCTGGCCTGGACCGGGGACGAGGAGTCGGGTGGGGGCGGCGTGCGGTGGTTGCTGGCCAACCGCCCGGAGTCGATCCGGGCCGAGATCGCGCTCAACGAGGGTGGCGGGCCGCGGACCGACGACGCGGGCGCCGTGCGTCGGATCGCCCTGCAGACCGCAGAGAAAACGTACCAGGATTTCGTGCTGACGGCGCACGGATCGACCGGGCATTCGTCGATGCCGCTGGCCGACAACGCCATCACCCGCTTGGCACGAGCGCTCGTGCGGCTGGGCGAGCACCGCTTCCCGCCGCGTCTCCTGCCCGTGACCCGGGCGTACCTGGTGGCGCGTGCCGCCGACGAGCCCGACGCGCTCGCGGACGCGCTCCGCCGGGTGGCGGCGGCCTCCGGCGACCTGCCGGCCGATGCGCTGGCCGTCCTCGAGCAGAAGCCGGAGCTGATGGCGATCCTGCGCACCACCTGCGTGGCGACGCTGCTGGCGGGCGGCACACGCGCCAACGCCCTGCCGGCCGAAGCGACGGCCACCGTCAATTGCCGCATCCTGCCCGAGGAGCGCGTCGAGGACGTGCAACGCACGCTCACCGAGGTGGTGGGCGATGCCGGCATCGAGCTCCGTCCGACGACCGAGTTCGGCTGGGGCCAGCCAGCGACGCTCGACGGCCCGGTCCCGGAGGCGGTGCGGACGGTGGCGGATGCGCTCTGGCCCGGCGTCTCCGTCATCCCCATCATGTCGACGGGTGCCACCGACTCGCGCTTTCTGCGCGCCCGGGGGGTGGCGGCCTACGGCCTCGGGCCGATCCCCATGGCGGAAGCGGATGTGCGCCGCGCACACGGGATCGACGAGCGCATTCCCGCCGCTGGCCTGCGGCCGGGGGTCGAGTTCTTCTACCGGCTGGTGATGGCGCTCGCCGGGCCGGCATCCCCGGCCGAGTAGTCGAGGTCGCCCACCTCAAGTCTCGCGGCCGGTCGGTCGACAAGACGGCGAGGGGGCGGGTGTCGACGGGTGTCAGAGCTTTGACGCGTGCGCCGGTCGGGACCCGGCCGGACACGACGGCGGCCGCGCCGCCAGACCTGCTGGTGGCCCGCGTCCGGCTTGCGCTGCAGCTCGGCGTGGTGTCGACGACCGGCTTCGCGGTGGCCGACGCGATCCTGCTGCATCCGCATCTCGGGACGCTGTATCTCATCAAAGCCGTCCAGGTGGCGCTCATCGCGACCCTGTGGCGCTTGCTAAACGGGCCGCGGCGGACGGATCCCGTCCTGGTCGGGAGCGTCGCCGTCGCCAGCTACTATCTCACTTCCGCGCTGTCGGGCGTGGTGGTTGGCGACAGCACGACCACCGGGGTGTTGGTGGTCGTCTGCGCCGTGGGCACGGCCGTGCTCCTCCCCTGGGGCATACGGGCACAGTTGGCGAGCGCCCTCGTGGGCATGCTCCTGCTGCTCGGCAACGTGATGCTCGTGCACGGACACGTGGGCGGGGTGAGGGCGTATCCAAACGTCATGCTCGCGGTGGCCGCCGGGGCGTCGGTGTGGCTGGCGCACGCGCTCGCGCGCCACGAGCGGACCCGGGCACGACTCGAAGCGGAACGGGAGACATCGCACCGGCTCCTGGAGGCGATCCATCGCATCCAGTCGCGCTTCATCGCCGAGGCGGAGCCGCGCGTGGTCTACGAGGAGCTCCTGGCGAGCCTGCTGGCGGCGACGGGGAGCGCGTACGGCTTCGTCGGCGAAGTGCACACCGACCCCGACGGCCAGCCGTACCTGAAGACGGTCGCGATCACGAACATCGCCTGGGACGAGGACACCCGCGCCCTCTACGACCGGTTGGCGGAGGGCGGGCTCGCGTTCCGCAACCTGCGCACGCTGTTCGGCGCCGTGCTGACGACCGGTCAGCCGGTGATCGCGAACACGCCCGCGACCGACCCGCGCGCCGGCGGGCTTCCGCCCGCGCATCCTTCCCTCGACGCGTTCCTCGGTGTGCCGCTCCACCACGGGGCCAATTTGGTGGGCATGGCCGGGATCGCCAACCGGGCGGGCGGCTACGACGCGCGCCTGGTGGAATGGCTCCAACCCCTGCTCACGACCGCCGCCGCGATCGTCGAGGCGCACGCGCACGTGCGGGAGCGGTGGCGGGCGGAGGCCGAGCGCACCGAGGCGGCGGCGGTGTCGGCGGCGCTCGCACGCGTCGGCGAGGTGCTGATCTCTTCGCTCGACGCGCCGATGCTGCTCGAGCGTCTGTGTCGAGTGGCGGGCGAGGTGCTCGAGTGCGACGTGAGCTGCACGTTCCTGCAGCAGCCGGCCGAGGACGTCTTCCTCCCGGTCGCGGGCGCGGGGACGGCCGGTGCCGGGGGGCTGCCGGCCCTCCGCTTCCCGCGTGCCCGCATGGCGAGGTTCCTTGCCCGCCTCACGACCGACACCGTGGTCGAGATCCCCGATGCACCCACGGCGGTCGGGCCCCGCCCGCGTCTGTGCATGGCGCTCCGCCGTGGTGACGAGGTGATCGGTGTGCAGGTGGTCGGCTGCCGCGATGGGGGCGCTCCGTTCTCCGACCAGCAGCGGCGCATCGCCCACGGGGTGGCGCAGCTGGCCTCGATGGTGCTGGCGCACGCGCGCCTGGTCGAGGAGGTGGCGCAGGTGAGCCGTCTCAAGACCCAGTTCGTCTCGACCATGTCGCACGAACTGCGCACGCCGCTGCACGTGATGCTCGGCTACGCCGAGTTGGCGGCCGACGACGGCATGGGCACCGCCGAGCGGCGCGAGGCGCTGGCCAAGGTCGAGGCGGCCGGACAGCAGCTGCTCGAGCTGATCGAGAGCACGCTTGCCGTCGGGCAGATCGAGGCCGGTCGCGATGCGCCCGCCGTCGAGCAGGTCGCGCTGGACTCGTTCTGGCGCATGCTCGGCGACGGCTGCGCGCAGCTCCGGCGCCCCGACGCGGTGACCCTCGAATGGGCGCAGGAGGTCCCTGCCGTCACCCTCCTGACCGATGCGAAGAAGCTGACGGCGATCGTCCGCAATCTGGTCGGGAATGCGCTCAAGTTCACGCCCGCCGGGCGGGTGGCGGTGACGGCCGCGCTCGACGGCGACACGCTCGTGGTGCGGGTCGCGGACACCGGGATCGGCATCCGGCCCGAGAGCCAGGAGGCCATCTTCGAGATGTTCCGCCAGGGAGACCAGTCGGACACCCGGCGCTTCGAGGGGACGGGGGTCGGTCTCTACCTGGTGCGGCGCTTCGCCGAGCAGCTCGGCGGCACGGTCACCGTGGACAGCGCACCCGGGCGGGGGTCGGAGTTCGTCGTCCGGGTGCCGGCCGGGTCATCGGTGTCAGCGCGCGCGTAGCCACGCGAGGATGGCGGCCCGATCGGCGTCGAGCGCGGGGGGCGCGCGGTGGCGGGTCGGCTCCAGCACGTCGGCGAGCTTCACGGGATTACCGGCGACGTACAGGGTGCCGATGGCCGGTCATCCGATTGCTGCCGGCGCGAATTGGATCGGGACGCGGGCGTAGCCGCGCACGTTGGGCGAGTGCACGCGGGTGAGCCCTGCGGTGTCGATTGTGTACTCGGGCACGCGGGCGAGGAACTCCTCCAGTGCCACGCGGCCTTCCAGGCGTGCCAGCGACGCCCCGAGGCAGAAGTGGATGCCGACGCCGAAGGCGAGGTGCTCGGCCGGCGCCCGGGTCACGTCGAACTCGTCGGCGTGTGGGATGGCGCGCTCGTCGCGATTGGCAGACCCGACCAGGAGCAGCACGCGCGCACCGGTCGGGATGGTATGCCCGTGGAGCGCCACGTCGCGCGTGGCGGTACGCGCGAGCATCTGGGTGGAATTGTCGAAGCGGACGACTTCTTCGACGGCGGCGGCAATGCGTCCCGGCTCGCGGGCGAGGAGCGCCCGTTGCGCGGGATGGCGGTCGAGAAGGACGATCGCGTTGCCGAGCATCTTGGTGGTGGTCTCGTTGCCGGCGATGACGAGCAGGAAGCAGAAGCCGATGATCTCCTCGTCGGCGAGGCGCTCGCCGTCCACGTCGGCCGCGAGCAGCGCGCTCACCAGGTCGTCGATGGGCTGCCGGCGGCGGCGGGCGATCACGTCGGTGAAGTAGCGGATCATGTTGGCCGAGCCCTCGAGCCCTTGGCGCGGGATGGTCGACTGCCCCGGCTCGCGGTGGAGGAGTGCGTCCGACCAGCCGCGCAACAGGTCCTGGTCTTCGGGCGGGACGCCGATCAGCGTCGAGATGACGTCCATCGGCAGCTTGGCCGAGAACTCGGTGATGAAGTCGCCGTGCCCGCGCGCCAGCAGCGGTGCCAGCCACTTGCGGGACAGGGCACGCACGTCGCCCTCCATCTCGGCGACGCGCCGCGGGGTGAACCCCTTGCTGACCAGGCGGCGGAGCTTCGCCTGGCGCGGCGGGTCCATGGCGATGATCATGGGGATGTGGAGCGTCGTGGCACGCTCGAGCGCCACGCCCTCGGCCGACGAATACGTCTGCCAGTCCTGCATCGCGGCGTGCACGTCGGCGAAGCGCGACAGCGCCCAGAACTGGCGCTCGGCGTTGTGGTACGCCGGCGCCTCGTCGCGCAGGCGGCGATAGGCGGGGTACGGGTCCTCGTGGATCTCGTAGGCGTAGGGGTCGTAGAGCGCGGGCGTCATGGCAGCGGCGATATTGCCACTGGGACGCCCGCGCGCGCCAGCGCCCGGTGATTGAATCCACGCCGGCCTTCGCGCTATGCGCTCCGCATGGCGTGGGATTTCTCGACCGAGCCCGAGTTCCAGGCCGAGCTCGACTGGATGGCCCGCTTCGTGCGCGAGGAGGTCGAGCCCATCGACCTGCTGTTCGGCGAGCCGGGCGCGCCCTACGACCCGACGCTGGTCGCCGCGCGTCGCATCACGGCCCCGCTCAAGGATGAGGTGAAGCGCCGTGGGCTGTGGGCCTGTCACCTGGGCCCCGAGCTGGGCGGGAAGGGGTTCGGCCAGGTGAAGCTGACGCTCATGAACGAGCTCCTCGGCCGCTCCATGTGGGCGCCGAGCGTGTTCGGTTGCCAGGCACCCGATTCGGGCAATGCCGAGATCCTGGCGCACTACGGCACCGCCGAGCAGAAAGCGCGCTTCCTGCAGCCGCTGCTCGACGGCGACATCGTGTCGGGGTTCTCCATGACCGAGCCGCACGGCGGGGCGGATCCCAAGGTGTTCACCACCCGCGCCGTGCGCGACGGTGACGACTGGGTGCTGACCGGCCACAAGTGGTTCTCGTCGAACGCCCGCTACGCCGCCTTCCTGATCGTCATGGCGGTCACCGACCCGAGCGTGAGCCCGTACGAGGGCATGTCGATGTTCCTCGTCCCGACCGACACCCCCGGGGTGAAGATCGTCCGCAACACCGGCCTCATGGGCGAGCCGGAGGGGCATGGCTCGCACGCCTACATCCACTACGACGGGGTGCGCGTGCCGGCGTCGGGACTCCTCGGCCGGCCGGGCGCTGCCTTCGAGATCGCGCAGACGCGCCTCTCGGGCGGCCGCATCCATCACGCCATGCGCACCGTCGGCATGTGCCGGAAGGCGTTCGACATGATGTGCGAGCGGGTCCTCAGCCGCGAGACCCAGGGCTCGCGCCTGGCCGAGAAGCAGATGGTGCAGGGCTACGTCGCCGACTCGTGGGCCGAGTTGCAGCAGTTCCGGCTGTTGGTCCTGCACACGGCGTGGCTGATCGACCGGGGCGAGAAACGCCAGGCGCGCACGCAGATCGCCGCCGTCAAGGTGGCCACCGCCAAGGTCATCCACGACATCGTCTACCGCGCCATGCACGTCCACGGGGCCCTCGGCGTGTCCAACGAGATGCCGCTCGGCGCCATGTGGATGGCCGCGCCCGTGTTCGGCATCGCCGACGGACCGACCGAGGTGCACACGGTGACGGTGGCCAAGATGGTCCTGCGCGACTACCAGCCGGCGCCGGGGCTTTTTCCGACCGAGCACCTGCCCACCCGGCGCGCCGAGGCGCGGAAGAAGTTCGCGCATCTCCTCGACCTGGAGGTGGAAAACCTGTGACGACGACGCCCGCCCTGGACGGCCTGCTCGACGTGCCCCGCCTGACGGCGTGGCTGGACACGCATCTGCCCGCGCTCGGCAGCGGGCCGCTCACCGTCACGCGTGTGAAGGGCGCGGGCGCTTCGAACGAGATCTTCACGCTCGCGCGCGGCGGCGAGACGGTGGTGCTGCGCCGGCCGCCCAACCCGCCACGCGAGGCGAGCAACCGCATCATGGCGCGCGAGTACCGGGTGCTGCGCGCCCTCGACACCACCGCCGTTCCGCACGCGCGGCCGCTCGCCCTATGCGAGGATCCGGAGGTCGCCGGCGCCAGCTTCTACGTCATGGCGAAGATCGACGGCTTCACGCCCATGGACCCGCTGCCGGCGCCGTTCGACACCGACCCGGCCACGCGCCACCGCCTCGGCACCGAGCTGATCGACGCGCTCGCCGCGCTCGCCAACGTCGACTACCGTGCCGTCGGCCTGGACGACTTCGGCAAGCCCGACGGCTTCCTCACGCGCCAGGTGGAGCGCTGGCTCGGGCAGCTCGAGACCTATCGCAGCCAGCCCGGCTACGAGGCGCGCACCATCCCCGGCCTGGAGACCGTGGCGCGCTGGCTCGAGGCGCACACGCCGCCCATGTCGCCGGCCGGCATCCTGCACGGCGACTACCAGTTCATCAACGTGATGTTCCACCACGGTGCGCCGGCGCGTCTGGCCGCGATCGTCGACTGGGAGCAGGCGACCATCGGCGACCCGCTGCTCGACCTGGGGTGGGTGCTGTCGGGCTGGAGCGACCCCGGCGAGCCGCTCGCACGCGGTAGCTACGTGCGCAAGCGCGACGGCCTCCCGACCCGGCACGAGCTGGTCGAGCGCTACGCCGCGCGTACCGGGCGTGCCGTCGAGCACCTGGACTATTACGTCGTGCTCGCCAAGTTCAAGCTGGCGGCCCTGCTGGAGGGGCACTACGCGCGCGCGCTCGCCGGCAAGGGCGACCCCACGATGGGCAAGATCATGGGCGAGCTGGTGCTCGGCCTGATCGCGGACGCGGAAGCAATCATCTAGCCGACTCGAGACTTCGTCTCGAGTCGAGGGCGAGGGTGTTGCCTGGTGGAGAATGCGGGCGGCGAGGGTGGGGCCCGGTGGAGAAGGCGGGCGCCGTGCCGCGGCCGGCGGAGCCGGCGCGGCAGACTGGTCGGACCGTCAGGTGTCGCGGTCGTCGGGTCTAGCTAGTGTTCGACCGCTGGCGCCCCGACACACAGGAGCCCGCTCTTGGCGGGGAAGCACTCGGGGCTGTCGATCAGGTCGCGCTCGTTCTTGCGGTAGTAGAAGCCGAGGATGAAGCACATCTCGTCGGTCGTTTCGGGGCCGAAGCGTACGGCGCGCGGGCCGGGATTGCGCCACTGGCAGGTGATCCGCAGCTTCTCGCCCTTTTTCAGGCGGAGGGGGCGGGTGGACGACTTCGGATGCAGCCAGTCGAGGCTCTCGACCAGCATGGTGCGGGTGCCGTCGGGGTTCACGCGCTCGATGTTGGCGTAGGTGCCGAGTTGATGCTGGTGGGTGGTGATGTAGATGAACTTCATGTCGACCGGCACCGTCCACTCGGCGGTGAGGGACTGCTCGCCCGCGGCCGGAATGTCGATGTCGCCGGTGTTGCCGGCGATCAGCCCCTGCGCCCGGTACTTGACGGTCCCTTTGCGGGCCTTCCGGAAATTGAAGCGGATGTCGGCGGCGACGGGCGCTTCGCCCAGGTTCTTCATGTGCGGATTCAACCACACCTGCTGATTCGCCTCGAGGTGGAGTGCGACCCCCTTCGGGAAGCGGAACGTGGCGTTGGGCTCCTGGATGGGGATCAAAACCTGCGGGATGGGCTCGTCGGGTGACACCCCGGCACAGCCGACGCTCTCGACCGGTCCCTGGGGGAAGCGGGCATCGTCCTGGAGGTCGCCGCCGTAGCGCCAGATGACGAAGTGATGGGCGCCGACCGGCATCTGCAGCTGGAACGCGGAGGCGTCCATCGCCTTCGTGTTCGGGAGGCGGCGGTACTCGCACACCTCGAGATCCTGCCCGGGCAGGACCGTGAAGTCGTTCATCTGCACCTGGAACCCGCGCGCGGGTGGCGCGAGTGGCGGGTCGGCGGCGAGCGCCGCGGTGCGGGACAGGGTCAGGCCGAGCAGGAGGAGGGCACGCATCGGGTGCAGGTAGCCGGCGACGGTGGGGCTCGTCAAGCGCGACGCGAACGTCGGGCTAGAAGCTCGCCCCGGTGACGATGCCCTTGCCGCGTCCGGTGAGGCTCCCGATGGCTGTCTGGCAGCCGGCGGTGATGCGGCGCTCGGCCTTGGTCGCGCGCGCGGCGCTGGCGGCCAGGGCCGTGATGGCGTCGAGCTGTTTGCTGGCCGAGCGGCGAAGTTTCGCCAGCTTCTTGGCCGCCCCGGTGCTGCCGAGCTGCGCCGCCTTGCTGATCGATCGCCGTGCTGCGGCGGTGCGTTTCGCGATCTTGCGGGCGACGGCGGCGGGGACCGCCTCGTCGCCGCATGGGCGGTTGGCGAGCTGGTCGAGGACGCAGTTCACGTAGGCGAGGGGAACGACGACCCCGGTGCACGTTCCCTCGCCGCACGCGTCGGGCGTGGTGCACGAATCGCCGTCGTCGCACGGGCCGCTGGTGGGGACCTGCACGCAGGCGCCGCTGGTGTCGCAGCGGGCGGCCGTACATTGGTTGCCATCGTTGGCCGAGCAGACGGCGCCGGGCGAGACTTCCTGCTCGCAACGACCGGTGCCGCTGCACTGGGCCACCGTGCATTCGTTGCCGTCGTCAGCAGCGCAGGGGGTGCTGGCGGAGACGGGTGCGCACGAGGTGCAGCACGTGTCCGCGCCGGGCACGGTCTCGTCGCACGTCTCCCCCGGATCGAGTTGCCCGTTCCTGCACCGGGTGGGATCCGGTAAGGTGAAGGCCTGCACGCCCCCCGGGGGGCTGACGCCGTAGCCGACGATCAGCGTGTCGCCGACGACGACCGCGCGCGCGACGGCCGGGCCGGGGAGCCGGAGCGTCGCCAGGCGCGTCCCGGTGGCGGCGTCGTAGGCGAAGAAGTCGGACTCGTTGGTTTCGCCGTCTTTCACCTGCGTGCCCGTATAGGCGACGCCGTTCACGACCGCGACCGACGACCAGCTGGGGCCGATGTCGTCGGACCACACCACCGTGCCGTCACGCGGGTCGAAGGCCATGAGATGGTCCGGGGCCGGCAGGCAGCGCCCGCCGCCGCAGACGGCGTCGGTGGTACACCCCTTGGCATGGTTGTTGTCGCACACGCGTGCCGGGATGAGCTGGTAGAGCGCCGCGTAGAGCCGGCCCTCGGCGTAGGTGAGTGGTGCGTTGAACAGGCCGAAGCCCGCGAAGCCGGGGCTCACCGGGATGGGCTGGATCTCGTTTGTCCAGGCGATGGTCCCGTCGGCCTCGTGGAAGGCGTACAGCGTGCCGTTCTTGCTGCCGGAGACGATCAGTGTCCGGGTGCCGCCGCCGTCGGCCGGGACCTCGAGGCGGAGGGGCCCGTTCAGGAACCCGAAGTCGTGATACGCCGGTTTCGGATTGGTGCACCGGCCGCCGACCGCCATGCAGTGCGCGTCGGTGCTGCACTCCACTGCCGTGTCGTTGGCGCAGAAGCCGAATTGTTCGGGGGGTGTGACGCGGTTCTTCCACAGGACCGCCCCGGTCGCCGCATCGAGCTTGAAGATCGAATCCGAGTCGCCGATGGACGGGAACGTGAAGCAGCCGACGGTATTCATGTAGACGAAGTTCCCCGTCGGATCGAGGGTGACGCTGGCGGTCACGCCGGCGCCCCGGGCATCGACGCAGGTGCCGCCGCCGCACTGCGCATCGTCGGTACAGGCAATCCCCGTATCGGTGCTGCAGATCTTGTCGGGTACGGTCTGCAGGGTCCACAGGTCGTTTCCGGTGGCGAGGTCGAGTGCGACCAGCCGGCCCTTGGTGCACGGTTGGTCCTGCAGCGACGCGATGCTGACGAACAGCCGGCCGTTGGCGGTGGCGGGCGCTGACCAGACGGTATCGAAGCCGGGCCGTCCGAGCGACCGGCGCCAGACCTCGACCCCGGTGTCGCCGCGCACGCAGTACACGGTGGCGTTGGCGTCGCCGAAGCACACGTTGCCGCCGGCGGTCGGGAGGACGCCCCCGAACATGACGTTGTCGGCCTTGAAGACCCACCGCCGGGCGCCGGTCGTCGGGTCGAGCGCGTACAGCGAGGTGTCGAGCGCTGGCGCGTACACGAGCCCGTTGGCTACCGCCAGCGCCCCGGTGACGCCGGCCCCGAGGGGCAAGTGCCACGCCGGCACCAGCGACGACACGGTGGCCGGCGTGAGGGCGGCCTGCGTGGGCAGGGCGACGAGGGGCAGCAAGGTAAGCAGGAAACGAGCGAATCGCATGCGGGTCGACATGGCGTGTGTGTCCTCCGGCGGCCGATGTGGGCGACGCGGCGCGAATTGCTTACCCACGTCTTGTCTTCACCGTCAATGTTGTTCGTGGGCCGGTTTCGCCCGTTCGGCCCGGGTTGCGAGTTGCTTTCTGGTACGGACGAGGCGGCGTGGTATGGTCCCGCGCCGTGCGGGGCACGCCGGACACCGGGGGGACGACGTGGCGCCAGGCCGTGGCGTTGGCGCTCATCTTGCTCGCCTGTTCGCGCCCGGCCGCCGCCCGGCTGGCCACTGCCCCGGCGGACTTTCTCCAGCCCGGCTCGCAGCCGTCCGAAACCCTCGACAACTTCGGCAAAGCGGCCGATCTCTGCCAGACGTGCCACGGCGGCTACCTGGCCTCGGACAACGAGCCCTGGGACGGCTGGGCCGCCAGCATGATGGCGCAGGCCGCGCGCGATCCGGTGACCCGTGCCGCCGCGCTCCTGGCCAACCAGGATGCTCCCGGCGCGGGCGAGACCTGTATCCGCTGCCACGCGCCCATCGGCTGGCTGGCTGGCCGCTCGAGCGGCGGACGGTTCGCCGACCTCATCGAGGACGATCTGGACGGGATCGCATGCAACGTCTGTCATCGGCTCGTCGATCCGATCACGCGTCCTGGTCGTCCGGTCGAAGACGATCCCATCCTGGCGGCGCTCGATGCGGCCGGGGTGCGCCCGCCCGGCGCCTGCCGCGGACGCCCGGGAACGGCCTGCACGACCGACGCTGCCTGCGACGCCGACGGCCCATGCGAGGTCGACGCCGGCAGCGGGCGCTTCGTGGTCGATCCGCTCGACACCCGCCGCGGCCCGTTCGTCATCGGACGCACTGCGCATGCAACGGTCGCGTCGCAGTACCATCGGAATGCCGAGGCGTGCGCTCCGTGCCACGACGTGAGTACGCCCACCCTCTCGCGGCAACCCGACGGCGCGTACAGGCTGAACGCGCTCGGCGAGCCGCACCCGACGCAGCGCCCTCACGACATGTTCCCCGAGCAGCGCACCTACAGCGAGTGGCGCGCGAGCGCGTTCGGGCGCGGTGGGGTCGTGTTTCCCGACGGCCGCTTCGGCGGTGCGCTCACGGCGCAGCTCCCCAACGTCGTGCCGGTGTCGACGTGCCAGGACTGTCACATGCCCGACGCGCGCGCCCCGGGGTGCGACGAGGCGTCGGCCCGCCCCGACATGCCGACCCACGGGTTCGCGGGCGCCAACTCGTGGGTGCTGGGCGCGATCTGGGACGAGTACGGGGCCTTCAGCGGGCTCAGCGCCGAATCGGTCGAGGCTGCCCGCGGGCGGACCGAACGCATGCTCGCCGCCGCGGCGGATCTCGAGCTCACGCACGTACAGGACGTGCTGCAGGTGCGCGTCGTCAACCAGACCGGCCACAAGCTGCCCACGGGCTACCCCGAAGGCCGGCGCATGTGGCTCACGGTGCGCTTCTTCGCCCCGGGCCAGGAGACCCCTCTCCTGGAGGACGGGCGCTACGACCTGGCGACGGGGACGCTCGACGTCGCGCACACCAGCAAGCGCTACGAGACGCGACACGAAGTCGATGCGTCGGTGGCGGCGGCGACGGGGCTCCCGCCGGGCACCGGGTTCCATCTGGCGCTCAGCAACCGCATCGCGTTCGACAACCGCATCCCGCCGCGCGGCTTCACCAACGCCGCGTTCGCCGTCGTTGGGGCCGCTCCGGTGGGCGTCACCTATGCCGACGGCCAGCACTGGGACGACGCCGCGTATCCGATTCCCCCCCGGGCCGGGCGCGCCGAGGTGACGCTCTCCTACCAAACGACCACGCGCGAGTACGCCGAGTTCCTGCGCGATCAGGTGCCTGACGGTGGCGGCCGGGCGCTGTTCGCGCGCTGGGAGGCGCGCGGGCGTGCGCCGGTCGTCATGCGCCAGGCGGCACTCGACTTCTCCCCGCGCTGCCCGCCGACCGCCGGGCCATGCTGTGACGCGCCGGTCGGGATGCGCTGTGACGATGGGGACACGTGCACGATCGGGGACACCTGTGCTGGCGGTCGCTGCGCCGGGATGGTTGCCGGGTTCGAGGGTGTGCGCTGCGTGCTCGGGCGCCTCGCGGCGATGGACCTGTGCGCCGAGCCGCTGCCGCGGAAGCTCCGCGGCAGCGTCACCAAACGGGCGAAGAAAGCGCGTACGCTGGTGAGCGCCGCGGAGCGCGTGGCGACGCGCCGGCCGGATCGGGCGCGCAAGCTCCTCGGCAAGGTTGGAACGACCCTGGGACCGGTCGCGTCGCGCGCGACCGTGGCGGTGACCACCGGGACGCCGGCACAGCGCATCTCGCCCGCCTGCGCGGCGACGGTATCCGACCTGGTGGCGCGTGCGGTGCAGGGTGTGGGAGGACTGCACGTTCCATGAACGATCATCTCGGCTATCGCCACGCGGGCGCCCCGCTCGACGCTCGCGTCGACGATCTCCTCGGGCGCATGTCGCTGGACGAGAAGCTCGCCCAGCTGGGCGGTGTGTGGCTGACGGATCTGGTCGCGGGCGGGCGCTTCGACGCCGCCGCGGCGCGCGAAAAACTCCGCCACGGCACGGGCCACGTCACCCGCATCGGCTCCACCACCGGCCTCGGTCCGGCCGGCAGCGCGCGTCTCATGAACGACATCCAGCGCGTGCTGGTCGAAGATACCCGGCTCGGCATTCCCGCCATCGTGCACGAGGAGTCGGTGGGCGGCCTGTGCGCCCGCGGCGCGACGGTGTTTCCGCAGGCGATCGGCCTGGCCGCCACCTGGGATGTGGAGCTGGTACAGGCGATCGCCGGCGTGATCCGCGAGCAGATGCTGGCCGTCGGCGCGCGCCACACGCTGGCGCCGGTGCTCGACGTGGCGCGCGATCCGCGCTGGGGACGCATGGAGGAGACCTACGGCGAGGACCCGATCCTGGCCGGCGTGCTGGGCACCGCCTACGTGCGCGGGCTGCAGACCGCCGACCTGGCGCACGGGGTGGTGTGCACTGGCAAGCACTTCCTGGCCTACAGCCTCCCCGAAGGCGGCATGAACCACGCCCCGGTGCAGGTGGGGCCGCGCGAGCTGCGCGAGGTGTTCGCCGAGCCGTTCGCCGCCGCCATCCGCGATGCGGGGCTCGCCAGCATGATGAACTCGTACAGCTCGGTGGACGGCCTGCCGTGCGCGGGCGCGCCGGCCATCCTGCACGACCTGCTGCGCGACGAGCTCGGCTTCGACGGCGTGGTGGTGGCCGACTACTTCGCGGTGGCGCTCCTGCTGCACCATCACCGGACGGCCGGCGATCGCGGGCAGGCGGCACACCAGGCGCTGGCGGCGGGCATCGACGTCGAGCTGCCCGCGTTCGACTGCTACCGCGAGCTGGCGGGGCTGGTGCGCGCGGGCACCGTGCCCCAGGCGCTTGTCGATCGCGCGGTGCGGCGCGTGCTCCGCCAGAAGCTCCAGCTCGGCCTCTTCGAGCGCCCGTACGTCGACGCCGACGCTGCGCCGGCGGTGTACGACACGCCCGCGCAGCGCGCGCTCGCGCGGCGGGCGGTGGCGGAGAGCTGCTGCCTGCTCACCAACGACGGCCTCCTGCCGCTCGGTTCGGACGTGCGCACCATCGCGGTGGTCGGCCCGACGGCCGACGACCCGCGCCTGCTGCAGGGCGACTACCACTATCCCACCCATCTTGAGATCAGCTACCTTGGGTTCGAGGGCGCGCCCGCGCCGGGTGCGAAGCCGTCGTTCCTGCCCACCGCCGCCGGCGCGTTCGAGCCCGGCCCGTACTTCACGCCGCACGTGACGCCGTTGGCGGGCGTGCGCGCGGCCGTCGGCGCCACGACCGAGGTGCGCTACGGCCGTGGTTGCGACGTGCGCGATCCCGACTCGTCGGGCATCGCCGAGGCGGTGGCCGCGGTGCGCGGCGCCGACGTGGCGATCGTGTGCGTCGGCGATCGCTCCGGGCTCACCAAGGCCGACACCGTCGGCGAGATGCGGGACGCCAGCGACCTCGGCCTGACCGGGGCGCAGCCCGCGCTGGTCGACGCCGTCCTGGCCACCGGGACGCCGACGGTGGTGGTGGTGGTGGGCGGGCGCGTGCACACGCTGGGCGCGATCGCGGCACGCGCCAACGCGCTCCTGCTGGCCTGGTGTCCGGGCGAGGAGGGTGGGCACGGCCTTGCCGACGTGCTCTTCGGTGCGGTGGGCCCGTCGGGCCGGTTGCCGGTGTCGCTGCCGCGGCACGTGGGCCAGGTGCCGGTGTATCACCGCCATCGCGCTGGCGGCGGGCGGGCGCAGGTGCACGGCGACTATGCGGACGGGCCGACCACGCCGCTGTTCCCGTTCGGCCACGGGCTCTCGTACACGACCTTCGCGTACGACGAGCTGGCAGTGCGGGCCACCACGACCGCGGCGCCGCTCGAGGTGGCGGTGCGGGTGCACAATACCGGCACGCGGGCGGGAACCGAGGTGGTGCAGCTCTACGTGCGCGACGACGTGGCGTCGGTGGCGCGTCCGGACCGCATGCTGGTCGGCTTCGCGCGCGTGGCGCTGGCGCCCGGCGAACGGCGCACGGTGCACTTCGTGGTGCACCCGAGCCGGCTCGCGTTCTTCGATCCGGCGATGCGGTTTGTGACCGAGCCGGGCACGTTCCTTGTGTCGGTGGGCGCGTCGGCGACCGACGTGCGCGCGTCGACACAGGTGACGCTCGGCGGGACCCTGGCGACGTACCGGCAGGCGGCGGTGGTGGCGACCGGAGTGCGGGTGGAGTAGAGATTCGGGAGACAGGCATGCGTCGCATCGGTCTGCTCTTGGGGCTCGGCGTCGTGTGCGCCGCGCCCGTGCACGCCGCCACCCGACAGCGGCCCCCCGACACGTGCGTCACCGGCCGCTTTCTCCTGGACGAGGGCACCGGTGCACTGCTCGCGACCATCGCGTCGCCGGGGGCGCTCGTGATGGCACCCGAAGCGGTCGCGCTGGGGACGCTCTGCGGGCCCGGCCGCCCGCGGACGCTCCGGCGGATGCGCGGCGATCGCGTGCGCGTGGTGGTGCACTGGCCGGCGTGCAACCGGCTGCGGGGCCGCGTGCGCCTGCGGGCGGTCCTGGCGGCGGACTGCAACGCGCTCACGGGGACGGTCCGGGCGCGGGGCTTCCGGAGCGCCATCGCCGCCCATCGCTCGCGCTGCGGCGACGGCCGCGTCGATCCCGAGCAACAGGAGGTGTGCGACGGGACGGCCGGCGGCTGTACCGCGTGCACCGACGACTGCCGGTGCATTGCCCCGCCCATCTGTCCCACTGGCGTCGCGGGCGATCCGCGCACGGCGCCAGTGATCCGGATCGACGAGCCGGCCCCGGGGGCGCGCACGATCCAGGGACGGGTGGAACGGGCGAGCGGGCTCCGCCTGGTCGGCTGGGCGCGGACGGATCGCTTCTACGTCCAACCGCGGTTGGATGCGCCGTTCACTACCATCGGCAGCGACGGCACGTTCCGTCTCGAGACCGCACCGTGGGATCAGGTCGTCGTCCTGCTCGTCGACGACACCTACGTCGTGCCCGCGGGGCCGAGCCTCGACCATCATCCGGGGACCGATCCGGGCGTGCGCGCCTGGGCCGAGTCCCCGCCCGGGCGGCGGATCGAGTTCGCCGGCCGGTGCTGGCACGTGAAGGACTCGACGCCGCACCCGACCGGGCCGGGCCCGATGGTGTTCGCGGCCACCGACGAGCATGTCCGCGTCGACGAGGCCGGGGCGCTGCATCTGGCGGTCGAGCGCTCCGGCGGGACCTGGGCCGGCGCCGAGGTGGTGACGACCGAGACCCTCGGCTTCGGCGACTACACCTATCAGGTGGAGACCGAACTCGCGCGGCTCCCCGTGCCCCTGGTGTTCTCGGGTTTTCTCTTCGCCTCGCTCACGCGCGAGATCGACATCGAGTTCTCGCGCACGATCACCGCCAGCTGCGCCGGGCCGGTCGGTGCCGACGCGCAGTTCGTGATCCAGCCGTTCACGCGTCCCGGGAACCGGCAGTGCTTCGTGATGCCCGCGGGGGTGCCGACCACGCATCGCATCCGCTGGCGGGCGGACCGGGCGGAGTTCACGAGCTGGGAGGGGCTGTCGGTGACGCCGCCGGCGGATGGCGCGCCCATCCGGACGTGGACCTACACCGGCGCCGACGTGCCCGGGGTCGGCGGCGTGCGCATGCGGTTCAACCTGTGGCTGGTGGCGGGCATCCTCCCCGCGCACGTCCCGCACGAGGTCCTCGTGCGCGGGTTCACTTTCACACCAGCGGCGGCCGGCGGGTCGTGACCGCCTCTACTTCCGGCCCTTCGCCAGAGGCGGCAGATTGCTTTGCCTCGCGTGCTTGGCCTTCGCCGCGGCCGCGTCCTCGGCCCTGGCGCTGGTCTTCTGCTTCTGATCGCGCTCTTTCGACTTCGGTGACCTGTCGCCCATGGTTGCCTCCGTTCGATGCCGGTTCCGGGGCCACGACGTTCGCAGGCGCCGCATGAAAGCGCAAGGCCCGGGCCTGACGCCCGATCACCTGTCGCGTGGCCGGGCCTCCACGGCGGGTTGAGCGCCGCTCGACTGCCTGCGATGGCGCTCCTGCTCGGTGTTCAGCGGATCACGAAAGCCTACGGCGCGGCGCCGCTCTTCGCCGATCTGTCCTTCGGGATCCACGACGGCGACCGCATCGGACTCGTCGGCCCGAATGGCAGCGGCAAGTCGACCCTGTTGCGGGTGCTGGCCGGCGTCGAAGTGCCCGATGTGGGAACGGTCGCGGTCCGCCGGCTGACCCGGGTGGCGTACGTGCCCCAGCATCCGGAGTTCCCGGACGACCGCACCGTCACGCAACTCGTCGCGGACGCGCTGGTGGAGGACGATGTCGACGACAGCGCGCGCGACACCCGCGTACCCCTGACGCTCAGCCGCTGCGGCTTCGCTGATCTGCGTGCCACGCCCGCCACGCTCTCGGGCGGCTGGCGAAAGCGCCTCGCGATTGCCCGGGCACTCGTTCGGGCGCCCGATCTCCTGCTTCTCGACGAGCCCACGAACCACCTCGACCTCGACGGCATTCTATGGCTCGAGCACCTCCTGCAGTCGGAGCCGATGGCGTTCCTGGTCGTGAGCCACGACCGCTGGTTCCTGGAGCACGTCGCTGGGCGCATGCTCGACCTGGATCCCGTCCATGCGGGGGGCTTCTTCGAGACGCGCGGGCGTTACAGCGAGTTCCTCGAACGGAAGGATGCCGCGCTGCGGGAGCAGGCGCACTGGCAGGAGACCCTCGCCAACCGCGTGCGCCGCGAGGTCGATTGGCTGCGCCACGGCCCGAAGGCCCGCACGACCAAGTCGCGGGCGCGCATTCAGGAGGCGGGCCGTCTGATCGGCGAGCTGGCCGTCGTGGAGGGCCGCCAGGAACGCCGCGTCGCCGGGATCGACTTCAGAGGGACGGAGCGGCGGACGAAGCGGCTCGTGGTCGCCGAGCACGTCGCCAAGCGCTTCGGGGAGCGGCACCTCCTCGACGACGTGAACCTCGTGCTCGGGCCGGGCACGCGGCTCGGCCTGCTCGGGCCGAATGGGAGCGGCAAATCGACCCTCCTCCGGCTTCTCACCGGCGAGCTCGCACCAGACGGCGGCGGCGTGGAGCGCGCCGACGGGCTCCGTGTCGCGGTGCTCGACCAGCACCGGACCTGCCTCGACCCGTCACTGACCCTGCACCGTACGCTGGCACCCCACGGCGATCACGTGATGTTCGGCGACCGGCCGCTCCACGTCGCCGGATGGGCGCGACGGTTTCTTTTCCGCCCGGAGCAGCTGACCCTGCCCGTCGGTCGCCTCTCGGGTGGCGAGCAGGCGCGTGTCCTGATTGCCACCCTCATGGTGCAGCCGGCCGACCTGCTCGTGCTCGACGAGCCGACCAACGACCTCGACATCGCGACGCTCGAGGTGCTGGAGGAGAGTCTGCTCGAGTTCCCCGGCGCCGTCGTGCTGGTGACCCACGATCGCTTTCTCTTCGAACGCGTCAGCACGACCGTGCTGGCGCTCGACGGCGCCGGCGGCGCGACGACGTTTGCCGACTACCGCCAGTGGGAGGCCGCGCGCCGTGAGCCAGCGACGCTGCCCACGAAGCCCCGTCCGGCGCCGGACTCGGTGGCGGCGAAGCGTTCGATGAAACGCCTCACCTGGGCCGAGCAGCGCGAATGGGACGGCATGGAAGCCGCAATCGTCGCCGCCGAGGAGACGCTGGTACACTGCCAGGCCGCTGCGCACGACCCGGCGATTGCGAGCCGGGCCGAGGAGCTGGTCGCCTGCTGCCGCGCGCTGCAGGGCGCGCACGATGCCGTCGATCGGCTCTACGCCAGGTGGGCGGAGCTGGATGCGAAGCGTGTGTAGCTCGCTGCGTCATCCGCAATGCGACCACGTATTCGATCCGCCGACCTGCGCGTGCTTCGTCTCGGTCAGACGACGCCTGCCGACATCGAGGCACGCTTCGGCGCCCCGACGCTCCGCGAAGCCGACGGTGCCCTGACGTATCGGCACGAGAACGTCCATCGCC
>CAZUDO010000075.1:0-12835 GCA_964618895.1 uncultured Binatia bacterium (SeqCode)
GGAATTCGGGATCGAGGTGGGCGAGCCCAGGATCAACTGGGACTGGCTGATCGAGCGCAAGCAGAAGGTCGTGAAGCAGATGACGGGCGGGGTCAAGACCCTGCTCCAGGGCCGCCAGGTCGAGATCGTGCGCGGCGCCGCGAAGCTCACCGGCGCGCACAAGCTGGTCGTCGCCTTGAAGGAGGGCGGCAACGCCGAGCTGAGCGCCGACCATATCATCATTGCGACCGGAGCCGCGGCGACCCTGCCGCCCGGATTCAAGCTGGACGGCGAGCGCGTCATCACCAGCGAGGAGGCGCTCCGCCTCTCGCACCAGCCCAAGCGCCTCGCGGTGCTGGGCGGAGGCGTGGTGGGGACCGAGTTCGCCTGCTTCTTCGCCACCATCGGCACCCAGGTCACCTTGATCGAGATGCTCCCGCGCCTGGTGCCGGCCGAGGACGATGAGATCGCCCAGACGCTCGAGCGCGAGATGAAGAAGCAGAAGATCGCGCTACACCTGGGCACCAAGGTGGAGAGCATGCGCGATGAGCAAGACGGCGCGGTCACACTGATGCTCGCCGGCGGGACGAGCGTTACCGTGGACACGGTGCTGGTCGCGACCGGGAGGCGCCCCTACAGCGCCGAGCTCGGGCTCGAAGCGCTCGGCGTTTCGCGCGGGGATCGCGGGAGGATCTCGGTGGACGAGCGACTCCAGACCTCGCTGCCCGGTCTCTACGCGATCGGGGATGTCACCGACATCAAGCAACTCGCCCACTTCGCCTCGGCGCAGGGCAAGGCCGCGGCCGAGATGATCGCCGGGCATCCGGCCCAGACCAACTGGCGCGCGGTCCCGGCCGCGACCTTCACCACCCCCGAGATCGCCAGCGTCGGCCTGACCGAGCGCGAAGCTCTCGCGGAGGGCCGCACGCTCAAGATCGGCCGCTTCCCGTTCCGCGCCCACGGCCGGAACATCGCCGACGGGGAGCTCTCCGGGTTCGTCAAGCTCATCGCCGACGCCGGGACCGACCAGATCCTGGGTGCTCACATCATCGGGGCCAAGGCGAGCGAGCTGATCCACGAGTGCTCGCTGGCGATCGCCGCCGACCTCAACGCGCACGACCTCGCGCAGGCGATCCACGCGCACCCGACCATGACCGAGACCATCGGTGAGGCGGCGGAGGACATCGAGCGCATGGCCGTCCACATCCTGAGACAGGAGACGAAGGCCGCGGCGCGCTAGCCTCGGACCCCGTCCACCCACGATGGCGAACCCGACGGTCGTCGCGATCCACCTCAACCCTGGCTCCCGCGAGCCGCTCGTCGCGGTGTCGTCGGTCGAGGCGCGGCCCGGCCGGGGTCTCGAAGGTGATCGGTCGCGCCGGCCGAAGCGAGCCGTCCTCATCATGGATCAGGAAGTGCTCGATCGCTTCGGCCTCGCGCTCGGTGCGGTGCGCGAGCAGGTCACGGTGCGCGGCATCACGCTCGCCGACCTGGCACCCGCGAGCCGGCTCAGGATCGGCACCGCGGTGCTGGAAGCCGGCGGGATGTGCGCCCCCTGCGAGCGCATGAACGAACTCAAGCCCGGGCTGCGCGCCGAGCTCGAAGGCCGGCGCGGCCGCTTCTTCCACATCGTCGAGGCCGGCGGCTTCGCGGTGGGGGATGCGATCACCCTGCTGGCCCCCGCGCCACAAGAACGGTCGCCCGCAGCCTAGTTCCCGTAGTGATCGGAGGCCGACCTGCAGCGCACGCTCCCGGCCACCATCGTGTTCGCCCTCGCCGCGATCCTCGTCACCGGACTGCTCGCGTGGATCTCCTACAGCGGTGTCCGGAACGCCCTCGCCGAGGAGTTCGGCCGGCGTCTCGAGGCGCTCGCGCGTACGGCGGCCTCGCAGGTGAGCCCGGAGGACATCCGCGAAGCGCAGCGCCTGGGCGAGGAGGGGAGCGGCTACCTGGCGCTCCAGGTGCTCCTGGAAGAGCTCCGATCCTCGACCGGCCTGGTGAGCGCCGCGGCCCTCGACTCGGTCGGGATGCTGGTCTACGACACCCGGGGCGCCGAACACCAGCGCGAGCGGAGCCCGCTCGGGAGCCTGGCACCCGAAGCCCTGAGTCGCGCGCTCGCCGGGAGCCCGGTCGTGACCCCGGGCTATCGGCTCGACGGGCACGAGCTGCGCGCGGGGCTCGCCCCGATCCTCGACGGCCAGCGGGTGGCGGGCGTGCTCGCGGTGCAATCGCGCGTGGACTATCTCGGGGTGCTGGCCGGGTTCCAGCGCACGCTGCTGCTTGCGGCGCTCCTGAGCGCGCTCGGCATCACCGTCCTCGCCGTGGTCAACATCCGTGTCGTGGGCTCGGCGGCGCGTCTCGAGCGGCGGCTCTCGCGGGCCGAGAACCTCGCCGCCATGGGACGGCTCACCGCCACCCTCGCTCACGAGATCAAGAACCCGCTCGCCATCATCCGCGGTTCGGCCGAGCGGCTGGGCAAGCTCGATGCCGAATCGCGGCGCTGGGCGGACTCCGTGGTCGAGGAGACCGACCGGCTGACGCGCACCGTCGGCCGCTACCTCCAGTTTGCGCGCGGCGAGGATTCGCCCACGGGCGACGGCGACGCCGCGCGGGCGCTGGGCGAGACGCTAGATCTATTGGAAGGCGAGTTCCGCTCGCGCCGCGCCACTCTGGTGCGCCCGGAGCCCGCGCCCGGAGCACTTCCGGTGCGCCTCGATAACGAGTCCTTGAAACAAGTCTTCCTGAACCTGATGCTGAACGCGCTCGAGGCGATCGGCGAGGGCGGCCGGCTCACGGTGTCGCTCGGCGAGCGGGCCGGACGCGTCGCGGTGAGCTTCACCGACGATGGCCCCGGCATCCCGGCCGAGACGCTGCGGCAGCTCGGCAATCCGTTCATCACCACCAAGGCGCGCGGCTCCGGGCTGGGGCTCTTCCTGAGCCGCCGGCTCGTGCAGGGCGCCGGAGGGACGTTGGACATCGAAAGCGAAGTGGGGCGCGGCACCACCTGCACCGTCCACATGCCGCGGGCGAGAGGCTAGCGCGTGCGCGTCCTGGTCGTGGATGACGAGATCAAGAACGCCGAGCTGACGGCACTCGCCTTGAAGGACGCGGGCCACACGACCGAGTTCGTGAACGGCGCCGACGCCGCGCTCAAGCGCATGGAGGCGACCCCGTTCGAAGCGCTCGTGACCGACCTGCGCATGCCGCGCATGGACGGCCTCGAGCTCATGCGCGAGGTGCGCCACCGCTGGCCACGCACGCTTCTCGTCATGATGACCGCCTACGGCGACCTCGAGGTCGGCCGCCGTGCCATGCGCGACGGCGCCTGCGCCTACGTCAACAAGGAGGGCGACTTCGCCGGCGAGATCGCGGCGCACCTCGCCCGCGCCGCGCGCGAGCGCGAGCTGGAGACCGACAATCAGCGCCTCGCCGGCACGGTGGACTCGCTCCGCAAGGGGTTGGCGACCGTGATCGGCGAGTCGCCGCTGCTCACCAAGGCGCTCGGCCTCGCCCAAAAGGTGGCGCCGACCGACTCGACCGTCCTGCTCAGGGGCGAGAGCGGCACCGGCAAGGACCTGTTCGCACGCGCCATCCACTTCTCGAGCCGCCGCGCGGCCGGGCCCTGGGTCAAGGTCAACTGTGGCGCGCTGCCCGACGCTCTGCTCGAGAGCGAGCTGTTCGGGCACGAGAAGGACGCCTTCACCGTCGCGGTGCGGCAAAAGGCCGGCCGTTTCGAAGACGGCGACGGCGGCACGTTGTTCCTGGACGAGATCGGGGAGCTGCCCACGAGTCTTCAAGTAAAGCTGCTCCAGGTGATCGAGGAGAAGACGTTCACGCGGGTGGGTGGGAACCAGCCGATCACCGTGGACGTGCGCATCATCACCGCCACCAACCGCGATCTCGACGAGATGGTCGCGAGCCGTCAGTTCCGCGAGGACCTGTTCTTCCGACTCAACGTGTTCCCGATCCGGCTGCCGTCGCTGCGCGAGCGCCCCGGGGACATCGCGCCTCTGGTCGGGCACTTCATGGTCGGCCGCGGCGCCGCGCGCGAGCAGGTGACGCCGGCCGCCATGCGTGCGCTCGAGAACTACGCCTTCCCGGGTAATGTGCGCGAGCTGGAGCACACGCTCGAACGGGCGATGATCCTGGCCGGCAGCGATCCGATCGGCACGGAGCATCTCTCGTTCGCCCGGCCCGAGCTGATCGGCGGCGCGGGCGTCGGTGCCGCCGCTGGCGCGCAGAGCTGGGTGCCGATGATCCCGCCCGGCGGACTCTCGCTGGAGACCCTCGAGCGGGAGCTCATCCTCCAGGCGCTGGAGCTGGCGCGCGGCAACAAGAGCCAGGCGGCCCGCCTGCTCGACCTCACGCGCCGCACGCTCTACTCGCGCATGGAGAAGCACGGCCTGCGCGAGGCGGGCGAAGGGCCCGGGGATGGGGATGAGCGCGGCGATGACGACGAGGCGACGGACGCGCGCGAGCCCGGCGACATTAACAGGGCGGGCGCTGGCGGCCCCGGCCGCGAAGGGAGCGGCCGATGAACCTGCTGCGCGGGTGGCTGTTCGACAACCTCGGGATCAAGCTGGTGGCGATCCTGCTCGCCATGCTGGTCTATCTCAACGTCTACACCGACCGTCCGGCCACGCTGATCGTCTCGTTCCCGCTCCAGATCGCCGAGCTGCCCGATTCGCTCTCGCTCTCGGGGCCGGTGCCCTCGGCGGTGCAGGCCGAGCTGCGCGGCACCGGCAAGCAGCTCATCCGCATGCGGCTCACCGAGCCGCCGGTGCGGCTCTCGCTCGCCGGTGTCGGGGTCGGTCGCTACGAGCGGGCGCTGACCAGCGCCGACCTGCCGCTGCCGCCCGACATCCCGATCCAGGTCGAGCGGCTGGTGAGCCCGAGGACGGTCGAGCTCGAGGTGGCGATGAAGCGCACGCGTCGTCTGCCGGTGGCGGCGCGGGTCGAAGGGATGCCGGCCGGGGGTGTGGTCTGGACCGGTCAGCTCGGCGTCGAGCCCGCGTTCGTCCAGGTCTCGGGGCCCGAGAACGAGGTCATGGCGCTCGACAGCGTGCGGCTCGACCCGGTGCGGATCGCCGGAAAGCGCGACACGGTGCGGCTCGCCGTGGCGGCCGATGCGCTGCCCGATTGGTGCGTCATGGACCCCGAGCAGGTCACAGTCTCGGTGCCGCTCGAGCCCGAGGCGACGCGGCGGATCAGCCTGCACATCGAGGCGCCGCGCGGTGCCGCCGGCTACACCGTCACCCCCGAGCGGGTGACGCTGACGATCAGTGCGCCGCGCAGCATCCTCACGCCCGGCGCCCTCAGCGCCCAGCGGGTGCACTGGACCGCGCCCGAGCCGGTCGCGGAGTTCGTCGGCCGCCGGGTGGGCCTCCGCCGCCTCGGCGACCTGCCCGAGGGCGCGCGTGTGCGACTGGACCCCGACTCAGTCACGCTCCAGCGCGTGAGGCGATGATGGAGGGGCCCCGGCGCCGGCCCGGCCATTCGCGTCGATCGAGGGCAGGCCAGCGACAGTCGTAAGCCCTCAAGCCGGCGAACCTTGACATCCCCGCACGGCCCGCATACGCTTCATCTGTCGGTTGGGAGCAGGGACGATCAGCTCCCGCGCCGGCTCGAACCCCCAGGACCTGCCGCCGGAACGGAGTCCGGCCGGGCACGTCACCTCCGCAGGAGCCAACGGATCGGTCGTTTCGATCCTTCTTAGCTCGTCCGATCACCGCAGCGCACGGTCACAGGACCCCGTTCGAGGCCTCGCCCCGGACCCGACCACCACCACCATCCCATCCTCGGCCCGCGGGCCCATCCGGCCCCGCGACCACGGCCCCAGCCCCTCCAGGCGCGCGCCTTCGGCGTGAACCCCAAGGGGACCGCCGCAACCCACAAAGGTGACATCGGCGATGGATACCGAAACCCAGATCCCGACCCAGCCCCAGCCCCAGGCCCAGTCCATGGAGCTCACCCAGCTCATGGGGAAGACCATGGCGGAGCTGCTCCGTCTTTCGCATGAGCTCAGCATCGAGAGCATCAGCGGCCTGCGCAAGCAGGAGCTGATTTTCAAGATTCTCGAGGCGCAAACTGAGAAAAACGGCCTCATCTTCGCCGAGGGGGTGCTGGAGATCCTGCCCGAGGGCTACGGCTTCCTGCGCTCGCCGACCTACAACTACCTGCCCGGGCCCGACGACATCTATGTGTCGCCGTCGCAGATCAAACGGTTCGACCTGCATACCGGAGACACGGTCTCCGGCCAGGTGCGTCCGCCCAAGGAAGGGGAGCGCTACTTCGCGTTGCTCAGGGTCGAGGCGGTCAACTTCGAGAGCCCGGAGGCGGCCAAGGACAAGATCCTGTTCGACAACCTCATCCCGCTCTACCCCCAGGAGAAGCTCAACCTCGAGACCAAGGACCGCTGCATCGAGACGCGCATCATCGACCTCCTGTGCCCGATCGGGAAGGGCCAGCGCGCCCTCATCACCTCGCCGCCCAAGGCGGGCAAGACCATCCTGCTGCAGAAGCTCGCCAATGCCATCACCGAGAACCATCCCGAGGTCGTGCTCATCGTGCTCCTCATCGACGAGCGCCCCGAGGAAGTCACCGACATGCAGCGCACGGTCAAGGGCGAGGTGGTCTCGTCCACGTTCGATGAGCCACCCGAGCGCCACGTGCAGGTGGCCGACATGGTGAGCGAGAAGGCGAAGCGTCTGGTCGAGCACAAGCGGGACGTCGTCATCCTGCTCGACTCCATCACCCGCCTGGGCCGCGCCCACAACACGGTGGTGCCGCACTCGGGCAAGATCCTTTCGGGCGGCGTGGACGCGAACGCCCTCCAGCGCCCCAAGCGGTTTTTCGGAGCCGCGCGCAACATCGAGAACGGCGGCTCGCTCACCATCATCGCGACCGCCTTGATCGAGACCGGCTCGCGCATGGACGAGGTCATCTTCGAGGAGTTCAAGGGCACCGGGAACTCCGAGCTGGTACTGGACCGGAAGATCTCCGACAAGCGAATCTTCCCGGCCATCGACATCAACCGCTCAGGTACCCGCAAGGAGGAGCTGCTGATGACGCCCGACATGCTCCAGCGGGTGTGGATCCTGCGCAAGTTCTTGAACGAGCTGAATCCGGTGGAGGCGATGGAGTTCCTGATCAACAAGATGAACGACACCAAGACGAACAAGAAATTCCTCGAGAGCATGAATCAGTGAGCCGACGCTGATCCCCTCGACTCACTGCTCCCAGATCGTGATTCAGTAGGCGACAAGGAGTCGTCGTGACGCTGCAGCCCTCGACCGGCGCCGGAGAACCGTCACACCCCCCGCCGGCCGCAGCCCCCCAGCCGCGGCGCGAGTTGCTCGTTCCGCTCGCCGGTCTCCTGCTCCTTGCGGTCGCGATCGCGATGTCCGCCGGGCGATCGTGCACGCGGCCGGCGGGGACGCCACCCGAGGGCCCCCACGCCTCCACCCGGGAGGAGATCCGCCGCCTGCTGGATGCCGGAGTCGCCTCCTTCGGGGTCACGGACACCACCGGTGCCGACTCGACCTGGGGCTGGGTGAGGGAGTTCTACGACCAGCGCGCTGACAAGCCGGTCTGGAGCGGTCGCTTGCCGCATCGTCGGACCATGGAGCTCGTCGATCAGCTCCAGCGGCTGGGCGAGAGGGGGCTCGACCCCAGGGACTATGACACCGAGGAACTGACGCGCCTGCTCGCACAGGCCCAGAGCCGCGGGCCGATCGCGCGACTCAACCGCTCGACCACCCTCGCGAAGCTCGACGTGCGGGCGACCTGGGTGTTCCTGCGCGCCGCCCCGCATCTGCGCGACGGGCGCGTGCCCCGGGGACTGCTCGACCCCGAATGGACGCTCTCCAGCCGCAACGTCGACTGGCTCGCCTACCTCGAGCGCGAGCACGAGCACCATCCCGAGCGGGTGTTCGCCGAGCTGGAGCCGCGCCACGCAGGCTATCGTCGGCTGCGGGACGCGCTCGCACGCCATCGGGAGATCGCGGCGGCGGGCGGCTGGCCGCAGCTCGCGCCCGGCCCGCCGCTCGCGCGCGGGGCGGGCGGGCCCGAGGTCGCCGCACTCATCCGGCGGTTGGCGTTGACCGGCGACCTGCCCGCGAACGTCCGGGACACGGTGTTCGATGCCCGGCTGGTGCAGGCGATCGGCGAGCTCCAGGCGCGGCACGGCATCCCGCGCAGCGGCATCGTCGGCGAGGCCACACGCGCGCTGCTCAACGTGCCGGTGGAAACGCGCATCCGCCAGATCGAGCTCAACCTGGAGCGCTGGCGGTGGCTGCCGACGGCGCTCGGCGAACGCCGGATCGAGGTCAACATCCCGGCCTACCGGCTCGAGCTGATCGACGGGGAACGCGTTGCGCGCGCGATGCGCGTTGTGGTGGGCAAGCGGACCAGTCCCACGCCGGTCTTCAGCGACGCCGTGGCCTACGTGGACGTCAATCCGACCTGGACGCTGCCGCCGAGCGTCGTCCAGAAAGAGTTGCCGTCCGAGATGAAGCGGAACCCCGACTATCTTGCCGCCAACCGCATGTACGTGGTCTCGATCGCCGACGCCAAACGCGACACCATCGATCCCACCACGGTGCCTTGGAAGCAGGCCGTCTCCGACAGCTTCCCCTACCTGATCATCCAGAGGGCCGGCCCGGACAATCCGCTCGGCCAGGTGAAGCTGATGTGTCCGAACGAGTACGACGTCTACCTCCACGACTCGCCCCAGCGCAGCCGGTTCGGCGTCGCGGTCCGCGACTACAGTCATGGCTGCGTGCGCGTGGAAGAGGCGGTCGAGCTGGCCGACTCGCTGCTGGCCCCGGTGCTGGCCGACACCGTGTGCGTGGACAGCCTGGTCGCGCGCGGCACCTGGCGGCGGGTGCGGTTGTCACGGCCCATCCCCGTCCACTTCCTCTACTGGACCGCGTGGGCGGACAGCGCCGGCCGCGTATGCTACCGGGACGACATCTACGGGCTCGAGCAGCGACTCGACGCCGCGCTGGGCACGAGGACCCCGAAGCAGCTCGTCCTGAATCCAAAAGTGGAGATCTCACCCTACTGGCTGGCGGCCGAAGCGCGCGCACGCGAGGCGGCAGACCGTGCCACGCCCACCGGGGTCCCGCGCAAACGATGAGCGTGGCCCGCGCCGGGTGACGGAACGGGCCGTCCCGGATGAGCCCCCGGACGACGGGCCCACCGTCAGCGCGTTCTCCTACGACCGCCGCCGCCCGCCCAGGCCCGGCCGCACGAAGTCCTCGTCGGGGTCCGCCACACGCTTTCCGGCCTCGTCCAGCGCCCGCTCGAGCGCGGCCTTGCGGTCGGGATCGTCCTTCACCGACTCGATGATCTTCTTCAAGGCCTCGACGTGCGCGACCCGCAGAGCCTCGCCCGGCTTGACGGCGATGTCGGGTTTGACTCCGACGCCCTCCCAGTTGGTTTTCGTCACCGGGTTCACCGCCCGCCCGGTCGAGACGAACACCATGAAGTGGTCGTGCACACGGAACATGCCGCCTGGATGAGCGCCGCCGCCGGTCACCGCGCCGACGATGGTGCCGAGCTTGTGGGTCTGGATGTCGTAGGCGAACTCCTCGGCCGCCGAGAACGTGCGCGGGCTGGTGAGTACGTAGACCGGCTTGCCGTTGAGCCGCGGGCCCGGCACGAACGGCGAGGTCCAGAACTGGAGTGTCTGGTCCTCCTCGCGCTGATAGAAGGTGTTGAAGAGCAGCCGGTCTCCCGGATCGGTCAGGTAGGTGAGGAGCGTGGCGATCATCGCGGGGCTGCCGCCGCCGTTGCGCCGGAGGTCCACGATCAGCGCCTCGACGTTGCCAAGGAAGTTCATCGCCGCCACCGCCGTCGCCTGCCCCTCGGGCGCGCCCGCGAACTGGCGCAGATCGAGGTAGCCGACGTTGCCCGGCAGGCGCTCGATGCGCTCGAAGCCATAGTTCGTGCGCCGCGCCATCTCGCGCATGCGGCGCATCTCGGACTCGGGCGGCGGACCATCGGCAGACATGCGCGGGACGGGCTCGTGGCGATAGTTGACGCGCAGGTGGAGGTCGCGCGTCACCGCCTGGGCGTGCGAGGTCAGCGAGTCCGCGAGCTCCTTCGCGCTGGCGATGCGGTCGTACTCGCGCGCCGCGAGGCGGCGGCGCAGCGCGCGCGCGGTCTCACGCGCCTTGTCGGGGAACACGTAGAGGCGCTCGATGCGCTCGGCGAGTGTGTCCACCACCGCCTTGCGCGTGGCCGCGTCCACGGTCAGGTCGGGTTGATCGGCCGGCGGGGCCTGCGCGGCGGCCGCGAGCGGGAACGCCGTGATCAAGCCGAGCGTGGACAACATGCGTCGAAGTCTCATGGGATCCTCCGGGATGGGGTGCGATGGGACGAGATGGTCCTTCGTGAGCGTGGAGACGCGGCGATCCCCCGAACGAGCAGCTCGGCGAGCGCGCCGGTGCGCCGCTCGATCTCGGCCCGCCGGCCGAGCTCGGCGACGCTCAAGCTGTAGGGCAGGAGCGCGTTGGTCGCGGTGACCAGGGCGACCGCGGCGGATCGCGCCTCGACCGCACGCGCCGAGCCCGCCCGCCGCGCCGCTTCGAGTAGGGTCGACAGCACCTCCACCTCGGCGGCGAAATGGCGCTCGCGCCGCGCGAGGAATGCGGGCCGCACGGCCGCCAGCATGGCGTCCATGCTGCCCGCGTGTGTGCGCGCGTAGTCCACACGGTGCATGACGCGCAGGATCAGCATCTTGCGCAATCGCTCGAGGTGGGGTCGGGATCCGGCGGCGATCGCCCGCAGCTCGGCGAGCAGCCCGTCCACCATGCGATCGATGCAGGAAAGCGCCACCTCCTCCTTGCTCGCGAACGCGAGGTAGACGCTGCCCTTGCCGATGCCGGCCTCGGCGGCGATGTCGTCCACGGTCATCTTGCGATAGCCGTAGCGCGCCAAGAGCCGGTCGGCGGCATCCAGCACGCGGGTGCGCAGCACGAGTGGGGGCGTGGTCGCGCGCACGGGGCCCTCCAGGACTGGTGACCGGATTCGACTTTCGGTCAGTATGACGGACGGAGCGCAGAAAAGGTTGCATACGGGGCTGGCGGCGGCCGGGCGAGCGCCGTTCCGCCGGCCGGCCTCCGGCGTGAGAAGGAGAAGTCTGGCGGGACCATCGTTCGCTCGGGTACCATGCCCGGCCACCGGGGGCCTCCAGGAATGCCGTTCACGCCGTTCCACTTCGGGCCCGGCCTGCTCGTCAAGGGCGCGGCCCCGCGGCACGTCTCGCTCACTGCTTTCGTGGCGAGCCAGGTGGCCGTCGATCTCGAGCCGCTCTACTTCTTCCTGCGTGGGGAATACCCGGTGCACCGCTGGCTCCATACCGTTTGGGGCGCGGGGCTGGTGGGGCTCGTGGCCGGTGCCGCGCTCGGAGCGCTGGCCCGCCGGTCGGCCCTGATCCCTGTCCCCGCGTTGCGTGGCGAACTCAGGATGGGCGCTGCGATCGTCGGTGGGCTGCTCGGTGGCGTCTCCCATCCGCTGCTGGATGGGCTCATGCACCGCGATGTCCGCGCGCTCAGGCCGGTGGCCGAGACCACGTGGGTACTGGAGCCTTCCGGCGTGGCCGCGCTGCACCTGGCGTGCGTGATCGCCGGCGTCCTGGGAGCGCTCTTGGTGGTGGTCCGCCGGGCGAGGGCATGAGATGGTCCCACCAGTGGCCTGCGGTCACATTCGCCCCCCCATCGCCGTCTTCCGGGTGCGAACTCCACCTGTCGACCCAACTTGACCGAGGGGGCGTCATGACAGCACACCGTGAAGCTGCGACCTTGGCGGGCGGTTGCTTCTGGTGCCTCGAGGCCGTGTTCGAGCAGCTTCAGGGCGTCGAGCGGGTCGTCTCCGGGTACGCCGGCGGCGCATCCGCGAATCCGACTTACAGGCAGGTCTGCACCGGCACGACCGGCCATGCCGAAGTGGTCCAAATCACGTTCGACCCCGCAATCCTGTGCTACCGGGACCTGCTCGAGGTCTTCTTCGCCTTCCACGACCCGACGACGCTCAACCGCCAGGGCCACGATCAGGGCACGCAATACCGCTCGGCCATCTTCTTCCACTCGCCCGAGCAGCAGCGGGACGCAGATGCGGTCATCACCGAGCTGACGCGGCTGAACGCCTTTGACGACCCGATCGTGACGGAGGTGTCGCCGCTGACCACGTTCTACCCGGCCGAGGACAACCATCAGGGCTACTACCGGGAGAACTCGGAGCAGCCCTACTGCCGCGCCACCATCACGCCCAAAGTGGCGAAGCTGCGGGCCAAGTACGGGGCGCGGCTCAAGACCGCGGCCCCGCCCGCGCGGGCCTGAGGGCGGGAGAGACCCGCCAGCACTGCCTGGGGCGGAGCCCGCTGGCGTCCCGGCGGCTGTTCCGGCATAATGCCTCGCCGTTTCAGCCACAGACCCGCGCGGAGCGCCCGGGCCCGTCCAGGGGCGCCCTTCCATGACCGGAGGGGCGTCACCAGCGCCCGGGGAACGCCGCCGATACGGAGGTTGACGATGAGAGCCGGAATCCACCCCAGCTACGAGCCACGCACCTTTCACTGTTACGGATGCGCGGCCGAGTGGGAGACCCGCACCACCATGAAGCCCTCGGCGAGCGATGGGAAGATCCATCTCGACATCTGCTCCAACTGCCATCCGTTCTTCACCGGCAAGCAGAAGCTGGTGGACAAGGCCGGACGCGTCGAGCGGTTCCGCCGCAAGTACGTGAAGGCCGACAAGGCCGACGCCTCGAAGGCCGCGGACCAGCCCGAGCCCGCGAAGTCCTAACGACCCACCCACGGCTCCCGGCCCGGGATCATGCGTCCCGGCCGGGGGCC
>CAZUDO010000076.1:0-38999 GCA_964618895.1 uncultured Binatia bacterium (SeqCode)
TGAAGACGCTGATCGGCGATCGACCGACCACGGCGGCGGTCTTCGTCAACCGGCGAGGCCACGCGCTGACACGGTACGGCGCGCACGACCTGGTGGCGCGCTATGGCCGCACGGTCGCGCGCCGTCTCCCAAGCCTCCAGCAGAAGCGCGTCAGTCCACACACGATACGTCACACGACCGCGACACACCTGCTGCGGGCCGGCGTCGACATCAACACGATCCGCGCTTGGCTCGGTCACGTCTCCCTCGAGACCACGAACCGCTATGCCGAGGTCGATCTCGAAACGAAGGCCAAGGCGTTGGCGACCTGCGCGGTCACCAACTCCGACCCGACACCCGCCTGGCGCCAGGACAAAGATCTGATGGCTTTCCTCTCCTCCCTGTAGCCCCGGGAATTATGTGGCGAAGATCCGGCTCGCAGCCGCACCCAGCGTGGGCTGGCCGCCGGTTCGCCACATAACCGGCCTCGCCACATAACGCATCCGGCTCCTCAGGTCATGGGTTTGCTGCGCGACGGTCACCCCGTCGTGCACCCGTTCTGCTATCCGTTGGAGTTGCGTTGAGATGGCCTCGGGGCTCGGTGTCCCCGTCATCGTTCCCTCCCCCGGTTCCATGACCCGGCACCCCCTTCCCTCCACGGGGTCCCCTGGGGTGAGTTCCCCCGCTTCCGCGGTACTACGGCGTGCTCCGTCTCCTGGCCGTGCCGTCCGCATCGGTCCACGCCCGCGGCACCCGCAGCGTCGTGCCGTCGCCCAACCGCACGACGAGCTGCCTTGGCCCGTCCAGCACAAGCTCGAGGACCTGCCCCGCGAGCGGGTGATGCCGCCGCGTCAGCGTGACCGCGGTCGGCGGACGACTGCGGCAGTACTCACTGTGTGACGGCGAAGCCGTGCGCCAACACGCCGCAGCGGAGGAATTTTCGGAACTCGCGCACGACGAACGCGGGCAGCCCGTCGGTATCCGCCTGCACCACGGCAAGGAACTCGGCGAGGTGCGCCCGCACGACCCCGTACAGCACGCCGGTCGTCGGCGACCGCGGCACGTAGACGCCGGCCATGGGAAGCGCCCCAAGCGGGCGCGGTGCCAACCTCATGGGCCGTCGGCCAACGGCCGCGACGTTTCAGCCGTCGCAGCGCGAAACACCGCGTTGCGCCGCTGCGTAGCGCACCATGTGGATCAAACGACTGTCGTGCCGCGGCCGGCCGACGGGACGCTCTGCCCGGCCGCATACACGAGCGTGGGCACCGCCAGGATCGATCCGTCGCTCCCGAGCGCCCGCCAGCGGATCATGCCGCCGGCGACGTTCGCCACCCGGGAGCCTCCACGGTCGCAGCACGGCGGCGGGCCGCCGCGAACGGGGGCCCCCGCTCACCGGTAGTCGTGCCCTTCCGGCATCCCGACCGACGCATCGAGGCGCCGGAAGCGCACCGCGCGCACGTGCGTCACACCGTCGACGCGTTCGAGCCATCCCGCCACCTCGAGCAACGACGACGTGTTCAGGAGGAGCCGCACCCGTTCGTACACCTGCGGCGTGATCACCGCGTTGGCCGTCCCGGTCTCATCTTCGAGCGTCAGGAAGCAGAACCCCTTCGCCGTCCCCGGCCGCTGGCGCACGATCACGTGGCCCGCGACCCGCACCGGCGCCCCATGCGGCACCCGTGCGAGATCCCCCGCCGCGCACACACCGTCCGCCGCCAGCCGTGCACGGAGATGTGCCATCACGTGCGGCCCCGGCGTGAGATGGGTGGCCGCATAGTCGGCCGCCGTCTCTTCAAAGTCCGTCATCGGCACGAGCGCCGCACCGCCCGGCGCCGGCCGGAGATGCGCCAACAACGACGACGGATCGCGTTCCGCCGCGGCCGCCTGCCACACCGCCTCCCGCCGCGCGAGCCCGAGCGACCCGAACGCCCCCGCATACGCGAGCGCCTCCACCTCGTCCCGCCGCACCCTCCCGCGCTGCGCCACATCCGCCACCGACACGAACGCCCCGGCCCCACGCGCCGCCACGATCCGCTCCCCCACCTCCCGCCGCACCCCCAGCACGTACCGCAGCCCCAACCGCACCCCGAGCCGCGACCCCACCTCCTCGATCGTGCACCCCCACGCAGACGCCCCGACATCGACCGGCAGCACCACCACCCCATGCCGCCGCGCGTCCTGCACGACGGTCGCCGGCGCATAGAACCCCATCGGCCAGCAGTTGAGCAGCGCGCACGCGAACGCCGCCGGGTGATGACACTTGAGATACGCCGACGCGTACGCGATCAGCGCAAAGCTCGCCGCGTGCGACTCCGGAAACCCGTACAGCGCGAACGACGTGATCCCCTGCACGATCTCGTCCTGCGCCGCCGGCGGGATGCCGCGCGCCCGCATGCCGGCGCGGAGCCGGGCCTCGATGGCCTGCATGCGCTCGACCGAGCGCTTGAACCCCATCGCCCGGCGCAACTCCTCAGCCTCGCCGCCCGTGAAGCCGGCCGCCGTCATGGCGAGACGGAGCAGCTGCTCCTGGAAGAGCGGCACGCCGAGCGTGCGTTTCAGGATGGGCTCGAGCGACGGATGCGCATAGCGCACCGGCTCGCGCCCGGCGCGGCGGTTCAGATACGGATGCACCATCTTCCCGACGATGGGCCCCGGGCGGATGATCGCCACCTCGACCACCAGGTCGTAGAACCGTTCGGGCTTCATGCGCGGCAGGGTGGCCATCTGCGCGCGGCTCTCCACCTGGAAGACGCCGATGGTGTCGGCCTGCTGGAGCATGGCGTAGACGGCGGGATCGTCGGGCGGCAGGTGCGCCAGGTCGACCTCGACGCCTTCGTGGGCGCGCACCAGCGGGATGGCCTCTTCCAGCGCCGCCAGCATGCCGAGGCCGAGCAGATCGACCTTGATGAGCCCCAGATCGGCGCAGTCGTCCTTGTCCCACTGGATGACGTTGCGCCCCGGCATCGCCGCCGGCTCGAGCGGCACCACCTCGTCGAGCCGCCCGGCGGCGATCACCATGCCGCCCGTGTGCTGGCCCAGATGGCGCGGCAGCCCCTGCATGCGGCGGACCGCGTCGACCAGGAGCGCGATGCGGGGCGCGGCGGGATCGACGCCGCCGGCTTTCAGCTGGGCCGCCAGCTCGTCGTGCTGGTCGTGCCAGCCGTGGCTGCGCAGGAGCGTGGTCAGGCGATCGACCTGCTCAAGCGAGAGCCCGAGCGCCTTGCCCGCCTCGCGCACCGCGCTGCGCGTGCGGTAGCTGATGACCGTCGCCGTCATGGCGGCGCCGCGGGCACCGTAGCGGCGGTAGACGTACTGGATGACTTCTTCGCGCCGGTCGCCACTGGGCAGGTCGAGGTCGATGTCCGGCCACTCGCCGCGCTCCTCGGAGAGGAAGCGCTCGAAGAGCAGCTCCATGGCCACCGGGTCGACCGCCGTGATGCCGAGCGCGTAGCACACCGCACTGTTGGCGGCCGAGCCACGCCCCTGGCACAGGATGCCGCGCTCGCGGCAGAAGCGGACGATGTCCCACACGATCAGGAAGTAGCCGGCCAGGTCGAGCCGCCCGATCATGGCGAGCTCGTGCTCGAGCTGGCGGTGCACGCGCGGCGTGACGGGCCGGAAGCGGTCACGCGCGCCGGCCTCGGTGAGCGCGCGCAGGTGGCCGAGCGGTGTCTCGCCGGGCGACAGGGGGAAATCCGGGAAGCGGTAGCCGAGGTCGGCGAGCGTGAAGGCGCACCGCTCGGCGATGCGCCGGCTTTCACGGATGGCTTCCGGCCGGTCGTGGAAGAGCGCGGCCATCTCCTCCGGCGACTTCAGGTGGCGCTCGGCGTTGGCGAGCAGGCGGCGGCCGGCCTGATCCAGCGTGGTGCCGAGCCGCACGCAGGTGAGCACGTCGAGCAGCGCGCGCCCGGCGGGCGCGGCATGGCGCACGTCGTTGGTGGCCACCACCGGCACGCGGTGCGCGGCGGCCAGGTCCGCGAGGCGACGGGCCAGGCGTTCCCCCGTGCGCTCTCGATGGCGGTGGATGTCGACCGCGATGCGCGCACCGAAGAGGCCGCCGAGACGATCCAGGTGCGCGGCGCCGTCCTCGCCCACGAGCGGCCCGTCGCCGCCACCCGCGAGGCAGAAGAGCCCCGCCGCGTGCTCCTCGACCTGCAGCCAGTCGACCGCCGCTGCGCCCTTCTCCCGCCCGAGCGCACCCGCGGTGAGCAACCGGCACAGGTTCCGGTAGCCGCGCCGGTCCTCGACCAGGAGATGCAGCCAGCCGACGCCTGCGACCCGTACGTCGGCGCCGACCAGCGCCCGGAGGCCGGCGCGGCGGGCGGCCTGGAAGAACCGTGGCGCGCCGTACACCCCGTGCTGGTCGGCGAGTGCCAGCGCGTCGTAGCCGAGCGCGGCGGCGCGGTCGACCAGGTCTTCCGGCAGCGAGGCGCCGGAGAGGAAGCTGAACGCACTCCGGCAGCGCAGCTCGACGTAGTCAGCGGCAGGACCCGTCATCTGGCCGCCCCGGGGACTACTTGACGAGCGGGCGACGTGCTTGGTGGTAGATGCGCAGGACGCTCAGCGTTCCTCTCGTGCGACGATAGTAGATGCGGAGCGGATACACGGGCCAGCTCCGGACTTTCGCTCCCGATCGAAGTCGGCGTTCCGGACCGTCGAACGACTCGTGCGCAAGCCGGTCGATCGTAGCCAGTATCCGCCGCGCGACACGACGTGAAGCCACCGGATTCCTGGTGGCGAGATACCCGACGTACGCCTGGATATCCGCGATCGCTTGTAGCGAGAAGACGACCGTCAACGTTTGCGCGCGGCGGCGATGCGTTTGCGCGCTTCGGCTGCTCCGACCCCTTCACCACGCCGGAGCGAGTCGAGCGCGGCATCGATGCCGGCCTCCTCTTCGGGGGTGAGGGCGGGGAGAGCGTCGACGGGCTCGAGGACGTATCGCCCTGCCGGGAGCGTACGCAGCTCCGCTGGCAGGTCGGTGCCGTTCCATCGAACGACCGTCGGCATGGCACGACCATACTCCCCGGGTGGTGCGGAAACCAGCCGCTCGCGTGCCTAGTCGTAGACGCCATCCGCATACCAGCCTCCCGAGCCGCATTCGCGGTAGCAGCGATAGACGCCCCCGTCGGACAGCTCGAAATCGTAGTAGTCGCGCGCGAACGCCGCCGCGCTCCACCATTCGGCGGCCACGCGCCACGGGCCGGCGGCGGTGATCACGCGTCCGCCGAGTCCCGGGCCGCGCACGAAGTCCGGCCGGTCGCGGTCGCAGAACACTTCGAGGGCGCGCGGTGGGCGGAGCGCGCGCACCACCAGCGTGGGCTCGGGGGCGGACGGCGCAGCGGGCCCCGCTCCCGCAGCGAGCCGGAACGGCGTCGTTGCGGCCACCGCCGGCCGGTGCGAGTCGACCACCACCGGCGCGCCGACACGTTCCGTGCCGCACAGCGCCGACAACCGCGCCAGGAGGGTGGCGAGCTGCTCGGGCGCCGGCCCGGGCGGCGTGAACAGCCCGAGCTGCGCCGGACGCACGCGCTCGGGTACGGCGGTGACCGCGACCGCCACGATCGCCGCACGCGGGGGCCGCGCCTCCAACTCGGCCCGCAGGCACGTGACCAGCGTCTTCACGTCGCGCGTCGGGGCGGCGAGGGCGAGCGTGCGCACGTCGCGGCTGCGGTCGTCGAGCCCGAGCGCCAGGTCCACACGCGCGCATCCCACGCCTTCCAGCCCCATGCGCGCGACCACCCGTTCGAGAAGCCCGCGCAGCACGAACAGCAGCGGCTCGAGCGTGTCGAGCGGGTGGTCCAGGCCGAGCGCTTCCTCGAGCGCGCCACTGAGCGGCTGCGGTGCGAACGGGCGCTCGTCCTCGCCGCGCGCCGCCCGCACCAGCGCCGCGCCGACGGCGCCGAGCCGCGTCGCCACCTCGGCGAGCGGCAGGCGGGCGAGATCGCCGAGAGTGCGTACCCCCCAGCGTTCGAGCGTGACGGCAAGACGCGGCGCGAGCGGGGTCCCCAGACACGCGAGCGGCAGCGGCGCGAGGAAGCCGCATTCGGTGCCCGCCGGGACGACCTCGACCCCGTCGGCGGCGCGCAGCGCGGCCAGGCGGGCGACCGTCATGCTGGCGGCGACCGCGGCCCGCGCCGTGAGCCCCACCCGCGCCGCCCGGGCAATCAGCGCGGTGGCGAGCCCGGCCTCGTTGTCGACCAGATGGGTGGCGCCGGCGGCGTCGGCGAACACGACGCCGCCGGCGGTCACCTCGATCCGGCTGGCGAGGGAGGCCGCCACTTCGGCGAGCGCGCGCATGGCCGAGGCCTCGGCCGCGGCGTCCCGCGGGCGCACGACCAGCGCCGCCGTGATGGCGCGTCCCTGCGCGACCGTGTGCCGACCGGCACGCACCCCGCGCGCGCATGCCGCTGCCGACACGGCGACGAGGGGCGCATGCGGCCCCGGTGTCTCTACCAATGCGAGCGGCAACCCGGCGAGATCCGGGTCGGCGCGGCAGACGGCGGCGACGGGGAGATCGGGCACGAGGAGGCAGACGAGGCGCGACACCGGCGGCCCCCCTCACCCACACGCATGTCTCACGACCAGGGACCGTCCCGGCCGCCCGATGCGGCTCCGTGCCACGGTGACACAGGCATCGATGCCGTCGAGCAGCGTGAGCCGCCCCGCCCCGCCGCTCCAGCGCACACGCCGGGCGCGTACCTCGAGGACGAGCGCCGCATCGGCCCCCGTCAGTGGGCGCGACGCGAGCAGCAGGAGCACGGTCCGGGTGCGTTCCGCGGCGCGGGCGAGGGTCTGCGGAGCCGGCGCCGCGCCCGGCACGCAGTCCATCACCACCAGACCGAACCCGCCGGCGCCGAGCACGATGACGGCGGCGCGGTACGCGTCGGCCACACTGCGCGGCCGGACCCAGAGCATGCGCTCGAGCACCACCCCGGCGGCCGCCGCGGCGCCCGGATCGAGCGCATCGGCGGGATCGATCCATGCCATGGTCTCGCCCGCGCCCGTGGCCCGTGCCGCCACGGCACAGGCGAGCCCCGTCCGGCCGGCGCTCGGTGGCCCCACCAGCTCGGTCACCCGGCCGCGCGGCAGCCCACCGTCGAGGGTCTCGTCCAGGGCGGCGAGGCCGGTCGGCAGCCGGGCGAGCGGTTCCGGGTGCGCTGTCCCGAGCCGGATGTCACCCGGCCGCCCGAGGCGATCGAGGAGGGCAGCCGCTGCGGACATGGAACCGAGTTTCGCCTTTTGTTCGCTTTCCGGTCAAGCCCTGCGATGGCCCTATTTTCCTTGACACTTTCTCCCTGACCCGGGTACGCACCCGCTCTATGCGCGGGCTGTTCCTCCTCCTGGGACTCGTCTTCCCGCTCGCTGTACCTCTCGGTACAACCCAGGCCTCCAACAGCTCCCCCATCGCCGTCGCGCCCGACGGCAGCGCGGTCTGGGTGGTCAATCCCGACTCGAACTCGGTCGCCAGGATCGACCCCACCACCCGGCAACGGGTCGCCGAGATTCCCGTCGGACGCTACCCGCGCACGGTGAGCGTCACCGCCACCCGCGTCTACGTCGCCAACCAGGGCGACGACACCCTCACCAGCTTCGCCCCCGACGGCTCCGGCGTGCAGTCCACCGCGCTCGACTTCGGCTGTGCGCCCTACGCCGTGGTGGCGCGCGGTGCGCAGGTGCTCGTCACCTGCCAGAATTCGAGCCGCCTGCTCGTGCTCGACGGCAACCTGCAGGAGCAGCGGCGGGTGTCGTTCGACTGGCCCGAGGCGCGTGCGCTCGCTGTGGCCGACAACGGCACGGCGTACGTGAGCCACTTCATCACCAAGGAGCCGAACCACACCGGGCACGTGAGCGAGGTCGACCCCGCCACCGGGACGATCACCCGCACGCTCGACATCGCTCCCGACTTCGCCACCTGCGAGACGCGCGGCAGCGGTCAGGGCATCGCCAACCTCCTCGGTACGCTCGCCCTCGCGCCCGGCGGCGGCCTCTGGGTGGGCGGCACATTGCACAACAGTCTCCAGAAGGGACTGTTCGAGCGCAGTCGCTACTTCACGGACAAGCCCGGCATCGGCCTCTTTCCCGACCTCACCTTCGCCTCGAGCCCGAGCGGCGAGGGCGCCGCGGCACGGCGCAACATCTACAAGCCCGCGCTGCACGACATCGCACGCGCGGCGGTGTGGAAAATCGACCTGCAGAGCGGCCGGCAGGTGGGCAAGGTCGACATCGTCGGCGGCGGCACGGTGGGCGGACTCGCCTTTTCCGCCGACGGCACGGTGGCGCACGCCGTCGACATCCTCTCCAACGGCTACTACGTCTTCCGCGCCGAGCGCGGCCAGGGGAGCAATCCCGGGACGGTGTTCGACCGGGTGAGCCGCTTCGGCCCCGGGGGCGCCGAGCCCGGGCAGCCGTGCACCGGCACCGCCGACGACACCACCGCCGAGGACGCCTACATCCTGCCGCCGCAGGCCCGCCTGGTCCCCACCGGCGGCATGAACCCGCTTGCCGCCGACACCCTGCAGCCGATCGACACCGGCCTCGAGTTCGGCGTCGACACCAGCCAGATGCGGCCGGTGCCCGACGGCGTCGGCACCACGCCCACGGGCGTCGCGTTGTCCCCCGACGGCAGCGTGGCCTACGTCGCCAACTACCTCGCCCGCACGGTGGCGGTGGTGCACGCGACGCCGGCCGGGTTCCGCTGTCAGGGCGATCCCGCCCGCGCCTGCGCCACACGTCTCGACTGCAGCGGCCTCGGCGACTGCATGCCGCTCGTGCGTGCCGTGGTCGGCACCACCGCCACCGACCCGCTGCCACCGTCGATCCTGGACGGCAAGATCCTGTTCACCACCTCCGCGCGCGACGCCGCCGGCGCCGGCAGCCCCGTCCCGCCCTTCAACCACCTGGCGCGCGACGGCAGCACGCGCCAGGGGCAGGTGACCAGCACGGCGCGCGACGGCGCTTCGCTCAGCTGCGCCTCGTGCCACGGCGACTTCGGCGGCAACGACGGTCGCACGTGGGATTTTTCGCAGTTCGGCTCGAGCCTGCGGAACACCATGGATCTCCGCGGCCGGGCCAGCTTCGCGCCCGGGCACTGCAGCCACGACGCCAGCATCGCGTGCACCACCAACGCCGCCTGCGGCCCCGGCAACCGCTGCCAGAACGACCCCGCGTTCACGCCCCCGAACATCGGCCAGGGCCTGCCGCCGGCACAGGCCCAGCAGGCACGCGAACGCTTCTTCAACCCCATGGGCTCGACGCACTGGAACGGCGACCGCGACGAGGTGGAGGACTTCGAATTCACCTTCCGCGAGCTCACGGGCGCAAGCGACTGCGACGGCAACGAGGACAAGCCCGAGACCTGCGTCGGCGCGCTCGCCGTCCGCCGCTTCGTCACCGACCCGGTCGACGTGCGCGTCGATCTCTCACCCCTCCCGAACCGCGCCGTGAGCGCGCGCCTCGACAACCTGGGCGACTACGTCTACAGCCTGACCGAGTTCCTGCGGAACCCGAATCTCGCCGCCGGCACGACGCCGTCCGACGCGGCCGCCCGCGGCCGCCTGATCTTCAACGATCCGGTGGTCAACTGCAGCTTCTGCCACAACGGCCCGGCCCCTGGGCGCCAGCAGTTCACCAACAAGCGGCCCAACGGCGGCTACGACCTGACGCTCACGCCGCGCGCCGACCTGAACAGCCCCTTCGTCCGCTTCGATGTCGGCACGGCGAGCGTGTTCGACGAGACCAGCCCGTTCGACATCGCCAACGACGAGGCCGGGCTCCTCGGCTTCACGCTCTTCCAGAACGAGCAGAACAACGTCCCCGGCGAGCGCGCCACGTTGAACGCCTACCTCACCCCGCTTCTGAACGACGTGTGGAACACCGCGCCCTACCTGCACGACGGCACCGCCCCCACGCTGCTCGACGTGGTGCGCCCGTGCAGCACCAAGCTCGAGGAGGGCAACGAGTGCCGCATCGCCGGCAAGGGGCGCAACATCGACGACCAGCACGGGGTCACGTCGTTCCTGTCCGCCGAGCAGCTGAACGACCTGACCGCCTTCCAGAAGGCGCCGCACGGGCCCATCAACCAGACCTCGTTCCTGCGCAACATCCGCATGGAGCCGCCGCGCGTGGACCTGCGCTTCGGCAAGAAGCCCACCACCGCCAAGCTCACGGTGAAAGGCGCGGCGCCCTTGCCCGCCGGCCGCACACTCGCACCCGACCAGGCCGGCACGCGCGTCAGCATCGCGCTGCCGGCGGGCGAGGCGATGACCATCGTGCCCTTCAGCATTCCGGCCGGTGCCATGAAGGCGAACGGGGCCCGCACCACGTTCCGCTTCGCCGACCGGCGTGGGCGGGTCGCCAACGGCGCGCGCAAGCTGATCGTGAAGACGAAGGGGGGCCGCCTGCGCTTCCTGCTCGTGGTCGCGGGGACGGACCTGTCGGTGCTCCGCGCCCCCCGGCCCAATTACACGATCGCGCTCACCGTCGGCGACGACGTCGTCGCCGTGACCCGCGGCTACAAGGCCAACAAGAAGGGCACCCGGATCAAGGGATGACCACGCGCGGCGCCGCGGCGGTGGCAGGCCTCGTCCTGCTCGCAAGCCGGCTGGCGCTGGCGGCCGATCCCTGTGCGACCCCGGTCGGGAGCGTGTCGGGAACGGTCGTGCGGGCCGGCGACGACACGCCCGTCGCGGGCGCGCGCGTGCGCGTCCAGGGCTGCCTCGGCGGGGCCGCGACGACCGATGCGACGGGGGCGTTCACCCTTCCCGTCCCGGCCGGCACGATGGTCGTGGCGGCGGTCGCCGACGGGCACTTCGTCGGCTGCTGGCGGAGCACCGCCGGCGAGTGCACGCCGGTTGGGGCCGGCGCCACCGACCTCCGCATCCGTCTCGAGGCGATCACGGCCAGCGACGATCCCGCCTACACCTTCCGCGACCCGAGCACGTGCGCGCCCTGCCACCAGGACATCGTCGACCAGTGGAGCCGCTCCACCAAGGCCACCACCAACCAGAACCGCTGGGTGCTCGACCTCTACAACGGCACCGACGCCACCATGCCGCCGGGCCCGCCGCCCGACCCGCAGAACCCGCCCTACTTCGCCTTCCTGGCGCGCCACAACGTGGACGCTCGCCACCCGACCCGCTTCGGCGAGTGCGCCAACTGCCATCAGCCCGAGTACGTCGGCACCAATCCCACCAACACCGACTTCAACGCCTTTGCCGGCACCGATCGTCACGGCGTGGGCTGCGACTTCTGCCACAAGATGGTCGACGTCGACACCTCGGCCGAAGGACTGCCGCGGCCCAACCTGGTGCCGCCGCACGACGGCCTCGGCCCGGCCAAGACGACCATGCTGCGCGCCACCACGCAGCCCTGGCTGGTGTTCGGGCCGCACGAAGACGTGACCTTCGCGAAGGAGCCCGACATGCGGGCCGGGCACGCGAGCATCCTGCGCTCGAGCCGCCTGTGCGCCGCCTGCCACGAGGACTCGACCGATCCGCGGGACCAGCACGGCGACTTCATTGGCACGTACACCGGACCGGCCTCGCAGCTCACCTACAGCGAGTGGCTCGCGAGCCCGTACGCCGCCGAAGGCGTCCAATGCCAGGACTGCCACATGCCTCCGGTCGGTACCGACACCATGTGCAGCGTGCCCGGCGTCCCACGGCGCGACCCGAGCCAGATCCGCTCGCACACGTTCGAAGGGACGACGCCCGCGTTCCTCCGCCGGTCCGCCAAGCTCCGCACCTTCACCACCATCACCGACGACACGCTGTCGGTGCGCGTCGACGTGACCAACGTGGGCGCCGGGCACAGCCTCCCGACCGGCGTCACACTGCGGAACCTGATCCTGGTCGTGCAGGCGACCGATCGGAATGGCACGCCGCTCGAGCACCTGGACGACCGCGTCATCCCCAACTGGGGCGGCGCCGGCCCGCGCGACCAGGGCAACTTCGCCGGCCTGCCCGGCAAGGGCTACGCGCGCGTGCTGGTGGACGAGTCGCTGGTGGAGAACGTGCTCTTCACGGTCGCGGTGGCGGCGTTCGACAACCGCATCCCGGCCCGCGCCACCGACACCACCACGTACACGTTCGCCCTGCCGCGCGACTGGCGGAAGCGCGACGTCCGTGTCGACACGCGCCTCTACTATCGCCGCGCCTTCAAGCCGACCGCCTCGCAGCGCAAGTGGAACGTGCCGCTGGCCGGCAACGCCCACGGCACGCGCGGTGACGGCGGCGACTACGACGAGAACTTCGTCATGGCCGCGACGCGGAACTTCCTCACCTGCAAGGGCAAGCTCGCCAAGCTGCGCGCCACCGTGCCGGTCGGGAGCACGACCGCGGAGGTGAGCGCGACCCTGGCCATCCCGAAGGGCGTCACCTTCGATCCGCGCCAGCACGGCGTCGGAGTGATGCTCGGCCATCCCGACCGGCCGGCGGCGGCGCTGCAGGAACGCCTGGAGGGGTTCACGGTCAACGGACGCACGGTCTCGCTCACCGACACGACCGGGCCGATCGCGGGGCTCAGCTTCACGCGCGCGAGCGCACGCAGCGTGCGCATGGCACTCCGGCTGCCGGCGCAGTCCCTGGCCTCTGGGCTGGCGCTCGGCATCGACAGCGGCGACGTGTGCTTCCGGCGGCCGTTGCGCTGCAAGACGAAGCGCGGCGCGCTGGTGTGCCGATAGCGCACACCGCATGCTCGCGCCGCGTGACGGGTACGTGCGCCTCACGACAACTTTGGTAGACGTGGACGCACAGGGAGCGCCGGTGCACTCTCCTTGCACATTCGCAAGCTGGTCCGATGCGTCATTGACGTAGCGACGCGTCCGGGGGCATCGCGCGGCGGAGGGACAATTGCATGGGGCACAGGGAACGCCACGCGTCTGTCCACAGCTCGGGAGGAGACGTTCCATGCCATCGAAGCGGATTCCTGCCCTTCCACTCCTCGGTGTCCTCACGATCGGCGGTGCGCTCTTTGCCCCACCCCCCACCACCGGAGCGACGCTCACTCTCAACGCGAGCACCGATTCCTGGCTGCAGCAGGACAGCCCCAACAGCAACAGCGGTAACGACATCGCCAACGACGTGAAGTCCCAGAGCGCCGCCGAGCGCCGCACCGTGATCCAGTTCGGCCTGGCCTCGGTGCCCGCCTGCGCGACGCTGACCAACGCCACCCTGCGCCTGTTCGTCAACAGCAACACCCTGGCCACTACGCGTACGCACGCGGCCCACCGCCTGACGGCGAGCTGGACCGAGCTCGGCGTCACCTGGAACAAGCGGGACGGGGTGACGAACTGGGCCGCGGCGGGTGGCGACTTCGCCGCCGCCACGGCGACCGCCACGGTCCCCGGTGGCACCGGCACGTTCGTCGAGTGGAACGTGACCGCGGACGTGGCCGCCTTCCGGGCCGGCACCGCCACCAACCAGGGGTGGCTGGTGAAGGACGCCAGCGTGGGCACGCCGCCCGACAGCACCGTCAGCTACGCGTCCCGCACCAACACCACGGTGAGCCGGCGGCCGCAGCTCGTGCTGACCCTCACGGGCAACGACGCGGCATGCGACGACGCCAACCCCTGCACGACCAACACCTGTGATCCCCTCATCGGCTGCCAGACCGCCAACGTTTCCGCCGGTACGCCCTGCCCCGACGACGGCAATCCGTGCACCACCGACACCTGCAACGGCAGCGGCGCGTGCACGCACCCGGCCGGGAATGCGGGGACGGAGTGCCGGGGCGTCGCCGGCCCCTGCGACGTGGCCGAGACCTGCACCGGCACCAGCAGCGCGTGCCCGGCCGACGCGTTCGCGTCGACGGCAACCGTCTGCCGCGCTGCCACCGACCTCTGCGATGTGGCCGAGACCTGCACCGGGGCCGACGCCAGCTGTCCCGCCGACGGCGTCGCGCCGACCACGACGGTGTGCCGGCCGGCCGCCGGCGCCTGCGACCTGGCGGAGACGTGCACAGGGGCGGGCACGAGCTGCCCCGCCGACGCGAAGAGCACCGCCGAATGCCGTCCGGCAGCAGGCGACTGTGACGTGGCCGAAGACTGCACCGGGACCTCGGACGACTGCCCCGCCGATCAGGTCGCCTCGACCGCGGTGGTGTGCCGTGCCGCGGCGGGTCCGTGTGACGTGAGCGAGAGCTGCAACGGCACCGGGGCCGCATGCCCGGCCGACGGGTTCGAGGCGGCCTCCGTCGAATGCCGTGCCGCCTCCGATGTGTGCGACGTGGCGGAGCAGTGCACCGGCGCGAGCGCGACCTGTCCGGCCGACGGCTTCGAACCCACCACCATCGAGTGCCGCGCCTCCAGCGGCCCGTGTGACCAGGCCGAGCTGTGCACGGGAGCGAGCGCCGCCTGTCCGGTCGACACCGGCCAGCCGGACGGTGACGGCGACGGCGTGTGCGACGCGCTGGACGTGTGCCCCGTCGATGCCGATCCTGCCCAGACCGACACCGACAATGACGGCGCGGGCGATGCCTGCGATCCCTGCACCAGCACGGCGGTCGTGGCCATCCCCAAGGTCACCGTGAGCAAGCTCGCCCTGCCGTCCGGAGACGAGAAAATCAGGTTCAGGGGCGAGCTGACGCTGCCGCATCCGTTCGTGCCTGTGCTCGAGCCGGAGCTCAAGGGCGCGCGCGTGCTGATCGAGCGCTCGGACGGGACGCCCGTGCTCGACGCGTTGCTGCCCCCGGGGGCCTTCACCGCGCTCACCCAGGCGGGCTGGCATACCTCGAGCACCTCGTTCATCTACAAGAACACGGGCGCGGTGACGCCGCCGATCGGCGGCATCGTCAAGATGGTCATCCGGGACCTCTCTACGCGAACGCCAGGCCTGCTCAAGTTCTCGGTGACCGGCAAGGGGGCCACCTACACGGTGGAGTCGGCTACCCTGCCGCTGCGGGCGACGTTCGTGCTGGATCCCGACGGGCAGTGCGGTACCGCGGTGTTCCCGGGCCCACCCCCCGTGCCGGTGTGCTCGCTCGCGACCACAGTGCTCAAATGCAGGTAGGCTGCCGGCGGTCTCAGGGCTCGCCGAGCAGTGTCAGCGTTTCGGCGTGCAGCACACCGTTCGTGGCCACGGCCTCACCGGCGCCGATGGTGCGATTCCCCTGCCAATCCGTGAAACGCCCCCCCGCCTCCTCGATCACCGGCAGGAGCGCGGCGCAGTCCCACACGTTGACGATCGGATCGAGCGCGATCTCCGCCCGGCCGGTGGCGACCAGCGCGTAGCCGTAGCAGTCGCCCCAGGTGCGCTGCAGCTGGGTGCGTGCCGCCAGGCGCGCGAACGCCTCCGAGCGGCCGCGCGCGGTGCGCTCGTCGCTCGACACGATCAGCGCGTCTTCCAGGCGGGTCGTCGTCGACACCCGGCACGGGCGGCCGTTCCAGGTGCACCCTTCGCCGTGCGCCGCAGCCAGCATCTCGTCGAGCGCGGGCAGGTAGATGACCCCCACCACCGGCTCGCCGCGCACCTCGACGCCGATCAGCGTGCCGTAGAGCGGCACGCCGCGGACGAAGCTGCGCGTGCCGTCGAGCGGGTCGACGATCCACCGGATGGGCGCGCTGCCGGCGGTCTCGCCGTCCTCCTCCCCCAGGATGGCGTGGGTGGGGAACGACCGCCCGATGACCTGGCGGATGAGCGCCTCGGCCTCGCGGTCGGCGGCGGTGACGGGGGTGGCGTCGGCCTTCCATTCGACCGCCACGCCGGCGTTGAAGTACGCCAGCGTACGCCGGCCGCCCGCCCAGGCGGCGGCCATGGCCACGTCGAGCAGGTCGCGCAGGCGGGGTTCGGCCACCGGGCAGCAGATACGGGCCGCAAGGCCCATGGTCAACTGCGGGGTCGTCGGCTATAGGCCGGCGGAGATGACGGTCCTCTTCTGGGTCCTCGGCATCACGAACGTCGCCCACGGCATCTGGATGCTCGTCGACCCCGAGCGCTGGTATCACGACCTCCCGGCTGCGGTGCCCGACACCGGCCCGCTCAACCTGCACTTCGTGCGCGACATCGGCGCCACGTTCTTCACCATCGGGCTGGCGTTCTGCGTCGCGGCGCTGCGGCCGCGGGCGCGCCGCGGGGTCCTCTACGGCGCGACCCTCTTCTTCGTCCTGCACGCCGCCGTGCACGTGGCGGATCTGATCGCCGGCCGCCTGCCCGCCGCGCACTGGTGGATCGACCTGCCGGGCGTGTTCGTGCCGGCGGTGTTCCTGCTCGTCCTGTGCCTGCCACGCTGGGGGCCGGCAGCGGGCCGGTCGTGACCCTCCTCCGGCGCCGCGGGTTCACGATCGCGCTCCTCGTGGTCGTCGTCCTGGGCGCGCTCGCGTGGCGGTATCAGAGCACCCTCATCGGCGTCGGCGCGCGCTGGTATCTGCAGCGGATGGCCGCCGGCGACGGGTCGCTCGACCGCCGGCGCACGGCGGTCGCCGGCCTGCACCGCCTGCTGCTCATGCCTGCTCCCGCCGACGCCGTGGTGCCCGAGCTGTTTTCGGTGACCACGCTGCTCTCCGAGCGCCTCGCCAACGGCCAGGTGTCGCCGGCATGGGGTTTCTATCTCTACACCGCCTACGTACGCGACCTGGTGCGCGACCGTCCCGGGGCCGTTCCGCCCCGTGACCCGGCTGCGGTGCGTGCCGCGCTCGACCGCGAGATTGCGTTCTTCTCGATCCGGGCCCGACCCGACGTGCCCGGTGTCCGCTTCGCCGACTTCTTCGGCGGCGGCGGGGACAGCTACACCGCCGACGAGATCGAGGCGGCGGCGCGCGAGGGGCGGACCCTGCCCCTCCACTGAACCGGCCGAGAGTCACCACCCAATCCGACTTTACTCATGAGTAAAATTGGATTAGGCAAACGATGCCGTGCCCCGCGACATCGCCAAGCGTTACTTGCACCCGCCGAGCGGTGGCTCGCGATCCTGGAGAACCTCTACGTGTGCTTCCGCATCGCGCCGTTCGGTCCGCCGCGCATCCGCGCCGTGAAGAAGGAGCAGAAGCTCTACCTCTGGGACTGGTCGATGGTGGAGGGCCGTGGGGCGCGCTTCGAAAATCTGGTCGCATCCCACCTTCTCAAGGTGTGCCATTTCGTGGAGGACCGCGAGGGGTATCGGATGGAGCTGCGCTTCCTGCGCGATACCGACAAGCGCGAAGTCGACTTCGTCGTCCTTCGCGATCGTAAGCCGCTGTTCGCGGTCGAAGCGAAGACGGGCGACCGCGGCGTCAGCCCAGCACTCCGCTACTTCCGCCAACGCACCGCCATCCCCCGCTGGTATCAGGTACACCAGGGAACGAAGGACGCGATCGTCGACGGCGTGCGCATCCTGCCGTTCACGCGGCTCTGCACCGAGCTCGGCATCCCCTGACCCGCGCCGGGCGACTCAGACCGGCAGATCGCCCGTCCCCCGGCGCGTGCTCCCGTCGCGCGTGTAGGCGGCGATCGTGCGCTGGGCGATGCGCATCTGGTGCACCTCGTCGGGGCCGTCGGCGAAGCGGGCCCAGCGGGCGTGCTGATACATGTGGGCGAGCGGGGTGTCGGTCGAATACCCGAGCGCGCCGTGCACCTGGATCGAGCGGTCGATGATGCGGCCGAGGGCGTTGGCGACGAAGTGCTTCGCCATCGACACTTCCGAGACGAAGTCGAGCTTCTTGTCGATGCGGTAGGCGGCGTGCAGCACCATGAGCTTCGCCTGGTAGAGCTCCATCGTCGAGTCGGCGATCATCCACTGGATGCCCTGCTTCTCCGCCAGCAACGAGCCGTGCGCGAAGCGCTTGAGCGACCGGTCGACCATCATGTCGAGCGCCGTCTCGGCCTGCGCGATCCACCGCATGCAGTGCGCCAGGCGGGCGGGGCCGAGCCGGTACTGCCCCAGCCGATGGCCCTGGCCGCGGCCGCCCAGGATGTTCTTGGCCGGGATGTGGAGGTTCTCGATGCGGATCTCCGAGTGCCCGCTGCTGCCGTGCATCGTCTCCACCTCGCGCACGCGGGTCCAGCCCTCCGACGGGATGTCGACGAGGAAGCCCGTGTTCGCCGCCTGCGGCGTGTCGGGCGACTCCTCCGTGCGCGCGATCAGGATGGCGAAGGCGGCGCGGCGCGCGTTCGAGATGAACCACTTGTGGCCGTTCACGACCCAGTGGTCGCCCTCCAGCCGTGCCCGCGTCTGGATGAGTGTCGGGTCGGAGCCGGCGACCTCGGGCTCGGTCATCGCGAAGCAGCTCATGACGTAACCGTCGCAGAGCGGGCGCAGGTACTTCTCCTTCTGCTCGTCCGTCGCCCAGTGGAGGAGGGTGTGCATGTTGCCCTCGTCCGGCGCCTGGCAGTTGAGGACGAAGGGCCCATAGTACGCCTTCGCGGCCTCGGCCTGCACCATGGCGAGATCCACGTGTCCCAGCCCCATGCCGCCCCATTCGGGCGGCATGTGCGGCAGCCAGAGTCCTGCGTCGCGTGCCGCCTTCCGCATGCCGATCAGGATCTGCAGGTACTCGGCGCGCTCGATCTGGTCGGGGTGCGCGAGCTGCGCCTCGCCGGGTTTCACCACCGTGTCGATGAACTCGCGGACGCGCAGGCGGAGCTGCTCGAGCTCGGGGGACAGCGTGAAGTCGATGGCCATGGGAATCAGTCTCCTGCGATGATCGAAAGCGCCCGGTCGAACGGGCCGAGCGTGATGGGCGTCGGGGTCACGGTCCTGTCCGGATACTATGTGACGGGTCCCGGATGCCAATCCGGAGCGAGGAGTCGCCATCCATATGGGCACGCCTTATCGCATCGTCGGCATGCCCGGCTCGCCGTACAGCCGCAAACTGCGCTCCGTCCTCCGCTACCGTCGCATGCATGACGTGAGCGGAAGGCAGGCGTCGATCGGCCCGTGGATACGGAGACCTACCAGCGCTCGGGTCAACGCGTTGGCGGGGGCCCGGTGGCTGCCACCTCGAGTGCCCGCAGGCGCTCTTGGAGCGCGGTGATCGTGACGCGATACGCGAACTCGCCGGCCCGGTTGTCCAGCTCGTAGGGATCCCGCACGAGGTCGTACAGCTCGCTCTCACTACTGTCGTGGTTCTCAATGTACTTCCACGTCATCGTTCGCAACGCGTGATAGCGGGGCGCGCCCCCCAGGTCGAACCCTTCCAGCAGTACATCCTGGCGCCAGGGCGCCGCGCTTCCCGCCAGCAGCGGGACGAGGCTACGACCGTCGACGGGCGCCGGTGGCGTGATGCGGGCCAGCTCGGCCAGCGTCGGCGCGATGTCGATGGTGAGCGCCAGACGCGACTCTTCCCGGCCACCTGCCACCCCGGCCGGATACCGGATGACGAGGGGTACGTGCCCGCATTCCTCATATGCACAGTGCTTGCTCAGGAACAGGCGATGCTCCGCCCACGTGAACCCGTTGTCCGATGTGAAGACGAAGATCGTATTCCGGTCCTGACCGAGCTTCCGCAGCAGCCTGAGGATGCGCGCCACCGCGTCGTCGACCGCCTGGAGGGCTTCGAGCTGCTTCTGGCGGTGCACGTCGGCAACGGCCTCGAGCAGTGGGGTGAGCGGCGCCCGCTCACGAATCCACGAGGGCTTGTCGTTCACGTCGGGCTCGTTGAAATTGGGCGGGCGGAAGCGCGGCAGGTCGGCGAACATACCCACGTGGCGCGGGGCTGGTACGGAGACCAGCGCGGGGACCTCACCGTGTGGCGCATACGGCGTGAAGTGGACGAAGAACGGCCGGCCGCTCGCGACCGATCGTCGGATGAACTGCAGCACGCGCCCGGCGAGCACGTCGGTCGAGTAGTCGGCCGGCATCGTGTCGTACGCGACCGTCCCCCGACGTTGCACGAGGGTGTAGTCGTAGAAGTGCTCGTACGCCATCGCCGCCCAGACGTTCCACCCCGGCGGGATGTACCATGACGGACTGTCCGGCGGCCCGAGCCCCCAGTAGCTGTTCATGTACTTCCCGAAGAACCCCGTCCGGTAGCCGGCCGCTTGCAGCCAGGTGGCAATCGTCGACCGATCCGCACCGATGAAGCCCGCCGCCCCGCCGTTCGGCGGCGTCAGCGTGACCACGCCGTGTCGATGGGCGTACAAGCCGGTGAGGGCGCTCGCCCGTCCGGGCGAACAGAGCGGCGTCGGTACGAAGGCGTTGGTGAAGGTGACGCCTTCGCCGGCCAGCCGATCGCGTACGGTCGGCATGTGGGCGATCGTATCCGAGCGCTGATCGTCGGTCATGAGGAACACGATGTTCGGACGACGCGGGGCCGGCGCGGCGAACGACGGCGCCGCACACAGGAGTGCAGCGAGCATCGCGTGGGTGCGGAGAGCCGATTGGTGGGTCGTCATGGTGCGGAGCCGGCGCGGAACTGTGCCCCCTACTAGCAGCACGGTCGTTCCGGACCAATCAGATTCGACGACCCGGGGATCGTCGACCTGCTGGCGCCGTGGAACGCGCCCCTGGTAAGAGTACACGCCCCGCAGGCCATGGTCCCCCGCCTCCGCATAGCGTGTGCGCTGTTGCTCTGCTTGGCCCCGGCCTGTGGGTCGCCACCGCCGCCGAACATCGTGCTCATCGTCGTCGACGCGTTACGGGCGGATCGGCTGGGTGTCTACGGCAACCCGCGGGGCTTGAGCCCGTTCCTCGACGAGCTCGCTGCTCGCAGTGTCGTCTTTCATCGGGCGTACGCCGTTTCCTCGTGGACGCTGCCGTCGGTGGCGTCCATCCTCACGTCGCGCTTCCCGTCGCAGCACGGCGTCACGTCGTTCGCAGCCCAACTCCCCGCTGGGGAGGTGACGCTCGACCAAGTCCTGCGTGCTGCGGGCTACCTGAGCGCGGCGTTCACGGCGAACCTGATGACCCATCGGCTCGTGACCAGCTTCGATCACCGCGAGCAGCTTCTCCGCTCCGACACCAGCGAGCGCGAGATCCCGGGACGAGGAGTGGAGCTCAATCGGCAGGTGGCGCGGTGGCTGACCCGGATCCGGGAGTCGGGCGAGCCGGCGCGTCCCGTGTTCATCTACCTGCACTACATGGAGACGCACACGCCCTATGCGCCGCCCGAGGCGTTTCTCGCCAAGACGCAGCGCGGTGACCCGCCGGATGTCGGCTTCGCCGAGGCCACGATCGGAGTCGGCAACGGCCTCGGGATCGGCGATGAGGCACGTCCCGCGGTCGAGGCGGTGTACGATGCCGAGGTCCTCGCCGTCGACGCGGCGGTCCGCGACCTGCTCGCTACGCTCGACCGGATGCAGATGGGAGGGAACACCCTCATCGTGTTGACATCGGACCACGGCGAGGCCTTCCGGGAGCACGGGTTCTGGTCCCACGGCATCAACTTGTACAATGAGATCCTCCAGGTCCCGCTCATCGTACACGTGCCAGGCGCCGAGACCCGCGTGGACGTCGACGCCGTGGTTTCGCTCGCCGACCTCGCCCCGACACTCGCCGAGCTGGCGGGCCTCCCCGTCCCGGCGCCCTTCGAGGGCGATTCGTTCGCGCGCTTGCTCGTCGCGCGCCGCTCGTGGAGTCCGCTCGGGCTGCTGATGCGCTGGCGGGCTCAGCGGCGCACCGCGTACAGCGAGGCCAACGTGAGCGAGGAAGACCGGCGGCTCCTGCGCGCGCTCATCTCGGGGCACATGAAGTTCATTGTGCATCCGGACGGGACGTCGGAGCTCTTCGATCTCGCGGCCGATCCTGGCGAGAAAACCCCGCAGCCGCTCGCGGAAGGCGAGTCGCTCGCCCGCATGCTCGACGCGCGCAGCGCGCGATTGCTGCGCCGCGCGTCTGCACGCGAGACCACCCCCCTCGACGAAGCGACGCGGCAGCGCCTGAAGGCACTCGGCTATGTCGCCGGTGAGGCGCGACCGCAGCCACCCTGAACCCGGTCGAGCCCTGCCGTGATCGCTACGCGGCGGTCTCTGACGGGACTGCTCATGCAAGGCGCGTCCCTCGCAACCCCGCTCCTGGTGGGGGCAGTAATGAAGGTCGCCTACGACGGGCTCCTCGGGGGTCGCGCACGATGACCGGGACGGGCTGAGATCACCCTCGTCGAGGGGGTTCCCGCCGCAGCGCGATGAGCGGCACGATGAGCGGCAACGCCGCGACGATATTGAGTTGAATGTTGAACGCCACGCCAAAATACGCCGAAGCCAACGTGTCGAAGAGGCACCACGTAAGCACCGACGCCGCAAGCGTCCACCATGCCCAGCCCTCGCCGCGGCGCACCGGCCAATGCGCCAGCGCCGCGATCGTGATCCCCCAGCCAGCCATTGTCGCGCCCAGAACCGCGTGGATCCAATGCTGATAGCGCCGGAGCGCTGGATCGGCGACCGCGTCCGACCAGAACGCCGCGTTGACACCGGCGCGAGCATCGGCGAACACCGCCGTGTCATACAAGAATACGAACGCGATTCCGCTGGCGGCGGTCAGCACGCCCGCCGCTGCAAGCGCGGTGCACCACAGGTTTCGGGAGCGGGGTGTCAACACAAAGTACCCTCAAGGTCCGCCGCATCGGTTACGAAGGGAAGCCCGTCGCGCGGGCTCCCCATACGCCCCCGGGGCACGTTTCGGCAAGGGTTCCTCTCCCCCGTGGAAGCTCGTCACCTCGAACTCGTTGCCGAACGGATCCACCAGCACCGCGGCCACGGCGGGGTAGTCGGAGTTCCCGATCCGGACGATCGCGATCAAGACCCAGATCGCGGAACGGCTGGCGGCGTGCGGGCTGGGGCCGGTGTTCCTGCGGTGAGCCTGTATCCGGCGATGCTGGACCGCGGGCCTGGCACGTGATGCCCGCCCACATCGACGTCGTCGTCGAGGTCCTGCCGCCCGAGGCCTGCCCGGGCTGCGGCGGTACCGTGGGCACCGAGCGCGTCGCCGTGCAGTACCAGGCCGACCTGCCGCCTGTGACGGCCTTCCGCCTCCACGCCGAGGCCGCGGGCCAGTCGCGGCTTGACAGTCGGAGGCGTCCGAGTCACCTAGAGTGTGCACTCCATGCTGTTCACTTGGGGCGACAGAATTTGAGAACCGCGACCGCCAAGGACCTGCGACACCGCGCGGGAGCCCTCCTCGCCGAGGTGCGCCGTGGACGTGAGGTCGTGATCACGTTTCGCGGTAAATCCGTTGCCGTCTTGGCACCGCTCGAGCGCCTCGAGCGGAAGAACGTCGAGCCGGTCGGGTTCGGTATGTGGCGTGGCCGGAGCGACATGCGGAGGGTAGCGCACTGGCTCGACGACCTGAGACGGCCGCGGCACGGACGGTAGTCTTCGATACCGACGTTCTCGTCTGGTACTTCCGCGGCAGTGAGACGGCGCTGCGCTTCGTCGCGCGTGTACCGTCCGGGAATCGCGCCATCTCCTCGCTCACGCTGATGGAGCTGCTTCAGGGCTGCCGCAACCATGCCGTCGTGGAGAACGTCCCGCTCGTGATCCATCCGGACGAGGCCGTTTCGCGGCGGGCAATCGATCTGCTCGAACGGCACGCCATGCCCCACGGGCTACGCCTCGTCGATGCGATCATCGGTGCCACGGCCCTCGAGATCGGCGGCGTGCTGGCCACCGCCAACGTCAAACACTACCGGCCGATCGCGACGTTGCCGCTGTTGGCCTTCCGGGCGTAGCCCCCAAGTCCGTGCCGGCCGGTGGCTGCGCGAACGGTTGGTTCTCTCATCACGCGGTCAATCTTCCCCCTCCGCCGCCAGCCACTGCCGCCCGCGCTCCTGGCCGAGGTCCCGGAGCCGCCGGAAGAAGGCGCGATCGGCGCGGAAGGTGCGCGCGTCATCGAACGCCCCGAGCGCCGGATGGGCGGACACGGGGTGCAGGCGAATCTCCCGGTGCCCGGCGCGGGGGCCCTCGTGCAGGAGCTGGGTCACGAACTCGATCATGCGGCGCTCGCGCACGAGTCCGGCCGAGGAGGCGAGGGCAACGGTGCGCGAGATCACGTCGCCGGCCGTCTGCGGCACGCCATCCTGCCGGGCGGGTTGTGTCTCCACGAGGATCACGTCGGCGGCCGTGCAGCCATAGATCACCGGGTAGATGAGCGGGTTGCCGAGCAGGGCCCCGTCCCAGTAGTGCTCGCCGCCGATCGCGACGGGATGGAAGAGCGGCGGCACCGCCGACGAGGCGCAGAGGGCGTCGGTCGTGACCGTCATGCCGGAGAACACGTGTGGCTCGGCAGTGCGGACGTTGGTTGCGCTCACGAACACGCGCACCGCGTCGGGGCACGCGAGCGGGGCGTAGTCGATTGTCGCGTCGAGCGTGCTCCGCAGCGGTTCCATCGTGTCGGGGTCCATCAGGAAATTGGTGGCGAGTCCGGCGGTCAGCTCGTAGAAGGCGCGGGCAGAGGATAGGCGGCCGAGGTTCCGCCACAGCCACCAGGCCGGCTCGAGCACCGACGGGCGCCGGCGCTCGGCCGCGCCGGCGAGCGCCTCCCAGAACGCCCCGAGCAGCTCCCGGGCACGCTCGCGACCGCCCGCGGACAGGCCCACCCCAAGGATGGCCGCGTTGATCGCGCCCGCGCTCGCGCCGGTGACGCCCTCGATTTCGAACCGGCCGTCGGCCAGGAAGGCGTCGAGGACGCCCCAGGTATAGGCGCCGAGCGACCCGCCGCCCTGGAGCGCGAGGGTGACCGTTCTGGACTCCCGGGCAACGTGCTTTCCCATTCCTTCTTGGCCCCCATGAGATGGGCTGGAAGCGGCGCATGCTCGGACGACGTACCCCCGCGTCCGAGGCGCTGCAACCATCTCACCTGATCAGGGGAGGGAAGGTGCGCCCGGCGCGAGCGAGGTCGGGGGATGTCACGCATCGTGTAGAGAGGGATTCCATGAGTCGTGCAGTATCTTATTGACAGCGTTGCGCCGCCAGTCGTATGGTTTCTGATATGTACAGCTCTCTCGTCCAGCCCCTGTGCACGACGGTCGCCGCTGGCGTGCTGCTCCTGGCGGGCGTCCCTCCCGCGCACGCATCGTGCAACGTCATTCCTGGCTCGGAGCTCACGTTCGTCACCGACCTCGGATCCGTGAACCGGCCCTTCGCAGCACCCGGCGACGGCGTCGAGATCAGCCTCGGTGCGTGCGATGGCGCCTCGCCCGGCTTCGGCGGGGCGCTCGAGGTACGGGTGGTCTTCAAGCCGCCTGCCCCGGGCGCGCCCCGCACGGTCGTGCCCGTCACGACGTTCACGGTGGACGGGAGCCGCGTGATCGTGCCCCTGCCGGTGACGCCCGGCGAGGGTCTGACCGGCCCCGCAATGATCGTGGTGTCCCGCGCCGGGACGCTGCCGGGCACCGACGCCCAGATGCTCACGTGCGCCCAGCTGGTGGCGCGCTGCGCCGGCACCTGCTCGGACGTGGTCGCGTGTGTCGACCGACTCCTCCAACCGACGGGGAGCTGCACGCACGGAGCGCCGCATCCCACCTTCGCGAGCTTCACCGCCCTGCCGGTGCCGAACGACTACAAGAGCGTGTGCACCGAGCCCCGGTGCGCCGCCGACCACCAGGACGACGCCGACTGCTGCACGGGCGACGCGCCCGACATGCGCTTCACCGTGGACGCCGACGGTAACCTCCTGGTGCCGATGAACTGGGAGCGCATCCTGCCCCGCACCGCGGAGCCGGTGCCGCGGCTCGTGCTCGCATCGGTCACCATCCCCGCATTCGCCGGCGGGCAGGACCCGATCGTCCTCCCCGGCAACGCGTTCACCGCCTCCTACAGCCCCGAGGGCAGCCCTCTCGACCCGATCTTCGAGCCGCAGTCCGACCCGACGCAGTCCGCGCAGACGGTCCTGTTCGGATCGGCCGACGCCCCGTACACCGTGCTGCGGTTCGCCCGCCGCAGCCCCGCGTTCCGCGTCTGCGTCGATGGCGATCACGCGGGCCAGCCGTGCATCGAGGATGTTGACTGCCCCGGGACCTCGAGTGGGTGCCAGCAGGCCCGCTGCGTCGGCGGGGGAACCCCCGGCGACCCGTGCACGAGCGACACCGCCTGCAGCGGCGGGACGTGCGGTCCGACGTGCGCGACCGGCCCGACCCCGGGAGCCGTCTGCACCACTGACGCCGCCTGCGGGTCCGGGGGAGAGTGCGGCGCGGCGCTCTTCGAGTTCCGGGATCGGCTGCTCGACGACACCGGCCCGATTGTCGTGGCACGCGCGACCGGTGTGCAGGCGGTGATGCGCTACACCCTCGAGGCCGGCGACGCGGCTCCGCTGGGCGGGCTCTTCCAGACCCCGGCGCTGTCGGCGTTCGTCGTCGACGAGACCATCGAGGGGCGCGACTACGACGGTGACAGCGACAGCGCCGACTCGGTGGTGCTCCTGCACAACCGTGTCACCGGGGCCCGGGTGCCGATCGGCTCCGGAGCCGACGGGGTCGCGGTCCACGTCGTCACCCAGGACGTGTTCCGCTTTCCCGCGGTGGCGGTCGAGGGTGACGTGCTCGCCTTCATCGAGGAGCCGGACACACTGCGGGTGTTCCGGGTGGACGGGAGCGAGCTCACCGCGGCGCCCGAGGTGGTGCTGACCGATCCCCTCCTCGACGGGCGCAGCCTGGTCGTGTCCGAGGGGCGCGTCTTCGTGCGCCGGCTCGCGGACGCGAAAGTGGTTCTCGCGGCGCTCGACGCCCGGGCGCCCGCGGGCCTGGCTGACATCGACCTGCTGGAGACCACGGCGGGGGTCTCGGTAGCGGGCGGCGCGGCGGCGTTCCTCACCCCGGGGGGCGGGGCGCTGCTTGCCCCTAACCGCGCCGCCACGGTGGACCTCGGTGTGGTGGCGTCGACCATCGCCGTCGGCGGCGCGTGCACGGGTGGCGCCCCCACCCCCACCTGCCGCACCAATGACGCTTGCCCGACGGGCGTCGCGTGCGCGGCGACGTTCCTGGCGGCGGCGGTGTCGGAGGTCGCGCCCGTGGCGGGCGACCGCAACGGCGACGGCGACACGAACGACTTCGTCTTCGAGGTGCGGCCCGCCGCGGGCGCCGGCCCGTGGGTGCGCCCCGTGGGGCCGGATGCGCGCGGGCAGGCAGCCGACGAGGTGGCGATCGCCGGGGCGCTGGTCGCCTTCGCCACGCCGGAGGTCCGGCAGAACCTCGACCTGACGGGCGACACGGAGTTCGACGACCGCGTGCTGCAGGTCTACGACGCGCAGAACGGCACGCTCAGCCGGCCGGGGCCGGTCGACCGCCGGGGCCTCATGCTCCCCGTGGTGGACTTCTTGGTCGACCGCGGGGTGGTTGCGTTCCGCGCCCGCGAGGGCGGCTACTGCACGGGGCCGGTCGACCTCAACTCCTGCGAGTACTTCAACGCCGACCCGGCGTGCCCGTACGATCTCCCCGACTTCCGCCTGCTCTGCGACCTGAATATGGACAACGACTGCTGTGACGACGTCCTCATGGCATTCGATCCGGCGGCGGGCGGGCGGCTCGTGAACTCGCGCCAGCAGGCGAAGCGGTGCGACGTGGCCGCCTGCGACCCCCGCCGGCCGTACCGCATCGTGGGCCGCAGGGCCTGCCGGGGCGGGACCCGTACCCTCACCGGCTGCACCGTGGACGAGGACTGCGGCAACCCGGGCGCGGGCGCGCAGTGTGTCGACGTGGCGGGGGTCAAGTTCCTCACCTTCGAGTGCGAGCAGGGCTGCGTCGAGTCGGGGTGCCTCGGGGGCATCAACGACGGCTTCTGGGGCTGCGACAGCGACGAGGACTGTCCCGGCGGCGCGTGCGCCGAATTTCCCTGCATCTTCGACTTCGACTACGACCCCCCGGGGCCGAGGGATATCTGCGGGGACTCGAGCGACAACCAGGTGACAGACCTCACCGGCGACGGGGACACGCGCGACGTGGTCATGCAGGTCCTCGACGTCGAGACCGGTCAGGTGACCCCCGTCGGGGCCGTCGACGAGGGCGCCGGCGCGCGCGCCGATCCGCTCGACGTGCCGAGCACGGGCGGGCGCTGCGTGCACCGCAACCCGGTGACCCGCAACCCGGTGACCTGCACCGTGACGGCCGACTGCCCGCCGGGCTCGTACTGCGACGGGACGCACGCGCCGCGCGTGTGCGCGCTGCGGTCGCCGGGGAGCTGCGTCACCTCCGGCCAGCTCGTCGGCCTGCCCGAGGAGGGCACCTCCCCGCAGTGCGCCAAGGCCGACCCCGAAACGTACTGTGACACGAGCCGACCGGTCGTCGTCGCCCCGGGGGACACCGACGGCGACGGGGCCCCCGACACGGTCGACAACTGTCCGTTCGTCCACAACCCCGCGCAGACCGACACCGACGCCGACGCAGTGGGCGACCCGTGCGACCTCCAGACGTGCGGGAACGGGGCGGTCGAGGGCGCGGAGGAGTGCGACGACGGGAACGCCGCCGAGGGCGATGGGTGCACCCCCGACTGCCGGCTCGAGGTGGGCCACTTCCGGGTCTACGGGGCGCGCCGCACGCGCGGCACCCCGCCCTTCGAGTCGCGGTTGGTGACGCTGGCCGACCGCTTCGAGACCAAGACGATGAAGGTCGTCCGCCCCGTGCAGCTGGCCGTGCCCGTGGACAAGAACGGCGAGGGCATCCGGGACCCGAACACGTACCTCACCTGCTACCGCGTCCAGGCGCCCCCGGGGCAGCGCGCGGGCGCATCGCGGCAGCTCACCGTGCAGAACCAGCTCGGCCGGGTCGCTCTCGGGCTCACCGTCCCCCAGACCCTGTGCGTGCCGTCGGCCAAGGACGGCGTGTCCACGGCGCTCGCGCTCGATCACTTCGCTTGCTACAAGGCGCGCGCCGTCGGCCCGACCGAGCGCGTCGACCTGAGCCTCGCCGACGAGTTCAAGACCAGCACCGCCGCGGCGTTCCAACCCACCAGCCTGTGCGTGCCCGTCGACAAGGACGGCGAGGGCATCCGGCAGTCGGCCGGACTTCTCACCTGCTATCGGCTGCGTGACGTCCTCACCCAGGTGCGTGCCGGCAGCCGGGACGTTACCATGGAGAACCAGCTCGGCACTCATCCGATCACGGTGTTCTTCAAATCGCAGACGCAAGGTTCGCCGACGCGCTCGCAGCTCTGCGTGCCGTCGACCGAGGTGCCCTAATAAGGTCTGTCAGAAAATAACGTTGACAATAGGTTGACAATAGCTGGAGAGTGCCACGTTCTCGGGCATGAATCACCGACGCTTGGCGGGTGCACCCGCCGCATCATACGGGCGCATACCGCCCGGGTGAGATGATGCCGTTCGGATCGAGCGCGGACTTGAGCCGACCGACGAGCGTGGAGGTCGCCGGGTCGAGCGCGGCCAGCCGTTCCATCTGGTCGATCGCCACCCGGTAGGGAGGGAAGCCGGCGGTGTTCATCCGGTCCCAGAGCGCCCGTTCACACGCCGCCGCCCGAGTCACCTGCGCCGGATCGTCGGAGCGGAAGTGGACGGTAATCAGCGTCCGCCCATCGCCGAAGAACGACAGCTTCACGTTGGTCTCGAACTCTCGACCGACCGCCGACACGATCGCGGCGGCGCGCCGCGCATCGCTGCCCCGGTGCGGCACCACCGGGATGTAGCATTTCATGCCGAACGGGGTCTGGTCGGGATCCACGTCGGCGGGATCGTCGGGCACCGGCGTTCCCGTCAGGTGATAGATGAGCTTGATGCTCTCGGCGTCCGGGACGCCCATGAGGGGTCGCGCCAGCGGATGCAGGAAGGCGGGTAGGCTCCGGGCGGGGTCGACGCCGGCGTCGACACGGATGGTCTCGACCTGGCGGCAGAAGGCGCCGAACGCGTCGCGCAGCTCCGCGGCCAGCGCATCCATGGTGCGGGCCGTGCCCGTCACCAGCACGTAGAAGTTCCACACCGCCTGATCGCCGGGCGCCGGACCCTCGCCGCCCCCGAGCGTCCGCTGCGCCTGCACGAAGCGGTTCTCGTAACCGATGTTGACGCTTCCCCGGTTGATGGCGCCCTGCCGGCCGAAGTGGTCGATGGTGTCGACGAGCCGCTCGAGATCGGCGTCCGCGGCCACACCCCAGACGAGGTAGCGTCGTTCGGGCTTGTGGATCAGGCGAAACGCCATCTGCGTGACGATGCCGAAGTTCGACTGGGCGAAGAGGCCGACCAGATCAGGGCCCGCGACGAAGCGCGAGACGTGGCTCGGCCGGTCGGTGCCGACGTAGCGCCAACATCCGCCCACCTCGAACGGCTCTCCGCTCCCGAGGATGCCGCGCACGCCCAGGAGATCGTGCACCCGCGCGGAGGCGCCGTCGCCGCGTTCGAGCACGTTGCCCACGATGCTGGTCAATGCGTAGGAGCCGGTCAAGTTGAGCGTGAGTTCGGGGTGATGCGCCGCCAGGTGATCGGCGAGCGCCGCCTGCGTGACCCCCGGCTCGATGATGGCGTAGCCGAACGCGGCATCGACCGCCACGATGCGCCGCATGCCCGAGAGGTCGACGACCACGCACCCGTCCACCACGGGCAGCTTCGAGCCGAGCCCCCAGTTCTTCCCCGTGCTGAAGGGGTAGAGCGGGATGCGGCGGGCATTCGCGATGGCGACGATGCGGCCGACCTGTGCCTCGGTCGTCGGCCGCAGCACGAGCGGAATCTCGCGACGGAGCGCGGTGACGTTGCGGCCATACTGCCGCGCGATGGTGGCGCGGTCGCCGATGATGGCCTCGGGCGGGAGAACCTCTCGGAAGGCCGCCGCGAGATCCTCGTGCATGGGTTCCCGCATCTTGCGCAGGGTCTCGTGCGTGCGCGTCAGCGCCGTACGCGTCAAGTCGCCTTCCACCTCGACCATCTGCGCCAGGTAGCGCGCGTAGGCCTCGTGCGAGAGGCGCAGCAGGGTCATGGGCGTCATCGCGACCACGTCGGCCGTGCGTTCGCTGCCCGTGACCAGCGCGATCTCGCCGAAGTAATCGCCCGGCCCGAGCTGCTGCACGGTGAGGCGCTGCTCGTTCTGCGTCGTCACCTGCACGTCGGCCGTCCCGGACTCGATCACGTAGAGATCGTCCCCATGCTCGCCTTGCCGAACGACCGCCGCCCCGGCTTCCACCGTGCAGCGCTCCATGAACGTGCCCAGCACCGCGGCCTCGGCGACGGACAGCCCGTGGAAGAGCCTCGTGCCGCGCAGCCACTCGCCGACGTCGAGGAGCTGCCTGCGCGCCGCCATGGGCACGCCTTGCTGGGGCACCACCGCGTCGTCGAGGGGTGGGAGGCCGCCGGGCGGTTCGAGACTGCTGCGCGGACAAGTCGCGCTATTCTTCAAGGCAAGGAGCGCGAGCACACCCTCTGCCCCTGGTAACTCGAGCGCTGACTCGATCGCGTCCAGTCGCGGCGTCTGGATGTCGGAGCAGAGGAATGCGTACGGATAGCGCGTACGATACTGGTAGTTGAAGAAGCCGTATGACCCTTCGTGCGCGTAGGGCACCACGCCTCGTATGACCACTGTAGGTAGCTGGAAGAAATCCTGGTTCTTCTTGGCGACGTTGAGCTCGATGTCGCCGATACAGGCAGCAATCTCTGCCAGCAACGGGCCGCTTGCGAGTCGGAAGGCAGCCAATAGAACCTCTACCGGCGCTCTTGTCGCCAGCTCATCGAGCGCCTGATGGCGATGGCTCCTCATGAGGCGCCCTGCCTCGCGGATCTTCGTTATCGGGAGGTCCGGAAGAATCCTGCAACGTTGGAACACCCCGGGGCCGAATATCTCCTCAACCGGGAACAGCGCACGGTTGTCGTCACAAAAGGCTTTGTTGGCCCCATCGTGGAGGGCTTTGAAGGTCCCGTACGCCAAAACCTCACCCGAATCCGCTGCGATCGCCATCATGTGGACGTCCTCGGTCGACACCATCGACAGCGGCTCGAGTGTCAAACGATCAGTGTAGATCAGGACGGGATCGAGCTGATTCGCCATCACGTACTGCGCGAGGCGGTACGTCATGATCGCAACGAGTTGCTCCTCCGTGAGACTCGGCGTCCGCAGCGCGACCGTCGTGACCCCATGGCGATCGGGTACCCAGTACAGCGCCTCCGGATGCTTCCGCTCGACCAGCTCCGGGAGCCGGATCGCCGCCGCGCGGTCGAGCAGCTCTTCGATGAAAGCCGCCACCTCCGGCTCGAGCCCGACAAGGTGGGCCGCCCCGTTCCCCATGCGTGGCCCTTCTCTCGTGGTCTGGCCCTCGCGGTCAAGGCTTGATGCGTCTGAGTCGGATGTCGGGGCTGGGTCGGCGCACGATGACTTGTCCCCGGTGATATGGTCACATAAGGTAGTCATATGAAGACGCTCCAATCGGCCGAATTCAAGGCGAAGTGCCTGGCGGTGCTGGCACACGTCGACCGCACCGGCGAGCCCGTCACCATCCTCAAGCGGGGACGGCCCGTGGCACGCCTGATCGCGGCCACCGCGTCGTCGCGCCGCTATCCCCAGGACGATCTCATGGGAACCGTGGAGATCGTCGGCGACATCGATGGCCCCGTGCTTCCACCGGCGGTGTGGAACGCAGAACGGCGGCGGCGACGGTGAGGCTCCTGCTCGACACCGGGATCCTGCTGCGGTGGTTCGAGGGCGGCCACAGCCTCTCGCCGCCACACCGCCGCGCTCTACAGGGCGCCAAGCCGGCTCAACCCCTGCTCGTGTCCGACATCTCCCTCTGGGAGATTGCGACCCTGCTCGACCTGGGACGAGTCCGGCTCCGCCTGCCTCTCCGCGATTGGCTGGAGCAGGCGACTGCAGCCCCCCTGGTCACGCGGTGCGCGATCACGCCGGCTGTGGCGGCGGAGGTTGCCGCACTTCCGGCGACGTTCCACCGTGACCCGGCGGACCGGATCATCGTCGCAACCGCTCGGGTTCATGGGGCGACCCTGCTCACCACCGACCGCCTGATCAGGAAGGCGCGCATCGTCCCGACGCTGGACTGACCGGGTCGGCGATGGGCGGGATATAGTTCCCGGCCGAGGGTTGACTCGTGTGAATCAGATGTTTTAAACGTTTGTTCGTGCCCAAGCCGCCCCGCCGCGTCGCCGCCCCGGACGCCACCGGCGCCCGCGTCCTGCGCGCCGCCGGAACCCTGTTCGCGGAACGCGGCTTCCACGGCACCACCGTGCGCGACATCGCCGCGCGCGCCGGGGCGAATGTCGCCTCCGGCCACTACCACTTCGGCTCGAAGCGCGACCTCTACGTCGCGGTGCTGCGGGCGCAGTTCGCCGAGGTGCGCGCGGTGCTGGCGCGCGGCGGGGTGCAGATCGACGACGCGCACCTGCGGCGCATGCGGCCCGCGGCGCTGGAAGCGCTGATGACGAAGCGCCTCCAGCTGATGCTCGGCAACCTCCTCGGCCCGCCGCCGAGTCTCCACGGCACGCTCATGATGCGCGAGATGCTCGACCCGAGCGACGCGCTGCCGATCGTGATCGTCGAGTTCATCCAGCCCATGATCGAGGAGATGGCGGCCGTCGTCCGCCGGCTGGCGCCCCGCCTCGGCGAGGACGCGGTCTTCCGGTGCGTCGCCAGCATCATGGGGCAGGCACTCTTCTATCGTCTCACCCGGCCCGCCATGCTGCGCATCCTCGGGCTCGACGAGTTCACGCCGGCCGACATTGCCCGGCTGGCGGGTCACATGGCCCGGTTTGCCAGCGGCGGGATCGCGGCCGTCGCCGCCACTCCCGGGAGGTCGCCTCGTGCGCGGTGAGCTGCTCGTCGCGTGCCTGCTCGCCTGCGGCTGCGGGCCGGTCCAGGTGCTGACCCGGCCCGACGGCAACGGCGGCTGGACGCCGGAGCGCCGCCGGGAGGAACTCGCCGACCGCGCCCGGGCCGCAGCGGTTTCCCTCGACGCCGCACCCGTGCCCACCGACGACGAGACGTTCACGCTCGCGGACGTCGTGCGCCTGGCCAGCGCCAACCGGCGCGTCGCCGACGCCGATCGCGACCTCGCCATCGCCGGGACGCGCGTCGACCAGGCCCGGGGCCGCTACTACCCGACGGTGACGGCCCGGGGCCGGTACGATTGGTACAGTGCCCCTCAGACGATCGCGCTCGAGTTCCCGCCGGGGCAGGTGCCCGCGGGCGCGGCGGTACCCACGGCGTTCATTCGCGAGCAGGACTTCTTCGGCGTGAACGGCACCGCGAGCGTGGCCATCGACGCCTTCGGCGAGATCACGAAGCGCGTGACGGCGGCGCAGGCGGGCTACCGTGCCGAAGACGCGCGCCGCTTCGCCGTCGTGCTGGGCGAGCAGTTCGCGGCCACCCAGAGCTACTTCGCGCTGCTCGAGAGCGAGCGCCTCGCCGGCGTCGCCCGCCAGACGCTGGCCGCCCAACGCCAGCAGCTCGCCAACGCCGAGGCGCGGGTCGCCTCCGGCCGGCTCACCAGGAACGAGCTCCTGGTCGTGCAGGTAGCGGTGCGCAACACCGAGCAGGTGCTGCGCCAGGTCGCGCTCCAGCAGGCGCGGGCGCGGTGGACCCTCAACCGGCTGGTCGGCCGCCCGGTCGACGCGCCGCTCCGCCTGGCGGACGTGGCCGTCCCGCCGACCCTCCCCACGGCCGAGGAAGCGCTGCGTCAGGCCTTCGCGACCAACCCCACGCTCCGGCTCCTGGTCGAGGAGCAGCAGCGACTCGAGGACACGGCCGCGGCGCTCGCCCGTGGCCGGCTCCCCCGCTTCCAGGGCGGCGGCACCATCGACTACACGACGCAGGAGATCATCCAGCCCGAGCGCATCGGCGGAGCGTTCCTCGGCTTCACCTGGGACATCGCCGACGCCCCGCGGGAGGCCGAGATCGCCCGGGCGCGCATCGCGGTGGCGCAGAACCGCGCGCGCATCGAGCGCGCGCTGCGCGAGGTCGAGGCCGCCGTACGCGCCACGCAGCATGCCGGCGAGGAACGCCTGGCGGCGTGGGCCACGGCCGAGACGGCGGTCGTGCAGGCGGAAGAGAACCGTCGCATCCGCGCACAACAATTCGATGCCGGACGCGCCACGAGCGAGGACCTGCTCGATGCCGAGGCCTTGCTCGCAGAGCAGCGGGCCGTACTCGCGACCGCCCTCTATCAGGCGCACACCCGCAGCGCCGAGCTCGAGCAACTGATCGGCCGTCCCCTGGGGCCGATCGCCTCCATGTCGAGGTGACCATGCGCACGCGTCTCCTGTTGCTCTACGTCACCGCCGCCGCCTGCCGCTCCGGCGAGCTGCACTACACCGGCGTCGTCGAAGGCGAAGAGCGCGTGCTCCGCAGCGAGGTCACCGGGCGCGTCATCGAAGTCGCCTTCGCCGAAGGCGCGCGCGTGCCCGCCGATGCCGAGGTGGCGCGCCTGGACGACGCCGACATCCAGGCCAGGCTGCGCTCGAAGGCGCAAGAGCTGGCGGTGGTCACGGCCGACATCGCCACCGCCGAGGTGAAGGTGCAGCTCGTGCGCACGACCTGGGAGCGCACGCTGGCGGCGAGCGAGGCCGATCTGCGGCAGGCGGCCACCACCGCGGCCGTCGCCGAGCGGACACTCGGGCGCGAGGCCGATCTGGTCCGCAGCGGCGCCAGCACCACGCAGCTCCTCGACGACGCGCGCGCCAAGCGCGATCAGGCGACGGGCGCGCTCGACCGCGCCCGCGAGATGCGGGACAAGGCCGTCGCCGACGCGCGCGGCATCACAGTGGCGGAGCACGAGCTCGCCACCCTGCGGGAACGGCGCGGACTCGTGGAGACGCAGCTCGCCGAGTTGCGCGTCACGGCGGCCAAGTACGCGATCCGCGCGCCCGCGGTCGCGACCGTGGTCCAGACGCAGCACATCTGGCCCGGCGAGCTCGCCCAGCCGGGCGCGCCGGTGCTCTCCGTACTCGATCCGCGGGACAAGTACGTCCAGGTCTACGTGCCGGTCGCCGACGTGGGGCGGTTCAGGGTGGGCCGCAAGGTCACGATCGAGCTCGACAGCCAGCCCGGCACGCGCACCCCGGGCGAGGTGAGCTTCGTCGCCGACCAGGCGAGCTTCACGCCCGAGAAGATCGAAACCCGCGACGATCGCCTGGGGCAGGTGTACCGGGCGAAGATCCGGATCCTGGGCGACGTCGAGCGCTTCCAGCCGGGGACGGAAGGCGACGTGTACCTGGAGGGGAGCGACGCGTGAGCGCGCCGTGCATCCGGCTCCGGCGGTTGCAGAAGCGCTTCGGCACGCGCGTGGCGCTCGCGGGCGTCGACCTCGAGGTCGACGCCCGGCGCATCGTCGGCGTCGTCGGCCCCGATGGCGCCGGCAAGACGACGCTGCTCCGCGCGCTGGCCGGGCTCCTCGAAGTCGAGGCCGACGAGGCGCGCGTGCTCGGCTACGATCTGCGCGGCGACGTCACCCGACTCAAGGCGTCCATCGGCTACGTGGCGCAGAGCTTCAGCCTGCACCGCGAGCTGTCGGTGATCGAGAACCTCCGCTTCACCGCCCGCCTCCACCGCCTCCCCGAGGCCACCTTTCGCGTCCGGGCCGACGCGCTGCTCGGCCGCACGCTGCTGGCGCCGTTCGCCGACCGCGCGGCCGGCGCGCTCTCGGGCGGCATGAGACAGAAGCTGGCCATCGCCAACGCGCTCCTCCCCGAGCCGGCCCTGCTCATCCTCGACGAGCCGACCGCCGGGGTCGACGTGGTGGCGCGCGGCGAGATCCTGGCGATCCTGCGCGAGACGGCTGCCCGGGCGCTGGTGATGATGAGCACCAGCTATCTCGACGAGGCGGCCGTGGTCGACGAGCTGCTCTACCTGGATCACGGCCGCGTCGTAGCCAGCGGCGCCCCCGCGACGCTCCGCCGCCAGGTCCCGCGCGAGGTGTACCGCCTGTGGGGGCCGGATACGCGCGCGATCGCCCGCGCGGCCCGTGCGCTGGCGGGGGTCGCGGACGCGCGGGCCACGGGCCGCTTTGCGCGCGTCGAGGTCGAGCGCGCGGCCGCTGCGGACGTCGCCATCCGGCTGCGCGCGCTCCCCGGCGCCCCGGTCGCGCTGGTCGAGCTGGCCGAGCCCGACATGGAATCGATGCTGCGCTTCTACGCCTCCGCATGAGCACGGCGATCATCACGACGACGGGCCTCAGCAAGCGCTTCGGCGACTTCACCGCCGTCGACGCGCTCTCGATCACGGTCGCTCCCGGCACGATCTTCGCGTTTCTCGGCGCCAACGGCTCGGGGAAGAGCACGACCATTCGCATGCTGATCGGGCTGCTGCGCCCGAGCGCGGGAGCGATCAGCGTGGACGGCATCGACGTCACGCGCGAGCCGCGCCGCGTGCGTGACCGCATCGGGTACATGGGCCAGAAGGTGAGTCTGTACCAGGGGCTCACCATCGGCGAGAACGTAGAATTCTACGCCGGCCTCTACGGGCTCACGCCGGCGGCGCTCAGCGCACGCTGGGGCGCGCTCCGCGAGCGCTTCGCGCTCACCGACGCGGAGCGCGAGAAGCCGGAGAATCTGCCGGCCGGCATCCGGCAGCGGGCCGGCCTGGCGCTGGCAACGTTGCACCAGCCTGCCGTGCTCTTCCTTGACGAGCCCACCGCCGGCGTCGACGTCGAGAGCCGCGGCCTCTTCTGGGACGTGATCCAGGACGAAGCCGCACGCGGCGTCACCGTATTCGTGACCACCCATTTCCTGGAAGAGGTCGACTACTGCGACTGGGTGAGCTGCATCGATGCGGGGCGGCTGGTGGCCGATGCCACCCCGGAGGACCTGCGCCGCCGCTTTTCGCCCGGTTACGGGATCGAGGTGGTGCTGCCCGACGCGGCGCGTGACGCGGGGGCCCGGCGCCTCGGGGCGCTCGGGATGGGGGAGATCGTCGTGCGCACCGGCGGCATCAGCGGACGGGCCGCGGTGCTCGATGCGCCGCTCCTCGCTGCGCTCGACGCGCTGACGGCGGCCATGCCCGGGGCGCAGGTCCACATCGAGCAGCCCGCCATGACGGACGTGTTCCGGCGCGTCCTCGCCGCGGAGCCGCCGCCATGAGCTGGCGGCGGCTCCGGACGCTCGTCGTGCGCGAGATCCGGGCGACCCTGCGCGACCCCTTCACGGCCTCGATCCTGGTCGCGGTGCCGATCGGCACCTTGCTGCTCTTCAACGGGATCCTCACCACGGACGTGCACCACATGGCCCTCGGCGTGCACGACGCGTCGGGGTCGCGGGCCAGCCGGCGCCTGGTCGCCGAGCTGCGCGCCAACGGCACCTTCGACCCGATCCCCATGGCGACCCGGGCGGCGCTCGACGAGGCGCTGCGCCGCGGGCGGGTGCGGGCGGGGATCGTCATCCCGCCGGACTTCGCCCGGCGGCTCGCCCAGGTGGGGCGCGGCGGCGCACGCCCCGAGGTGCAGGTGGTCTACGACGGGGGCGAGGCGCTGCTCGCGGCCAACATCGAGGGGTACGTGAACGCCATCGTGGCGCGGGTCGGGGCGACGCTCGTGCAGGCGCCGGCGGGCGCGCGGCCCGCAGGGGTCGAGGTGACGACGCCCGTGCTCTTCAACCCGACGCTCGACGGCCGGGCGTTCATGGTGGCCGGCGTGTACGGATTCGTGTTCTCGTTCCTCACCGTGCTCATCACCGCGGTGTCGGTGGTCGGTGAGCGGCTCGCGGGGACCTTCGATCAGCTCCAGGTGACGCCCGCCACGTCGGTCGAGATCCTGCTCGGCAAGCTGCTCCCGCTCGGCGCCGTGTTCGCGTTCGACGTCCTGCTGATGGCGCTGGTGGCCGGCTTCGGGCTCGGCGTGTGGCCGCGCGGCAGCCTCGCCTTCTTTCTCGGGGTCTCCAGCGTCTACGTGCTGGTCTCGCTGGCGATCGGGCTCGTCATCTCGGCCACCTCGGGCACCGCCTCCGAGGCCGTGCAGCGCAGCGTGCTGTTCAGCATCCCGCTGGTCCAGCTGTCGGGGTTCCTCTTCCCCATCCGCAGCATGCCGGGACCAGTCCAGTGGATCGTGGAGGCGTTTCCGGCGACCCACTACATCCGCGTCAGCCGCGCCATCTACCTGCGCGCGGCCGGACCGGCCGATCTCTGGGGCGACCTGCTGTTCATCGGGGTCGTCGGCGTGCTGCTGTTCGGGCTCGCGGTGCGCACGCTGGGAGCACGCGCGTGAGGCGCTTCGTCTCGAACCTGCTCGCCGTCGCCTACAAGGAGGCGCGCGTGCTCCGCC
>CAZUDO010000077.1:0-95518 GCA_964618895.1 uncultured Binatia bacterium (SeqCode)
CTCCTCGATCACCGCTGGAAACAACGTCAGGTGCGCCCCCGACAGGATCGACAGCCCCACCGCGTCCACGTCCTCCTGCACCGCCGCCTCCGCCACCATCGCCGGCGTCTGGTGCAGGCCCGTATAGATCACCTCGAACCCCGCATCCCGCAACGCCCGCGCGATGATCTTCGCTCCCCGGTCGTGCCCGTCGAGCCCGGGCTTCGCGACCAGTATCCGGACCGGCCTCCCGCTCACAGCCATGCCGGGTCGCGGTACTCGCCGAACACCTGGCGGTACACGTCCGAAATCTCCCCCACCGTGCACATCGCCTTCACCGCCGCCACCAACGGCGGCATCAGGTTCTCGCTACTCTCGGCCGCCCGACGCACACGCGCGAGCGTCTCGCGCGCCGCTCCTCCGTTCCGCTCCCGCTTCACCCGCCGCACCCGGTCTGCCTGCCGCGCCTCCACCTCCAGCGGCACCCGCAGTAACTCCGGCGGCCGCTCCTCCGGCACCTGATACCGCGTCACACCCACGACGATCTTCTCCCCGCGCTCGAGCTGCTGCTGGTACACGTACGCCGCGTCGGCGATCTCCTTCTGCGGATAGCCCACGTCGATCGCGCGCACCATGCCGCCGAACCCGTCGATGCGCTCGATGTACGCCAGCGCCTCACGCTCCATGCGATCCGTCAACGCCTCGACCGCCCAGCTCCCCCCGAGCGGGTCGACCGTGTTCACCACCCCGCTCTCCTCGGCCAGGATCTGCTGCGTCCGGAGCGCCACCATGACCGCCTGCTCCGACGGCAGGGCCAACGTCTCGTCGAGCGAGTTGCTGTGCAGCGACTGCACGCCGCCCAGGACCCCGGCCTGCGCCTGCACGGTAACCCGCACCACGTTGTTCAGCGGCTGCTGCGCCGTGAGCGACGCGCCTGAGCCGTCTGGGCATGGGTCCGCAGCCGCAACGACCGCGGGTCCTTCGCCCCAAACCGCTCGCGCATGAGCGTCGCCCACAGTCGCCGCGCGGCACGCAGCTTGGCGATCTCCTCCAGGAAATCGTTGTGCAGGTTGAAGAAGAACGACAGCCGCGGCGCGAAGTCATCCACCGCGAGCCCGCGCGCGACGGCGGCCTCCACGTACGCGATCCCGTCGGTGATGGTGAACGCCAGCTCCTGCACCGCCGTGGATCCCGCCTCGCGGATGTGGTAGCCGCTGATCGACACCGGGTGCCAGCGCGGCGCCTCCCTGGCGCAGAACTCGACCCTGTCGATGACGATGCGCATGGACGGCACCGGCGGGCAGATCCACTCCTTCTGCGCGATGAACTCCTTCAGCATGTCGTTCTGGATGGTGCCGCCGAGCTTGGTCCACGGGACGCCCTGCTCCTCGGCCACCGCCAGGTACATCGCGAGGAGCACGCTCGCCGTGCAGTTGACGGTCATCGACGTGGTCACCTGGCCGAGATCAATGCCGGCGAACAGCGCGCGCGCGTCCACCAGGCTGGAGACGGCGACGCCCTCGCGTCCCACCTCGCCGAGGGCGCGCGGGTGGTCGGCGTCGTAGCCCATGAGCGTCGGCATATCGAACGCCGTCGACAGTCCGGTCTGTCCCTGCTTCAGCAGGAAGCGGAAGCGTTCGTTGGTGTCCTCGGCGGTGCCGAACCCGGCGAACTGGCGCATGGTCCACAGGCGGCCGCGGTACATGCTGGGGTAGACGCCGCGGTAACCAAGGGTGGCATCAGCTTCCCGCCACCCTCGGCCGCCTGCCGTACACGCCCGAGCGCATCGCGCGCCCACCCCGCGTCTAGCCGCGCCGGCTAGACGCCCGTCGGGTGCCCAGCTAAGGTCAGCATCATGGAGTGGCAAGACCGTATCGCCATCGACCCCGAGGTGCTGGTAGGCAAACCCGTCGTGAAAGGCACGCGCATCGCCGTCGAGATGGTGATCGATCTCCTCGGTCGCGGTTACACGACGGAGCAGGTATTGCAGCAGTACGACCACCTGACCGTCGTGGACATTCAAGCATGCCTCGCCTACGCCGCCGAGGTGCTCCAGTCCGAGAAGGTGTACGCCCTGCCACGCTGAATGCTACCAGGGTGCATGCGGTTCCTGGCTAACGAGAACATTCCCGCTCCGGTCGTGGCGGCACTCCGTGCGGCGGGCCACGACGTGTTGTGGGTGAAGGAACGCATGCCTGGAGCGACGGACCGCGAGGTACTGGAGCATGCCGAAGCGGAAGCGTGCCCCGTTGTGACGTTCGACAAGGACTTTGGCGAGCTGGCGGTGCGACGCGGGCTCCCGGCCTCGAGCGGCGTAGTGCTGTTTCGGCTGCACGGCTCGAGCCCCGATGCCGACAACGCCCGGGCCGTAGCGGCGCTGACGAGTCGCACCGACTGGGCTGGACACTTCGCGGTTGTAACGAATGACCGCGTGCGGCTAAGGCCGCTACCGCGTCCGCGCTGAGAACGCGACCTCACACCACCCGCGCCCGCACGTTCCCCCGCACCCACGCGACGATCTCCTCGATACTCGCCCCCGGCGTGAACACCCGCACCACCCCGGCCTTCTCCAGCTCGGCCACATCCACATCCGGCACGATCCCCCGCCAAAACACCGGGTGCCAGCGCGGCGCTTCCCTGGCGCAGAACTCGACCATGTCGATGACGATGCGCATGCAGGAGCAGGAAGGTTGGATACTGCCGTCGAGTTACGAGATTGTTGACGTGACCATCGCGGCGTAACGCCGATGGCTGGCCTGCCGGTGATCTCCGGCAGCGAGTGCATCGCCGGTACGGTGCGGGGCAGCCATGTTCGTCTCGCGTGCCCGGGCACATGCAGCAGCAGGCCGGTTGCGTCGGGACGTATTGGCCGCCCGGCGGCTTGCACGTCCATCCAGCGCGTAATACAAGAGCGTAGGACAAGAGGACCTCGCCATGCCGATCAGCGTCCGTCTCGACGCGAAAACTACCGACATGCTCGCGCGCCTCGCGAAGCGAAGCGGCCGAACGAAGTCTCAAGTCATTCGGGAGGCGCTACTGGGGTTGGCGCGGCGAGACGTCGTGGCAGAGCGGCCGCGGACCGCCTACCAGGCCATCGCGCACCTGATCGGGTGCTTCGACAGCGGTGGGCAGAGGCTGTCCGAGAAGACCGGCGAGAAACTGGCCGCCATCCTGCGCGAGAAGAAACGTGCGCGCCGTTCTCGTTGACGCGAGCCCGCTGGTTGCCGTGCTCGACCGCGGTGACCCGCATCACGCGGCGTGCGTGCTCGCACTCCGATCGATCCGGGAACCGCTTGTCACTGTCTGGCCCGCAATCACGGAAGCCATGTATCTGGTCCGGGGTTCATGGAGTGCCCAGGACGCCCTCTGGCAGATGCTCGCGTCCGCGACCCTCGAACTGCTGCCGATCGATGCGACTGATGCACCCCGCATGCGGGAGCTGATGCGGCGCTACCGGAATCTCCCCATGGACCTGGCAGACGCCGCGCTGGTGCGCGTCGCAGAACGAGAGGGGATTCGTCGTGTCCTCACCCTCGACCGGCGAGACTTCTCCGTCTATCGGCCGGCCCGGGTGGGCCGGTTCTCCATCATCCCGTGAGGCCGGAACTCCCCTCGCTGAATCACACCGCCCGCGGCCGCACGTTCCCCCGCACCCACGCCACAATCTCCTCGATGCTCGCCCCCGGCGTGAACACCTTCATCACCCCCACCGCCGTGAGCGCCGGCACGTCGACATCCGGCACGATCCCCCCGCCAAACACCGGAATATCCCCCCCACCCCGCCGCCTGAGCTCCTCAATCACCGCCGGAAACAACGTCAGATGCGCCCCCGACAGAATCGACAACCCGACCGCATCCACATCCTCCTGCACCGCCGCCTCCGCCACCATCGCCGGGGTCTGGTGCAGCCCGGTGTAGATCACCTCGAACCCCGCATCCCGCAGCGCCCGCGCGATGATCTTCGCCCCCCGGTCGTGCCCGTCCAGGCCCGGCTTCGCGACCAGGATGCGGGCCGGCCGCCCGGTCACAGCCATGCCGGGTCGCGGTACTCGCCAAACACCTGGCGGTACACGTCCGAAATCTCCCCTACCGTGCACATCGCCTTCACCGCCGCCACCAGCGGCGGCATCAGGTTCTCGCCGCCCTCGGCCGCCTGCCGCACACGCGCGAGCGTCTCGCGCGCCGCCGCACCGTTCCGCTCCCGCTTCACCCGCCGCACCCGGTCCGCCTGCCGCGCCTCCACGTCCAGTGGCACCCGCAGCAGCTCCGGCGGCCGCTCCTCCGGGACCTGATAGCGCGTCACGCCCACGACGATCTTCTCCCCGCGCTCGAGCTGCTGCTGGTACACGTACGCCGCGTCGGCGATCTCCTTCTGCGGGTAGCCCACGTCGATGGCGCGCACCATCCCGCCCATCCCGTCGATGCGGTCGATGTACACCCGCGCCTCGCGCTCCATGCGATCCGTCAACGCCTCGACCGCCCAGCTTCCCCCGAGCGGGTCGACGGTGTTCACCACCCCGCTCTCCTCGGCCAGGATCTGCTGCGTCCGGAGCGCCACCATGACCGCCTGCTCCGACGGCAGCGCCAGGGTCTCGTCGAGGGAATTCGTGTGCAGCGACTGCACGCCGCCGAGCACGCCCGCCAGCGCCTGCACCGTGACCCGCACCACGTTGTTCAGCGGCTGCTGCGCCGTGAGCGACGCGCCCGCCGTCTGGGCATGGGTCCGCAGTCGCAACGAGCGCGGGTCCTTCGCCCCGAACCGCTCGCGCATGAGCGTCGCCCACAGCCGCCGCGCGGCGCGCAGCTTGGCGATCTCCTCCAGAAAATCGTTGTGCAGGTTGAAGAAAAACGAAAGTCGTGGCGCGAAGTCATCCACCGCCAGCCCGCGCGCGACCGCAGCTTCCACGTACGCGATCCCATCGGCGATCGTGAACGCCAGCTCCTGCACCGCCGTGGATCCCGCCTCGCGGATGTGGTAGCCGCTGATCGACACCGGGTGCCAGCGCGGCGCCTCCTTGGCGCAGAACTCGACCATGTCGATGACGATGCGCATGGACGGCACCGGCGGGCAGATCCACTCCTTCTGCGCGATGAACTCCTTCAGCATGTCGTTCTGGATGGTGCCGCCGAGCTTGGGCCACGGGACGCCCTGCTCCTCGGCCACGGCCAGGTACATGGCGAGGAGCACGCTGGCGGTGCAGTTGACGGTCATGGACGTGGTCACCTGGCCGAGGTCGATGCCGGCGAACAGCGCGCGCGCGTCCACCAGGCTGGAGACGGCGACGCCCTCGCGTCCCACCTCGCCGAGGGCGCGCGGGTGGTCGGCGTCGTAGCCCATGAGCGTGGGCATATCGAACGCCGTCGACAGCCCCGTCTGGCCCTGCTTCAGCAGGAAGCGGAAGCGCTCGTTGGTGTCCTCGGCCGTGCCGAAGCCGGCGAACTGCCGCATGGTCCACAGGCGGCCGCGGTACATGCTGGGGTAGACGCCGCGCGTGTACGGGTACTCGCCGGGAAGGCCGATGCCATCGCCCGGCACGTCCTCGGCCGCATAGAGCGGCTCGATCTCCATATCGGAGACGGTCGAGAACCGGACCGGCCGCTCGGGCTCCTTCCGGTACTGCCGCTCGAGCCAGTCGCGTTTGGTCATCCCTACCGAGCTTTCCAGACCGGCGGCCGCTTGTCGAGAAACGCGCGCAGGCCCTCGACCCGGTCGTCCGTGCCGAAGGTGACCCCGAAGGCCTCGACCTCGAACCGGCACCCCGTTGCCCGATCGGCATCCACGGCGACGGCGGTCGCCCGCTTGGCTTGTCGCATTGCCACCGGAGCTTTCTCGGCCAGCGCCTTCGCGAGCGCGGCCGCCTCTTCCGCCAGCCGCTCCGGCGGCACCACCCGGTCGACCAGGCCGATCCGCCCCGCCTCCTCCGCCCCCACCGGCTGTCCCAGGTAGATCATCTCGCGTGCCCGGCCCTGGCCGACGCGCGCCACCAGCCGCTGCGTGCCGCCAAACCCGGGGATGAGGCCCAGGTTGATCTCCGGCACCCCCAGGCGGGCCTTCGACGAGGCGACGATCAGGTCGCACGCCAACGCCAGCTCGCACCCGCCGCCGAGGGCGACGCCGTTCACGGCGGCGACGACGGGGACCTCGAGCGCCTCGAGGCGGGACATCACCTCGTGGCCGAGGCGCGAGTAGGCGTGCCCTTCGGCGGGGCTCATGGCGGCCATGGCGGCAATGTCGGCGCCAGCGGAGAAGGCCTTGTCGCCGGCGCCGGTGATGACGACGGCGCGCACATCCTGGTCGCGACGGATCTCGCGCAGCGCACGCAGCAGCTCCCGCAGTGTGTCGGCGTCGAGAGCGTTCAGCACCTTCGGACGATCAATCGTGACGGTGGCGACGCCGTGACTCCGCACGAGCAGCAGGCCGGTGACTGTAGGGCTCATGACGCCTCTCGTTGCACGTTCGAACCGCCGTGGCCAGAGGGCCGACACGTCGAAGGGACGCCGCGCGGCCGGTGTCCGCTCGAGCAGGGCATCGATCGCTTCACGAACGACCTCTGACTGCGAACGACGGCGGGCGTATTGCCCCGGGGGTGATCGGGAGGGTACGAGCAGCGGCATGACCATGAAGATCGTGTCGCGGCGCTGGCGATCGCGGCGGGTGTAGCGGCGGCCCTGCAGGGTGCGGCCAACGTTTCCGAGGATCGGGGCGGCGCAGGCCGTCACACTCATGGTCGGCGGCCAATGCGTCGCCGCGCTCCTCGTCGATCACTTCGGCCTCATGGGCATGCCCCGTGACCCAGTGACCGTCCAGCGGATGATCGGAGTCGCTCTGGCAGCCGCCGGCGCCGTGGTGGACTCGCCTGCCTCCGCCATCAGGGCAGATTCGCGAGGAACCGCGCCGCCGAGACGTACCGGACGCGGGACCTCCCTACGTCCGGAACGCGCCGCTCCCGGCCGCCGCGCGCGTGCACCTGGAACGCCCAGGGCACAGCCACACGTTCCAGGAGGTAGCGCAGGCTGCGATCGAGCGGCTGCTCGGCGAGCTTCGCCTCGACGGCCATCCAGGGCTTGCCGGCGCGCAGCAGCAGGAAATCGACCTCGTGCCCCATCCGGGTGCGGAAGTAGCGCAGCTCGAGCTTCTCGCCGTCGACGTCACGCGCAAAGTGGACGAGGCGGAGCAGGTGCAATGCCAGGAGGTTCTCGTAGCGCGCCGCCTCGGACTCGGCGCGGGCCCAGTCCCAGAAGTAGAGCTTCTGCTCCTTCTTCACGCTCTTGATGCGCGGCGGCCCGTATGGCGGGACCCGGAAGACGGCGTCCAGGCGTTCGAGGATCGCAATCCAGCTCCGCACCGTCTCGAATGCCACCTCGAGGTCCTCGCGCAGGCTGTTGATCGAGAGCACGCTGCCGGCGATGGCGCCGAGACGGTCGTAGAGCAGCTCGATCCGATCGAGCTCGCGCACGCGTTCGAGCTCGCGCACGTCCTCGCGCACGAGACGATCGGCATAGCCGAGGCGCCAGCGCGCGGCTTCCTTCGCGCTCCCCGCCAGGAACGGCTCGGGGAATCCCCCGAGCGTCAGGAGGGATCCGAGGAGGTCGGGCGCGACGGGATCGTTCGGCAGGTCGGGGATCCGATCGAGGCCGGGGAACGGCCGGCGTGCGATCTCGGACGCGGTCAGCGGATGGAGGTGGTGGGCGAAGTAACGCCCCTGGAGTGAGTCGCCGCCGTGACCGTACACCTCGAGCCGCGCGCTGCCCGTGACCAGGATCTGGTGGTCCCGGCGGGACGTGTCGTACAGGCCCTTGAGGAACCCGCGCCAGCGCCGAAACTTGTGCAGCTCGTCGAAGCAATAGAGGGGGGTATCGGCGTCGAGGTCGAGGCGCTGGATCTGCCGCCGATCCGCGGCGGCGTCCCAGTTCAGGTAGGTCCCCCTGCGTTCCGCCACGATCGCGCGCGCGAGCGTGGTCTTGCCACACTGGCGAGGCCCCGAGAGCAGGACCATCTTTTTCCCGAGGTCCGTGCGGATCTGGCCCGCGATACGCCGCTCGATCACGTACCGGACAGGATTCCATGTGACTCTGATAATGTCCAGCCCATACCAGAGTGCGCTCTGAATCTGTCTCCCCGTACTGGGTCCCACGGTCATAAGAACACCCGAAGAGGAGGCACTTACGGGATGATCGTGAAACGGCGTGATCCGAGCGGACGATAGGCTTGGAACTCGGTGCGATCAACGGTACTTGTGCATCAGCTCCCGGATGCGGGGCACGTCACGGCGATCGAGCGGCAACAGACGCGGCGCCTCTTCCGTGCCGCAAGCAGCTCTGCGAACTTTCGTCCCGTGTGCTCGGAGAGGGTGCCCGACGAGCTGCGTGCGATCCCGACAACCTCGCGCCAGCTATCCCAGGGGCGTCGCGCTGCCGGTGCCCGCTCGAGCAGCGCATCGATCGCTTCGCGAACTACCTCCGACTGGGAGCGGCGGCGTGCACGGGCGAGGCGCGCGATCGTCCGCCGGGTCTCGTCGTCGAGCCGAATGCTCATGGGGGCAGCCATGACAGGTCCTCCGTACTACGACGCTGTCATAACAGAGCTGTCGGGTTCAACCCTCGACCTACCCGCGTCCGCGGAGAGACGGACGACCCCCGTCAGTACTCCGGCGCCCGCTCGAAATGATGATGCGACTGAATGAACCGCACCGTCCGCGTCGCCGACCGCATCACGACCGAGTTGGTGACCGCCCCGCCCTTCACGTACCGCACACCGGCGAGGTAGTCCCCCGCCGTGATCCCGGTGGCCGCGAACATCACCGACCCCGACGCCAGCTCTTCCAGGCCGTACGTCTTCCGGAGGTCGTACAGCCCGACCGCCCGCAGCTGCCCCGACTCGTGCTCGTTCCGCGGCTTCAGGCGCGCCTGCATCTCGCCCCCCAGGCAGATGAGCGCCGCCGCCGCCAGGATGCCCTGCGGCGCGCCACCCGTCCCCAGGAGAATGTCGATGCCGCTCTCCGGCTGGGTGGTAGCCAGCGCCGCCGCCACGTCGCCGCTGCCGAGGAGCTTGATGCGCCCGCCGGCGCGGCGCACCTCCTCGATGATCTTGTCGTGCCGGGGGCGGTCGAGGATGGCGACCGTGAGGTCCTCGACGTAGACGCCCTTCGCCTCGGCAAGGGCGCGTAGGTTGTCGGTCGGGCTCTTGTCGAGGCCGACGACGCCCTTCCCTTCCGGGCCGCAGGCGAGCTTCTCCATGTAGGTCTCGGGGACGCGCAGGAACGTCCCGTGCTCGGCGATGGCGATGACCGACAGCGCGTTCTGCCCGCCGGTGGCGCACACGGCGGCGCCTTCCAGCGCATCCAGCGCCACGTCGGTCTGCGGCCCCTGCCCGGCGCCGACGCGTTCACCGACGTAGAGCATCGGCATGGCGTCGGCCGGCCCCTCGCCGATCACCACCGTGCCGTCGATGGCAATGGCGTTGAAGGCCTTCCGCATGGCCTCGATGGCTGCCTGGTCGGCCGCCATCTCGTCGCCGCGTCCCATGAAGCGTGCCGAAGCGAGCGCCGCCGCCTCGGTCACCCGCACCACCTCCATCGCCAGGTTGCGTTCCATCGCGAACCCTTCAGGCGCCCCGGCGTTTCCGTACGGCCGGCCGCGCCCGCCGGTTACGCGAGCGAGAAGGCAGCACCCGCTCCCGGATATCCTGCAGGGACAACGTTCTGCCCGCGGCGGTCTCGCGTCGAGCCTTCGCCATCAACTTGATGAAGTCGGGGTGGGAGCTGAGGGCCAACGACTCCCGATCAACGTTCCGAAGAGACACCAGCGCCGCCACCGGCCGATTCCGCTCCGTCACGACGACGATGTCGCCGTCGAGCTCGGCAGCGTACTGGGCGAGCGTTCGCGACGCCTGAGCGAGCGTGACCGTTCTCATAGCGTGATCTCCCGGCCCCCGATCCGAAGGACGTTCCTCGACTTCTTTCCGACGGCAAGTACGTTGACGACCTTCGGCTTCACGGCCTCATAGAACACCCGAAGAGGCCCCACCCGCAACTCCCATGGCGCGAGGAGGTTCGGCCGGAGAGGCTTTCGATGCCGACTCTCGACGAGCGGTTCGTGGACCAGCTGTCGCTCGATCGCGTCCAGCACCCTCACCCGTTCCACTGTCTTCAGCCGACGAAGCTGGTCGGCAACCGAGTCCGCGAATCGAATCTCCCACGGCACGGGCGATCACTCCGCCTGACGCGCCCCTACTGCCGCAGCAGCCGATCGAGCAGCGTGTACGCCTCGGAGATGAACATCCCGTTATCGCGCCCGTCGCGCTCGCTGTAGCCGCGGGAGAGGCCCTTTGTCTTGGCCTCGTCGTTCGACGTGTACACCATGAACGGCACCGGCGCGGCGGTGTGCGACCGGGCGGCGCAACTGCTGGCGTGATCCGGCACCACCAGGATGCGCCACTGTTCACCGAGGGCGCGCAGCCCCTCCAGCAGGCCCCCCACCAGCTGCTCGTCGATGCGCTCGATGACCTCGACCTTCTTGTGGGCATCGCCCAGATGGCTGGCCTCGTCCGGCGCCGCCACGTGCAGGATGAGAAAATCGCGGTCGCGGAGCGCACGCAGGCCGTACTCGACCTTGGCGCGCAGATCGGTGTCCAGACCGCCGGTGGCGCCCGGCACGTCGACCACCCGTAGGTTGGCGAGCACGCCGGCACCACGTACCAGGTCCGACGCCGACACCACCGAGCCGGGCACCCGGAAGCGCGGCAACTCGAGCCGGAGCCCCTGCCCCCAGAACCAGATGGCGGTCGGTGCCCGCAACCCGCGCTCGCGCCGCGCCTGACACACCGGATGCGCCGCCAGCACGGCGCGCGAGCGCTCGATCAGGTCGCGCAGCACCTCGGTGCCCACCCCCTCCGGCAGCGCGGGACCGACCGGCTTGCCGTTCAGCTCGTACGGCGGCGCCGTCCCGATACGGATCTGGCCGTTCCGCCAGATGGCGACATGCCGGTAGCCGCGTCCGGCATGGAACTCGACCGCGCCGCGCCCGATCTGCCGCGACAGCTCCTCCACCAGCTCGCGCCCCTCGGCGTCGCTCGGCCCGCCGCCCATGGAGTCGGCCATGGTCTCGACACCGCCCCCGGGCGTCTCCAGCGTCACGAGATTGCAGCGCAGCGCCACGTCCTCCGGCCCCAGCCGGATCCCGAGCGCCGCCGCCTCCAACGCCGCGCGCCCGCCCTGATGCTTCACCGGATCGTAGCCCAGCACCGACAGCGTGCCGATGTCGCTTCCCGGCGGCAGCTCCAACGGAATGGTCCGCGTCAGGCCGAGAATGCCGCACGACGCCATCCGATCGAGATGCGGCGTCCGCGCCACATCGAGCGGCGTCTTCCCCCCCAGATCCGCATGCGGCTCGTCGGCGATGCCGTCAGCCAGCAGGACGACGTACTTCACGGGCTAGTCCAGCTCCAGGATGGCGGCCAGCCGCCCCAGGTCCGCTGGGATCGACAGCGCCGCTTCGGAGTTGGCGATCGCGTTGTCGGGGTCCTTGAGGCCGTGGCCCGTGAGCGTCAGCACCAGCACGTCGCGCGGGCGGAGCCGCCCGCTGGCACCCAGCTTGAGCGCCCCCGCCAGCGAGATGGCCGACGCCGGCTCGGCGAACACGCCTTCGGTCCGCGCCAGCAGCTTGTACGCCGACAGGATGTCCTCGTCGGTGATCGCTTCGATCGCTCCGCCCGACTCGTCGCGCGCCGCGATCGCGCCCTTCCAGCTGGCCGGGTTGCCGATGCGGATGGCGGTGGCGACCGTGCGCGGATCTTCGATCACGCGGCCGTGCACCAGCGGCGCCGCGCCAGCGGCCTCGAAGCCCATCATGCGCGGCAGCGCCGGGATGCGCCCGGCGGCGTGGTACTCCTTGTAGCCGCGCCAGTACGCGGTGATGTTGCCGGCGTTGCCGACGGGCAGGAGGTGATAGTCGGGCGCGCGCTCCAGGGCATCGCAGATCTCGAATGACGCCGTCTTCTGGCCTTCGATGCGGTGCGGGTTGACGGAGTTGACCAGCGACAGGCGCGTCGGGTGGCGTTCCTTCACATCGCGCACCAGCTTCAACGCGTGGTCGAAGTTGCCGTCGATCTGGATCACACGCGCACCGTGCATCACCGCCTGCGAGAGCTTGCCGAGGGCGATCTTCCCCTGCGGCACCACCACGTAGGCGCGCATGCCGGCGCGGGCGGCGTAGGCGGCGGCCGAGGCCGACGTGTTGCCGGTGGAGGCGCAGATGACGGCGTCCGCCCCCTCCGCCAGCGCCTTGGTCACCGCCACCGTCATGCCGCGGTCCTTGAACGAGCCGGTGGGGTTCTGGCCCTCGCACTTCAAGTACAGCTCGATCCCGGGCGCCACCACGGCCGCCAGGCGGTCGGCACGGACGAGGGGGGTGTTGCCCTCGTTGAGTGTCACGACTTTGTCACCCGGAGCGATGGGCAGGTGCTCGCGGTAGTGGGCAATCAACCCGCCCCAGGCACGCGACACGCTCACGCCAGGCGCTCCTCGATGCGGATCGACACCGGCCGGCCGCGGACCGCCGCCATGCGCCCGATCGCTGTCAACGCTTTGGCCAGGTTCCGCTCGCGCGCGCGATGCGTCCGCAACACCACCGGCACCGTCGTCCCCGCCCGCCGCTCCTTCTGGATCACCGAGGCGATACTAATCTCAAACCTGCCCAAGACTCCAGCAATGCGCGCCAGCACGCCGGGACGGTCGAGCGCCATGAACCGCAGGTAGTACTCGCCCTCCAGGTCCGCGAGCGGCCGGATACGGAGCCGCCGGAGTTCACGTTGCGGAACGCCCCACGGCGGCACGCGCATGGCGCGGCCCACGGCACGGTCACGCACGGCGGCGATCAGGTCGCCCACCACCGCCGTCGCCGTCGGGAGCGAGCCCGCCCCCTGGCCGTAGTACATCGTGGGCCCGAGCGCCGCACCGCGGACGAACAGCGCGTTGAAGTTGCCGCCCACGTCGGCCAGCAGATGACCCTGCGGGATCATGGTGGGATGGACCCGCGCCTCGACAGCGTCCTTGCCGTCGCGCGCGATGGCGAGCAGCTTGATGACGTAGCCAAGCTCGCGCGCGAAGGCGATGTCGATGGCGTCGATGCGACGGATGCCTTCGGTCGGGATGTCCTTCACCCGCGGCGCTACGCCGAAGGCGAGCGCGGTCAGGATGGCGAGCTTGTGCGCCGAGTCGATGCCGTCCACGTCGGTCGACGGATCCGCCTCCGCCAGCCCGAGCCGCTGCGCGTCGACCAGCACCTCGTCGAAGCTCCGTCCCTCGCGCGTCATGGTGGTCAGGATGTGGTTGCAGGTGCCGTTGACGATGCCGTACACCGCCGCCGTCCGGTCGCCGGCAAGCCCTTCCTTCAACGTGCGCAGGATGGGGATGCCACCGCCGACGCTGGCTTCGAAGCCGAGGCACGTACCGGCCTGCTCCGCGGCCGCGACGATCTCCTGCCCGTGGACGGCCAGCAGCGCCTTGTTGGCGGTGACCACGTCCTTGCCGGCGCGGATGGCCTCCAGGACGAACCGCCGCGCCGGCTCGTAGCCGCCGATCAGCTCGATGATGATGGAGATCTCGGGATCGCGGATGACGGACAGCGCATCCTTGGTGAGGCGTGCCGGCTTGGCGGCGATGCCGCGGTCCGTCGTCGTGTCGAGGTCGGCGATGGCGACGATGTCGATCGGCCGCCCGACGCGCCGGGTGATGTCGGCGCGGTGCGCGCGCAGGACCTTCAGCACACCGGTGCCGATGGTGCCCCAGCCGATCAGCCCGACCTTGACCGCCCCCGCCGCCACCGTCCGTCAATCCTCGTCTCAGCCGACGGACACGTACGGCGGGAGCCGCTTGATGCGTGGGAAATCCATGCCTGACGCCGCAGGTGTCCGGAATCCATACATAAAGGATAGGTTCCGGAGGGTCAAACCAGGATCGCCGGAGGTGGAAACGACGGCGCACCTGCTCGGGACGGTGCGTGCTTTTTTCGCGCCCACTGCGTTGACGCCGGCGCGCGCGACCCTCTATGACCTACGCACCCGCTTCGGCGTCCGCTGCATCCCATGCGTACATCCTTCCTGGTCGTGCTGTCGCTCCCGGCACTCGTGTTCGCCGCCGACCTGTCGGTCGATCGCGATCCGGCCGGGTATCTCATCCTCGGCACGCGCGTGGTGCGCGTGAAGAACCTGACCATCGAGCCGCCCGGGTGCCACGTGGGCGTCAACTGTCCCACGCCCGTGCGTGGCGTCGGCCGCTGCGGTGTGCTGAACGCCACCAACGCCAGCGTGCCGGCCGCGGGGCAGGTGGTGGGTGATCGCGTCTGCCTGAACGGCCCGCCCGGGTCGCTGTTCGCCGTCTTCCGGAATCAACCCGCCACCTGCGGTCTCACCTGCGCGATGGTGCAGCACCAGACGCTGCGTCCCGACTGCAGCGCACCGTTCCAGGCGCCGATCCTGGGCGACCTCGACGGCGACGGCACCCCGAGCTGCGACGACCATTGCATCTCGGACCTGGGCGACATCGCGCGCGCATGCGGCGTGACGTTGCCCTTCCCGGCGGCGTGCAATCCGTCGGCGCCGCAGATCCTGGTCACCTTCGACCAGGACTGCAGCACCGGCGACATCCTGCTTGGCAACCACCACTGCGACCTGGGGGCCGGCGTCTACGGCGCCATCCGCATCGACAACGGCGGCGAGCTGGTGCTCGCGCCCGGGACCACCACCATCTGCAGCCTGGTGGCGCGCCTCTCGACCAAGGTCACCAGCAGCGGCCCCGCCACCGTCCTGGTGCCCGGCGCCGGCGTAGTCAAGTTCCACAACGACGCCACCGTCGGCACGACCTGCGGCGCGCTCCGCATCGTGACCGAGCGCGGCGCGATCAAGTTCAGCCGGCATGGGCGCTACGTCGTCGACGCCTGCGCCATCGCCGGCAAGCTCAACCTGGGCGGCGACAACCTGCTGCGCGGGCACTTCGTGGGCGGCGTCAGCGTCGCCATGGATCCCGACAACCACGGCCAGTGCTGCCCGACGACCACCACCACCTCGACCACGCGGCCCACCACCACGAGCACCGCCACCACCACATCGACGTCGACATCGTCGACGTCGACATCGTCCTCGACGGCGCCCCCCACGTCGGCCCCTTTCATCACCAGCACGACCACGACCTCGAGCACCGTGACGACGGCATCCACCACCACGGCCCCGACCACGACCGCGTCGACCACCACCGCATCCACCGCCAGCTCCAGCACCACGCTGGCGACCGTCACCACCACCACGCGCGTCTCGACCACCTCCACCACGCTCATCGGCTGCCGGCTCACCGGCGGCGGCTTCGTCATCGGCGAAGCCGACCACGACATGTTCAAGACCACCTTCGGCGGCCAGGTGGGTGCGCCGTGCGGGTGCAGCGGCTGCTTCACCGAGCTGGATCGCAAGGACGCCCATGTGCAGGGCAACTGGACCCACTCGCGGAAGCACAAGAACGGCAACTTCAAGGCCGACGCCTTCAACAGCCTGATCTGCGGCTGCGAAGGCGAGATGCGCGGCAATCTGTGCATTCCCGGTCCGCCGCCGCGGACGCCCGCCAACACCATCTGCGTGTCGGGCGTCGGAGGTTTCAGCGAGCAGGGCAGTGCCCGCAAGGGCCAGACGGTGGTGTTCCGGCTGGAGGTGAAGGACTTCGGCGAGCCCGGCCGGGACGACCACTATCGCCTGCGGATGTGGCCGGTGGACGACAATGTCGACGCGCTCGCCGCCGCGGTGTGCTGCACGCAGGCGGAAGGGTCGCTCCCGCCGGATCCCCTCGTCGACGACGGCGGAGATCTGATTGGCGGCAACCTGCAGATCCATCCCGAGCTGGGCAAATCGACCGCCGGCATCTGCCCGCCGCCCGCGTCCAGCTGCCGCCCGTAGTGCGGGAGACCGTAACGCTCCCCGGGCAACCGTTGAACCGCCTGCGGCCCCGCGCTAAACCGGCCCCATGGCGGAACGTGCAGACGTGCTCCGGGATGGTGCGGCGGTTCCCGCGCCCGGGTTCACCGGCCTCCTCGACAACTGGCGCCTGATCCTCGCCCAGGGCAACCTGCCCGCGGGCCGCGCCATCGACGGCGTGTCACGCTGGCTACTCATCACGCGGGCGTGCGTCTTCTCCATGACGCTCACCTCGGGGCTGATCGGCGGGCTCCTGGCCGCCGCCACCGCCGACGCCCCGCACTGGGGCTACTTCGCGCTCGCCCTCGTCGGCCTGGTGGTCGCCCATGCCTGCAACAACATGATCAACGACTACTTCGACCTGACCGGCGGCGTCGACACCAAGGAGTACACCCGTGCGCTGTACGCGCCGCACCCCATCCTGTCGGGCCTGATCAGCACGCGCAGCCTCCTCACCACTGTCGCCGCCCTCAACCTGGTCGACCTCGGCGTCCTCCTCGCCCTCACCGCCGTCCGCGGCTGGCCAGTGGTGGCTTTCGCGCTCGCCGGCCTCTTCATCAGCGTGTTCTACGTCGCCCCGCCCCTCAGGCTGAAGCACCACGGCCTGGGTGAGCCCGGCGTGTTCGTCGTGTGGGGTCCGCTCATGATCGGCGGCACGTACTACGTCACCGCTGGTACGCTGCCCGCGTGGGTCTGGGTCGCCTGCCTGCCGTACGCCATCGCCGTCACCACGGTGCTGATCGGCAAGCACGTCGACAAGTACGAGCAGGACTCGGCACGAGGCATCCACACGTTGCCGGTGCTGCTGGGCAGGACGGCGTCGCTGCGTCTCAACCAGGCCCTGATGATCGCCTTCTACCCGATCGTCCTGACACTGGTCGTGAGCGGCGCCCTCGGCGTCGGCGTCCTGATCGTCGCCGCCGCGATCCCGCGCCTGCGGCAGGTGCTGACCGTGTACTCGCAGCCGAAGCCCGACGCGCCGCCGCCGGGGTACCGCATCTGGCCGCTGTGGTACGTGTCGGCGGCGTTCTACCACACCCGCCTGGCGGGCGGGTTGTTCGTGCTGGGATTGGTGCTGAACCTGGCGTTCGGGCTTTAGCGCGCGTCACGCCCCCGGCGTGTACCCGATGGGCGACGTGCAAAGCTGGGGGCCGGTCACGGCGCTTGTGGCATACCACCATCAGTAGTAACGTTGTCGGTATGAAGAGCCGACCCAAGAAGCAGCCGCATCCCCCGCGTGCCGTCCTCGTGCGCCGCCGCGCGCAGTCCGCCCGCAAGATCAAGACCTCCGTGTCGCTCTCCGCAGATCTGCTGAGTGCCGTCGATGCGCTGGCCGGCCGTTCGGGTCGCTCGGCCTGGATCGAACGTTCCGTTCGCGCGTCGGTCCGGCGTGTCGCGAAGCGCCAGCGCGACCGGCACGAGATCGAGCTGCTGAATACCCACGCGGACGCTCTGAATCGCGAGAGCGCCGACGCGATCGCCTACCAGGTCGAGTGGGAGCCGGAGTGACGCGTGGCGACATCTATCGGGTCCGTCGTCCCCCGGGCGATGACCCGAGGCGCTCCCGCTGCTTCGTCGTGGTCAGCCGGCAGGCGCTCGTCGATTCGCGGGGCGCGCGCGTGGTTTGCGCGCCCGTCAACACCCTCTTCGTGGGTCTGGCGACGCAGGTCCCGGTCGGCATCGAGGAGGGCCTCAAGCACGCCTCCTGTATCAACTGCGACCAGCTCATCACGCTCGACAAGTCCGCCCTGACCGACTTCGTCGGCGCCCTGTCCGTCTCGAAGATGCGCCAGCTCCGCTCGGCGCTGCGCATTGCCCTCGACGTCGAATAGCTCCAGCAGATCCGCAGGCTACTACGGTGCGTGACGCCGTCGGACCCTCGCGCGGAGATCGTTACTCGTTCGTCTTTCGGGGTACCCGTCCTCAACTCCGCGGCAACCCCAGGACCCGCTGCGCGATGATGTTCCGCTGCACCTCGCTCGTCCCGCCCGCGATCGTCATCGCGCGATCGCCCAGGTACTGCTTCGCCCAGCGGCCGGCGGCCGGCGCGTGCGCGTCATCCATCAACGCCGCGTACGGGCCGAGCACCTCCATCGCCGTCTCCGAGAACTCCTGCGACAGGCTGGTGGAGGCGAGCTTCATGGCGGCCGACAGGTGCGGGTTCATGCGGCCGCGGAGCTGGTCGGTGAGCGTCCGCATGCCCGAGTAGCGCGCGATGGCGGCCTTGATGGCCAGGTCGGCGATGCGCTGGCGGACGGGGGGCTCGTGCGTCCGGCGCTGCTCGCGAGCGGTCGCCGTCAGCCACTCGAGGGTATGGTCGAAGCGCACGCTGCCCGAGATGCCGGTGCGCTCGTTGACGAGCGCGCTCGACACCACCTCCCAGCCCTGCCCTTCCTTGCCGAGGAGGTTCGCGACCGGGACGCGCACGTCGGTCATGAACACCTCGTTGAAATCCGAGCCGCCGTCGATCTGGCGGATGGGGCGGATCTCGATGCCGGGGCTGCGCATGTCCATCAAGAGCAGTGACAGCCCGGCCCACTTGGGCCCCTCGGTGGCGGTGCGCACCAGCACGAAATACCAGTCGGAGATGTGCGCCAGGGTGGTCCAGAGCTTCTGCCCGGTGACGACGTAGTCGTCGCCGTCGCGCACGGCGCGCGTCTTGGCGGCGGCCATGTCGGAGCCCGAGGTAGGCTCCGAGTAGCCGGTGGCCCAGATCTCCTCGGCGTTCAGGATCTTCGGGATGAAGCGGTTTTTCTGCGCCTCCGTCCCGTAGCGCATGATCGCCGGGCCGACCCACCAGATGGCCATGGAATTCACCACCCCGGGCGCCCGCACGCGCGCCATCTCCTCGTTCAAGATGGCCTGCTCGATGTCGGTCAGCCCTGCGCCACCGTACTCCTTCGGCCACGCGGCGCCGAGGAAGCCGGCGGCGTGGAGCGTGCGCTGCCAGGCGCGGATGGCGTCCAGGTCTTTCAACGCGCCCGGCGCGGGCACGTTGGCCTCGAGCCAGGTGCGCACGCGGGCGCGAAACGCTTCTTCCTCGGGGCTGAAGGACATGTCCATGATCGCCGCCTCCCGGGGGCGCACTGTAGCGTCCTCATTCGCCCGCTACCAGAGCGGCGCCGCATTGACACCGCCCTCGCCCCCCGGCACTTTGCGCCGATGGCGGCGCCGGAGCGGTTCGCGATCGGGCTGGTGCAGATGCGTTGCACGCCCGATCCGGCGGCCAACACCGCCGCCGCTGTCGACCGCATCCGCGAGGCCGCCGCGCGTGGCGCGCGCCTGGTCTGCCTGCCCGAGCTGTTCCGGACGCAGTACTTCTGCCAGCGCGAGGACGCCGCCCTCTTCGATCTGGCCGAGCCCATCCCCGGTCCGACGACAGACACCCTGGCCGCTCTCGCCCGTGAGCTCGGCATCGTCGTGATCGCGTCGCTGTTCGAGCGCCGCGCGGCCGGCGTGTACCACAACACGGCCGTCGTCCTCGACGCCGACGGTGCGCTCCGCGGGCGCTACCGGAAGATGCACATCCCCGACGACCCGCTCTACTACGAGAAGTTCTACTTCACGCCGGGCGACCTCGGCTTCCAGAGCTTCGACACCGCCGTCGGCCGTATCGGCACGCTGGTGTGCTGGGACCAGTGGTACCCGGAGGCGGCGCGCCTGACCGCGCTCGCCGGGGCCGACGTGCTGTTCTACCCTACTGCCATCGGCTGGCATCCGGCCGAGCGCACCGAGTTCGGCGCCGGCCAGCGCGCCGCCTGGCAGACGATCCAGCGCGCGCACGCCATCGCCAACGGCGTCTACGTCGCTGCCGTGAACCGGGTCGGGCACGAGGGGCCGGCGGACGGCGGGCTGCAGTTCTGGGGCGCGTCGTTCGTGTGCGATCCCTTCGGGGTCGTGCTGGCGGAGGCGTCGTCCACCGACGAGGAGCTGCTGGTGGTAGAATGCGACCGGCGCCACCAGGAAACGGTCCGTCGCCACTGGCCCTTCCTGCGCGACCGGCGCATCGACGCCTACGGTGCCATCACCCGGCGGCTCGTCGACGAGTGAGCCGTTCCGCCCGGAGGACCCCCGCCGCGCTCGGCTACCGCATGCCGGCCGAGTGGGAGCCGCATGCCGCCACCTGGCTCGCCTGGCCGCACGCGCGTGCCGACTGGCCGGGAAAGTTCGCGCCCATCGCGTGGGTGTACGGCGAGGTGGTGCGCCACCTGGTCGCGGGCGAGCGGGTGCGGATCCTGGTCGCGGACGCGGCCACGGAGCGCGCCGCCCGCCGTCTCCTCGAGCGGGTCGGAGTCGATCTCGGAGACGTCGACTTCTTCCGCATCTCCACCGACCGCTCCTGGACACGCGACTTCTGCCCGCTCTTCGTCCGGCGCGCGACCGGCCCGGTCGCGCTCACCAACTGGAAGTTCAACGGCTGGGCCAAGTACGCGAATCACCGCCGCGACGACGCCGTGCCCGATCGCCTCGCCCGCGCCCTCCGCCGCCGCCAGTGGCAACCCGTCGTACGGGGCCGCCGCGTCGTCCTCGAGGGCGGCAGCATCGACGTGAACGGCCGCGGCACCCTGCTCACCACCGAGGAATGCCTGCTCAGCCCGGTCCAGGCGCGCAACCCCGGCCTCATCCGCGACGACCTCGAGCAGGTGCTGGCCGATCATCTCGGCATCCAGAAGGTCCTCTGGCTCGGCAACGGCATCGCCGGTGACGACACCCATGGTCACATCGACGACCTGGCGCGCTTCGTCGACTCGCGCACGGTCGTGCTGGCGAGCGAGGACGACCCGACCGACACCAACTACGCCGTCCTGCGCGACAACCGCGCCCGCCTGACGACCGTGACCGACCAGGACGGCGCGCCGCTCCGGGTGGTGCCGCTGCCCATGCCGGCGCCGCTGTTCCTCGACGGCCAGCGCCTGCCCGCCAGCTACGCCAACTTCTACATCGGCAACGCGGTCGTCCTGGTCCCGACCTTCAACGACCCGCGCGACCGGGACGCGCTCGCCATCCTGGCCGACCTCTTCCCCACCCGGCACGTGGTCGGCATCCACGCCGTGGATCTCGTCTGGGGCCTCGGCACCCTCCACTGCATGACGCAGCAGGAGCCGGCGTAGCTACGGCGCGACGCCGAACAGGCGGGCGAAGTTCTCGCTCAGCTGCGCCTCCACCTCGGCCACCGACACACCCCACAGCTCGGCCGCGAACGCCGCCGTGCCGGCGACGGTGGCGGGCTCGTTCGTCCGGTCACGGTCCGGCCCCAGGTACGGACAGTCGGTTTCGAGCAAGATGCGGTCGCGCGGCAGCGTCTCCAGCATGCGGGTGAAACTCTCCGAGCGGCGCGCGTTGGCGGGGATGGAGAGATAATGGCCGCGCTCGGCAATCGTCCGCGCCAGGGGCACCTTGCCCCCGAAGCAGTGCCAGTCGACGCGCGTGACGCCGAGTTCGTCCAGGATCTCGAGCGCCCGCCGCTCGCGTCGCCGGGTATGGATGATGACCGGCTTGCGGGCGTCGAGCGCGACCCGCAGCAGCGCCCGGAACACCTCCTCCTGCTGGGCCCACAAGGGCTCCGGCACCCAGTGACCGTCGAGGCCGATCTCGCCGATGGCGAACGCCTCGCCCGCGTGCGCCCGCACCCACGCCACGCCGTCGTCCGGGGTCACGGCGTCCGTGTCCCGTGGGTAGGTCCGGCCCATCGCCCGGAGCTCGGACAGGACCGCATCTACGGGATAGAAGCCGAACGCCGGACGGACGGCGGGGATGCGCGCCGCCAGCGCGCGCACGGCCTCGTTGTCGGTCGGGTTGAGACCGTTGGCGACGATGGTGGTGACGCCAGCGGCGACGGCGCGGTGCACTACGGCGTCCACATCGGCGGCGAGACGCGGGTGGGTCAGGTGGGCGTGTACGTCGGCGAGTCCCATCGCGGGCGGTGTAGCCGACCGGGGCGGGGTGCGCCATCTCCAGGTGTCGGTTCCACGCGCGGTCGTGGCCGAGGCGCGGCGGCGCGGGGCTGTCCCTCGCGGAGGCGACAAGACGCGCGGGCTACTCCGCCTATGGCTCCGTAGCGCCCGCGCTCTCGCCTCCGCGAGGGACAGCCCCGCGCCGCCGGGTCGGTGACGGGGCGCGCGCAGCTGATTCGCCTGCTCGATCGTGGTACCCGGCATCGGGCGGTGATAGTGGACGCCGATGCGACTCGCCATGGTCCAGGCGGTCTCGGGCGTGGTGTTCGCCGTCTTTCTCGCTCTGCACCTCGCCACGACCTCGTCCGCGGCCGGCGGGGCAGCGCTGTATGACGGCGTGCTCGCCGCGCTGCGGCGCGTCTACCGGCCGACGCTGGCGGTCGAGCTGCTGCTGATCGGCGTCCCGGCGGTCGTGCACATCGCCTGCGCGGTGCTCGCGCTGCTCGCCCGGCGCGGTACGCGCGCGCCGCGGTCGCCGCTCCGAGTGCGGGTGCATCGCGCCACGGGCTACGTGCTGCTGGTGGCGATCGGCGGGCATGTGTTCGCCACTCGCGTGATGCCGGCACTGGCCACGGGAGCGACCGCCACTGGCGCGGCCGACTTCTCCTACCTCGCCTACTCGCTGCTCAACTGGCCGGGCTTCATGCGACCGTATTATCTCGTGTTCGGCGTCGCGGGGGCCATCCATCTGGCGCTCGGCCTGGGGGTCGCGACGCAGGTGCTGTTCGGGCGGCGCGGTCCGGCCATGGCGACCGTCGGTCGCGTGTCCGTCGCCGCCGCGGTGGTGGCCGGCGTGCTCGTGGCCGCAGGCGTCTCGCGCATGATCGTCGGCGCCGGGCAGGCGTCGGTGGCACGCTTCGCGGAGTTCCGGGCGCTCTACGAACGCTTCATGCCGTTCCTGCCGCCGCGGCTCTGACGGCGCCGGCGGGTCCCTACCCCACTCGCGCCAGCCCGAGCCGCCCGCGCCAGCGATGCACCAGCACCTCGCGCAGCGCCGCCGACTCCGGCCGCGCCAGCTCGGGATCCTCCGCCAGCCACGCCATGGCCTCGTCGCGCGCCGTCCGCAGGAGCGCCGTGTCGCGCACCAGGCTGGCCACCCGGAACGCCGGCAGGCCCGCCTGGCGCGTGCCGAGGAAGTCGCCCGGGCCGCGGAGCTGCAGGTCGGCCTCGGCGATGTGGAAGCCGTCGGTCGAGCGCTCGAGCGTGGTGAGACGCTGCCACGCGTCCTGCCCGGTCCAGTCGGGGAGCACCAGAAAGCAGTGCCCCGGGGCGGTACCCCGCCCGACCCGGCCGCGGAGCTGGTGGAGCTGCGCCAGGCCGAAGCGCTCGGCGTGCTCGATCGCAATGACGGTCGCGTTCGGCACGTCGATGCCGACCTCGATCACCGTCGTCGACACCAGCACGTCGTACTCCCCCGCCTTGAAGCGGCGCATGACGTCGTCCTTGGCGCCGGCCTTCATGCGCCCGTGCACCAACCCCACGCGCAGGCCCGCCAGCGCCCCGGTAGCGAGCTCTGCGGCCATGGTGGTGGCGGCGCGGAGGGTGGTCTTCTCCGACTCCTCGACCAGCGGATACACGATGTAGGCCTGATGGCCGGCCGCGACCTGCTCGCGGATACGGGCGTACACGCGTTCGCGCGTCGACTCGCGACACAGCTCGGTGCGGATCGGCGTCCGTCCCGGCGGCAGCTCGTCGAGCGTCGAGACGGCGAGATCGCCGTACAGGGTCAGCGCCAGCGTGCGCGGGATCGGGGTCGCGCTCATCACCAGCACGTCGACGCTCGTGCCGTCCGCGCCCTGACGCTGGAGGGCGGCCCGCTGCAGCACCCCGAAGCGGTGCTGCTCGTCGACGACGGCGAGGCCGAGGCGCGCGAAGGCGACCCCTTCCTGGATCAGGGCATGCGTCCCCACCGCAAGCGCGATCGAGCCGTCGGCGAGCCCGGCCAGCGCGCGGCGACGCGCGACGCCCTTGGTGGTTCCCGTGAGCAGCACGGGCACCACGCCGAGCGGCTCCGCCAGCGGCCGGACGGTCTCGAAGTGCTGCTCGGCGAGCAGCTCCGTCGGCGCCATGAGGGCCGCCTGCTGGCCCGCCTCGATGACGGTGAACGCCGCCAGCAGCGCGACCAGCGTCTTGCCGCTGCCCACGTCGCCCTGCAGGAGGCGATGCATGGGATGGGGCGCCGCCAGATCGGCCGCGATCTCGCCCAGCGCGCGTTCCTGCGCGCCGGTCGGACGGAACGGCAGGTGGGCGCGGAGCGCCGGCGCGAGTCGCGTCGAGGCCGGAAACGCCGTGCCCGGCGCCGCGACGGCCGCGCTCCGGCGGAGCGCCAGCCCGAGTTGCAGGAAGAACAGCTCGTCGAAGATGAGCGAGCGGTGCGCGAGCGTGCGCGCGTCGCCGAGCGCGACCACGTCCGCCTCCGGCGGCGGGTCGTGCAGGTAGGCGAGCGCGCGCGCCAGATCGATGACCCGTTGCCGCGCCGCCACTACCGCCGGCAGGACGCTCGGGACGCGGGTTGCGAACTCGCTCGCCGCCGCGTGCGCGATCCGCCGCATCGCACCGGGATGCATCTCGGTCGGCTTCTCGTACACCGGCAGGACGCGGGCGAGACTCGCGGGCTCTTCCTCGGCGGCCAGCGGTTCCACCTCGGGATGGATCATCCGCCGCGGCCCGCCGCCGAGCGGCGCCTCGACCTTGCCGTGCACGAGCAGGCGCTGGCCCGTGCTGAAGCGGCGGCTGAAGTACCCGATCTGGTTGAACCACACCAGCACCAGCAGCGCCTCGGCGTCGCGCAGCACGATCTCCAGGATGCGACGGCCGCCGCGGCCCACCCGGCCCTCGCGCACGTGACTCACCTCGCCGACCGCACTCGCCTCCTCGCCCACCACGAGCGCGCGCAGCGGCTTCAGCGCGCGGCGGTCCTCGTAGCGGAACGGCAGGTGATAGAGCAGGTCCTCGACGGTCGCGAGGCCGAACCGCTCCAGGTCCGCCGCCCGCTTGGGGCCGACCGAGCGGACAGCCTGCAGCGGTCCCGCGAGCGCTGCCAGCGTGGGCCCCACGGGGCCCGCCGCGGGCTGATAGTCGATCCACGGCGCCGGCGGTCCGGCCACGCGCCGGAGCGCCGGCAGGAGGCCGTGGGCGCGGCGCAGGAGCCCCTCGTGCGCCGCCGGCGGCTCGCGCCGGAGCGCCTCCACGATCTCCACCAGCTCGGCCAGCGCACCGCGCGCCTCCACCAGCTCGGCGAGCGCGCCGCCCGTCTCCACCAGCTCGGCGAGCGCGCCGCCCGCGTCCTCGCCGGCCGCCGTGCGTGCGCGCTCCAGCCGTTCGCTGAGGGCCCCGAGGGGCAGGCGCGTCTGGTCGGCACGGCGAAAATCGTCGGCCGCCAGGTACTCCAGCGGCGGTGCGAGCGTCTGGAGGAGCTCGGCGAGCGGGGCCGCCGCGCTCATGTCTTGCCGTGATACTCCTGCAGGGGCCGCACGGCGAACGGTCCCCGACCCATGAGCTCCATGCCTTCCGCGGCCGCGGCGGCTGCCGCCATGGTGGTGAAGTACGGCACCCGGCACTCGAGCGCCGTCCGGCGGATGGGGAACGAGTCGCGGAACGACTCGAGCCCCGCCGGCGTGTTGATGAGGAGCGCCACCTCACCCCGCCGGAGCGCATCGACGATGTGCGGGCTGCCCTCCTGCACCTTGTTGACGGTCTCGACCGTGAGCCCCGCGGCTCTCAGCCGCTCGGCCGTGCCGCGCGTGGCGAGCAGCGCCATGCCCCGGCGGGCGAGCTTCCGGGCGATCGCCACCACACCGTCCTTGTCCCCGTCCGGCACCGAGATGAAGACCTTGCCCGTCGTGGGAAGGAGCGTGCCGGCGGCGATCTGTGCCTTGGCGAACGCGGCGCCGAAGCTGGTGTCGATGCCCATCACCTCGCCGGTCGACTTCATCTCGGGCCCGAGGACCGTGTCCACGCCCGGGAACTTGATGAACGGGAAGACCGCTTCCTTGACACTCACGTGCCTGGGCACGATCTCGGCCGTGAAGCCCTGCGCCGCCAGCGACTGCCCCACCATGCAGCGCGCCGCCACCTTGGCGAGCGGCACGCCGATGGCCTTCGACACGAACGGCACCGTGCGGCTGGCGCGCGGGTTCACCTCGAGTACGTAGACGACGCGGTCCTTGACCGCGAACTGGACATTCATGAGCCCGATCACACCCAGCTCGCGCGCCAGGACCGCCGCCTGGCGGCGGATCTCGGCCTGCACCTCGGCATCGATCGAATACGGCGGCAGCGAGCACGCGCTGTCGCCGGAGTGCACCCCGGCGCGCTCGATGTGCTCCATGATGCCGCCGATCACGACCTGCTGCCCGTCGCTCACCGCGTCGACGTCGACCTCGATCGCGTCCTCCAGAAACTGGTCGATCAGCACCGGGTGCGCGGGCGATACCTTGACCGCCACGCGCATGTAGCGCGCCAGGCTGTCGCGATCGTAGACGATCTCCATGGCGCGCCCGCCGAGCACGTACGACGGCCGCACCAGCACGGGGTAGCCGATCGTCTCCGCGATGCGGACGGCTTCGTCCGGCGCGCGGGCGACGCCATTCGGCGGACGGCGGAGGTCGAGCGTCTCCAGGACCTCTTCGAACCGTTCGCGGTCCTCGGCGCGGTCGATGGCATCGGGCGTCGTGCCGATGATGGGGACGCCGGCGCGTTCGAGCGGAACGGCCAGCCGGAGCGGCGTCTGGCCGCCGAACTGCACGATGACACCGGCCGGCTTCTCGCGCCGGAGGAGCGCCAGCGTGTCCTCGAGCGTGAGCGGCTCGAAGTACAGCTTGTCGGAGGTGTCGTAGTCGGTGCTCACGGTCTCCGGGTTGCAGTTGACCATGAGCGTCTCGTAGCCGTCCTCGCGCAACGCGAGCGCCGAGTGCACGCAGCAGTAGTCGAACTCGATCCCCTGCCCGATCCGGTTCGGCCCGCCACCCAGGATGACGATCTTCTTCCGCGCGGTCGGGTGGGCCTCGTCGTCGCCGGGCTCGTAGGTGGAGTACAGGTAGGGCGTGTGCGCCTCGAACTCGGCGCCGCAGGTATCGACCGTCTTGTAGACCGGCTCGATCCCGTCCGCCTCGCGCCGGGCGCGGACGGTGTCCTCGGTGGTGCCGAGCAGGTCCGCCAGGCGCACGTCGGCGAACCCGTCCTGCTTGAGCGCCCGCAGCCGCTCGGCCGGGAGTGCATCCAGCGTCTGCCCAGCGAGCGCGCGCTCGGTCGCGAGGAGCTCGTCCAGGTGACGCAGGAACCACGGGTCGATCGCGGTCAGCTCGGCCACCGCCTCGACCGTCCAGCCGCGCCGCAAGGCCTCGCCCACGTGCCACAGCCGGTCGGCGTTGGGCACCGCGAGCCGCCGCCGCAGCTCGTCGTCGGGCACGCCGGCACGCGGCTCGAAGCCGAAGCTGCCGATCTCGAGCGAACGCATGGCCTTCTGGAAGGACTCCTTGAACGTCCGGCCGATGGCCATCGCCTCGCCGACCGATTTCATCTGCGGCCCGAGGACGTCGGTCGCCTGCGGGAACTTTTCGAACGTGAAGCGCGGGATCTTGGTGACCACGTAGTCGATGGTGGGCTCGAAGCAGGCCGGCGTCTCGCGCGTGATGTCGTTCTGGATCTCGTCGAGCGTGTAGCCGACCGCCAGCTTGGCGGCGATCTTGGCGATGGGGAAGCCGGTGGCCTTGGAGGCCAGCGCCGAGCTGCGCGACACGCGCGGGTTCATTTCGATCACGACCAGACGCCCCGTACGCGGATGGACCGCGAACTGGACGTTCGACCCGCCGGTGTCGACGCCGATGGCGCGGATGATGGCGACCGCGGCGTCGCGCATCACCTGGTATTCCTTATCGGTCAGCGTCTGCGCCGGAACGACGGTGATCGAGTCGCCGGTGTGCACGCCCATGGGGTCGAAGTTCTCGATCGAACACACGATGACGACGTTGTCCTTGCCGTCGCGCATGACCTCGAGCTCGAACTCTTTCCAGCCCGCGATCGATTCCTCGACCAGCACCTCGGAGATGGGCGACGCTTCGAGCCCCCAGGTGACGTTGGTGCGGAACTCCTCCGGGGTGGTGGCGAACCCGCCACCGGTCCCGCCGAGCGTGCGCGACGGGCGGATGATGACCGGGAGGCCGATCTCGGCCCGCAACGCCTCGGCCTCCTCGAGCGTGTGCACGACGCCGCTCTTCGGCAGGTCGAGGCCGATGGCGCGGATGGTCTGCTTGAAGAGATCGCGATCCTCGGCGCGCTTGATGGCGTCGACGCTGGCGCCGATCAGCTGCACGCCGTAACGCGCCAGCACGCCGGCCTCGGCCAGGTCGAGCGCCAGGTTGAGGCCGGTCTGGCCGCCGATGGTGGGCAGCAGCGCGTCGGGGCGCTCGGCGGCGATGATGCGCTCGAGCAACTCGACGGTCATGGGCTCGATGTAGGTGCGGTCGGCGAACTCGGGATCCGTCATGATGGTAGCCGGGTTCGAGTTCACCAGGATGACGCGGTAACCCTCTTCGCGGAGGGCTTTGCACGCCTGGGTGCCGGCGTAGTCGAACTCGCAGGCCTGGCCGATGACGATGGGGCCGGAGCCGATGAGCAGGATGGAGCGGATGTCGGTGCGGCGGGGCACTAGTGCCGCTCCATCAGGTCGACGAAGCGGCGGAAGAGGTAGCGGGCGTCGTGCGGCCCCGGCGAGGCCTCCGGGTGGTACTGCACGGAGAACGTGGGTTGGCCTGTGACGGACAGGCCTTCGACGGTGCGGTCGTTGAGATTGACGTGCGTCACCTCGCCGCGGCCTGTGAGCGAGTCCACGTCGACGGCAAAGCCGTGGTTCTGGGAGGTGATCTCGACTTTGCCGGTGGTGAGGTCCTGGACCGGTTGGTTGCCACCGTGGTGGCCGAATTTGAGCTTGTAGGTGGTGCCGCCAAGGGCGAGGCCCAGTATCTGGTGGCCGAGGCAGATGCCGAAGACGGGGACATTGCCGAGGAGGGCGGCGACCGTCTCGGGGGCGCCGCGGACGGCGTCGGGGTCGCCGGGACCGTTGGAGAGGAAGACGCCGTCGGGGCGGAGGGCGAGCACCTGGGCCGCCGGGGTGGACGCGGGGACGACCCGCACGCGGCAGCCGACGCCGACCAGGTTGCGCAGGATGTTGTACTTGATGCCGTAATCGTAGGCGACCACGCTGAGCGGCGGCCCGCCGCCCGCGGCGGTGCAGTCGTCGGCGGTGCGGTAGCCCCCACCGAGCTGCCACGGGCCCTCGGTCCAGTCGTACGCCTCGGCGCAGGTCACCACGCTCGCCAGGTCCTGTCCCACCATGCTGGGCGCGGCCTTCGCGTTCCGCACCAGGCGCGCCGCGTCGAGATCCGTACTGGACAGCACCGCCTCCTGCGCGCCGTGGTCGCGCAGGTGCCGCACGAGCGCGCGCGTGTCGATGCCCTCGATCCCCGGGATGCCGTGGCGCGCGAGGTAGGCCCCGAGGCTTTCCTCCGCGCGCCAACTGGACGGTGCGTCGCGATAATCGCGCACGACGAAGCCGCGGACGTACGGCCGGCGCGATTCGACGTCCTCTCGGTTCACGCCTACGTTGCCGATCTCGGGGTAGGTCATGGCGACCAGCTGCCCCTCGTACGACGGGTCGGTGAGGATCTCCTGGTAGCCGGTCATGCTGGTGTTGAAGACCAGCTCGCCGGTGGCCTCGCCCTGGGCGCCGAAGGCGCGCCCGCGGAAGATGGTGCCGTCGGCGAGCGCAAGCAGCGCCGGCCGCGCGCTCACGAGGCGTTCCGCAATGCGGCCGTAGCCGGTCGGTCGTCGTGCACCAGCCGGCCGTCGAGCAGGACGGCCACGGCCCGCCCGGTCATGTCCCAGCCCTCGAAGGGGGTGTTGCGGCTCTTCGACCGGAAGGTGCGCGCTTCGACGCGCCAGCGGCGCTCGGGATCGACCAGGGTGAGATCGGCGGCGGCGCCCCGGCTGAAGGTCCCGCCGGGCAGGCCGAGCGCCCGCGCCGGCCCGACCGTGAGCCGCGCCACCAGCGTGGGGAGATCCAGGACGCCCTCGCTCACCAGGCGGAGCGCCAGCGGGAGCGCCGTCTCGAGCCCCACGACGCCGTTGGCGGCCTGGTCGAACTCGATCTCCTTCTCGTCGGGATGGTGCGGGGCGTGGTCGGTGGCGATGGCGTCGATGGTGCCGTCGGCGAGCCCGGCGCGCAGCGCGTCGACATCGGCGCGCGGGCGGAGCGGCGGCGCCATCTTGGCGTTGGTGCCGTAGCCCTCGACGGCTTCGTCGGTGAGGAAGAGATGATGCGGCGTCACCTCCGCCGTCACCGGCAGGCCGGCCGCCTTGGCCCCCCGCACCAGCACCACCGCGCCGGCCGTACTCACGTGCGCCACGTGCAGGCGCCCGCCCGTGAGGCGCACCAGGGCGATGTCGCGCGCGACCATGACCTCTTCCGCCGCGCCCGGAATGCCGCGCAGGCCGAGGCGCAGGGCCATCGTGCCCTCGTGCATCGCCCCCCCCGCCGCCAGGCACGAGTCTTCCTCGTGCGCGATCACCGGCAGGTCGAACATGCGGGTGTACTCGAGCGCGTGACGCATGAGGGCGGCGTCCATGATGGGCCGGCCGTCGTCCGACACCGCCACGATGCCGGCGCGTTGCATCTCGCCGATCTCGGCCAAACGTTCGCCCCTGAGCCCGGCCGACACCGCCCCGATGGGATACACGCGCGCGCCGCCCGCCACCCGCGCCCGCTCGAGGATGTACTGCGTGACGGCGGCGTTGTCGTTCACCGGCTCGGTGTTCGCCATGCAGGCCACTGCCGCGAACCCGCCCGCGAGCGCGGCCTGCACGCCCGTCTGGATGGTCTCCTTGTACTCGTACCCCGGCTCGCGGAGATGCACGTGGATGTCGAGCAGGCCCGGCAGGACGAGGAGCCCGCGTGCGTCGACGGTGGCGGCGCCGGTGACCGCCGCCCCCTCGCCCGGACGCAGCACACCCGCGAAGCGGCCGTCTTCGATGAGCACGTCGCCCGCTGCCGCGGTGCCGGCGACCGGGTCGACCACCGTCCCGCCGCTGACCAGCACCCGCCCCTGGCTCACGCGCGCCCTCCGGTGCGGCGCCGCGCCGGCTCGGTCTCGGCCTCGGTCTCGCTCGCGCCTTCCGCCTTGCTGCGCGCGATCAGGAGATAGAGGAGCGCCATGCGCACGGCGAGGCCGTTGGTGACCTGGTTCATGATCACCGAGTACGGGCCATCAGCCACGGCGCTCGCGATCTCCAGGCCGCGGTTGATCGGGCCGGGATGGAGGATGATGACCTGCGGCTTGGCGAGCCGGACGGCGTCCTCGGTGAGGCAGAAGTACTCCGCGTATTCGTCCAGGGTGGGAAAGTAGTTGGCCCCCATGCGCTCGCGCTGGATGCGGAGCATCATGATCACGTCGGCGTCGCGCACACCGTCGGCGAGGCGCGTGTGCAGCTCGGCGCCGAGGCTCGCGAACTCGCGCGGGAGGAGCGTCGGGGGACCGACCAAGCGTACGGTCGCGCCGAGGGCCCGGAGCGCGTGCAGGTTGGAGCGCGCCACCCGGCTGTGCAGCACGTCGCCCACGATCGCCACCGTGAGCCCGGCCACCTCGCCGCGGTGCTCGCGGATGGTGAGCAGGTCGAGCAATGCCTGGGTGGGATGCTCGTGGCAGCCGTCGCCCGCGTTCACGATGGGACAGGTCACGTGCCGGGCCAGCAGGTGACACGCCCCCGACGCCGGGTGCCGCAGCACGATGGCATCGGGGCGCATCGCCTCCAGGCTCCGCCCGGTGTCGGCCAGGGTCTCGCCCTTGGTGGCGCTGGAGGTCGAGGCGGAGATGTTGATGGTGTCGGCCGACAGGCGCTTGGCCGCGATCTCGAACGACGTACGGGTGCGGGTGCTGGCTTCGTAGAAGAGGTTGATCACCGTCTTCCCGCGCAGGGTGGGCACCTTCTTGATGTCGCGCTCGGATATCTCCTTCAACGACGCCGCCGTGTCGAGGATGGTGGTGATCTCCGCCGCCGGGACGCCCTCCAGCCCGAGCAGGTGACGCTGTGTGAATGCCATGGCGCCCTCCCTCACCCCGTGCTCGTTTCTTCGATCAGCACTTCGTCGGTGCCATCCGCCTCCGCCAGCCGGACATGCACCTGCTCGGTCGGGGAGGTGGGCAGGTTCTTGCCGACGAAGTCGGCCTTGATCGGCAGCTCGCGATGCCCCCGGTCGACCAGCACCACCAGCCGGATGGCGCGCGGGCGGCCGAAGTCGACCACCGCGTCCATGGCCGCCCGCACCGTCCGGCCCGTGAACAGCACGTCGTCCACCAGCAGGATGCACTTGCCGTCGACCGAGAACGGGATCTCGGTTCCCTTCACGACCGGGTTCTGCACCCCGCGGTCGAGGTCGTCACGGTAGAGGGTGATATCGACGACCCCGAACGGCATCACCGGGCTACCGTCGACGTCGTGGATGGCGCGGCGAATGCGCTCGGCCAGAAAGACCCCGCGCGACCGGACGCCCACCAGCGCCAGGTCGGCGGTAGTGCGATTCTTCTCGAGGATCTCGTGCGCGATGCGCACCACCGCCCGCTGGATGGCGACCCCGTCCATCACCACGCGAGTGCCGTTCTGGCTCACGCGGACACCCCGGAGACAAAAAAAACGCCTCCGCGGCAGCGCCGGGAGGCGGTTATCGTGCGTGCATGAGAGCCCCTCACATGGCGGGCCCGCTTGTCGGTGAGCATGATCACGAACCTTTCCTGACCTCGCAGGGTCAAATTAAAAGGTGTCGAGCGGTGTGCCGTGTTCGTACGCGTTGTGACGCGGGCTGTCAAGACGAATGTCGGCGCGGGAGGCCGGTCCATCGCCCCTTCGCACCAACGCCGCGACAGATGCCCCGAGCCTCCATCGCGACTACCTCGACCGGCTCGTCGGGACAACGTTCCCGCCGTCGCTGCCGGTGGTGACGCGAGTTCAAGCTGCGTCGGTAGCTTGTCGGTGCTACATGGGCGCGGTGCGGGCTTATCCAGCGTCTGTCCGATCAACGTTTAGGCAGCATCGAGATCCTGAGGTAGAATCCGTGTCCGAGTAGGAGCATGAGCCCACGTCTCCCGGCCATTCATAGCGATCCTGATATCCTTGGCGGTACGCCCGTATTCGTCGGGACCCGGGTGCCGTTCCGGAATCTGATCGACTACCTCGAGCGGGGCCACAGCCTCGATGAGTTCCTCGACGAGTTCCCATCGGTTTCGCGCGAGCAAGCAGTCGCCGCCCTCGAGGCGGCTCACGAGGCGGTGAGCCCCGGGGCGCGTCCTGCTCGATGAGCAACTGCCGCGTCACCTGGCCGGCGACCTGACGGCGCATCAGGTCCGTACCGTGCAGCAGGAGGGCTGGGCGGGTCTCACGAACGGTGAGCTGCTTCAGCGCGCGGCGGAGAGCGGGTTCGACGCCTTCGTCACGGCCGATCAGAATCTCCAATTTCAACAGAACCTTGCTCGGGCTCGCCTCGGTGTAGTTGTCCTCGTTGCGCGGAGTACCGCTCTCGAAGATGTTCGTCCGTTGGTGCCCGCTGCCCTGGGCGCTATCGGAAGGGTGCGACCGGGTGAGGTGATCCGCGTTGCTGCCTAACCCGCGCCTGCAGCGGTCGGCGCTCCGCGCCGCCGCTGAACCGCAGGGTCGTTGGTCGACAGGGGACGAACTCGGCCTTGCCCCGGCCGCGTACACACCGGAGCTGAGCCCCTGCGCGGGGATCCCCATCGCTTCAGCGCGTCAGCACGGGGGTCCACAGGTACATGAAGCGCGGGCCCGCGCCGAACAGGCTGGCGTCGATGGGGAAGAGATTGACCTGCATCGTGCCGGTCATGAGCGGGGGCGCCGCGGAGTAGATGTTCTCGCGCGTTTCGTCGCTGCGGTGGTAGACGATGATGCGGGCGCCTTTGACGCCGGCGGCCTGTTCGGCGGCGGCGATGGCGGCGTGCAGGTCGCCGATCTCGTCGACCAGGCCGGCGGCCCGGGCCTGCTGGGCGTCGAAGATGCGGCCGTCGGTCAGTTCGCCGAGGCGCGCGGTGTCGAGATGCGGGCGACTCTGGCGGACGATGGCGACGAAGCGCTGGTAGAGACTGTCGAGGATGCCCTGAACGATCTTCCGTTCCTCGGGGGTGGCGCCCCGGAAGGGCGACAGCAGGTCCTTGTGCGCGCCGGTCTTGAAGGTCTCGTTGCGCACCCCGACCTTGCCGAGCAGCCCCTCCACGTTCAGGCTGGTGAGGATGACGCCGATCGACCCCGTCACGGTGGTGGGATGAGCGACGATGTGATCGGCGGCGCAAGCGACGTAGTAGCCGCCCGAGGCCGCCAGGTCGCCGAGCGACGCGACCACCGGCACGTGGTGCTCGCGCTTGAAGCGGACCAGCTCGGTGTACACCTGGTCGCTCGCCGTCACGCCGCCGCCCGGGCTGTTGATGCGCAGCACGACCGCGGCCAGTCGCTCGTCCTCGGCCGCCTTGCGCAGCTCGGACTGCACACGCGCCAACGTGCTCTCTTCCTCGACCAGACCGAAGGCGCGTCGCGTGGGGGCGTCGGTGATGACGTTGCTCACGTCGACGAGCAGAATCTTGGCACGCCCTTCCCCGTCGACCACGGTTTCCTCGAGCGGATGCGGGCCGCCGCCGAGCAGGCTCACATCGCCGAGCGACAGCACACAGCCGCTCCCGCCGACGGCGGCCAGCAGCGTCAACACCAGGGCCCTCATCGGCCGCCCTCCACCCGGCCACCCCGCGCCAGCTGCAGCAGGTCGAGGACGCGATCGATCTCGTCGGTGGGCAGCACGTGTTCCTCCTCCAGGATGGCGCGGATCGGCAGGTTGCGGGCCGTGGCGCGCTTGAACAATTCGGCCGCCCGATCGTAGCCCACGACCGGCGCGAGGGCGGCCACCAGTTGACCGGTGCGCTCGGCGTACGCCCGGCAGCGCGCGACATCGGCCTCGATCCCGCGCACGGACGCCGCGAACACCCGCACCGCGGCCGCCGACACCGCGATCGATTCGAGCAGGCAGTGCGCGATCACCGGCATCATCACGTTCAGCTCGAGGCTCCCGCTCGCGCCGGCCAGCGCGATGGTGGCGTCGTGTCCGATCACGAGCGCGGCCACCTGCGCGACGGCCTCGGGGATCACGGGATTCACCTTGCCGGGCATGATGCTCGACCCAGGCTGGATCGCCGGCAGCCGGATCTCTCCCAGGCCGACGCGCGGGTCGGACGCCAGCAGGCGCACGTCGTTGGCGATCTTGAGCAAGCCGACCGCCAGCGTACGCAGCGCGCCCGAGACCTCGACCGCCGCGTCCCGGTTGGCGAGCGCCTCGAAGCGGTCGGGCGCTGGCACGAACGGCAGGCCGGTCACCTGGCGCAGCTCCGCGACCACGCGATCGCCGAAGCCGGCGGGCGCGTTCAGCCCGGTGCCGGCGGCCGTGCCGCCGATGGGCAGCTCGGCCAGATGGGCGAGGCTCGTCCGCAGGCGCGCGATGCCGTGGCGCATGACGCTCGCATAGCCGCCCAGCTCTTGCCCGAGGGTCATGGGCACCGCGTCCTGGAGATGCGTCCGCGCCGCCTTGACCACGTCGGCGAACGCGGTGGCGCGCTCCTCGAACGCCCGCGCGAGCTCGTCCAGCGCCGGCACCAGCCGTTCGACGATCTCGGCGTGGGCGGCCACGTGGATCGCGGTCGGGAACACGTCGTTGGTGCTCTGGCTCCGGTTGACGTGGTCGTTCGGGTGCACAAGGGCGCGGTCGCCGCGCTCCCCGCCGAGCAGCTCGCACGCCCGATTGGCGATCACCTCGTTGGCGTTCATGTTGGTCGACGTGCCCGACCCCGTCTGGAACACGTCGACGACGAACTCGCCGTCGAGCGCCCCGTCGGCAACCTCGGCGGCCGCGCGTGCGATGGCGTCGGCGCGACGCCCATCGAGGACACCCAGGCTAGCGTTCACGCGTGCACACGCGCCCTTGACGAGCCCGAGCGCGCGCACGAACGAGCGCGGGAAGCGGCGGCCCGAGATGGGGAAGTTGGCGACGGCGCGCGCGGTCTGGGCACCGTAATAGGCGCCGGCCGGGACCGCGATCTCGCCCATGCTGTCGCGCTCGATGCGGAGGTCGGCCATCGAAACCGCTCCGCTCCCTATCAACCCGGGACGGAAAGGCAAGGGAACGTGTTGACAGGCACCGACGGCGCCACCTAGACGGGCGGTCGCGCCATGGCTCGCGAAGCGCCCGCACGACCCCGGCCCGGCGCGATGTGGGCGGCGCTGCCACCCGTGCTGCTGGCCGCACTGTTCTTCCTCCCGGTCACGCAGCACTACTTCTACGCCGACGACTTCATCCACCTGTTCGCCCTCGCCGACCTGGATCCGCTGCGCTTCCTCCTCCGCCCCCAGGCGGGGCACTCGAACGTGACCTTCAACGCCGTCTTCGCCGTGACGCACGCGCTCTTCGGGGCGGAGCCGGCCGGGTATCAGTGGACCTCGCTCGTCACCCACCTCGTGAACGTCGCGCTCCTCTTCGCGCTGCTCGAGCGGCTGTTCGCGAGCGAGCGCATCGCCTGCCTCGGCGCGGCGGTGTGGGGCGTGTGCCCCGCCCACGAGGCGACCGTCGGCTGGTATTCGGTCTACGGCCAGACGCTGGCGACGACGCTAACGTTGCTGGTGCTGCTCGATGTGGTGCGTCCGGGCCCGGTCACGCTTGCCCGCGCGGTGCGCTGGGGACTCCTCCTCCTGGTCGGCGCCACCTGCTTCGGCGTCGGCGTGGGTATCGCGGTCGTGTTCCCGGTGGTTCTCTGGCTGCTCAACCCGGGCGCCTACGCGCTCCCGGCGACGCGCCGTTTCCTGCTCGCCTTTGCCGTTCTTCCCGTGGCGCTCTACGTCGGGCTGCATGTGCTCTTCGACGCCGCGTACGGCGACGAGCAGAGCGTCGCCCTCCCCTTCTTGAGCTTCGTGCACGAGGGCTGGCAACCGAGCGCGATCCTGCTGCCCCAGCTCGTGACCGCCGGCCTGGCCTGGCTCGGGCTCGGCCTCGTGTTCCCGACCGGACCGTATCCCGGCATCGCCGCCACGACGCTCATCGTGCTGGCCGTGGCGGGAGCGAGCGCGACGGCGGGGTTCGGCGGTCCGCTGGCGCGCCGCCGCCTGGGCGCCTTCGCCCTGCTGGCACTCGGCACCTACGGCACCATCGCCCTCGGACGCGGCTTCTTCCTCCTCGTCGGGCAGGGGATCGTCGCCCTCGGCGAGACGCCGCGCTATCACTACCTGGGCGGTCTCGCGCTCACGCTCGCCGGGTGCGTCGTGTTCGCCTGGCTGGGGGAGCACCTGCCGGCACGTTGGACGAACGCGCTCCTCGCCGCCGGCCTGGCCGGGGGCATCGCCCTCGTCGTCACGACCGAGCACCAGATCGACCACCACGACGCGGCCCGCACCGAGAGCGAGGAGGTGATGGCGACCGTCCGGCGGCTCGCCGCCGACGGCACGATGGGACGCGTCGTGTCCGTGCCGAACCGGCCGTTCCACGCCGTCGGCATCGTGCCGCCGGCGATCTTCCCCGGCTGGGCGGGCGTGTTCATGATCTTCGAGCCGACCAACGTGGTCGACGGACGCCCCATCCGCTTCGTCGGCGACGCGCGCGCCCTCGCCGCCGGGGCGCCCGGCGGGCGCCTGGCGGCGCTGCTGGAGGGTGCGGGAACGAGTCGCGCGCGTTAGTCGGCGGCTGACGGGCGCGTCCCCGCTAGCCCTTCACCACCACCAGCGGCTTCATGCGCGCCACCCGGCGCGCGAGCCCGGCGCCCACCACCACCTCGACCACGTCGGCCACGTCCTTGTAGGCCCACGGCATCTCCTCGGCGACGCCGCGCAGCGACTGTGCCCGGATGACGACGCCGCGCGCCGCCAGCTCGGCCACCAGATCGCGCCCGTGGCCAGCCTTCTTCGCCTGCGCGCGGCTCATCATCCGGCCGGCGCCATGGCAGGTGGTACCGAACGTCTCCCGCATGGCGGTCTCGGTCCCGACCAGCAGGAACGAATAGCGCCCCATGTCGCCCGGGATGATCACCGGCTGCCCGACGGCGCGCAGGGTGGGCGGGAGGGAGGGATGGCCGGCCGGAAACGCGCGCGTCGCACCCTTGCGGTGCACGCACAGCCGCCGGCGGGCGCCGTCGACCTCGTGCTCTTCGAGCTTGGCGATGTTGTGGCACACGTCGTACACCAGGCTGAAGCCCGGTGCGGTGGGCGGAATGCCGAGCGCACTCGCCACCGCGCGCTCCGCCAGGCCGGTCATCACCTGGCGATTGGCCCAGGCGAAGTTGGCCGCGGCCGCCATGGCGCCGAAGTACGCCTGGCCCTCCGCCGAACGCAGCGGCACGCACGCGAGCTGCCGGTCCGGCACGCGGATGCAGTGGCGCGCCATCGCCGGCCCCATGACCCGCAGCGCGTCGTCACACACCTGGTAGCCGAGGCCGCGCGAGCCGGAGTGGATCATCACCACCAGCTGCCCCTCGTGCAGCCCGAGCGCGTCGCCGAGCCGGCCGTTGTAGACCTGCTCGACCGTCTGCACCTCGAGGAAATGGTTGCCCGAGCCGAGCGTCCCCACCTGACGCCGGCCGCGGGCGAGCGCGGTCGGGGACACGGCGTCGGGATCCGCGGCCGCGAAGCAGCCGCCCTCCTCGGTCGCTTCCAGGTCGGCGCTCCGGCCGAAGCCCTCGCCGACCGCCCAGGCGGCCCCACGGACGAGGATGCGGCGCTGGTCGACATCGCTCAGCGTCGGGATGGCGCCCATCGAGCCTACGCCGGCGGGAATGGCCTGGAACAGCGCATCGGCGATGCGGGCCAGGTGCCCGGCCACGTCCGCCGCCTCGAGCCGCGTGCGCAGCAGGCGCACGCCGCAATTGATGTCGTACCCAATGCCGCCGGGCGAGATGACGCCCTCGTCCGCGTCGACGGCGGCCACGCCGCCGATGGGGAAGCCGTAGCCCCAGTGGATGTCGGGCATGGCGAGCGCCGCGCCCACGATGCCGGGCAGGTGCGCGACGTTGGCCACCTGCTCCAGCGCCGGGTCGTCGCGGAGCGCGGCCATCATGCGCTCGTCGGCGTAGATACGCCCCGGCACATGCATACCGCCCTGACGGGGGATCTCCCAGACAAACTCGGCGATGCGGCGGAGATTCATGGCGAAAAAACGCCCCTCACTGCACGCGCCGCACGCCGGTGCGTAGCCGCGCCCGCGCCCCTGTCCGTCGACGAGCGCGGTACGCGGGCGCCGTCTCGCGTACCTCGTCGATCACGAGGGGGTTGCGGACGACGAGGCCCGGGAAGCGTGAGAGGTCACGGTCCGCCGACCAGAGCTCGCGCACCCCGTGCAGCTGGCAGAGGGCCGCAATCCGGGCGTCGTGGATGCGCGGGCCGGCGCATCGCGCGGACGTCGCCGTGGCGGTCAGCACCGCCCAATAGTCGTGGGCCTCCGCCAGCACGAGGAGACTCGGCGATTCTAGCCACGAACTCACCTGGTCGAGGGCGTCCGCAAGCGACGTCGGCGGGGCGAAGATGCGCGGGTGCGTCACCACCGCGAGGAACTCGTGGATGCAGGGCCACGGGATCGCCCACGTCGCACGTCCCTCCGCCAGGCCCCCCACGCGACGCCGGGCCGCGCCGTGATACGGAGAGTCCGCGCGGTGGGCGTAGACCAGGATGTTCGTGTCGACGGCGATCATTCGTCCTCTTCGTAGATCGCTCGGCGAATGCGCTCCCACCCGCCGGTCGCGAACGCCGGGGTCAACCCCTTCCCCCCCTTGAACGCCACGTCACGAAGCTTGAACGGCTTTGTGGCCGTCTTCTCGGCCAGGACCTTGCGCAACCCCTCCTCCACCAAGGTTCGCAGCGTCGTGCCCTCACGGTCGGCCACGGCACGCGCCCGCTCGAAGAGCGGATCGGCGATGTCGATCGTCGTCTTCATATGGGTACCCGTATCACCCGATACGGGTGGCCGGCAATACGGGCGCCGCTCGATCACACGTCGACGATGACGCGCGCCCACCACCCCGCATCCGTCTGGCGCACCGCGAGCTGGTGGTAGGTGACCCCCTTCACCTCCGACCCCAGCCGGTGCCGGGCGGGATCGACGCGCTCCCCGCTCGCCACCCCGCGTACGCCGGTCGGCGTGATCGCCTGGACCGCGAGTTCGCATGCCGCGAACCCCTCCCCCTGGTAGCGCACGAGCAGTGCCTGCAGCCAGTCGTGCAGCAGCTCGTCCGTCGTCGCAGCCTCGACCGCAACGTCGACCTGCTCGCGCGCCTCCACACCGCCCAGGTCGATCATCACGCCGACCAGCATCAGCCCGGCGCGCTCGAACACTTCCGCCAAGGTCGGCGCCTCGACCTCGAACCCCAGGTCGGCCGTGTGCTCGATCTCGCGCCCGAGCACCCCGGCGTCGCGCGCGCGCGTCACCATGGCGTCAGTGCGCCGGCTCGCGGGCGCGGCGGCTCTCGTGCTCGATCTGGATGGTCACGTGCTCGATGTGGAACTGGCGCGTGCACAGCTCGGCCATCGCAGCCAGGACGGCGTCGTCATCGGCATGGTGGCGGACGACGGCATGCGCCGACAGGGCGTAGCGCCCGGTGGTGAGCGTCCACACGTGCAGGTCGTGCACCTCGTCCGTCCCGGGGACGCGCTCGAGCACCGTGCGCAGCGCCTCCACGTCGACGTGGGCCGGCACGGCCTCCATGAGCACGTCCACCGCCTCGCGCACCAGCGTCCACGAGCTGAACAGGATGAGGACGGCGATGCACGCGCTCGCCATCGCATCGGCCGCCTGCCAGCCCGTCGCGACGATGGCGACGCCCGCCGCTACCGCCCCGACCGACCCGAACGCGTCGCCCACCACGTGCAGGTACGCGCCGCGCAGGTTGAGACTCTGGTGGCGATGCTCGCGCAGGCGAAGCGCGACGAACAGGTTGACGGCGAGGCCGAGGAGGGCGAACGCGAGCATGCCGCCGCCGGCCACCACCGGTGGCTCGTCCAGGCGGTGCCAGGCCTCCACCAGGATGAAGTACACCACCACCCAGAGCACGACCCCGTTCACCAGAGCGGCCAGGATCTCGGCCCGGTAGTAGCCGAAGGTCTTGCTCTCGCTCGCGGGACGGGTGCCGATCCAGAGCGCGAACAGCGCCAGGCCGAGCGCCGCCACGTCGGTGAAGAGATGGGCGGCGTCGCTCAAGAGCGCGAGGCTGTTGGTCCACCAGCCCCCGACCACCTCGGTCACGAACAGCCCCGCGCTCACCCACAGGCCCATCCGGACAGCCCCGCGCTCGCGCACGTGGTCGCGGTCGTGCATCTCGTGCATCGCGAATGACTCGCTCAGTCGTAGGTAATGAGCGCGCCCACCTCGTAGCCGGCCAGCCGGCGGCGGCCGCCGAGGAACGCGAGCTCGATCACAAACGCGCACGCCACCACCGACCCGCCGCAGCGCTGCACCAGCTCGACCGCGGCCGACGCCGTGCCGCCGGTGGCGAGGAGGTCGTCGACCACCAGCACGCGATGGTGGTCGCCGATCGCGTCATGGTGGATCTCCAGGGTGTCGCTGCCGTACTCGAGCTCGTAGCGCGCGGCGTGCTTCTGCCACGGGAGCTTGCCGGGCTTGCGCACCAGCGCCAGGCCGGTGCCGAGCGCGTACGCCACCGCCGCACCGAGGATGAAGCCGCGCGACTCGATGCCGAGGACGATATCGGCACGGTCCCGGTAGCGCGCCGCGAACTGGTCGACGACCGCGCGGAACGCCTCCCGATCGGCCAGGAGGGGCGTGATGTCCTTGAAGACGATCCCGGGCTTGGGGAAGTCGGGAATGTCGCGGATGTGGCGCCGGAGGTCGCGGGCGGACTCGCTCATGGCGCCCTCTCTACCACATGCGCGAGCTGGGAGGTCGCGATTCCTGCCTGGAGGGCGGGCAGGTAGTAGAGGGGGTTGCGGGCCACGTTGTCCTTCCGGATCTCGAAGTGGAGGTTGGGCCCCGATGCCTTGCCGGTCACTCCGACGGCGCCGATCACCTCGCCCTGCTGCACGGTGGCCCCCACCGGCGGGCGGTTCTCCCGGTTGTGGGCGTAGACGGTCGCGTAGCCGTTCTCGTGCTCCAGGATGAGCAGGTTGCCGTAGCCGCGCAGCGTGTCGTTGTAGATCACCCGCCCCGCGCGGGCGGCGCGGACGGGGGTTCCGACCGGTGTGCTGATGTCGATGCCGTCGTGATGCGCCGCGCCCCGCGGGCCGAAGTCGGAGCTGACCACCCCGTTGGCGACCGGCCACACGAACGTCGCCGCCCCCTGCCGCAGCTCGGGCGGCGTCGGGCGATCGCCGCGCGCCTGGTCCGGCGTGATCACGCCAACCGGCAGCAGGCGGGTGGCATCGGGGATGATGATGATCTGCCCCACCTCGATCCGGTCCGGATCATCGATGTCGTTCACTTGCGCGAGCTCCTGGTACGCGACGCCGTACGCCTTGCCCAAACGGTAGAGCGTCTCTCCACGTTCCACCCGATGGCGGAGCCCCACCGGTCCCGCGCACGCTGCGAGCCCTACCGCCGAACCGATCACGACCACAACCCAACCCCGCACCCGCATCCTCCCGCGCCGGGGCTCACCCCCCGGCCCATCTCACGATTCATCCCTCCAGCCGTACGCCCCGCGCAGCTTCACGAAATGACACTCGCCGAAGTAGTCTTCGACCAGGACGCCGCGCTCGTTCCGGCGAATGCGCACCAGGGTCTGCAGCTCCTCCTCGCCCATGGGGAGCACGAGCCGGCCCCCCGGGCCGAGCTGTTCCACCAGCGGCCGGGGGATCTCCGGCGCCGCCGCGGTCACCACGATGGCATCGTAGGGGGCTCCGGCGGGCCAGCCGAGCGAACCGTCGGCCAGCTCGAGCGTCACCCGATCGAGCTGTCCGAGCGCGCCGAGCACGCGCCGCGCGTGCTCGGCCAGGGGGGCCAGCCGCTCGAGCGAGAGCACGAACGCGCCCAGCTCGGCCAGCACCGCAGCCTGATAGCCCGAGCCGGTGCCAATCTCGAGCACGCGTTCCCCCGGCCGGAGGGCGAGCACCTCGGTCATGAGCGCCACCATGTAGGGCTGCGAGATGGTCTGACGCTCGCCGATGGGGAGCGGGGTATCCTCGTAGGCACGCTCCTGCAGCTCGGCATCGACGAAGAGGTGGCGCGGCACCCGTCGCATGGCGTCCAGCACGCGCGCATTCGCGATACCCCGTGCCTCGAGCTGCTCGGCGACCATGCGCTCGCGATCGATCTCGAAGGCTATGGCCATGGCACGTGCAGGGCCCGCAGGGCATCGAACGACTTGTAGTTTGTCAAGTCCAGGTGGATCGGCGTGACCGAGATCAGGCCGTGACTCACGGCGTGGAAGTCGGTCCCCTCCTCGTCGGCGAACTCGATCTCGTTGCCGCCGATCCAGTAGTACTTCTTGCCCCGCGGATCGACCTTCTCGACAATGGCGTCGCCGTAGCGGCGGCGCCCCATGCGCGTGAGCGCGAAGCCGTGCGCCGGCACGCCGGCGACGGAGCCCGGCACGTTCACGTTGAGCAGCGTGTCGGGAGGCAGCCCGCGCTCCATCACCCAGGCGGCCAGGCGGGCCGCGAACCGGGCGGCCGTCTCGAACTCGAACCCGCTGCGACCGACCAGCGAAATGGCGAGCGCAGGCAGGCCGAGGAGCGTGCCCTCCATCGCCGCCGAGACCGTCCCGGAATAGGTCACGTCATCGCCGAGGTTGGCCCCCTTGTTGATGCCCGACACCACCAGCGTGGGCCGCCGCCCGAGGATGCCGTTGACCGCCAGGTTGATGCAGTCGGTCGGGGTCCCGTCGATGGCGAAACGGCGCGGCCCGAGCTGCTCCACCCGCAGCGGGCGATGCAGCGTGAGCGCATGGCTCACGGCGCTGCGTTCGCGATCAGGTGCCACCACCACCACTTCCACCTCCCCCAGCGTCTCGAGGGCGGCCGCCAGCGCGACGATGCCCTCCGAGTGCACGCCGTCGTCATTGGAGACGAGGATGAGCGGCGTGTCCCCCATTGGAAGGCGGCAGCGTGCCACCAAGGTCCCCCGGCCGCAAGCTGACCGCTGCGACGGCGAGCTGAAGGACGGGCGGTGGCGCCGGCAGGGCACCACCGCTCGTCCGTGGAGTCGGGGCGAGCCGATTTGAACGGCCGACCACTCGCACCCCAAGCGAGTGCGCTACCGGGCTGCGCCACGCCCCGGCATGAATCCATGCGCCGGCTGCGATCCGCCGGCGCGATCTCTTCTTAGGAGCCCGCCGCCGACGAGTCAAGGTTGTCCAGGCCGGCGCGCGTCAGGCGGCTGACACCCGTCCAGCGCGCCGGGCGCTTCGTTGGTAGCTTGCCAGCATTTTGACGCCGGTGACGATCCGGGACCCTCAAGTGTCAACATTTGGCCGCTCCCCGCCGAAAAAGCCAGGCCCGACGGTCCACCCCGCCCCTGGCGCAGCGGTTGCATCCGGTGCCTGCAACCGGAGGGCACATGGTGAACACATCCGCAGGCGACACGGTGGCTATCGAGCTGACCTCGGGCGAGATCACGGCGGCGGTCCCGGAGCTGAACCGCTACGACCGGACCCCCGAGGGCCTCGCCGAGCTCTTCTCCCCCGACATCGTCCTGCCGGAGCAGTTCTTCGAGGGCGCCCGCCGGGACAGTTACATCTCGGGCGAGAAGGCGCTCATGCTCGCCGTGCTCGAGGACGGCATCCGCTGCTTCCAGGAGCACCTGCGGAACCCGCGCTCCAACCCGCGCCTGCTGTCGCAGCAGGCGGAGGACTGGATGCGCGCCGTCGACTACGACTGGCCCTTCTCGTTCAACAACATCTGCGAGACGCTCGGTGTCAACCCGTCGGCCCTGCGTACGGCGCTGCTCGCCTGGAAGGCGAAGCGCCTGGTGGACGTGGCGCCCGACGTGCCGACGCCGACGGCGAACAAGGTCTACCGGCTGCACCTGCGCACCAAGCGGACGAGCGGGGTCCGCTAGGCCTGTTGTTGCGGCGGTAGTCCACGCGGGCGGGGCGGCGCTTGCCGCAGGGCGTCGGCTACTCGTCGGAGTCGCGATCGCGCTCGCCGATGGTGAGGGGCGGCGGGACCGGAGCGGGATCGTCGGACAGCATGCGGTGCAGGTCGAGGAGCTCGGCGCGCAGTTCGTCCAGGTCCAGGGGTGGCGCGGCCGGAGGCGTGGCGCCCTCTGCGTCGAGGCGGCCGGCGTCGTGGAGAGGGTGCTTGGCGCCTTCGATGCCGAGGCGGCCGTCGCGCAGGCGGCGCTTGGCACCTTCGATGGTGTAGCGTTCGGTGTGGAGCAGACGGCGGATTTCGAGCAGGCTCTCCACGTCCTTGCGGCGATACAGGCGGTGGCGGGCGCGAGTCTTGCCGGGGCGGATGATGCTGAACTCCGTTTCCCAGTAGCGCAGCACGTACGGCTTGACGCCTACCAGCTTGGCGACTTCGCCGATCCGGAAGTAGAGCTTGTCCGGCAGCTCGGGCGGCGTCATTCGCTGGCTTTGCCGGTCGCGTCCTCTGCCGACGGGACGCCGCCGTTCATCACTTTCTTCAGGACCTGACTCGCCTTGAACGTGAGCACCCGCCGACCCGAGATGATGATCTCTTCGCCGGTCTGCGGGTTGCGGCCCTTGCGCGGGCGCTTCTCGTTGACGACGAAGTTGCCGAAGCCGGAGATCTTGACCTTCTCGCCGTGCTCGAGGTGGTGCTTCACCACCTCGAAGATCGACTCGACGACCTCGGTGGCTTCCTTCTTCGAGAACCCCACCTTCTCGTAGATGCGCTCCACGAGATCGGCCTTCGTCATGGTCATGGGTATCAGCTCCGGAACTCGAGGCGGAAGCGTTGCTGGAGACGCTCCAGCACCGTCCCGTGCAGCCCCTTCACGTCGTCGTCGGTCAGCGTGCGATCGGCCGCCCGATACGCGATGGTATAGGCGAGACTCTTCTTGCCGGCGGGGACGGGCGCACCCCGGTAGCAGTCGAAGAGCCGAACCGACTCGATCTGGGGGTGTCCGAGGGTGTGGATGTCTTGCACGATTTCACCGGACCGGAACGGTTCGTCGACCACCACGGCGATGTCACGGGTGACAGCAGGGAACCTCGGGATCGGCTTCAGCGTGACGCGGCGCGGACCATAGTGAGCCAGCCCCGGCAAGTCAAGCTCGGCAACCCACACTTCCCCTGCAAGATCAGCCGCCTGCACCACTTCCGGGTGCAGTGCGCCGAGCACCCCGACGGCCGCCCCGTCGACGGTGACGGAGGCCGACTGGCCGGGGTGGAGGAAGGCGATCTCCCCTGGCGGCTGGTAGCCGACGCGCTCGCCGTCGATGCCGAGGCCGGCGAGCAGGTTGCCCACCACCGCCTTCACATCGAGGAAGTCGACCGCCGGCCCGCTGCGCTCGACCCCGCGCGCGGGCCAGGCGCCGTACAGCACAAGCGCCGCCGCCGGCATCTCACGCGGCGTGCCGTCGGGCGCGCACCCGTAGGCCCTGCCGAGTTCGAACGCGCCCACGAAGGGCGCGCCGACGCCGACGTTGCGGACGAGCGCGTGCAGCAAGCCCGCCAGCGGCGTGCGCCGGAGCTCGCCGGTTTCCGACGACAGCGGGTTCACGACGGCGAGCGGCGCCAGCGACCGCCCCACGAACCCCGGCAGCCGGCGATTCGTGTCGGCGTCGGCAAAGGCGAGGGTAACCATCTCGACCAGGCCCTCGGCCACCAGGAGCCCGCGGACGCGCCCGGCGAGGATACGCGTCGGGCTGTCGTCACCCATCACCAGCGGCGCGTCGGGGAGCGTGACCGGGATATTGTCGTAGCCGCCGACGCGCGCGATCTCCTCGACCAGGTCTTCCTCGAGGCCGAGGTCGCCGCGGTAGGATGGCGGCGTCACCAACAACGCGCTGCCGTCGGCGCGGCAGCTCGCGCCGACGGCGCGCAGCCGCCGCGCCATCTCGCCCCGCGGGAGCCCGGCGCCGAGCAGCGCCTGCACGCGGCGGGGGCGCAACCGAATCGCCGGCGACTCCAGCGCGTCGAGCCCGGGCCCGTGCTCGACGATGCCGGCAGCCACCCGTCCCCCCGCCACGCGCACGAGGAGCGCCGCCACCGCGTCGAGCGCCTCGGCGACCATGCCCGGGTCCACGCGCCGCTCGAAGCGATACGCCGCCTGCGAGACGAGGCCTGTGCGGCGTGCGGTGCGGCGCACCGCCGCCGGCTGGAACCAGGCGCTCTCCAGCAGCACGGCCGTCGTGCCCGCCGTGACTTCCGAATCGCGGCCGCCCATCACCCCAGCGAGCGCCACCGGTCCCGACGGGTCCGCGATCACGAGGTCGGTCGGCTCGAGCACCCGCTCGACCTCGTCGAGCGTGACCAGCCGCTCGCCGCCGCGGGCGCGGCGGACGATGATCTGCCCGTCGCGCACCCGCGCCAGGTCGAAAGCATGCAACGGCTGGCCGCGCTCGAGCATGACGTGGTTGGTCGCGTCGACGATGGCGCCGATCGGGCGCATGCCGGCACGACGCACCCGCAGCCGGAGCCAGAGCGGCGACGGCCCGGACCGCACCCCCTGCACGATGCGCGCGCAGTAGCGCGGGCAGAGGTCCGGCGCCTCGACGCGGACGCCTACGACGCGCGCGGCCGGGCTGCTGCCCTCGCGCGGCCGGGGGCGCGGATGGCGGAGGCGGACGCCCGTCAGCGCGGCCACTTCGCGCGCCACGCCGAGCACCGACAGGCAGTCGCCCCGGTTGGGCGTCACTTCGATGTCCAGCACCGTGTCAGCGATGCCGTCGAGGTCGACCAGGCGCGCGCCGGCCGGAGCGTCGTCGGGGAGCGTCAGCACGACGCTGGCGTCGTCGCCGAGCCCGAGCTCGCGCTCGGAGCACAGCACGCCCTCCGACGGGACGCCCCGCACGTCGACCGCGCGGACCTGGACGCCGTCTGCCAGCCGCGCGCCGGGCAGCGCCACCGCGACACGGGCTCCGACCGCGAGCCCGGGGGCGCCCGATACCACCACGCACGGCGCCGCCCCGCCCACGTCGACGCGACACACCTGCAGCCGATCGGCCACGGGATGCGGCTCGAGCGCGACCAAATGCCCGACCCGCACCTGCGCGTCGAGGCGTCCCACCTCCTCGATCGACTCGACGGTGAGGCCGCCGAGCGTGAGGCGCTCGGCCAGGGCGGCGACCGGCCCGGGCCAGGTCACGAACTCGCGCAGCCAGGACAGCGGGACGCGCATCGACGTCCCTAGAACTGCGCCAGGAAGCGCACGTCGTTCTCGTACAGGAGGCGCAGGTCGTCGAGGCCGTAGCGCAGGAGCGCCAGGCGGTCGATGCCCATGCCGAAGGCGAATCCCTGCACCGCCTCCGGGTCGTAGCCGACGGCGCGCAGGACGTTCGGATGGATCATCCCGGCGCCCAGGATCTCGAGCCACCCGCGGCCCTTGCACACGCGACAGGCGGTGTCCGGTGCCCCCCCCGGGCCACACGGGCAGCTGATGTCGACCTCCGCGCTCGGCTCGGTGAACGGGAAGAACGACGGCCGGAAGCGGACGCCGGTGTCGGACCCGAACAGCCGGCGCAGAAAATGGGCGAGGACGCCCTTCAGATCGGCGAACGAGACGCGTTCGTCGACCATGAAGCCCTCGACCTGCTGGAACATCGGCGAGTGCGTGGGATCGAGGTCGTCGCGCCGGTAGACCGTACCCGGGACGATCACTCGCAACGGCGGTCTCCGCGTGCGCATGACGCGGATCTGGACCGGCGAGGTGTGCGTGCGCAGCAGGACGCCGGGACCGGCGTCGACGAACAGGGTGTCGTGCATGTCACGCGCGGGATGGTCGCCGGGAATGTTGAGCGCCTCGAAGTTGTGGAACTCGTCCTCGATCTCGGGGCCCTCGGCCACCCCGAAGCCCATGCCGACGAAGATGCGGACGATCTCGTCTTCCATCGCGCGCAACGGATGGACGTGCCCCCGGGGGCGGGCACGCCCGGGCAGGGTCACGTCGACGCGGTCCTCGACCAGGCGGCGGGCGAGCTGCTCGCGCGCCAGCCGCCCGCCCACTTCGGCCAGCCGGGTCTCGACCGCTTCCTTGGCGGCGTTGACGAGGGCCCCCACCGCCGGCCGCTCGGCCGCCGGGATATCCCGGAGACCGCGCAGGACGGTGGTCAGCGAGCCGCTGCGGCCGAGATAGCGAACGCGGATCGCCTCGAGCTCCGCCTCGGAGCGGCAGCTGGCGATCTCCACGAGGGCGCCCTCGCGGAGCTGTTCGACCTCGGCACGCACGCCCGCCCGGCCCGGCGTCAGGCGGTCGCCGCCACGCGCGTGCGTGCGAGGCCGGCGATCTCGCCGAAGGTTTGCGGGTCGTCGAAGGCCATCGACGCCAGCATCTTGCGATCGACCTCGACCCCGGCCGCCCGCAACCCGGCGATCAACTTGCTGTACGAGATGCCGCACTGGCGGGCGGCGGCGCTGATCCGGATGATCCACAACGAACGGAAGTCGCGCTTCTTCTGCTTGCGGTCGCGGTACGCATACGTGAGACCGCGCTCGACGGTCTCACGGGCCTGGCGGTACGTCTTGCGGCGACCGCCGACGTACCCTTTGGCCATCTTCATCGTCTTCTTGTGGCGGCGGCGCGTCTTGGCGCCGCCCTTGGTGCGTGGCATCGGCGTACTCCTCCCGAAGGCTCAGAGATAGGGAATCAGGCGCTTGATGGACTTCTGGTTGGCCTTGTCGACCAGGGTCGACTTGCGCAGGTGGCGCTTCTGCTTGCGCGTCTTGCTGGTATTGATGTGGCGCAGGAAGGCGCGCCGGCGCTTCACCTTCCCGCTGCCGGTCGTCTTGAAGCGCTTGGCGGCGCCCCGGCACGTCTTGATCTTCGGCATCGCGTCTCCCTCGTCGGTCCTTTATTCGGTCCTCATTTCGAGACCAGCATCATGGACATGTTGCGCCCTTCCAGGCGCGGCGTCTGCTCGATGGCCGCCACATCCTGCACCTTGTCGGCGATCTTCTCGAGCATGGCCCGCCCCAGCTCCGGGTGGGTGATGGCGCGGCCGCGGAAGAAGACGGTCACCTTCACCCGGTGCCCCTCGCCGATGAAGTTCCGGATGTGGCCCACCTTGAAGTCGACGTCGTGCACGCTCGTCTGCGAGCCGACTTTCACTTCCTTCAGGATGGTGGCGGTGGACTTCTTGCGCGACTCCTGCGCCTTCTTCCTCTGCATGTACCGGAACTTGCCGAAGTCCATGATCCGGCACACCGGCGGATTGGCGGTCGGGGCCACCTCGACCAGGTCGAGCTCGCCCTGCTGCGCCAGGCGGAGCGCGTCGCCCGGCGTCATCACGCCCAGCTGCGCCCCGTCGGCCCCGATGACCCGCACCTCGCGGGCGCGGATCTGGTTGTTCACCCGGACCTTCTCTTCGATCTTCGCTATGGGACACCTCCCGGCACCCGGGCCGCGGCTGCCGTTTCGCGCACGAACGTGTCGAGCGGCAGCGCGTCCTCGGACGCACCTTCACGACGGGGCGCCACCGTCCCGGCCGTCGCCTCCCGCTCGCCCACCACGGCGATGACGGGCACCTTGGCGAGCTGGGCCTCGCGGATTTTGTAGCCGAGCTTCTCGTTGCGGAGATCAGCGTCGGCGCGGAGCCCGCCCGCACGCGCTTCACTCGCCACGCGCGCCGCGTACTCCGCCACCTTCTCGCTGACCGGCAGCACCCGCACCTGCTCGGGCGCCAGCCAGAGTGGCAGCTTGCCGGCGGTGTGCTCGAGCAGGATGGCGATGAAGCGCTCGAGCGAGCCGAGCACGGCGCGGTGGACCATGGCGGGCGTGGCCTCGCTCCCCTCCGGCGTGACGTAGGTGAGGCCGAAACGCTCCGGCATGGCGCAGTCGACCTGCACGGTGGCGAGCGTCCAGCTGCGCTCGAGCACGTCGCGGAAATCGAAGCCGATCTTGGGGCCGTAGAAGGCGCCTTCTCCCGCCAGCACCGTGACCGGGAACCCGCTCTGCTCGAGGGCGGCGCGCAGCGCGCGCTCGGCGGCGTCCCAGACCTCGACCCGGCCGAGGAACTTCTCCGGACGGGTCTGCAGCGTCACCTCGATACGGTCGAAGCCGAAGGCGCCGTAGACCTCGCGCACCATGGCGACGAAGCCGGCGATCTCGCCGTCGAGCTGCGCGGGCGTGCAGTAGATGTGCGCGTCGTCCTGGGCCATGGAGCGCACGCGCGTGAGCCCATTCAGGGTGCCGGAGGGCTCGAAGCGGTGCAGGCGGCTGAAATCGGCGAAGCGCACCGGCAGATCGCGATAGGAGTGCTTGCGGGTGGCGAACAGGTAGCAGTGCCCTGGGCAGTTCATCGGCTTGACGCCGTATTCTTCCTCGTCGACCTTGATGAGGAACATGCTCTCCTTGAACAGGTCGTAGTGCCCGGAGGTCTTGTAGAGGTCGGTCTTGTAGACCAGCGGCGTGATCACCTCGGCGTAGCCGTAGCGCTGGTAGAGCCCGCGGATGTACTGGACGAGCGTGTTGTAAACCACGGCGCCGCGCGGGTGGAAGAACGGGGCGCCGGGCGCGATCGGGTGGAGCGAGAACAGGTCGAGCGCGGGCCCGATGCGGCGGTGGTCGCGCTGCTTGGCCTCCTCCACGCGCTTCAGGTACGCGTCGAGGTCTTTTTCGCTCGCCCACGCCGTGCCGTAGATGCGCTGCAGCTGCTCGTTGCGGGCATCGCCGCGCCAGTAGGCACCGGCCAGGCTGGTCAGCTTGAAGGCCGGGATGCGGCCGGTGGACGGCAGGTGCGGGCCGCGGCACAGGTCGACGAAATCGCCCTGATGGTAGAGGGAGAGGATGTCCTCGGGCAGGCCGTCGATGATCTCGACCTTGTAGTGCTCGCCGAGGGCGCGGAAGCGCCGCACCGCTTCGGCCTTGGCGACCTCCTCGCGGCGGATGGGCAGGTCCTCCTTCACGATGGCGCGCATGGTGTCTTCGATGCGCGCCAGGTCCTCGGGCGTGAAGCCCTCGGGACGCTTGAAGTCGTAGTAGAAGCCGTGCTCGATCACCGGGCCGATGGTGATCCCGGTGGCGGGGAAGAGCCGCTTCACCGCCTGCGCCATGACGTGGGCCGAGGTGTGGCGGATCACCTCCAACCCGTCGGGCGACTCGGCGGCGACGGTCTCCAGACGGCAGTCGGTCGCCAGCGGCCGCGACAGGTCGAGGATCGCCGCCCGCTCGGCGGTGGTGACGCGCGCGGCGACGGCGCGCTTCAGGGCCTTGCGGCTGCCGCCGTTCTCGGTGTGGACACGGAGCGCGTCGCCGGCAGGGATCCCCTGGGGCACGTGTAGCGTGGCGCCGTCCTCGAACGTGACCGTGATCTCCGACATCAAATACAGTGGCGGCGTGGCGGCGCGGTCGACGAGGGCGGGAACACGACGCGGACGAGGGGCTTCCGCGTCGTCATGATAGGCACGGGCGGGATTGAACCGCCGGCCTCTTCCGTGTCAAGGAAGCGCTCTCCCACTGAGCTACGTGCCTATTCTCCCTGAGGAAAAGGAAGGGGCTACCAATCCCCCGGGGGCCTGTCAAGGCGATTCGTCCCTCGACGGTGGAACCGGCCGCGGCTACAGTGCGCGCCGTGTCGCGGGGACAGCTGTCTGCAGGCTTCTTCTTCGCGGTCTTCCTGTTCCTGCTCTACCAGCTGTACCGCTTCCTGGCGGTGTTCTTCGGGCCACTGATGTGGGCCGCCATCCTGGCCCTGACCTTCTATCCCCTCACCGCCCGCCTGGTGCGCGCCTTCGGCCAGCGCCGCTCCCTGGCCTCGTTCACGCTCGTGGTGGCGGTCACGCTGGTGGCCATCCTGCCGTCGATCTACCTGGGCACGCTCCTGGTGCGGCAGGCGGCGTCGGCCTACACGCGGGTCAACGGGGCCGTCAAGCGCGGGGAGATCCAGGAGCTGGTCACCTGGGTGCAGGCGACCCGTCTGGGCGGTCTCTGGCTGCGCGCCATGCCGCTCTTCCGCGAGCTGTCGATCGACCTGTCCGACCTGGTGCTGCGAGCCACCAATTGGGTCTCGAACCAGATCGTCGGCCAGGCGACCGTCCTCGCCCGCAACGTGCTCCTGTCGGTGTTCAACTTCTTCCTCATGCTGGTCGCCCTGTTCTTCTTCTTCCGCGACGGCGAAGCGATGGCGGCCCGCCTGCGCGATCTCCTGCCCATGGCGCCCGAGCACAAGGACGCCGCCTTCGCGCGCCTGTACGACACGCTGACGGCGGTGGTGCAGGGCATGGTGGCCACCGCGGTGACGCAGGGCGTACTCGCCGGCCTCGGCTACTGGCTGATCGGCGGCCTCGATCTCAGCCTCTTCCTCGGCTTCCTGACCGCCGTGTCGTCCTTCCTGCCGCTCGCCGGTCCGGCGCTCATCTGGGCCGGCTCGGCCATCTACCTGGTGGTCACCGACCACGTCGGGCGCGGCATCGGCCTTGCCCTGTGGGGCGCCCTGGTGGTGAGCACGTCCGACAACTTCGTGAAGCCGCTCGTCATCGGCGGCCGTGCGCGCCTGCCCACCTTCCCGCTCCTCATCTCGATCCTCGGGGGCCTGGTCACGTACGGGTTCCTGGGCGTGTTCCTCGGGCCGGTGATGCTCGCGCTGCTGCTGGTGTTCGTCGACATCTACCGCGAGGAGTACCGGGCGGCGGAGGTGCCGCTCGACCGGGCGGCGGGCTGACTGTCGCGGCTCCTCAGCGCCGCGGCGTGCCCCCGCCGTCGAGCGCGCGCGTGACGACGTGGTCGACCGCCAGCCAGACCGCCCGCGCAAGATGGAAGAAGGCCACCGGACAGAGCAGCGCCAGCCCGATCGCCAGCGCAAGCTGGGTGCGGAGCGAAAGGCCGATCAGGTCGTCCAGCAGCCACGTCCCGCCGAGCGCCACCGCCGCCGTGATCGCATAGTTGACGTAGATCGCGCCCACGAAGTACCCCGGCTCGCGCTCGAACCGGAAGCCGCACGCCGGACACGCCTCCCGCATCCGGAACCAGCCGGCAAACACGTGCCCGCCGCCGCAGCGCGGGCAGCGGAGCATCAGCGCCCGCCACGCCACCGTGCGCCCCGGCGCGGGCACGAGCGGCACGCCCCCGGGGCTACTGGACATCGCCGAGGGCCTTGCGATCACACCGGCCCGGTGCGATCGCGCGCGAACAGCCCCCGCGCCAGGAGCGCCTCCGCCTGCGCGACGATCTCGCGCAGCAGGTCCCCGGCCGGCTTGATCTGGCGGAAGCTCCCCACGCCCTGCCCCGCCGGAAAGCACGTACGGCCGGGTTCGGCCTCCGGGTTCCAGTAGGCCATCACGTCGCGCTGGGTGGAGATCATGAGCTGCTCCGGGAAGGGACGCATCTTCTGCGGGTCGGCCTCGTGCTCGGCGATGTACGGATTGCGCAGCGCGCGCAGCGGCTTCCCCGAGTACGTGCGCGTGCGGATGGTGTCATCCTGCTCCGCCTGCACGAGCGCCTCGCGGTACTGCCGCGCGGCCGTGGCCTCGGGCGTGGCGATGAAGCGCGTGCCGATGACGGCGCCCTGGGCGCCGAGCGCCAGCGCCGCTACGACGCCGCGACCGTCGACGATGCCGCCCGCGGCCACGACCGGGATCTTCACCGCGTCGACCACCTGCGGCACGAGCGCCAGCGTGCCGATCTCGCCGGTGTGGCCGCCCGCCTCCGTGCCCTGCGCGGCGACCACGTCGGCGCCCGCCTGCTCGGCGCGTACGGCGTGCTTCACCTTGCCGGTCATCACCATGATCGTGAGCCCATGGGCCTTCATCTCGCCGACGTGCTTTTCGGGCACGGCGAGGCCGGCCACGAAGATCTTCACCTCCTCCTCGTAGAGGACGGGAAGATACGGCACGATCATCTGCGGCAGCGGCGCCAGCAGGTCGACGGCGAAGGGCTTGGTGGTGAGGGCGCGGGTCTTCCGGATCTCCGCCCGCAGGTCGTCCGGCGACAGGTTGGCGGCGCCCATGATGCCGAGGCCGCCGGCGTTCGACACCGCCGCCACCAGGGGCGCCATGGACACGCCACCCATGCCCGCCAGGAGAATGGGCACGTCGATGCCGAACAGATCGCAGATGGGCGTGCGCAGCATGGGCGGCAGGCTTGACTCGGGCACGGGTAGCACGCGAGGAAATCCCATGCCAGAGGCCCAGACGATCCGCCCCGTGCTCGTCGGCGGCGGCCAGGTGACCGACCGCCCCGACGACCCCACCGCGGGGCGCGAGCCGCTCCTCCTGATGGAGGACGCCGCGCGTCTGGCCGCCGACGACGCCGGCGGCGGCGCGCGCCTGCTCGCGGCGATCGACACGCTCGCGGTCGCCAACGTGATCGTGCACGACTACGGCGACGCCCCGGGGCTGCTCGCCGAGCGCCTCGGGTGCCACCCGGCGCGCACCATCTACACCACGCTCGGCGGCAACACGCCGCAGTCGCTGGTGAACCACCTGTGCGACGAGATCGTCGCCGGCCGCACACAGGTGGCGCTCATCGCCGGCGCGGAGGCCTGGTACACCATGCGCGTGCGTGCCCGCGCCGGGCTGCCCTGCGACTGGCCGGTGCGCGAGTCGAATGCGCCGCGCTGGGGCGACCCGCGGCCCGGCGTGAGCGACTACGAGGCCCGCCACGGCGCCGCCCGCCCGGTCGACAGCTATCCCATGTACGAGAACGCCTTCCGCGCCGCGCGCCGCCTGTCGCTCGCCGACCATCGCCGCGAGCTGGGGGCCTTCGGCGCGCGCTGCACCGCGATTGCAGCCGCGAACCCGTACGCCTGGTTCCGCGACGGCAAGAGCGCCGAGGAGCTCGTCACCGTCACCGCCGACAACCGCATGATCGGCTTCCCCTACCCCAAGTGCCTGAACGCCATCCTCGACGTGAACCAGGGCGCGGCGCTGCTGCTCCTGAGCGACGCCGCCGCGACGCGCCTCGGCATCGCCGCCGACCGCTGGGTGTACCCCTGGGGCGGTGTCGACGTGATCGAGCACTGGTACCTGCAGGACCGTGTCGACTACACCAGTCTCCCCGGCATGCGGCGCGCGGGCGGGGCACTCCTCGACGCACTCGATCTCTCCATCGACCGCATCCGTCACCTGGAGCTCTACAGCTGCTTCCCGATCGCGACCCGCCTGTCGGCGACCATGCTCGGCCTCGCCCCCGACACGACCCAGCCCTTGACCCTGACCGGCGGGCTGCCGTGGTTCGGCGGCGCCGGCAACAACTACACCACCCACGCCATCGCCACGCTGCTCGACCGCCTGCGCGCGGAGCGGGACAGCCTGGGGCTGGTGCACGCGCTCGGGTGGATCCTCACCAAGCATGCGCTCGGCGTCTACGGCGGCACCCCGCCGCCGCACGGCTGGCGACGGGCCGGCGGCGCGCCGCTGCAGGCCGCGGTCGACCGAGAGCCCTCCCCCACCGTGGTCGAGGACGCGGGCGGCCGCGCCACCATCGAGACCTACACCGTCGCCCACGGACGCGACGGCGCGCCGGAGCGCGGCACGGTGGTCGGGCGGCTGGCCGACGGCCGCCGCTTCCTCGCCGTGCTGCCCCGCGACCGCAGCGTCCTCGAAGCCATGGAGCGCGACGAGCAGGTGGGGCGCACCGGCAGCGTCCGGCACGCCGATCGCCTGAACACGTTCGAGCCGGCGTGAACGCGATGCACTGGGTCGAACCCGCGACGCGACAGGTGCGTGTCACCACCACCGGCCGGCGCTCCGGCCGCCGCCATGCCGTCACGCTGTGGTTCGTCGCCCGGGGAGGCGCCGGACCGGTCTACCTGTGGCACTGCCGCGGGCGAACCGATTGGGTCGCCAACGTACACGCCAGCGGGCGGCTGGAGGTCGATTTCGGTGGCGGGCCGATGGCCGCCCGGGCCGAGCGCGTCGCGGGCGAGGAACGGGACTGGGCCCGGCACACGTTCCACCGCAAGTACCTTGGTGCGCGCGTCTTCCAGCTCCTCGGCTGGTCCGGGCGGGCGATCGTCTTCCGGGTCGAGGCAATCACTGCGCCGACCGCGACGTAGACCACCCGCCGGGACGGTGTCAGGTCTCGCCCCAGGCGAGCTGCGCCTGCGCCGGGATGCGGAACACGTCCCCGCTCCGGAACGGCGCGATGCCCTCGGCCACCCCGCGCGCCACCCGCTCCCGCTCGGCAGCCGTGAGCACCGCCAGATGAGGTGCCAACGGTCCCCCGCCCCCCATGTCGGTCAGCATGCCCCAGAACTCGCTCGCGTCACGCGCGAACTGCGACAGCCGGACGCGCTCCTGGTGCACGTCGCGGAACCCCGCCGCGCGCAGCATGGCCGCGAGCTCGCCGTCGCCGGAGAGGTGGAACACGCCGGGCTCACGCGGATCGGGGTCTGGCATGGGGCGCACCGCGCCGAGCGCCGCCAGCGGGATGGTGATCCAGGGGTTGGTCTCGGGCGGGGCCCAGGCCGTGATGGCGATCCGCCCGCCCGGCACCAGGGCCTTCCGCACACGCGCCAGCGTGGTCGCCACGTCACGCAGATAGATGACGCTCCAGCGACCGAGCACGGCGTCGAACCCGCCCGGCGGCAGGGCCAGCGTGGTCACGTCGGCGGCGCGGAATTCGACGTGGGCCAGGCCGAGCGCCGCCGCCCGCTCGGTGGCGGTGGCGATCATGTCCTCGCTCAGGTCCACGCCCAGGACGCGTCCGTGCGGCCCGACGAGCACCGCCACCTGCAGCGTGGGATCGCCGATCCCGCACCCGAGGTCGAGCACGCGCGTGCCGTCCCCCAGCTGCGCCACCGCCGCCATGCGTAGCGCGACCGGCCACGCGAACGACTGGAACAGCGGCTCCCACCGCCGCCAGCCGCCGGCGACCGCTTGCCACTCCGCCCGGGCGCTCCCGTGGTCATCCGCCATGCCTCCACTCCTTAGCACCGGCGATGCTCCCGGAAAACCGGCCCGGCAGCGTGCGCTTGCGTGCGTCCGGTGCGCACGATACGAGCGCCGCATGCCCTTCCTCAGCAAGGACGGCGTGTCTCTACGCTACGATCGTGCCGGCGGCGGCCCGGCGGTGCTGCTCATCCACGGCTGGACGTGCAACCGCAGCTTCTGGGAGCGCCAGGTGCAGGCGCTGCGTACCCGGCATACGGTGATCGCCGTCGACTTGCGCGGTCACGGCGAATCGTCGCACCCGCGCACCGGCTACTCGCTCGGGGCGCTGGTCCGTGATCTCGACCATCTCGTGCGTGCCCTCGCCGTGCCCCGCATTGCCCTCGTCGGCTGGTCCATGGGCGGCATGGTGGCCCTCGATCTCGCCCGGCGCCTGGGCGAGCGGGCGAGCGCGCTGGTCCTGGTCGGCACCACCGCCGGCGGGCTCACCGACGACAAGAACGCGCTTCACCTCGACCCCACCCTGCTGGCCACGACCCAGAAGGCGCTGCAGGCCGACTGTCGCGCCTACCTGCGCTCGTACGCCCCGAGCCTGTTCAAGCTCGGCGCCGAGTCGCCCCTGCTCGCGTGGGCCGCCGGCCAGATGCAGAAAACCCCGGCGCACGCAGTGGAGGCCTGCCTCGACGGGCTGCTCGCCTTCGACGCCCGCGCGACCCTTGGCGGGCTCTCGCTGCCCACCGCCGTCCTCCATGGCCGGCACGACGCCGTCTTCCCGCTGGCCCACGGCGAGGCGCTGGCCACGGGGATCGCCGGTGCGCGCCTGACCGTCTTCGAGGACAGCGGCCATGCCCCGCCCCTCGAAGAGCCCGAACGCTTCAACGACACGCTCGCAGCATTACTGGCGGCGTAAACCCCGCGATCCAAGACTAAAGACTTCTTGGCGGTGGAATCAAGCGAGGGCCGTGCCGCGGGAAGGCCGCGACGCGTCGTCGCCGCGCCACAATGCCTGTGTTCTGTCCTACCCTGTCTGCCGCGCCGGCTTCGCCGGCCGCGGCACGACGTTCGCCCGATTCCACCGCCAAGAAGTCTTGGGACCCGAGCCAAGACGAAGTCTTGGCTCGGTTTAGTCGACCAGGCGCCCGATCCGGTCCCAGCGCACCCACCGGTCTGGACCGTCCCACGACCAGTAGATGATGAGCGCCTCGCCCTTGATGTCGGCGATGGGCACCGGGCCCCAGAACCGCGAATCGTAGCTCTGGTCGCGGTTGTCGCCCATCACGAACACCGAGTCCGCGGGCACGGTGAAGGGCCCGTAGGAGTCCCCCTGCCCGCCGCGGTGCGCGCTCCAGGTGGCGTGCGGATCGTCCCACGGCTTGCCGTCGATCAGGACCTGGCGGTTGCGCACCTCGACAGTCTGGCCTTCGGTCGCGATCACCCGCTTGATGAAGTCCTTGGAGCGGTCCTTCGGCCAGATGAACACGATCACGTCGCTGGCGCGGGGCTTGCGCAGTCCAGGCAGCCGGCCGAGCGCCCACTGCGTGAGCGGGATCTCGAGGCGTGGCCCGTAGAGGAACTTGTTTACCAGGATGTGGTCGCCGATCTGCAGGGTGGGCAGCATGGACCCCGAGGGGATCTTGAACGCCTGCACGACGAAGGTCCGGATGACCAGCGCCAGCGCCAGCGCCACGACCAGCGCCTCGACATACTCGCGCAGGGTCGATTTCTGCTTGACCGCGGGTCGGACGGCAGTCGCGACGCTCCGGGCGCGCACCACGGGATCAGCCATGCCGGCGCATGATAGACGAGCGGCCGCTCACTCGCCACCCTTGAGGACGGCCAGGAAGGCTTCCTGCGGGATCTCGACCCGCCCCACCTGCTTCATACGCTTCTTGCCTTCCTTCTGCCGCTCGAGGAGCTTGCGCTTTCTGGTGATGTCGCCGCCGTAGCACTTGGCGGTGACGTTCTTGCGCATGGCCTTGACGGTCTCGCGCGCGATCACCTTGGCGCCGATGGCCGCCTGGATCACCACTTCGAACATCTGCCGCGGGATCAGCTTGCGCAGGCGCTGGGTCACATCCCGACCCCGCAGGTAGGCATTCTCTCGGTGCATGATCACGGACAGCGCGTCCACCGGGTCGCCGTTCAGGAGGATGTCGAGCTTGACCAGCTGGGAAGGCCGGAAGTCGAGGTATTCGTAGTCCATCGACGCGTACCCGCGCGTCATCGACTTGAGCTTGTCATAGAAGTCGAGCACCACCTCGGAGAGCGGCAGCTCGTAGATCAGCATGACCCGCGTCTCGCCGTGGTACCGGAGCTCCTTCTGCTCGCCGCGGCGCTCCTCGCACAGGGCGAGCACGTTGCCGACGAACTCGGTCGGCAGGTGGATGGTGGCCCGAATGTAGGGCTCCTCGATGTGCTCTACCTGCAGGGGGGGCGGGAGCTTGGCCGGGCTGTCGACGACGAGCGCCTCGCCGTCGGTCTTGACCACCCGGTACGCGACCGTGGGGGCGGTGGTCACCAGCGACAGCCCGAACTCGCGCTCGAGCCGCTCCTGCACGATCTCCATGTGCAGCAGGCCCAGGAACCCGCAGCGGAAGCCGAAGCCGAGTGCGAGCGAGGTCTCGGGTTCGTACGTGAACGACGAGTCGTTGAGGCGCAGCTTCTCGACCGCGTCGCGGAGCGCGTCGTACTGCGCCGATTCGGCGGGGTAGAGGCCACTGAACACCATCGGCTTGACCGGCCGGAAGCCCGACAACGGGGCGGCCGCCGGCCGGTCGGCGTCGGTGATGGTATCGCCGATCTTGGTGTCCCCGACCTCCTTGAAAGCCGCCATCAGGATGCCCACCTCGCCCGGCCCGAGGACCGCCACCTCGACCGCGCTCGGCGCCAGGACACCGACACGGGTGACCAGGAAGTCCTTCCCGCTCGCCATCATCCGGATGCCCTGGCCCTTGGTCACCGTGCCATGCACGACGCGTACGAGGCACACGGCGCCGTGATACGGGTCGAACCACGAGTCGAAGATGAGGGCCCTCAGCGGAGCCCCCGCATCGCCCGTCGGGGGCGGAATGTCGTGCACGATGGCTTCCAGGATCTCGGCGATGCCGACGCCCTCTTTCGCCGACGCCTTGATGGCGTGCGACGCATCCAGCCCGATCACGTCCTCGATTTCCTTGCGGACCTTCTCGGGATCGGCGCTCGGCAGGTCGATCTTGTTGAGCACCGGCACGATGGCCAGGTCGTGATCGAGGGCCAGGTAGAGGTTGGCGAGCGTCTGCGCCTGCACACCCTGGGTGGCGTCGACCACCAGGACGGCGCCCTCGCAGGCTGCCAGGCTGCGCGACACTTCGTAGGTGAAGTCGACGTGGCCAGGGGTGTCGATCAGGTTGAAGATGTAGTCCTGGCCGTCCGTGGCCCGGTAGGTGAGGCGGACGGCACGCGCCTTGATGGTGATGCCGCGCTCGCGCTCGAGCTCCATGTCGTCCAGGAACTGCGCCGACATCTCGCGCGCCGACACCGCCCCGGTGCGCTCGAGGATGCGGTCGGCGAGCGTGGACTTCCCGTGGTCGATGTGGGCGATGATCGAGAAGTTGCGGATGCGCGTCGTGTCCAGAACCGAAGGACTCTACGGTGCGCGTCGCGCCGTCGCAAGCGCCGCCAGGGTCCGCACGTCGAGCGGGAACTCGAGCACGACGTGCAGCACGCTCAACACCAGCAGCGCGCCCAGCCCGACGTGGTAGTCGTACGCGTACAGCGCGACCGCCGCGGCCCACGCGCCCCCGATCGTCGCCAGGCGCGCCCGCGTGACCACATGCCAGCGGATGATGCCGGTCTTGCGGACGCTGTCACCGTGGGCCCCTCAGGTGGCAGTCGCGCGCGTGCGGAAGAACTCGACGGTCTGCCGGAGGCCGTCCTCCAGCGATATCTCCGGTCGCCAGCCGAGTGTCTCGGCCGCCAGCCGCGCGTCGATCACGCTGCGGCGCTGCTCGCCCGCCTTGGTCGGCCCGTGGTGGACCTCGGAGCGGCTGCCCGAGACTTTCAGCAGGAGCGCCGCCAGCCGGTTCACGTCGGTCTCGACCCCGGTGCCGATGTTCACCGCACCGCTCGGCGCCCGGTCGAGCGCCAGCACGTTGGCCCGCACCACGTCGCCCACGTAGACGTAGTCGCGCGTCTGGGTGCCGTCGCCGTTCACGGTGACCGGCTCGCCACGCAGCATCCTGCCCGAGAAGATGGCCACCACCCCGGCCTCGCCGTGCGGGTCCTGGCGCGGCCCGTACACGTTGGCGTAGCGCAACGCGAAGAACGGGATGCCGTACTCGGCCTGATAGAAGAAGGCGTACAGCTCGCCGGCGCGCTTGCTCACGCCGTACGGGCTCACCGGGCGCGTCGGATGCGTCTCCGGCGCCGGGAACACGTCCTGCTCGCCGTACGCCGCCCCACCCGACGACACGAAGATGACCCGCTGCACGCAGCCGGCGCGGCGGGCACCCTCCAGCAGGTTGATGGTACCGAGGATGTTAGTGCGCGCGTCGAACGCCGGGTCCGCCACCGAGCGGCGCACGTCCATCTGGGCGGCGTGCAGGCTCAGTACCGCCGGCCGCTCGCGCGCGATCAGCGCCCCGAGCTGCGGGTCGGCGATGTCCATCTGCACGAACCGGGCCTTGGGGTTCAGGTTCTCGCGATGGCCGGTGGAGAGGTCGTCCACCACTACGACCGCGTGCCCCGCCGCCACGTAGGCGTCGACCACGTGCGACCCGATGAAGCCCGCGCCGCCGGTGACCAGGATACTCACGCCGGCGACACCCTCATGCCAGGAGCGCGCCGCGGAAGTACTCGATGGTGTACCGCAGGCCCTCTTCCAGCGTCACCTTGGGCTCCCAGCCGAGCAGCTGCCGCGCCTTCGTGATATCGGGCTGCCGGACCTTGGGGTCGTCCTCCGGCAACGGCCGGAAGACGATCTCGCTGGAGCTGTCGGTGAGCGCCTTGATGCGCTCGGCGAACTGCAGGATGGTCACCTCGGTCGGATTGCCGCAGTTGACGGGCCCGTTGTAGTCCGAGCGCAGCAGCCGCACGATGCCCTCGACCAGGTCGGACACGTAGCAGAAGCTGCGCGTCTGCCCGCCGTCGCCGTACACCGTGAGCGGCTCGCCGCGCAGCGCCTGCGAGATGAAGTTGGGCACCACGCGCCCGTCGTTCAGACGCATGCGCGGGCCGTGCGTGTTGAAGATGCGGACGATGCGCGTGTCGACGCCGTGGGCGCGGTGGTAGGCCATGACCAACGCCTCGGCGAAGCGTTTGGCCTCGTCGTACACGCCGCGCGGCCCGATGGGGTTGACGTTGCCCCAGTAGTCCTCCGGCTGCGGGTGGACGAGCGGGTCGCCGTACACCTCCGACGTGGACGCCAGCAGGAAGCGCGCACCCTTTTCCTTGGCGAGCCCGAGGGCCTTGTGGGTACCGAGCGAGCCCACCTTGAGGGTCGGGATGGGTAGCTCGAGGTAGTCGACCGGGCTCGCCGGCGAGGCGAAGTGCAGGATCGTGTCGAGCGTGCCCTTCACGTAGATGTAGGTGGTCACGTCCTGCTGGATGAACGTGAAGCGCCGGTCGGCGAACAGGTGCGCGATGTTGTCGGCCGAGCCGGTGGACAAGTTGTCCATGCAGATGACTTCGTTCCCCATGGCGAGGAACCGCTCGCACAGGTGCGAGCCGATGAACCCGGCCCCGCCGGTGATGAGCACCCGTGCCATCGCCCCTCAGGCTTTCGCGCGCACGAGCGCACGCCCGATGGGCAGATACGTGAAGCCGTGCTCGCGCATCACCTCAGGCTCGTAGAGGTTGCGGCCGTCGAAGATGATCGGGCGGCGCAGGAGCTGCTTCATGCGAACGAAGTCGGGGCGGCGGAACTCGTTCCATTCGGTCACGATGAGGAGGGCATCGGCGTCCTTCAGCGCGTCGTAGTTGACGCGGTGATAGGTGACGCGGTCGCCGAACACCTTCTGCGCCTCGTCGAGGGCTTCCGGGTCGTGCACCGCCACGCTGGCGCCGCGCGCGAGCAGGCCGCCCACGATCTCGATCGCCGGCGCCTCGCGCATGTCGTCGGTGCGCGGCTTGAACGCCAGGCCCCACACCGCGAACCGGCGGCTCTTCAAGTCCGTGCCGAATTCGGTGACCACCTTCTCCACCAGCCGGCGCTTCTGGGCGGCGTTCACGTCTTCCACCGCCGCCAGCAGCGGGAACTGCATGTCCTGCTCCTGCGCCGTCCGAATGATGGCCTTCACGTCCTTCGGGAAGCACGAGCCGCCGTAGCCGACACCCGGGAACAGGAAGTGGTGCCCGATGCGACGGTCGTAGCCGATGCCGCGCCGCACCTGGTCGACGTCCGCCGCCACCCGCTCGCACAAGTTGGCGATCTCGTTCATGAACGAGATGCGCGTGGCGAGCAGCGCGTTGGCGGCGTACTTGGTCATCTCGGCGCTGGTGTTGTCCATCACCAGGATGGGGTTCCCGGTGCGCACGAAGGGCTCGTAGAGCTGCCGCATCACCTCGACCGCGCGCTGGCTCTGGGCACCAATCACGACGCGATCGGGTTTCATGAAATCCTCGATCGCGGCGCCCTCTTTCAGGAACTCCGGATTGGAGACCACGTCGAACGGCTGGGTGGTGACCGACGCGACCACGTTGCGCACGCGCTCGGCCGTCCCCACCGGCACCGTGCTCTTGGTGACGATGATGCGGTAGCCGTCCATGGCCTGGCCGACGGCGCGCGCGACCGCCATGACGGCGCTCAGGTCGGCCGATCCGTCCTCACCCGACGGTGTGCCGACAGCGATGAAGCACACGACGCCCTTCTGCACGGCCGCGGCCAGGTCCGTGGAGAACGTGAGCCGGCCTTCTTTGACGTTGCGGCGGATCAGCTCTTCGAGACCGGGCTCGTAGATCGGCACCTTGCCCTGGCGGAGGGACTCGATCTTGGCGGCGACGTTGTCGACGCAGACGACGTCGTTGCCGCTCTCCGCGAAGCAGGTCCCGGCGACCAGGCCGACGTAGCCGGTCCCGATGACGCACAGCCTCATGGGCCGGCACGCATACCGGCGCCCTCCCCGGATGTCAATTCAGCGGCGCCTTCCAGCACCTCGCGTACGCGGTAGATCGGCTTCGCCTGCGACTCGTGGTACGTGCGCACGAGCATCTCGCCCAAGAGCCCGATCGACAGGAACTGCACGCCCACCACCGCGAGCAGGATGGCGAGCAGGACGACGGGCCGGCCGGCGAGCGGCACACCCAGCACCAGCCGCTGGAAGCCGAGCCAGGCCGTGAGCCCCAGGCCCACGCCCGTGCACGCGAGTCCGAGCAGGCCGAAGAGCTGGATCGGACGGGTCGCGAAGCCCGACAGGAACTTGACCGTCAGGAGGTCGAGCAGTACCCGCACGGTGCGCGAGAGGCCGTACTTCGAGCGACCGAGGGTGCGCGGTCGATGGTTCACTGGCAGCTCGATCACGCGCGCGCCCAGATCCGCCGCCAGCGCCGGAATGAACCGGTGCAGCTCGCCGTAGAGCTGCAGGTCCTTCGCCACCCACGCCCGCATGGCGCGCAGCGTGCAGCCGTAGTCGTGCAACGCGGTGCCGGTGACGCGCGAGATGACCCGGTTGGCCACCGCCGACGGCAGCCGGCGGCGCCAGAACGGGTCGCGGCGCTGGTGGCGCCAGCCGTTCACCATGTCGGCATCGTCGAGCGCGGCGAGCAGCTGCGGGATGTCGTGCGGGTCATTCTGCAGATCGCCGTCCATGGTGACGATGACCGGCGCGCGCGCCTGGTCGAACCCCGCCGCGAGGGCGGCCGTCTGCCCGAAGTTGCGCGCCAGGCGAACCACCCGCAGGCGCGGCTCGCGCCCGCGCAGCGCCTGCAGGCGCTCGAAGGTGGCGTCGGTGCTGCCATCGTCCACCACCACGATCTCCGCCCGACGGTCGATCTGGTCGAGCACGCGGGCGAGTTCGTCCACCAGCGCGACGACCGCGTCGGCCTCGTCGTAGACCGGGATGACGACCGAGAGCTCGGGGGAGCGCGTGATCAGAACTCCGTCAGCGCGACGAACTGGCGGTAGCGCCGCTCGATGTCGTCCCGGGTGAGGGTGCGGAAGCGCCGGCCGCCGAAGTCCTCCACGATGTAGGAGGCCAGCACGCTGCCGTACACGATGGCACGCCGGAGGCCCGCCTCCGAGCGGTCGCCGGTGCTGGCCAGGTAGCCCATCAGGCCGCCGGCGAACGAGTCGCCCGCCCCGGTGGGGTCGAACACCTCCTCCAGCGGATAGGCCGGCACCGCGAACACCGTGTCGGCGGCGAACAGGATGGCGCCGTACTCGCCGCGCTTGATGAGCACGCGCTTCGGGCCGAGGGCCAGGATGCGGCGCGCCGCGCGCGACACGTTGCTCTCGCCGGAGAGGAGCCGCGCCTCCTCGTCGTTCAGCACCAGCAGCTCGATGCGGGGCAGGAGCGCCTCGAACGGCGCGCGCGCCTCCTGGATCCAGTGGTTCATGGTGTCGCACGCCACCAGCGACGGCCCGACGAACTGGTCGAGCACGCCCTGCTGCAGCGTCGGATCGATGTTGGCGAGGAACACATACGGCGCCTGGCGCGTGGCGGTGCCGAGGCGTGGCTGGAAGTTCGCGAACACGTTCAGCTCGAGGTGGAGCGTGTCGCGGACGTTCAGATCCTCGTGGTAGCGCCCGGTCCAGCGGAAGGTGCGCCCGGCGCGCACCTCGAGGCCGCCCAGGTCGATGCCCCGGCTCTTCAAGAACTCCCGCTCGGCGGGGGGGAAGTCCTCCCCGACCACCGCCACCAGATGGACCAGCGCAAAGTAGCTGGCCGCGACGGCGAAATGGGTCGCCGAGCCGCCGAGCACGTCGGCCGCGCGGCCGGTGGGCGTTTCGATGGTGTCAAAGGCAACCGAGCCGACGACGGCGATCGCGTGGCTCACAGGTACCTCCCGGCGATGGGCGCGAGCTCCTGGCGTACGGCGGCGGGAATCGCCGCCCGATCGGTGATGATGGCGTTCTTGAGCGCCTCCGGACACGGGCACCCGGCGCGCGCCGGCAGCGCCGCCGCCACCGCCGCCACCGTCCGCCGTGCCAGGTCGACGTTGGCCGCCAGCACGCGCAGCACGTCGTCGATCTCGACCTCACCGTGGGCGGTGTTCCAGCAGTCGTAGTCGGTGGCCAGCGCGAGGGTGGCGAAGCAGAGCTCGGCCTCGCGGGCGAGCTTGGCCTCCTGCAGGTTGGTCATGCCGATCACGTCGGCACCCCAGCTGCGGTAGAGATGCGACTCGGCGCGTGTCGAGAACTGCGGCCCTTCCATGCACACGTATACGCCGCCGGCGTGCACGGTGGCCCCCGCCCCGCGCGCGCACCCGACCAGTGTACGCGACAGCGTCGGGCAGAGCGGGTCCGCGAACTGCACGTGCGCCACCACGCCGCGCCCGAAGAACGTGCTCTGCCGCCCGCGCGTGCGGTCGATGAACTGGTCGGGCACGACCACGTGCCCGGGCACGATCTCCTCGCGCAGGCTGCCGACGGCGCTGACGGCGACCACCCACTCGGCGCCCAACTGCTTCAGGGCGAAGATGTTGGCGCGGAAGTTGAGCTCGCTCGGAAGCAGCCGATGGCCGCGGCCGTGGCGGGGCAGGAAGAGGAGCCGCGTCCCGCCGAGCCGGCCGATGACGATCTCGTCGGATGGCGGACCGAACGGGGTGTCGACCCGGACGCGCTCGACGTGGTCGAGTCCCGGAAGCTCGTACAGTCCGCTTCCTCCGATGACGCCGAGGGTCTGCTCTGCCATGGCCGCGCCGTTCCCTTCCCGCGGGCGGGCCGCGGCGGGGCCATCGTCGGGGAAATCCGTGGTCAGCGCAAGGTTTGCGGGACGGCGGCGTCGTTGCTCGGTCGGCGGGTCCGGGGGCCGGGGTCGCCGCTTCGTTCGCCGGCGGTCGGGGTGGGCTACCGCACTTGATTTCCGCATCGCCGGCTCAAGGCGCTCTGACCCCGGCCCCCGGACCCGCCGACCGGCTGCAGCGTCGCGTCACCTTGCGCCTTGCGCCGCGACGATCATCACGTCGAGCGGATCGGGAACTCGGCGGCGAACCGCTTGCGGAGCGCGTCACGACGGCCTGGCAGGATGTCGGTGACGGCGAGGCGCTCGAGGACGAGCGTCTCATCAACGAGGCCGTGGCGGATCGCCTCCCGGATGAAGACCCAGTCTTTTTCCCGGCCCGCGACCGCCTTTGCGACCAGGAGGTCGTGCACCTCCAAACACCATGCGGTGGCGCCGCGGGTGTTGGCGTTGCAGACCGCCACGAGGCGGTCGCGCCAGCCGGCGGGAAGCACCGCCGTCGTCTCACTCACGCCCTGCGCGTAGTAGCCATAGGCGGCGTGAAAGGGTGAGCCCTCCCCGATGCTGCCGTCGATCAGATCGGCGCGTTCGGGATGGTTCTTGGGGAAGACGTCGGCTGCGACCGACACGCGCAATGCCGCCGGCGCATCTGGAAATTGCCCCAGCACGGCCTGGCTCCCGATGACGATCAGCTCGTCGTCCGCCGCGATGTCTGTCGCCGCACGGATGATGTGCTCGAGCTCGGCGCGCGTCATTCGGAGTGGCCATGCAGCACGCCGACGCGGCGCCAAATGGCCCACCGCTCGCGCGCCGTGAGCGCCCCGGCGAAGGGCGTGCACTGGCGCAGCTCGCGCGCCTCCTCACCGGGGTCGACCAGGAAGGCACACACCTCCGCGACCGGGCGTAAGAGAATCTCCCGCCACCGGCGCACGTGATGGGGAAGTGGCTCGGCGGCGTCCGTCCACGCCTCGACGCGGGCCCGCGCACGCTCGAGCACGACCGGCGCCTCCCGAACCCGCATTGCGATGGCGCGGTGATAGGCGAGGCTACGCTCTTCGGCCAGACGGTGCAGATCCACGGCTCGACTCTCCGCCGAGATCGGTTGTACCGGTGCCGCCAAACCAGGGTCAAACGCGGCCGGGGCACGCTGGCCACAGCCCCGTCCCGCCGCGCTAGTCCGACGGTCAACCGATGGTCTCCTCGGCTCGCTTCGACGCCGGAGCCCCCTTGGGCGTTACCGTGCCGGCGTGGTAACCGGAGCCCCGCGGCGCGCATCACACGCCCGCGCCGCGCCATGCCGCTTGCCGCCGACATTGCCATCCGTCTCGCGACCACCGCCGACCGCGACGCGGCGCTCGCGTTGCTGGTCGCCCAGCTGCGCGAGCACGCCATCCAGACGCCGGAGGACGCCCTCGGACGCGCGCTCGATCGCCTGTTGACCCGCCCCGGCAGGGGGTTTCTGCTGCTCGCCACACGCGCCGACCGCCCCATCGGTCTCGTCGCCCTCTCCTTCGCGTGGCCACTCGAGCACGCGCATCGGTCGATGTGGCTGGAGGAGCTGTACGTCGAACCGACGGCGCGCGGCCACGGCGCCGGCACCGCGCTGCTCGACGCCGCCGTCGCGCGTGCCGCCGACCACGGGGCGACCACGATCGACCTCGAGGTCGACGCCGGCCACCGCCGAGCGGAGCGTCTCTACGCCCGCGCCGGCTTCGCGCCCCTGCCCCGGGCGCGCTGGGTGCGCCGCCTCGAGCCGGCGCGCCCGGCGCCCATCCGGTCACCCGACGCACTCGACGGGGGCTGCTTCTGCGGCGCCGTGCGCTACCACGTGGCCGCCGCACCACGGAGCGTAACGCACTGTCATTGCCGCATCTGCCGGCGCACGACCGGCGCGCCATTCGTCACCTGGGCCACGGTACCGGCCGCGGCGTTCACGTTCACACGTGGCGTCCCGCGCGAGCTGCAGTCGACCGCGCAGGCCGTGCGAACGTTCTGTGGAACGTGCGGCACGGCGCTCACCTTCCGCGAGCTCGCGCACCCCCGCTCCGTCGACGTGACCGTGGGGAGCCTGGACGATCCCGACGCGCTCGTCCCGGGTGACCACATCTGGACGGTCCGGCAGCTCGCGTGGCTCGAGCTCGAGGACGACCTCCCCCGGCATCCCGAAGCGGATCCGGCCGAGCGCGACGACGACTCCGCATAGCCGTGGTCGCCCTACCCCCGGATCAGCGTCACCCGTCCCCCCACCTCCACCTCCAGCGTCTCTGTCGGCGGCAGGATGTCGCCGTCGAGCATCCAGTACTCCGGCCGGAAGAAACGGATCACCAGGCGCTGCCCCAGGTTGTCGAACAGCTCCGGCTCGCCGGTGGGGAAGCCGCGGTAGATGCGCCCGATCCGCCGGATGAGGCGGAGCGCCGAGATCGGCCCCCCCAGCACGTGGAAGAAGCCGCGCTTGCGGGTGCCGAGATACGTCGGCCGGAAGCCGAGCGCGATACGGTCGACCGTGGCGGCGAAGAAGAACGTGAACTGCCGGAACGGCACTGGCAGGCCGTCGCACTCGACGTCCGCCCCGATGGCCTGAAACACGGCGCGCGAGATGTGCGTATCGCCGAGGGCCGACATGATGAGGCGCGTCAGCAGGCGTGCCGCCTGCCACGGCCCCTGCTTGTCGAGCGCGTAGTAGGCGCGCAGGTAGTTCACGGTGGTACCGAACGACAGCAGAAACCCGTACTCGCGGCCGTTCACGCACAGCAGGTCGCGTTCGGTGGTCTCGTAGGTGTGGCCGCGACGGTAGTCGCGCACGACGCGCGCCAGCACCTGCTCCGGGCGGCCGCCGCGCCGGCCGACGGAATCGGCGATGTAGTTGATGGTCCCGGCGCGCAGCGGCAGCAGCATGGGCAGCGGCGCGTCGCCGTACACGGCGCGGAAGCCGGTCAGCGTGCAGTGATAGCTGCCGTCGCCGCCGCAGATGGCCAGTACGGTGACGCCACGGTCCCGGAACTCGCGCGCGACCTCTTCGATGACGCCGACCGACTCGGTGGCGCGCACGATCCCGTCCGCGCCGACGATGCTGGCCAGCCGCTCCACCCGCCCCGGCCCGCGGTGGCGATTGGCGCCCGCATGCGGGTTGACGACGACGCCGATGCCCGCCACGTCAGGCAGCCGGGCGCACGGCGGCGAGCTGCCCGCAGGCGGCCTGGATGTCCTGGCCGCGGCTCTCGCGGATGGTGGCGTTGAGCCCGTGGCTCCGCAGCACGGTCTGGAAGCGCACCGTCTGCTCGCGCGGGCTGGGCACGAAGTCCGCGCCGGGAAACGGGTTGAAGCAGATCAGGTTCACCTTGGCGCGCAGCCCGTGCAGGAGACCGACCAGCCGGCGGGCGTCGGCCTCGGCGTCGTTCACCCCTCCCAGGAGCACGTACTCGAACGTGATGCGCTGGCGGCGCGGGAGCGGTAGCGCGCGGCAGGCCGCCAGGAGCTCGGCGATGGGATAGCGGCGGTCGACGGGCATGAGGCGCGCACGCTGCTCGTCGGTGGTGGCACTCAGCGACACGGCGAGCTGCACGCGCGTGTCGGCCAGCAGGCGCGTCATCATCGGGACCAGGCCGACCGTCGACACCGTGATCCGGCGCGGCGAGATGGCGTAGCCCCACTCGGCGGTCAGGATCTCGAGCGCGGTGCGGACGGCATCGTAGTTGTGCAGCGGCTCCCCCATCCCCATGAAGACGAGGTTGGTGAGCGGCTCCGGGGCCGCCAGGTCGAGGCCGGCGGCCACCTGGCCGACGATCTCGGCCGGCGTGAGGTTGCGGATGAGGCCCAGGCGGGCCGTGGCGCAGAAGCCGCAGCCCATGGCGCACCCGGCCTGGCTGGAGACACACAGGGTCAGACGATCGCGCGCGCCCCCGGCACGATCACGCTGCGGAATCAGGACGCTCTCGATGGCGGCCGCGCGCAGCGTACCCTCGGCCAGGAGGTGGAAGAGGAGCTTGCGGGTGCCGTCGCTCGCGTCCGCCACCCACGTGGGTGCCAGGCGGCGGATGGTGAACGTGGCCGCGAGCGCATTGCACAGGCGCCGCGACAGGTTCGACATCGCCTCGAACCCGGGCGCGCGCTTGCGGTGCACCCAGGTGAGGATCTGCCCCGCCCGGTAGCGCGGCTCGCCGGCCTCGTCGCACCACGCCTCCAGCTCGGCGCGCGCGCAGTCCTGAATGTCCCGCAGCACGGCGGGCGATCTTAGCCACCCGCGGCGCGAAGTGCCACGACCGAGCGGCTGGCCGCCCCGCGGCGCGAAGTGCCACGACCGGGCGCTGGCCGCCCCCCCAGCGGCTCGGCTACGGTGCGCTTCCGCATGGGCCCCCTGTCGATCGGCGTCGTCCGCGACGACCGCGCCCTCGCCACGCTCGCGCCGGCCTGGGAGCGGCTCCTGGCCGTGACCCCGCTCGCGTCCAGCTTCCAGACCCTGGCCTGGACGGCCGCATGCCGTGCCCCGCTCGCCGCGGGCACGCTCTCCGTGCTGGTGGTGCGCGACGGCGACACGCCGGTCGCCATCTTTCCGACCGAGCTCGGCGCCGCCGGCGACCTGCGCTTCGTCGGCATCGCCGTCAGCAACTACCACGGCCCGGTCTACCTCCCGGATCGCCTCGACGACGTCGCGACCGCCCTGGCGAGCTTCCTCGCCGCCGAGCGGCGCATCCGCCTGCTCGATCTGGACGGGCTGCGCGAGGGGTCGCCGGCCCTCGAGGCGCTGCGCGATCTCGCCATCCCCGGCTGGGGACCGGCGCACGTCCTGCAGACCGCGGTCGCGCCGTACATCGACTTGACGCCGGGATGGGACGCCGTCTTCACCACCGGCCACCGCGAGCTACGCAAGACGGTCAACAAGCGCTGGCGCATGCTCGAACGTGTCGGCCGGGTCGCGTTCACGGAAGTCACCGCCCCGGATGCCGTGGCGGCCGCGTTGCCTGCCATGTTCGCACTCTTCGGCCAGCGCTGGGTGGGGCGGCACGCCTCGGGAGGATTCACGACCACGCTCCGGCCCTTCCACGAACGCGCTGCCGTCGCGCTGGCCGCGGCCGGCCACGTGCGGCTCTCGCTCCTCACCATGGACGACGCCGTGGTCGCGTTCGCCTATGGGCTGCGTACGGCGGGGGTGACGACCGGCTACGTCGTCGCACACGCCAATGCCCTGAACCCGGCCTCGCCGGGGACCGTTCTGCTCACCCGCCTGCTCGAAGCGGCCTGTACACGGGGAGACGCGGCGTACGACTTCTCGATCGGCAAGGAGGCCTACAAGGACATGTGGGCGACGGGTGCGCGCCGGGTGTTTCGCGTCCTCCACGCCCGCCGCACGCCGATGGCCAGCGGCCGGGTGGCAGCCCGCCGGCTCGCCACCCAGGCGTGGACGACGGCGCGTTCGGTCGAATGGCTCCGGACGCTCAAGCGCGACGGCCTGCGGCGCGCGTTGGCGCGCGGCGGCGAACCACCGTCGGCTGCGGACACCCCGGGCCTGCCCGCGGGGCACGCGCACGAATGGATCGTGTGCCAGGTGCCGGCCCCGCCCGACGGCGTGCCACCCACCACCGCACGGTGGTCCTATGCCGAGATGACGCGCCGGCTCTCGCCGCGGCTGCTCGCGCTGGCGGTCGACCGGACATTGCGCGGCGACGTGCCGCACGCCGTGTTGGCCGGCGACCAGCTGCTGGGCCTCGTCTTCCAGGCGGCGCCGGGCCGGCGTACCCTCGTCACCGGCGGCGTCGCCGTTCCCGATGATGCCGCCATCTACTACCACCCGGTCGCCGCCCCCCCGCACGGGATCGACACCCTGCTCGCGGCCGTGGCGCGCGTCGCCGGCGCGCCCTGCGTCGTGGTCGCTGCGACACCGCTCCCCGGTGCCACCGTGCTCGGCCGGTACCCCGCCCCGCGCCCCGTCAGTGCCCCGTGAGGGCGCGCGCCGCGGCCTCGCCCATGGCGAGGCTCTCCATGCCGTAGCGGGCGCGCAGGGCCGCGAACTCGCGCAGGACCGCATGCAGCACGGCCAGGTTCTCGCGCAGGTGGCGGCCGAAATCGTGCGGGTGCCACCACAGATGGAAGAGCTGCCCGTGGCGCGCGGCGGCACGCAGTTCCAGCACGATGCGCCGTATCCGCAGGCCGTCGAGCGAACGGAGCGCCGGCCGGTAGGGGCGCAGGTAGCGGCTGGCGGGGAGGTCGACCGGGCTCGTGGCCGCGTCGAGCGTACGCCCGTTCGACACCGCGAGCGGGAGGTACGTGTCGGCCAGGCGGAACCCCCGCCGGACGAAAGACTCGTCGCCGTCCCGCCGGGGGCGGAACGCCCACGCGTCGCGGTTGCCGCGATAGGCGACGTAGCCGAGCTCGCGGCACACCGCCAGGTACGCCGCCGACACCTGGTTGCGCGGGAAGACGATGCTGGCGGGCACGCGCCCGATCTTGGCGCGCATCACGCGCGCCGCCGCCTCCAGGTCGGCCCGGAACTCGACCGGCGACTGTCCGGCCTCGAGACAGTAGTAGTGCGAGAAGGTGTGCGTGCCGATCTCCTGGTGCGGGGCGGCCGCGATCTGGCGCACCAGCGAGGGCGCGAAGTGGAGCGGGTCGCGGCGCTCGTCCTCGCCCACCTCGTCCAGCAGGGCGTAGGGCGACAGCTCGCGCCGCACGTAGGCCGGCCGGGCCGCGGGCAGGCCGTCGAGCAGCTCGCGCTTGTTCTCGAAGAAGAGCATCCCGACCGTCGCCCAGGTGGCGTGGATGTCGAAGGTCCTGAAGGTGTCGAGCAGGGCCGGCACCGCCGCCCGCACGCCGAGCAGGTTGTCGCGGTAGACCGCGAGCGCGAGCTTGTCGTGCACCCCCCAGTGCAGCTCGAAGTCGAGCGACACCACCAGCGCACCGGCGCGGACCTCATCCATCGCTGCCCGCTCCCTGCCGGCGCAACACCACCCCTTCGGCCGGCCCGAGGCGGACCGTCCGCCGCTCCGCACCCGCCAGATCGACGTAGCCCGCGTCCAGCGTGACCGTACGCACGGATGCCCCGGGCGGGTTCACCAACGCCACGCCGGCGGCAAAGTCGCGGCGCAGGAGCCCGCTCCACTCCCGCCGTGACGCTGCCGGCGCCCCGAGGTCGACCTGATAGCCGGGCCACCAGTCATCGGGTGTCCCGCCCACGTCGTTGCGGAGCGCGTCCCGCCCGCTGCTGATCAAGAGATAGAACGCGAGGCCGTACTCGCGCCCGCGGGCGCTCACCGCTTCGCCCTCCAGCAGCACCCCCCGGTCGTGCGCGTGCAGCCAGTCGATGTAGTCGAGCAGGGTCTCGACGCCGTACCTCCCCGGGCCGCCGCGGATGCCGTCGTCGTCGACCCCGCGCTCGAGGTTCACGAAGTCGGCCGCCAGCAGCGCCCGGCCCGCGTCGCCGTCGCGGCCGGCGGGCCAGAGGACGTTGTGGACGATCTCCACCCCCGGGAACGCGTCCCGGATCTCGGTCGCGAAGTCGGCCACATGGCGGCGCCAGTCGGCCTCGGTCATCTCGCGCCCGGTACGGGGATCGACGGGCGATACGGCCCGCCCGGCGCCGTCGCTCACGCGCGACAGCAGCATGTTCACGTCGTCGACGAACAGCCCGCGGTAGCCGGGCGCGAGGAGCGCGCGGGCGGCCGCGATCCAGTGCGTGCGGAAGGCCGGATCGCCCACGTCGGTGGCGTACTGCGGGCAGGCGGTGCCGGTGCAGCGGTAGCGGACGTAGAGCCGGGCGCCCGCCCGGTCGCGCAGAATCCATTCCGGATGCTCCATCGCAAGGGCACCGTCGACGGGAATCGCGTACAGATCCTTGTACACCCACGCGTCGGGGAACCAGGCCAGCCGCCGGTCGAAGTACGGCGCGTAGGCGAGCACCCGCCAGTAGCGTGCCCGCATCCACGCCTGCCGCTCCGGCGACGGCGCCTGCGTGTAGCGGTCGAAGGCCGTGTTCGCCACCTGGAAGAAACGCACCCGGCCGGCGTCGGCAGCGGGCACGGCCCATGCAGCGACCGGCAGTACCCCGAGCAGGATGACGATGGCGCGGACGAGCATGGCCTACCCCTACCCCGTCTGCATCAGCTCGCGGTACAACGCGGCCAGCCGGCCGACGGTGACCGAGCCGTCGTACTCCGCCGCGCGCGCGACGGCGTGCGTCACGCACGCGTCGTACAGGCCCGGGGTGTCGAGCAGCTGGATCAGGGCGCCGGCGAGCGCGCCCGCATCCTCGCGCGGGAACACGAGGCCGCACCCCACCGCCACGCGCGGCAGCTCGCCCACGTCCGACACCACCACCGGCCGGCCGTAGCTGAGGGCCTCGATGAGCCGCAGCGGGAAGCCCATGCGCTCCTCGCCCGCCGGCGGGATCACCACCACGTCGTGGGCGCGGTACAGCGCACCCAGGTCCGTCACCACGCCTTCCCAGCGCACGTGCGCGTCCAGGCCGTGGCGTGCCACCAGCGTCCGCATGCTGGCGGCGTAGGCCTGATCGCCGCAGCCGTTCCAGGCGATGGTCGCGCACACGTCGCCGTGTCCGCGGGCGTCCCGCAGCCGCGCCATGCCCTCGACGAAGGTGTGGACACCCCGCACGGGCTCCATGGCCCCCAGATAGAGGAGCCGGGCGCCCCGGCCGGGCGGACGTGACGCCGGCACCCCTGCCCCGTTGTCCTGGTTCACGTGCGGCGACACGGGCGGGATCTCCTCCGCGCCGGGGAAGAACGGCTGCAGGTAGGTGCCCCCCACGACCACGCGATCGGCGCGCAGCAGGGTACGGTACCCGCGCGTCGGCCGGGACAGGCCGGTCACGTGCAGCAGTACCGGCGTGCCCGCCAGCGTGCGGATGCAGAAGCTCTTCAGGCCGAGCGCCGACGACAGGCTGGTGAGGACGTGGATCACGTCCACCCCGCGCGCGCGCGCCGTGCGGCCGATCTCCGCCCAGAAGCGCAGGTTGTCCATCAGGCCGCCGAGCGACGGACGGTGGCGCGGCGGCGCCGTCGGGTCGGGCGCGCGCTTGGCCCACACGAACGCCTCGAAGCCGTGCGCGCCGAGCGAGCGCTCGAGCACGCGTGCGATGTTCTTCTCGCCCTCGTTCCAGGGCGGCCCGTACATCGTGCACACGATCATCACCCGGCTCATGGCGCGATCGCTCCCGTGGCCGGTACGGAGACCATCCCGACCGTGGGCGCGGCCACCGCGCCGTACACCTCGTGCAGTCCGGCCAGCATGGCGGACGCGCCGAAGTCGCGCACGATGCGCGTCCGTCCCGCCGCCCCCAGCATCTGGCGCAGCGGCGGGTCGATCGCGAGCGCGCGCAGCGCCGCCGCCAGCGCCGCTGGCGCCGCCGGCGGCACCACCCGTCCCGCGTCGGCCAGCATGGCGGCCATGCCACCGACGGACGTGCCCAGCACCGGGAGCCCGTGCGCCATGGCCTCCAGGACGGAGAACGGGAGCCCTTCCGAACGCGACGGCTGCACGAACACATCGGCGGCCGCCAGGAACGGCGTCACGTCGGCGTGGTAGCCGAGGAAGCGGATCGGCACGCGTGCCCGCATCGCCTGCGCCTCGAGGGTAGCGCGCTCGGCCCCGTCCCCGACCACCAGGCACCCCGCCAGCCCGGTGTCACCGGCGAGCGCATCGAGCAGCACGTCGAGACCCTTCTCGCGCGTCAACCGGCCGACGAACAGGGCCCATACACTGGACGGCGCGAGCCCGAGGGCGTGCCGGACGGCGTGCCGGCGCTCCGTCAGCACGCCGCGCGGTGGCACGCGCACGCCGTTCGGGACGACGCGCACGCGGGCGCGGGGATAGCGCACCTCGGCGACGAAGGCGTCGGCCTCTTCCGGGCAGACGGCGACCAGCAGGTCGGTAGTCCGGCGGAGCAGGCGCTCGAGCGCGAGCTGCACCCTCCCCAGCCGCGCGCCGGTGTAGTGCCAGCTGGTGCCGTGCGCCGTGTACAGGATGCGCGCGCCGGCGAGCGGGCCGAGCACGCGTCCGATCACGCCCGCCTTGGTGCTGTGCAGATGCAGCACGTCCGGCCGGAAGCGACGTATCTCGCCGAGGAGCTGGAGCGCCGCCCGCACATCGCCCCATCCCAAGCTGCGCCGGAACGCGAGCGGTCGCACCGGCACCCCGTCGGCCGTCAGGCGCGCCACCAGCGCGTACGCCTGGGGCGCCATGCGATGCGGCGAGTAGGCCAGCGCCGGCTCGTAGCGCGTGCGGTCGAGCCCCTCGAACAGCCGCTCGAGGTACGACAGGACGCCGTACTCCATCGGCTCGCACACCACCAGCAGCCGGGTCTTCCGCCTCATCGCGGCACCATCAGGGACGGCGCCACCGCCCGGTGCCAGGCCCACGTCACACGCGGCCGTGTGGTTGCGGCCAGCGGCAGCCCGAGGGCGCACGAGAGGAGCAGCCAGAAGTGGCGCTGATAGAAGCCGTCGACGAACAGGTTGAAGGCCGCCATCGCCGCCAGCGCGGCGGCGATCGCCGCCGCCTGCGGCACCGGAGTACGCCCCCGGACCGCGCGCAGCGCACGCCCGATGCCGGTCGCAATGAGCGCCGGGAGGAGCACGCCGCCCACGATGCCCAGGTCGACCAGCGCCCACAGATAGGTGTTGTGCACCGCGTAATGCTGGCCGTAACCCCCGACCTGCCACGTGTTGAGCTCGTGGAAGCCGCCGATGCCGAGGCCGAACACGGGATGGTCGGCGAACTGCTCCCACGCGCGCGCGTACAGATCGAACCGGCTCTCGACCGTCCACGTCCGCCACAGGTGCTCCCACAGCATCTGGCCGGCGTCCGCGCCGAGCGGGCTCAGCAGCACGGCGCTCGCGCCGAGCACGAGGGCGAGCAGCCCGTACACCCCACGCACCGCCGTCACCCACGGATCGCGGCTCCGCGCCAGCCCGTAGACGGCCCCGGCCACCAGTCCGCCGGCCACGCCGCTGCGCGATCCGGTGGCGAGCAGCGCCGCCCCGAGCACGGCCAGGGACGCCGCGCGACGCCCCGGGGCGAGCCCGCGGTCCGCCACCACGATGAGCAGGGCGACCGCCACCAGGCTGGCGAAGATGTTGGGATCGCCCGGCATGGTGGCGCACAGCCGGCCGCCGTCGACCAGGGTGGTGTCCACGTGGCCGACCCAGTAGGCAGCGAAACCGACCAGCCCGATACCGGCACTCCAGAGCACGCCGGTGGCGAGCGCACGCAGCACCAGGGCCTCGCGGCCGCGCGCCAGCGCCCGGGTCGCCGCCAGGGCCAGACCGGAAAGGTAGACCAGGCCGAGCGACTTGCCGACGGCGTACCCCGTGAGGCTGCGCCCGTGCGCCGCCAGCAGCGTCGAGAACAGGGCCACCACCGGGATGGCGATCACCAGCAGGGCCGGGCCGGCGGGCAGGCGCCGGCGCGGCGCCAGCCACGCCGCCAGGAACACCAGCGGCGCCACCAGGTCCGCCGCCGCGATGCGGAGCGCCGAGTCGTCGGCCATGGTGAGGACGGGCTGGAACGGGATGGCGGCGGCGTACAGGCACACGGCGACCCGCCCGAAGCCGTCGCGCCCGCGCCGCCGCATGTTACAGGGCTCCGCGCTGGCGCAGGACCGCAGGCAGCGTGTTCCACAAGATGCGCAGGTCCTGGCGCAGGGTGCGCCCGGCGACGTAGTGTAGGTCGATGCGCGCGCGCTCGGGATAGGAGATCGTGCTCCGGCCGGTCACCTGCCACTGTCCGGTGAGGCCGGGCTTGATGCGCAGCAGCATGCGGCCGTACTCGCCGTAGCGCGCCACCTCGTCGGGCACGATCGCGCGCGGGCCGACCAGGCTCATGTCGCCGCGCAGCACGTTCCACAGCTGCGGCAACTCGTCCAGGCTCATGCGGCGGAGAAAACGCCCGAGCGGCGTGACGCGCCGGTCCTCGTGTACGGGGAGCTTGAAGTCGGACGCCGCATAGCGCCGGTAGATCTCCGGCGAGCGCCGCAACGCGGCCTCGGCATCCGCCACCATGGAGCGGAACTTGTAGAGCGGGAAGAGGCGTCCTCGCCGCCCGACGCGCTGCTGCACGTGGATGATCGGGCGCCCCATGGACACCCACACGCACAGCGCCACGGCCAGCAGCACCGGCGAGCCCGCCAGCAGCAGCACGCTCGACCCGACCACGTCGATGGCGCGGCGCGCGCCGGCCGCCAGACGCCCGTCGCTCACCGGGTCGAGCGTCAGCGCCATGCCGCCCGCGACCCGCGCCAGGCGCGCGCGCACGGGCGGTCCGTCCGCCTCCGCGAGGACGAAGTGCACCCGCGCCCCGTCCATGAGCAGGCGCGCGCCGGCCCGCACGAGTACCTGCTCGTCGATCTCGGCCGACAGGTCGAACACCACTTCGTCGGGTTCCTCGATCCGCAGCCGCTCGACCAGCTGCATGCCGAGCCGGGCGCCGTCGAGCAGACCGACCTGCGCGCGCGCCCGCCCCGCCCAGCGCGCCGCCAGCACCTGGCCGCGGGCACGCGGCGCCACCACCACCCGCCGCGGTGGCTCCCCGACCAGCCACGCGCCGGCGCGCGCCACCCATCCCCGCGGTCGACGCCGCGGTGGTACGTCCAGGAACGTCTGCTCGGCACGCGGCGGCACCAGCAGCGGCTCGCTGCGCTCGGTGGCGGTCAACGGCACCTCGGGGGCGTGCTCGGGCGTCACGTGGCCTCCCCCGGGGACGCGCCCGGCGGTGCGAGCAGCACGCGCACGCTGGCGAGCGCCATGACCGCGCCGCCGAGGACGATGCCGAGCGCCCCCCCCTCGACGCCGAAACGCGGGATGAGGAGCGCGCCCGCCAGCGCCGTGACCGCCAGGCCGAGGCTGTTGATGGCCAGCAGCAGGCCGAGGCGGCGCGCCGCCAGCAGCGCGAAGTAGGCCACCGTGTTGACCACCCCCAGACCGGCGGCGAGGACGATCACCACGAAGGTGCGGTGATAAGCGGCGTAGTCCGGCGCGTACACCAGCGCCAGGAACGGCCGCCCGGCGGCGGCGGCGCCGGTCCCGAGGACGACGGTCACCAGGGCGGCGGCGCCGAGCAGGCGCAGCACCAGGCCGCGGTAGCGTCGGCCGTCGCCGGCAGCGCTCCGCCCGAGGCTCGGGGCGGCGGCGTGGCACACCGCCGACGCGAGCTGCGACAGCGCCGGCCCGAGAGCGGCCAGCGCCGTGAAGTACCCGACCGCCGCGGCGCCGTGGCTGTGCTGCAGGAGGTAGCGCGGCACGCTCTGGGTCATGGCCGACACGCCGGTCACCACCCCCAGCGGGGACGCGGTGGCGGCCAGACGCCACAGCGTGGCCGCCCGCGGCCAGGCGTCGAGCGGCTCGAGCGTGCGCCCCATCGGCAGGTCGACGACCAGGAGGAACCCGGTCCACGCCGCCGCCAGCGCCCACGAGCCGGCGGCCAGCGAGCCGCCGCCCGCCACCACCGCCACCAGCGCCGCCAGGCCGAGCCCGCCGCGCAGCATCTTCGAGAGCGCGACGAAGCGCATGCGATCGTGCCGCTGCGCCAGGCCGTAGCAGGTCTCGGAGGTCGCCTCGGCCAGCTTCGCCACCCCGATCGGGATCAGGATGGCCACCACCGCCGGCTCGACGACGCCGGCCGTCGCCACGCCGGCGATGATCGCCGCCGCCGCCACGTTGGCGACCATGCGCACGCCCAGGTAGTCGGCGAAGGCGTAGCGGCGCAGCACATCGGTCGCCTGGTAGGCCCGGAGCGCGAACCCCGTCAGCAGCACGACCGGCGTCGCCACCGCCAGCGCCAGGCCGAAGTAGCCGAGCGACGCCGGCACGCCGACCTTCGCCAGCGCCACCACCGTCGCCCACTGGCAGCCGGCATACGCGAGGTTCGACCCGAGGAGCCACAGGGCCGAGCCGGTGAGCGTCGCCGGCCGGTCGCGTACCGCGGCCGCCGGCGTGGCCGGAAAGGCGTCCCGGTCGACGGCCGGACTCGTTGCGTCGTACGTGGGCACGATCGCAGCTCAGCCCTGGCGCTCGTCCCGCATCTCGGGCGCGTAGCCGCGGTAGGTTTCGTAGAAGTACGGGTCCCCCCACCCCGGCCCCACGTTGTTCACGATCACGCCGAGGAAGCTGGCGCCGGCCAGCACCAGCCGGTCGCGCGCGCGCCGCACCAGCTCGCGCGGCGTGTCATGCCCCTTCACCACCAGCACCACACCGTCGGCCTCGCGCGCCAGGACGGCGGCGTCGGTGACCGGGAGCACCGGCGGCGTATCGATGATCACGAAGTCGAAGCGCGCGCGGAGAATGGTCACCAGCTCGCGGAGCCGCGGCGAGGTCACCAGCTCGGCCGGGTTGGGCGGCGGCGGCCCGGCGGGCAGGAAGACGAGCGGGGGCGACTCGAGCCGGGTGAGCGCCGCGTCCAGCTCGAGGTCGCCGGTCAGCACGCCCGACAGGCCGCGCGTGTTCTCGACCCCGAGCGCCGCGTGGCAGCGCGGGTGGCGCAGGTCGGCGTCGACCAGCACCACGCGCGCGCCCGCCTCGGCGAGCGTGCTGGCGAGGTTCAGGCTGGTGACCGTCTTGCCCTCTGCCGCCCGGGCACTGGTGAGCAGCACCACCTTGGGTGGTGCCGCACCGGCCGCGAACAGCACCGCGGTGCGCATGCTGCGGAAGGCCTCGGCCACACGCGACCAGGGCTCGTGCAGCACCAGCAGCTCGTCGCGCCTCGGGGCGCTCCCCTTGGCGTTGCCCCCGGCGGGCAGCGTCGCCGGCAGTACCCGCACCGGCGTCGCGGCGCGCGCCAGGGCGAAGTTGGGGATGGTGGCGAGGGTCGGCAGGTGGAGCAGGTCCTCCACCTCGTCGCTGCTGCGCACGCTCTGGTCGAGGTACTCGGCGGCGAACGCCGCCGCGATCGCGAGCACGAGGCCGGCGCACGTGCCGAGCGTCAGGGTGAGCGGGATGCGCGGCCGGCTCGGGTGCTGCGGCACCTCGGGGCGCTCCACGATGCGCACGTTGGACGCCGTCAGCTCGGCGTTCACGGCGGTGTCGGTGCGCTGCTTCAGGAGGGAAGCGTGCAGCTGCCGCGCGCCGTCCAGCTCGCCTTTCCGCATGTCGTACTGGCCGCCGAGCACCCGCAGCTCGACCCCCAGCTCCTCCTGCTGCCCCACCTTCCGGCGCAGGCGTTCTTCGCGCAGCCGGGCGGCGTCGTAGCGTGCCCGCACCGCCGCGACGTTCTTGGTCACCTCGGCGCGGAGCTGGGCCTCGACTTCCCGGGCCAGCAGCTGGAGCTCCACCATCTGGGGATGGTTCGGCCCGAGCCGCTGGCGCAGCGCCGCCTCCTGCGCGTCCAGGTCGAGGAGCGTCAGGCGCAGCTTCTGGACCCCGGGCTGGTCCAGGAAGTAGCTGAGCGGGTCGCTGTCCTTGCTGGTGAGGAAGTCGTACCGGCTCTCGAGCGTGGTGCGCGTCCCCTCCGCCTTGGTGAGCAGCGTCGAGAGCTCGGCGATCCGGCTCCCGTTCAGCTGCTGCTCCTGGTTGACGGCCACGCTCGGGTGCTCGGCCGCGAACACCCCCAGGACGTGCTCCGCGCGCTCGACCTGCGCCTTCGCCTCCTCCAGCTGGCGGGCGAGGAAGTCCTTGGCGACGTCGTCCGTACCGTGCCGGGCCTCTTCGTTCGCCTCGAGGAAGGCCTGGGTGTGGGCGGCGGCGAGGAACGCCGACAGTGCCGGGCTCGGGGTGGTGAAGCTCACCTCGATCAGGTCGGTCCCGCGCACGTCGTGCACCGCCAGGTAGCTCATGTAGCGCTCGAGCAGGAGCGCATCCACCGGCACGCCGGTCGCCGGGGCGGTGGGCGCACGCCCGTCCGACGACCGCACCCAGCCGCGCGGGCGGAGCGCGTCCACCAGCGTGGCGACCGCGGGGAACGGCGCGGTCTGCGCACGCGCGGGCGCGGCGAAGGTCGGCTCGGTGGCGAGCGCCCGGCTCTGCACCACGCGCTCCGCCAGGTCGCGGCTCTGCAGCGCCGCCACCTGGGTGGCGACGAAGATCTCCGTCGCCGTGCGTCCGTTCTCACCCTCGTCCAGCCGGCGTACGTTGTCGGCCAGGCGCAGCTGGATCGGCGACTGACGCGCCACCTGCAGCCGGGTGGACGCCGCGTAGCGTCGCGGCAGGAACAGGGCCACCAGCACCGTGATGGCGAGGGTCAGCAGGAAGCAGGTCGCCGCCAGACGCCGGTGCACGGCCAGGACGCGCAGGTAGTCGCGCAGATGACGCGGCGGCGGCTCGTCCATCCACGCCGCGTCGACCGGAGCGGCGGGCACCGGCAGCACCAGGCGCGGCGGCCCGGACGGCGGAAGGCTCGAGGGCTGTGGATCGCGTGCCATCGTGCGCTAGAAGAACGTGATGCTGCCCCCGACGCGCACCAGCGCGCGGACCAGCTCCCACGCGCCGTACGGGATCATGCGCGGCATGGACGCCGGCAGGTGCACCACGTCGCCGTCGGTGATCGGGAAATCCGCCATCATCCCCTCCGCCACCTGGTCGAGGTCGACGGTGTAGGTGCGCTCGTCGCCCGGCGCGAGGACGCGCTTCACGCTCACGCGGTGCGCGTCGGCGGGGAAGAGCCGGCCGCCGGCCGCCGCGACCGCACCCAAGAGCGTGGTCGCGCGCGTCACCGGGTACGAGCCCGGCTTGTCGACCCAGCCGTCGACCTGCACGCTGCCCGCCGACGACACGGTGATCAGATCGCCGGCGCGCACCGGCGGGTTGAGCCACGCCGCCTCCGGGCCGCTGGCGTGCAGCAGGCGCTCCAGGTCGAGGCGGATGGGTTCCCCGGTGGTCGATGCCGGCCGGAAGAGGACGCCGCGCCCGGCGTCCCGGGTCGGGCCGCCGGCGGCCCACACCATGTCGGCAAGCGTCGCCCCGGGCCGCGTGAGCGGATAGACCCCGGGGCGCTCGACGCTGCCGGCGAGCGCCACCACCCCGCTGCGATGCTCCGCGATCTGGACGCTCACCTGCGGCGCGCGCAGGAGGCCCCCGCCGACCAGCCGGCGCGCGATCTCGCGCTCCAGCTCGGTCGGCGTCAGGCCCGCGGCGTACACGGCACCGACGTAGGGCAGCGTCACGTCGCCGAGCGCGCTCACCCGCAGCCCCTGCTGGAACACGGGCTGCTGCGCGACCACGGGCAGCACGGTGGCGCCCGTCGACTTGAATGCCGGCAGATCGCCGCCGGCCACCACCAGATCGGGCACGCGGATCTCGAGCAGGTCGTCGGGCCCGATGCGATAGCCGTCGCCCCCGGGCGCCGTCGTCCGCTCCGCCACCAGCGCCTGCAGGCGCGTGCGATCCCTCGGACTCATGAGGTCACCGGCGGATACCCCCGACGCATGCACGACCCCGTCACCGGCGGACGCCGCCGGGCCCTGGCGGGCACCGCAAGCCGCGACACACACGACCAGTACCACCCAGAGCGCGCGGCACGCGCACGGCCTCTCCCCTCGGGCTAGGTGACGGTTCATCGTGGTGTGGCGTTCACGTCTTGGCGGCGGGCAAACCGCCCCACCGGAGCCGAGCGCCGCCATGAAACTGCAACGCCTATGCCACCTGCCCCACCGACCGACACGGCGCGCGACCAGCTGCGAGCACGCGGAAAACCCCAGGGAACATCAACGTGCGTTTCCGGGAACCACCCGGATCGCCGCTAATCGACGGCCGACGAGCGCCTTGCGGCGCCGCAACACAGTTTCCCAATCGCGCGCCGCAGCATTCCTTGTCGTGCTACGGGCGTCGGTGCCCGCAACGCACCCGCTACTGTACATGCCATAGCATGTACAAGAAACCTCGCTCGCCGCGCGCGTCAGGGCGTAGCGGTCGCGCCCGGCAGCACGAGCCCCGGGAAGAAGAACGCGATCTCCGCGCGCGCCGTCTCGGGCGCGTCGGAGCCGTGGGACGCGTTCTGCTCCACGTCGGTGCCGAACTCGCCGCGCACGGTGCCCTTGGGCGCCTTGGTGGAGTCGGTCGGGCCCATCAGCTCGCGCCAGCGGGCGATCGCATTGTCGCCTTCGAGCACGCCGACGAACACCGGGCCGGAGCTCATGAAGCGCACCAGGTCGGGAAAGAACTTGCGCTCGCGATGGACGGCGTAGAAGCGCTCCGCGTCGCCAGGCGCGAGCTGCAGGATGCGCGCGGCCACCGGCGTGAGCCCGCTGTCTTCGATCATGGCGAGCACCTTGCCGAGGACGCGCTTCCGCATGGCGTCGGGCTTCACGATGCAGAGCGTTCGCTGAGTCATGGGAGGAGCTTCCTTTCCTTGAGCAGGGCCTGCATGGTCACCCCGAGCGCCGCCGGACCGGGCGCGACGCGCACGCCCGCCGTTTCGAAGGCGGCGATCTTCTCCGCCGCCGTGCCCTTGCCCCCGGCGATGATCGCACCGGCATGGCCCATGCGCTTGCCCTTGGGCGCCGTCTGGCCGGCGACGAATCCCACCACCGGCTTGTTCACGTGTCGGGTGATGAACGCGGCCGCGTCTTCTTCCGCGCTGCCGCCGATCTCGCCGATCATGACGACGGCGTCGGTGTCGGGATCGTCCTGGAAGAGGCGCAGCGCATCGACGAACCCCGTGCCGCTGATCGGGTCGCCGCCGATACCGATGCAGGTGGACTGCCCGATGCCGAGCAACGTCAGCTGGTGCACCGCCTCGTAGGTGAGCGTGCCGCTGCGCGACACCACCCCCACCCGTCCCGGCGTGTGGATGTAGCCCGGCATGATGCCGATCTTGCACGCGCCGGGCGTGATGACGCCCGGGCAGTTGGGGCCGACAAGGCGCGTCGCCCGGCCGTCCAGGAAGCGCTTCACGCGCACCATGTCGAGCACGGGCACGCCTTCGGTGATGCACACCACCAACGGGATGCCGGCGTCGGCGGCTTCCATGATGGCGTCGGCGGCGCCCGCGGGCGGGACGTAGATGACCGACGCGTTGGTGCCGGTGGCGCGCACCGCCTGCACCACGGTGTCGAAGATGGGGATGCCCTCGAAGTCCGTGCCGCCGCGCCCGGGCGTGACGCCGGCCACCATCTGGCTGCCGTACTCGCGGCAGGCGCGGGTGTGGAGCTGCCCGGTCGCGCCGGTGATGCCCTGCGTGAGAACGCGCGTCGTCTTGTCGATCAGGACGGCCATGTCAGCGCCCCGCCGCCAGGACGGCCTTCTTGGCGCCGTCCTGCATGTCGCTGGCGGTGATGATGTCGAGGCCGGAGTCGGCCAGTATCTGCTTGCCGCGCTCGACGTTGGTCCCTTCCATGCGCACCACCAGCGGGACGGCGATCTTCACCTCGCGCGCCGCCTGTACGACCCCTTCCGCCAGCACGTCGCAGCGCAGGATGCCGCCGAAGATGTTGATGAAGATGGCCTTCACGGCGGCGTCGGAGAGCAGGATGCGGAACGCCGCCGCCACCTTCTCGGTGTTGGCCCCACCGCCCACGTCGAGGAAGTTGGCCGGCGTGCCGCCCGCGCTCTTGACGCTGTCCATGGTGGCCATGGCCAGGCCGGCGCCGTTCACCATGCAGCCGATGTTGCCGTCGAGCGCGATGTACGACAGGTCGTGCTTGGCGGCTTCGGTCTCGCGCGGGTCTTCCTCGTTCTGGTCGCGGAGCGCGCGCAGCTCGGGGTGGCGGAAGAGCGCGTTGTCGTCGAAGCCGATCTTGGCGTCGAGCGCCAGCAGCTTCCCGTCCTGCAGCACCACCAGCGGATTGATCTCGGCCAGCGAGCAGTCGCTGTCGACGAAGCAGCGCGCCAGTGCCGCCATGAACCCGACCGCCGGTCCCACCTGCTCCTTGGTGAGCCCGAGGCCGAACGCCAGCTGGCGGCCCTGGTAGGCGGCGAAGCCGACGACGGGATCGATCGCGACGCGCAGGATCTTCTCCGGCGTCTTCGCCGCCACCTCTTCGATCTCCACCCCGCCCTCGGTGGAGGCCATCATCGTCACCCGGCCACTGCCGCGGTCGACGACCATCCCGAGGTAGAGCTCGCGCGCGATGGCGCAGCCCTGCTCGACCAGCAGGCGGCGCACCACCCGGCCCTGCGGCCCGGTCTGCGCCGTGACCAGCGTCTTGCCCAGGAGCTCGGTCGCGATCGCGCGCGCCTCGGCGGCGCTCTTGACCAGCTTCACGCCGCCCGCCTTACCGCGCCCGCCGGCGTGGATCTGCGCCTTCACCACGCACGGATAGCCGAGCTGCTCGGCCGCGGCGACGGCCTCGTCGGCCGTGAAGCAGGCCTGGCCGTCCGGCACCGCGACGCCGTGGCGGCGCAGCAGCTCCTTGCCCTGGTGCTCGTGGATGTTCATCGGGACCTGTTCACGCGAGCACGCGGTCGGTGGCCTCGACCAGCTCCTGCACGTGCGACGCCGACACGGCGAGCGCCTTCTTCTCGTCGGCCGTGAGGCTGATCTCGAGCACCTTCTCGACCCCGCCCGCGCCGATCTGCACCGGCACGCCGACGTACAGGCCGCGGATGCCGTACTCGCCCTCGAGGAAGGCGGCGCACGGCAGCACCGCTTTGCGGTCGTTCAGAAACGCGTCCGCCATCTGGATGGCCGACGACGCCGGCGAGTAGAAGGCCGAGCCGGTCTTGAGCAGCGCCACCACCTCCCCGCCCGCGCCGCGCACGCGCTTCTCGATGGCGTCCAGCCGATCGGGCGTGATGAGCGATGCCACCGGGATGCCGTTGACGGTGGTCTGGCTGCGAATGGGCACCATATCGTCGCCGTGGCCGCCGAGGACCATCGCCTGCACACTGGTGACCGACACACCGAGCTCCCAGGCCAGGAAGGTCCGGTAGCGCGCCGAGTCGAGCACCCCCGCCATGCCGACCACGCGCTGCTTGGAAAAGCCGGTCAGCCGCTTCATGAGCGTCACCATGGCGTCGAGCGGGTTCGACACCACGATGACGAACGCCTTCGGCGCATGCTGCTTGATGTTCTCGGCGACCGTTTTGACGATCTTGGCGTTGATGCCAAGGAGATCGTCACGGCTCATGCCGGGCTTGCGGGCTACGCCCGCGGTCACGATGCACACGTCGGCACCGGCGAGGTCGGCGTAGTCGTTGGTGCCCTTCAGCACACAGTCGAAGCCTTCCACCGGGCCGGCCGCAGCGATGTCGAGGACCTTCCCCTGCGGGAGACCGTCGACCACGTCGAACAGGACCACGTCCCCGAGACCTTTGAGAGCACAGAGATGCGCCAGGGTGCCGCCGATCATCCCGGCGCCGACAAGAGCGATCTTCTTGCGAGGCATTGGCACCCTCAAACAAAAAACCGCCCGTGGCGCAAGGCGTCAGGGGCGGCGCCGTCGGCCCCCCCCCGCCTCCGCGGTGCGGTTCGGAAGGTCGGGTCTTACGGGTTCTCCGTGGATGGCCGGGGAGCGTCGGGGACAGAACCCGCCCGCCCCCGGCCATGGGTATCCGAGCGCTAGTGGCCAGGCGGACCGACAACGCGGGGTTTCGCCGATGCCCAGCGGCGGGTGACGCGAGCCCCGCGCAGCGCGCGCGGGTTCATGGCGGGCGCCTCCGTCACGGCACACATCACTTGCAATAGGAGCAAGCTTGCTATATTATGTGCCCGTTTCAAGATGGCGCGCCCGATGCAACTCCCCTTCACCTTCCGCTCCTGGGGTGGCGCACGCCGGGGTGCGGGTCGCCCGCCCACACCCGGCCGCCGCCGCGTGCCCCATCGCGTGCGCCCGCCGCACGATCGGCACTGCCCGGTGCACGTCACCCTGCGCGCGGCCGTGGGCGTGCCGTCCCTCCGCAGCGCGCAGGTGTTCGGCGCGCTGCGCGCCGCCCTGGCCGCCTCCTCGGCCGCCGGGTTTCGGGTCCTGCAGTTCAGTGCCCAACGGGACCATGTCCATTTGGTGGTCGAAGCCGACGCGCCGGCGCGCTTCGTCCGCGGCGTGCAGGGCCTGATGATTCGCGTCGCCAAGGCGGTCAACCGGGCGTCCGGTCGCCACGGCCGCGTGTGGGGCGACCGCTATCATGCGCGGCGGCTCGCGTCGCCACGCGAGGTCCGGGCCGCGCTCGTGTACGTACTTCAGAACTTCGCCAAGCACATCCCCGGCGTGCGCGGGACGGATCCGTGCTCGTCCGCGGGGTGGTTCCACGGCTGGCGTACGCCCCCGGCGCCGCCACCCGGCCCCTCGCCGGTCCGGGCGCCCCACACCTGGCTGGCGCGCGTAGGCTGGCTCCGGCTCGGCCGGCTTCGCGTCGACGAGGCCCCCCGCGGTCCGTGACGGAGGTGCGGTCGGCCGGCTCCGGGCAGTCGGCCGCGATTCCTGACCCGCTTGCTTTGCTCTACACTGGAGCCATGAAGCGGAAGGCCATCCCCGGACGCGACCCCCGAAAACAGGTGAGCAAGGCTCAACGGCGCGAAGCGGTGCCCTGGGACGAGGTGATGCGTGGGCTGGCTGGACGACGCGCCGATCCCGCCCTGCTCGACGAACTCCGCGCCCTCGTCTCCAGCATGACCGTGGACAGCGACGACTGAGCCTCGTTCGTGCACCGGCCCGGAGCCGCGTCGCGCCGGAGAGCAGATCGATCACGGTTGAGCTATCGACGAGTCCTATGGCGTTCGCGCAGCAGGTCCGCACTCGAGGCCCGGAAGCGGACCTTGCCCTTCAGGGCAAGAAGGCGGCGGTTGGCCGCGTGCTGGTCGACGAGACTCTGGAGTGTCTCGACTTCACGCCGCACCCCCGTCAGCCGACGGGCGCGCTCGATCGGATCCCTGGCCATACTATCGGGCTTACCGGGCGCGACCTCACAGTCACGCCTCACATGTGCTTGATGATCTCCCGCGCGAACCCCGAGCACGACACCAGCGTCGCGCCCTCCATCAGGCGGTGGAAATCGTAGGTGACCGTCTTGGCCGCGATCGCGCCTTCCACCCCGCGGATGATGGCGTCCGCCGCGTCCGCCCAGCCGAGGTGACGCAGCATCATCTCGCCCGAGAGGATCACCGAGCCCGGGTTCACCTTGTCCTGGTTGGCGTACTTGGGCGCGGTGCCGTGTGTGGCCTCGAAGATTGCGTGCCCGCTCTGGTAGTTGATGTTGCCGCCGGGGGCGATGCCGATGCCGCCCACCTGCGCGGCCAGCGCGTCGGACAGGTAGTCGCCGTTCAGGTTCGGCGTCGCGATCACGTCGAACTCGCGCGGGCGCGTCAGCACCTGCTGGAGCGTGATGTCGGCGATGGCGTCGCGCACCAGGAGCTTCTTCCGCCACTGCCCGTCGCCCAGGAAAGGCCACTGGGCCAGCGCCTTCTCGACCCCCTGGCGCACTGTGGCCTGCTGGTCGGGCGTCATCATGTCGTAGCCCGGGTCGATCTCGCGCGCGTGGTCCTCGAGCGTCAGGTCGGGCTTGGACTCCTTGTTGGACCACACCCAGCTCTCGCGCTCGGTGACCACTTTCTCGCGGTAGTGGCGCGTGGCGACGGCGTAGCCCCAGTCGCGGAAGGCCCCTTCGGTGAATTTCATGATGTTGCCCTTGTGGACGAAAGTGAGGCTGCGGCGCTTGTGCTTCAGGGCGTACTCGACGGCGGCGCGCGTGAGGCGCTCCGTCCCCTCGCGCGACATCGGCTTCACGCCGATGCCGCTCGTATCCGGGAAGCGGATGTTCTTGACGCCCATCTCGTCCTGCAGGAAGGCGATCAGCTTCTCCGCCTCCGGCGACTCGGCCGGCCACTCGATGCCGGCGTAGATGTCCTCGGTGTTCTCACGGAAGATCACCATGTCGACCAGCTCGGGCCGTTTCACCGGGCTCGGTACGCCGTGGAAGTAGCGCACCGGCCGGAGACACACGTACAGGTCGAGCACCTGGCGCAGCGTCACGTTGAGCGAGCGGATGCCGCCGCCGATGGGCGTGGTGAGCGGCCCCTTGATGCCGACCACGAACTCCCTGAACGCGGTGACGGTGTCCTCGGGCAGCCAGTCCTTGAAGCGGTTGAACGCCTTCTCGCCCGCGAACACCTCCATCCAGGCGATCTGCTTCTTGGCGCCGTAGGCCTTGGCGACGGCGGCGTCGAAGACGGTCCGGCTGGCGCGCCAGATGTCGGGGCCGGTGCCGTCGCCTTCAATGAAGGGGATGATGGGGTGGTCGGGGACCTTGAGGCGCCCCTCGGGGCCGACGTGGATCTTGTCGCCGGGGGGGACGGTGACGATGGTGAATTGGGGCATGTCGACCCTCAAGCCGAAAACGGGGGGCGGCGCAAGCGCGACGACCCGCGCGCGTGCGGACCCCTTGACGCTCCGCGGGCCCCTTCGTACGGTGCCGGCACGCCAGCTCGGAGTCCGCCCCATCCAACGCGTGCACGGAGGCACCATGCATTGTCAGGTGATGGATACCCTGTACATCCGCAGCAACGGCGACGTGCCCTGCGCCCACGACGCCGGTGAGCCGATCATTCTCGGCCGCGTCGACGCGAGCTTCAGCGCAACGGCGATGCTGGACGGCCCGGGCTACCGGCACGTCCGCACCGCCCTGGCGGCGGGGCGCCTTCCTTGGCCCGACGTGTGCGGATCGTGTGCCTGCTTCCGCCCCGAGGAACCCTTCCGCGACGCCCTCTCCACCCGCCACGTCCACAAGCTCCAGTTCGAGGCGTCGCTCGCCTGCAACCTCGCCTGCCCCGCCTGCACCAATGGCGCACAGGTGAAGGTCCGCCCGCAGCCGTTCATCCTCCCCCTCGACCTTGCCGGCCGCGCGCTCCGGACCCTGCGTGACGAAGGGTTCCGGATCGACGAGATCGAATACGCGGGTCAGGGCGAACCCCTGGCCAATCCACGGTTCCCGGAGCTCGTCGACCTGGCACGCGACCTGTTCCCGGACACGCGCCAGCGTCTCATCACCAACGGCAACTACGACTACTGGAAGCGCACCGGCGGACGGGCACTCGACGAGATCTTCGTCTCGTGTGACGGCCTCTTCCAGGCGAGCTACGAAAAGTACCGCATTGGCGGCAAGGTGGAGACCGCCCTCGCCTTCATGCGTGACGCCCCGCGCACACGGGATGGCCGGCGCCAGCTGATGATCTGGAAGTACATCCTGTTCGAGTTCAACGACTCCGACGAGGAGCTGGCCGCGGCCCAGGAGATGGCGCTGCGGCTCGGCGTGGACACGATGCTGTTCATCTTCACGGACTCCGCCTTCCGGTCCCTGCGCTGGACTCCGCGCAACGCGGCCCTCTTCCCGCGCCTGTTCCCCAACGTGGTCGCGCATGGCACGCCGACCGTCGATCGCCGGAGCGGCGCGGCGGGATGTCGGGTACGCGCGCCCCTGCCCTCCCGCCGGCTGCGCCTCGCCGGCGCCACGTGGTGCGTCGACGACGTGCGCGTGGTCGACCACCGCCTGAACATGCGTGGCTGGGCCTTCGCGCGCATGCCCATCACCCGCATGGCGGTCTCGATCGACGCCGCGTCACTCGGCGAGGCCACGATCGGCCTGCCGCGCACCGACGTCCTGGCCCGTGTGGACCGCTGCCGCCGCCCGGATGCGGGATTTGCCTTCAGTCAGCAGGCACCTCCGCTCGAGGGTGAGCACGAGATCGGACTCACGCTCTTCTCGCGGGGCTGGTGCCTCGGAACGGCCCACGAACGATACCACTTCTCCCGACCGGACACCGTCCCTCTCCCGATCACCCCAGCTTGAGGCGCTCGGGATACGTCAGCGCTGCGACCTCGGGGCGCAGGAACCGCCGCCCGGTGCCCTTCGAGAAGTGGATGAAGAAGCTGTCGACACCGAAGTGCGGCCGCACGTCCAGATCGTCGACCCCGATCAGCTCCGAGAACCACACCACCAGCTCGTCGAAGGCGTAGTAGTGGTGCCAGTACACCGGCTCGTTGTTGACGTGGTTCCAGCATTCGCGCTCGTAGGGCGTGCTGCTCCGGGCCGCGTGGTGCACGGAGAGCACCTGCAGCACCGCGTGCCCCCCGGGCTGAAGCACGCGGAACATCTCCTTGAACAACAGGAAGGCGACGTGCTTCTCGACGTGGTGAATGGCCGAGATCGAGTAGATGGTGGACACCGCGTCGTCCGGTAGGGGAAAGCGCAGGCCGTCGTAGACCAGGAAGCTCGCACGCGGATCGGGGAAGCGCTCGCGCGCCCGCTGGACCATGGCGGCCGAGATGTCGAGGCCGACGATGTGCTGCAGGCGATAGCGCTCCAGCATCGCCTCCATGATCCAGCCGACGCCCCCGCCGAACTCGAGCACCCGGCTGTCCGGCTGCGGTCGCGCGCCCGGGTAGAGGTGCTCGAACATCAGGTCGCAGAAGCCGGCGGCGCGGCGGGCCAGCTCGGCGACCGGGTTGCCGTCGTGCAGGGTGCGATTCAGGTCGTCGAGGGTTTCGTCCTTGCGCCAGATCGTCGCGTAGCCTTGAGCATCCATGCCGCGGTCCTCCGGCGGCCCGTGTATCACTCTTCGGGCCGGGAGGCAGAATGGCACCGCCAGAGAACAGTCGACCAACGGCGGCCCGCGGACCCCACCCCGCCCTGCGTGTGTCACGGGACTCGCTATCCCTCGATCAACAGACCGTATATCGGGCTGAGATTCGGAGGACGAAGACGCGGGGCATCCAGATAGGTGATGCCCACGTGCGCCAGGTCCCAGCTCCACGTATCGGGCCAGGGAAGACCCACGGAGCGGACAATGTCGAAGACGGCACCGCGTTCGGAACTGGGGTGCGGGACCGTTCGTCGATCCAACAGCCGGTCATTGCGCTCAGCACAGACGCCGCAGCGACAACGGCACCCGCACGAACTCCGCCGGCGTGAACGAGACAATGCACCGGTCGGCGCATCCGCCGACCGCCATCGTTCAACTGCGCCTTCGGCAGAATCACAAAGCCACGGGCACCGGCTAGGGAAGCCACAGGCTCCACACCTTGCAGATGAATGAGGCCTGGTGCCCGTCGATGGCCACAGGCGGAGCCGCGTCATCGTAGTAGAAGCTGACGGTCTGCCCACTGATGGCCGCTGCCAGCGCGGTCGCGTAGAGCGTCTTGTCACCCGGGTCGACGTACACCCGCTTCCCGCACCAAGGGTGATCCCCGCCCTGGTAGATGGGACTGACAGCCTCCACCATGTGACCGCCACTTGCGTGCGGGGTGGTACCGCTCTGAGCACCGATTTTCGCGGAGGGGATCACCGTCACCCGGCATAAGGACGAACGGCTGACCGTGCTCGTCAACCGCTGTCCCGGCGTAGTGTACCGCGTTGCGCCGCCAAGCGTTCGCGGGCGCGGCGGACGCGCCGGCGGCGTGGCGGAGCGCGTCGCCAAGCCGCCCACCTGGGCGGTACTCCCCCACGCGAAGGCTTATGGCTGGTGACGGTTGGTAGGTGGCCTGGGTGGCAGTTTCAGCAGCGGTGAGCCGATGGGCCGCGCCCCAGCCCCTGCAATCCCCGGTGCGAGAAGGCCTGCCTACAGCCTTCTCCGGCGTATCCGCTCGCACGCGCCGCGAGCCGGTCGTCCCGCCAGGTTCTGTTGTAACTGCACAAGGGTTGAATTATAATCGTCAGTGTGTATACAGCCGTATCCCACGCAACGTTACCTACTTCACACACCCCACCGCGGACTGGCAGCGCCGCTACGAGGCCGTGCGCGCCTCCGTCGTTGAGCGCCTCGCGGCGCCGGTCGTCGCCAACCGCTTCGGGTACACGGCGGGCTACGTGCACCTGCTGCGCCATCAATTCCGTACCGGCAAGATCGACTTCGGGGAGCCGCCCCTTGAGGGCCAGACCGCCCGGCGGCAGGTCACGCGCGACCGCCGCCAGCAGATCCGCG
>CAZUDO010000078.1:0-6195 GCA_964618895.1 uncultured Binatia bacterium (SeqCode)
AGGGCGGTGGAGGGCGCGGCAGCGGGGCAGACGAGGTGGCGTAGCAGCGAGGGCGAGTGCGTGGGGAAACCACGGGGCGGTGCGGTCTGCGCGCTGCGCGCGGTGGGCGCTACGGAGCACTCCCCGGGCGGGGCGACCGAGCGTGCAGAGGTGCGATCGCGGGGGCCAAAGATCCGGGATTGCCGCCCGCGACGATGCGGGTTGACTGGCGAACCGCCCTTGAATCACCTACGCTCCGGTGAGGGTCGACTCGCGTGGCGCGGCCCGAAGGCGTACGCGCACGGTGCCGATCCGGATCTCGTCAGCGTCTGCGAGGTCCACGCTGTCCCGAACCCGGGCCTCGTTGCGAAACGTGCCGTTCTTGCTCCCCAGGTCGCGCAAGCGGGCGCCACCCTCGGAGACGACGATTTCGGCGTGTCGGCGGGAAACGCTCGAGGCCTCGAGACAGAGGACCGCACCGGGATCGCGACCGAGCAGGTTCACCCCCGGCGAGAGAGGATACGTCCGACCCTCGTAGATGAGCCGAAAACCGTCGGATTGCGACGGTGCGGTGGCTCCCGCCACGGGAGCCACAAGGCGATACCCACGGCGCGGCAGGGTCTCCACGTAGCGCGGCTCGTCGGACAGGTCGTCGAGCGCCCGGCGCAGCTTGTTGACCGCCTTGTTGAGGCCGTGCTCGAAATCGGTGAAGACCGACTCGGGCCACAGGCACTTCCGCAGCTCCCCGCGCGTGACGAGGTCCCCCGGGCGCTCCAGGAGCGCGGCCAGGAGCTGAAACGGCTTCTCCTGCAACGGGATACGCGACCCCTCGCGCCACAGTTCGCCCGTCCGCAGGTCCGCTTCGAACGGACCGAAACGGACCCTCGAGGCGGTTTCGGCGGGGGTCACGCGAGCGATGTTAGCGCACTGGCCGCCGGGGAGGGCAACGGGGACTCTCCGGGGAGGCGCTGTCCATGTTCAAGGAGTGGCTTGCGGCCTAACTTTACGGTCAGACGGCCGCAGGCAGCGGGCGGCTGCCCTCAAGCAGCGCACCGTTTGACGGAAGGGAGATCACGGGAGTAGCGTATGGGGAACAAGCCACATGAAGTCGCTGCGCGGTTCGTGGAGCCTCGCTCTCCTGACGGGGGTGTGGGGGGCGGGAGGCTGCCATTCGGCCACCGACCCCACGCCCGTGTGCTTCGTCGAGCCACCGAGCGGAACCAACCAGTCGGGACTCTACAAGGTCTCGGGGCCCGGCACCTGCGGCACGGGTGCCACCAGCGTGACCCCGGCGCCCAACGGCGGCACCTTTGCTGCCACCCTCAAGTTCCGGGTGAAGGGCGCCAAGCCGAGCACGCTCTACTACGTCCAACGCGCGGCCGAGTTTCCGCCCAACGCCACGAGCGCGGACGGCAGCTGTCAGCGCGCCAACGGTGTTTCGCCGTGGACGGCCGCCGACGGCTTCACGGGTGCCACCTGGGCGACGTTCCCCATGCCCTTCACCGACCAGGGGCCGCTCAAGACGCTGACGACGGATGCCGCTGGCGATGGCTCGCTGGACTTCGACTTCCGCTCGCCGCAGATCCCCGCCGGGACGAAGTTCGACGTGGTGATGCGCCTCGTCGACGCCAACGTCGGCGACGATTCCGGCGTCAGCAGCGAGCTGCGCAGCGGCTGCATGACGGTTCTACCACTCTAGAGGGGAGGCGGCGATGCAGCGTGTCACACTCCTGGTGGCTTCGATCCTCGTGAGCGCGAGCACGAGCGACGCGGAAGCCTGCGGCGACAAGTTCCTGCGGGTGGGACGGGGGGCGCGCTATCAGCGGGCCTACGTCGCCGTTCATCCGGCCAACCTGCTGCTCGTGGCGCGCCCCGGGTCCTCGGTGGCGGCCGCCCTGCGCGAGCTCGAGCCGACGCTCAAGCGCGCCGGACACAAGTCCGTGGTGGTGCGCGACACCGCCGCGGTCGCCGAAGCGCTCGATCACGGGCATTTCAACATCGTCCTCACCGACCTGAAGGACGTCCCCTCGGTGGAGAGCGCCAGCCGGACGACCGGCGCCAGGATCGACGTGCTCCCATTCATCGAGCAGGCCACCCCCGCGACGCGCGCCGCCGCCCAGAAGGGCTATCACTGCGTCGCCGAGATCCCGGGCAAGAAATCCGACGTCCTCGGCAAGATCGACGAGATCATGGAGCTCGCCCTCAAGGGCACGGGCGAGACGAACCGCAAGCAGCCGTGATGCAACCAGCGGCGCTACGGCCGTGGCTCGCGGGTCTCGGCCTGCTCTTCTGCGTCGCGTCTCCGGGCGCCGCCCTCGCCCAGGCGTGGCTGCCCACGAAGGGAGAGGGCGCGATCGGCCTGACGTTCGGCGACTACGGCTTCGACGGCCACTTCGGTGGGACAGGGAAGCGCATCCCGGACGGGGGTACCCACGGCCTGAGCCTGGCCGGCGACATCACCTACGGGGTCACCGACCGCGTCGCGGTGACGGCCAGCCTTCCCTTCGTCGCCAGCAAGTTCACCGGGACCTTCCCGCCGGGCGTGCTGCTCGGGCCGCTCGACGCCGACCGCAAGTACCACGGCGACTTCCAGGACTTCCGCGGCGAGCTGCGCTACATGGCGCTCGCCGGGGACCTGGCCGTCACCCCGTTCGTCGGGTTCAACCTCCCCACCCATGAGTACGAGGTGGTAGGCGAGGCGGTGCCGGGCAAGCGCACGAAGGAGCTGTTCTTCGGCGTGGCCGCCGGACGCTCCCTCGAGCCTTTTCTCGACAAGGCCTACGTTCAGGCGCGCTACGCCTTCAGCGTCGTGGAGAAAGTCGTCCCCAATATCGACCAGCTCAACCGCAGCAACATCGACCTCGAGCTCGGCTACGCCGCCACCCGGCGCCTGACCCTGCGCGCCTTCTCCGCCTGGCAGATCGGGCATGGGGGCCTCGACCTCGAGGACATGTACTCGCGGCCGGACCTCTTCCGCACCCACGACCGTGCCATCCGCACCGACTACTTCAACCTCGGCGGTGGCGCGACGTTCCAGGCGTTTCCCGCCGTCGAGTTTTTCGTCGCGTTCGTGAAGACGATCTCCGGCCAGAACGCTCACCAGGCCCGCTCGCTCTACCTCGGAGCCGCGCTCAGGTTCGGCGGCGGCTTCGGGCACGGCCGCTCCGCCGCCCAGGCCTCGGTCCGCCCCTCACCCGAGAGCGTGCACTCGCAGCTCGCCGCCGACACGCACTAGTACTAGTGTGCGCTTGGGCCGGCAAGCAGCCGCGCGAAGAGGCCGCTCCGCCGCGGCTCGTGGCCCGAGAGCAGCCAGACGTCGCCGCGCAGGCGCACGATCGAGGTGAGGAGGCTCTGCCCGTCGGGAGCGAGGCTCAGGCCGGCCAGCGGATCGCTGCTGGGCGGGACGGGGCCGAGGTCCCTGACGACCGGCGTCTCGCGGCCGCTCGCCACGTCGATCGCGACGAGCTCGAGCCGCAGGTCCTCGCTGCGGATCGCGTAGATGCTGCGGCTGTCGCGGGACCAGGCGTGGGCGAGCGGGACTTCCTCGGCGAGCGTGCGCCCCTGCTTGCCGTCCGCAGAGACGAACGAGAACCCTTCCGGCGTGTCGCAGGTGATGAGCGCGCCGTTGGGCGACCACTTCGGGTTCGAGGGATAGACGATTCCCTCCTTGAGGACGAGCGGCGGCTCGCCGGCGCCGACGCGGACCTTCACTAGCGCGCGCCGGCCGCCGCGGGACAAGGCGTACGCGATCCAGTTGCCGTCGGGCGACCAGGTGGGAGCGTCCTGGTAGCTGTCGTCGAGCTGGAGCTGCATCGCCGGGCCCCCCGCCACGGCGGAGATCCAGACCTTGAAGCCGCTCGGCCCGCGCCGCTGGTAGGCGACGCGGCGACCGTCGGGCGACACCGCGAGCCCCGAGAGCAGCAGCGTCGCGTCCTGGAAGCTGCCGGTCGTCACCAACTGGCGCTCGAGGCTCCCGTCGCGGCTGCGCAGCCAGATCTCCTGGCTCCCCGAGCGATCGGTGACGTAGGCGTACTGGTTGCCGACGGGCGACCAGGAGGGGTCGGTCTCGTTCCGCGATGTCGCCAGCACGCTGCGCGGAGGTGAGCCGTCCACGGGGACCTCGACGAGGTCGTAGTCCTCCCGCTGGTCGGTGAACGCGATCTGCTGGCCGCTCGGGGAGACCGCCGGGTACTGCTCCGAGCCGGGAGTGGCGGTGAGGGCCCAGTGCTCGCCGCTCGCCGTGTCGGCGACGAAAAGGTGCGTGCCCGGCGTGCGCTCCCGGAACTCGCCGGCGAAGACGACGTGGCGCGAGTCAGGCAGGAAGCTGAAGGGGCTAGGGTCGGGCCGGTTCGGCAGCTCGCGCAGCACCTGGCGCGGCCCTCCGCCCCGGGTCGACAGCAGCCACAGCTCGGGGTTCGCGTAGCCCGCCTCGCGGGCGGCCGCGTCGGCCGTCGGCGCGCCCCAGAGGCCCACGACCGCGCTGTCGGGCGACGCGCGCAGGAAGCCGCGGGCGAAGCGCTTTTCCTTGAACGACCCTTCGGCGTAGCGCTGCGGCTCGCTGCCCGGCGGCGAGGACACCCACAGCGACTGGAAGAAGTTGCCCTGGTACTGGTCCTCGCGGAGCAGGAACAGGCGCTGGCCGTCGGGTGTAAGCGCCGCCGCGCTCACGTTGCGGAGTACGAGCTCGGGGGCGCCCCCGGCCGCGCCGACCGACCACAGGCTCTGCGCCATCCCGGCGAGCGAGATGTAGTAGATGCGCGCGCCGTCTTGCGACCAGAAGGGGTCCGAGCAGTCGCGGGGCGACTGCGTGACCTGAGCCGCCATCGAGGCATCGAGGCCGCGGGTGAAGACCTGCAGCAGCCCGGCGGTCTCGCCCACGTAGGCGAGCGTGCGGCCGTCCGGCGACCAGGCCGGCCAGCCCTTCCAGCCGGCGTCGGTGGCGAAGGGCGTGAAGCGGTAGGCGGCGAGATCGGGACGCGCGGATGCCCCACGCCACGCCGCGAGCGCGCCGAGCAGAAACGCCGCGAGCGCACCGCCCAGCAGCACGGCGTGAAGCAGGCGCCGGCGATCCTTCGCGGGGATGGCGGCGACGATGCTGGAGCGGACGTCGGAGGGGGCCTCGAGCGCGAACGCGAGATCGTGCGCAGAGCGGAAACGCTCGTCGCGGCTCTTCTCTAGGCACCTCTGAACTATGCGCTCCAGCGCCGCGGGTGCGGGAGAGTCGAGCGTGCTCAGGGGAGGCGGCTCGTCCTTGAGCACGGCGTGCATCGTTTCGACAGACGAGGCGCCCCGAAAGGCGCGGCGACCGGAGAGCATCTCGTACAGGATGGCGCCGAAGGAGAAGATGTCGGACCTTGCGTCCAGGACCTCGCCCCGGACCTGCTCCGGCGACATGTAGCCGACCGTGCCGAGCACGGCACCCGGCTCGGTCCCCGCCGAGGGGGCGCCAAAAGTCCCGGTGGGCTCTTCGCTCCGAATCGTTTCAACCTTCCGCGCCAGGCCGAAGTCGAGGATCTTCAGCCTCCCGTCGCGCGTGACGAACACGTTCTCGGGCTTGAGGTCGCGATGGACGATGCCGTTGTCGTGGGCAGCCGCGAGGCCGTGGGCAATCTGGACCGCGTACTCGACGGCCTTGCGCGAGGAAATCGGTTGGCCGTCGAGCCGGTCGCGGAGCGTCTGGCCCTCCAGCAGCTCCGTGACGACGTAGAACTGGCCTGCCTCCGTTCCCACGTCGTAGAGCGCCACAACGTTGGGATGGTTGAGCGAGCCCACCGTGCGCGCTTCCTTCTCGAACCGCTGGAGGCGACCGGCGTCCTCCGCCACGGCCGGCGGCAGGATCTTCACCGCGACCGCACGACCGAGGCGGGTGTCGCGAGCGCGGTAGACCTCGCCCATGCCCCCGGCTCCGAGGAGGCCGAGGATCTCATACGGCCCCAGCCGTGCGCCTGCGCTCAGTGCCATCGACGATCGAGGATTATGGCTCAGCTTCGATCTCGATAACTGCGAGCCGGCTCTGGGCCCGGATCTCCCGCAGTCCTGCCTACCCGAAGAACAGGTAGCAGACGCCGACGGCGCCGCCCGCTCCGGCGGGTCTCAGGAAACAGCTCTGCTCTCGCCGGACGCTCTCCCACCGGCATGTCGGCTGGTGTGGAGATCACGTGTCGGGTCTACAAGCCCCCGCACCCGGTGTCTACCGGCGCCATCGGCCGGAGACGA
>CAZUDO010000079.1:0-87693 GCA_964618895.1 uncultured Binatia bacterium (SeqCode)
GTTGGCGGCACGCTCCTTCAGGTGGCTCATGAATGCCGAGAGCGCCGCCTGGCGGCGCTGCGACAGCAGGGTGTCGCGGATGCCGTCCTGTGCACTCTCGAGTTCCTTCATGTCGGCCGGAGTTCTGGTCTTCAGCGCGACGATGACCGCATCGCCGGACGCCGTGTACACGCGCGGACCGAGCGGGGACTCGGTGGTGAGCGCGAATGCCTCGGCGTGCAGCTCTTTCGTCGCGCCGATCTTCGGGACCACGGCGGTGCGCCGATCGTAGGCGCCCGTCTCGTCGATCTTGGCTCCGGACTCGGCGGCCGCCTTCTCGAGGCCGACCTCCTTGGCGCGGGCGAGCAGGGTCTCGCCCTTTTCCTTGGCGAGCGCCTGGCCGCGCTCCCGGCGGACATCCGCCTCGACGCGGGCGCGGACCTGGTCGAGGGGGGGCGTGAACGCCTCGGTGTGCTCGAACGGACTCAGCAGATAGACCGCGTCGTCGGCTTCCACGAGATCGCTCACTTCGCCCGAGGTAAGCGCGAAGGCCGTTTCCGAGAAGTGCGGCACCGCGCCGAGCCCGGGCACCGTTCCGCCGGCGGCGAAGGCGGGGCTCTCCGCGAGCGGGCGGCTGCCGACGGCCTCGGTGAGCGTCTTGCCCTGGACGACCGCGCTCCGATCGGCCTCGGCCTGCTTGCGCGCGAGGTCGAGGGCGCGCTCGGCGCGCAGCGTGTCGAGAATCTGGTCGCGCACCTCGTCGAGCGGCTGGACGCCGGCCGGCCGCTTCTCCTCGACCTTGATGATGTGGAAGCCGAACGGGGTCTCGACCACGTCGCTGATCGTGCCGGGCTCGAGCGCGAAGGCGGCGTCTTCGAAGGCGGGGGTCATGCGGCCGCGCGGGAAGAGCCCGAGGTCGCCGCCCTTGCTGGCCGAGCCCGGATCGTCGGAGCTCTTGGTGGCCGTCTCGGCGAAGTCGCCTTTGCCCCGCACCTTGGCGAGCAGGCCGTCGGCCTTCTTGCGCGCGGCGGCTTTGGCGTCGGCACCGGCGCTGGCGTCGACCTTCACCAGGATGTGGCGGGCACGCACCTGGTCGGGCTGGGTGAATTGGTCGGCGGTGTGCTGCTCGTAGTAGTCGCTGACGAGGGCCTCGTCGACCGAGACCTGGGGGACGAACTCCGCGGCCCGGTAGGTGGCGTAGCGCACCCGCACCTTGGCCGGCTCGCGGTAGCGCTCTGGGTGCTCGGTGAGGGCCCGCTGCAGGTCCTCGTCGGAGACGGCAGCCGTCTGCGCCAGGTCGGCGGCGCTCACCTTGACGAACGTCAGATCGACCTGCTCGTGATCCAGCCGGTAGCGCTCCTCGACGTCGACGGCGCCCACCTGTGCGCCGTCACTCACCAGCGCCTGCATGCGCTGGTAGAGCAAGCTGCGGCGCATCTCGGCCTCGAACTCGCCCCGATCGCGCTGGTACCGGAGGACCTGCTCCAGGCGGTCCCGCTCGAACCTGCCGTCGCGCTGCAGCTCGGGTATCTGGGTGATGGCGTCGATGAGCTCGCCGTCCGTCACCGCGATGCCGATACGGTTAGCCTCGTGCTCGAGCAGCTTGCCGTCGATCAGCTGGTCGAGCGCCTGGCCCTGGACGTTGAGCGAACGCGCCATCTCGGCCGAGAAGTTGCCCTTGAGCATCTCCTCGTAGCGACGCTGCAGCTGCATGGTGGCGCGGTCGAGGTCGCGCCGGGTGATGGTCTGGCCGTGGACCTGGGCCACGACATCGACCTGAGTGCCGCCGAAGCTGCCCACACCCCAGACGACGAACAGGGCGGCGAGCAGACCGAACAAGCTCTTCTCAAGGAGCGAGCCGCGGTACTTCCGGATGACACTCAGCATGCGAGGGCTCGATCGAGGAGGCTAGCGAAGCCCCTTCGCGATTGCAAACCGGCGGCGGCAAAGGAGTTTCCCCAGGCTTTCGTTGCTGCGCGGCAGGGTTTCTGCTAGCTGTCTCGTGTGCGCCCGGTGACGACGCGGCGGCGGAAGGGTGGTGTGTGCGCGCCATGATCCTCGACTCCATCTTGGGGCTGTTCTCCAACGATCTCGCTATCGATCTCGGGACCGCCAACACCCTGATCTACGTGAAGGGCGAGGGCATCGTCTGTAACGAGCCCTCGGTGGTGGCGGTGCAGAAGGATGTGCGCGGGGCCCGCAAGGTCCTCGCCGTGGGCGCCGCCGCCAAGAAGATGGTCGGCCGCACGCCCGGCAACATCGTCGCCATCCGCCCGTTGAAGGACGGCGTCATCGCCGACTTCGACATCACCGAGGCGATGCTGCGCTACTTCATCCAGAAGATCCACAACCGCAAGACCCTGGTCCGGCCGCGCATCATCATCTGCGTGCCGTTCGGCATCACCGAGGTCGAGAAGCGCGCCGTGCGCGAGTCGGCCGAGTCGGCCGGGGCGCGCGAGGTGTACCTGGTCGAGGAGCCGATGGCGGCCGCTATCGGAGCCGGGCTGCCGATCACGGAGCCCACTGGCAACATGATCGTCGACATCGGGGGCGGCACCACCGAGGTCGCGGTCATCTCGCTGTCCGGCATCGTGTTCTCCAAGTCCGTCCGCGTCGGCGGCGACAAAATGGACGAGGCGATCGTCCAGTACATCAAGCGCAAGTACAACCTACTGATCGGCGAGCGCACGGCCGAGCTCATCAAAATCACCATCGGCTCGGCGTACCCGGGCAACGAGCTCCAGATGATGGAGATCAAAGGCCGCGACCTAGTGGCCGGTGTGCCCAAGACGGTCGAGATCACCGACGAGGAGATCCGCGACTCGCTGCTCGAGCCGATCAACCAGATCGTCGAGGCGGTGCGCATCGGTCTCGAGCGCACGCCGCCCGAGCTGGCCTCCGACATCGTCGACAAGGGGATCGTGCTCGCCGGCGGCGGCTCGCTGCTGCGCAACCTCGACACGCTGCTGCGCGAGGAAACCGGCCTCCCCGTCATGCTCGCGGACGATCCGCTCACGGCGGTCGTCATGGGAGCCGGCAAGGTGCTCGATGAGCTGTCGCTCCTCAAGGACGTCGCGATCCAGTAGCGCAGCATAAGGACACGGGTGCTCGGCTTCCTGCGGCGCAATCGTGTCCTGGTGACCTCGGCCCTGTGCCTGGTGCTCGGCGCGGGGCTCGCCGTGCGTACCAGTCGCGACCGGGCCCGAACCGACGGTCTCGGGCGCATCTTCCTGGAGGTGATGGCGCCGCTCCAGCGCACGACCTCCGCCGTGCGCAGCACCCTCGGCGGCACGGTGCAGAGCGTGCGCGAGCTCTTCCAGGCACGGACCGAAAACGAGCGCCTGCGCGCCTCGCTCCGGCGGGCCACCGATGACCTCGGCCGGTTGACCGAGCTCGAGCTGGAGAACGCTCGGCTGCGCGGGCTCCTCGACTTCCGTGAGACGCTGCAGGGCGACGTGCTCACGGCGCGCGTGATCGGGCGCGACGCCACCGGGCTCTCGCGGACCATCGTCATTGGGCGCGGGGAGGCCGACGGCATCGGCAAGGGTGCCGCCGTGCTCGCGCCCGCGGGCATCGTCGGGCAGGTGTTCCAGGCCAGCCGGCATGCCGCCCGGGTGCTCCTCATCACCGACCACAACAGCGGGGTCGACGGGCTGGTGCAGCGGACGCGGGCCCGTGGCATCGTGCAGGGGACGGTCGACGCCAGCTGCGGGCTCAAGTACGTGAAGCGCACCGAGGATGTGCAGGTGGGGGACGTGGTCATCACCTCGGGCCTCGATGGCATCTTCCCGAAGGGGCTTCCCATCGGACAGGTGTCGAGCGTCGACAAGCGCGGGCAGGGGCTGTTCCAGTACGCCGAGATCACGCCCCAGGTGGACGTCGACCAGCTGGAAGAGGTGCTCGTGACGCGTAGGCCGGTCGGCCGCGCGGACGAGCAGGCGGCGCCGTAGTGCGCAGCTTCCTGGCCCTCGCATCGGCCGCGATCGTGGCCATGCTCGTCCAGACCGCTCTCCTGCCCGCCCTCCCGTGGCGGCCGGTCGTGCCGGACCTGGTGCTCGCACTCGCCGTGTACCTGGGCATCCGCCACCACAGCGTCGGCGGGGCGCTCGGGGCCTTCGTCCTCGGCTATTTTCTCGACACGTTCGCTGGCACAGTGCTTGGTGTGCAGGCGTGTGCGCTCACGGCCGCCTACCTGGCCGTCTACGTGATCGCCCGCCATCTGTGGATGGACCGGGGGCTACCTGTGATCGCGGTCGCGTTCCTGGCCGCCTGTGTGCGCGCGCTCGCCACGGTGGCCGTCGGGGGCCTCGTGGCGGCGCCGGGTCCGCTCTGGCAGCATGCAGTACGGTACGGGCTGCTCGAAGCCGGGGCGGTGGCCCTCGTCACCCCGGCGGTGTTCGCGTTCCTGCGGCGCGAACGCGAGCTGCTCGGACTGGTGTGAGATGGCGCCGAGCGTACACGTCAGCCCCCGTGAGGTCCCCCCGGAGCTGCAGCTCCGGATGGCGCTCGCGGTGGGGGTGGTCTTTCTCGCCTTCACCGGCGTGGGGGCGCGGCTCTGGTACCTGCAGGTGGTGCAGGGCGAGGAGCTGCGGTCGCTGTCCGAGAACAACCGCATCCGGTTGGTGCGCGTGCCGGCGGCCCGTGGCGTCGTCTACGATCGCAACGGCGAGCTACTGATCGACAACCGGCCCTCGTTCGACGCCATCTTCGTTCCCGAGGACGCGCGCGACCGTCGCCAGGTCCTGGGCAAGGTGGCCGAGTACCTCGGCGACCAGGAGAGCGCGTTGCATCAGCTGGTGCGCGCGCCGAGCGGCCGGCCCCCGTATCAGGGCATCGTGCTGCGCCGGGACCTCGACTGGCCGGGGGTGGTGGCGCTCGAGACCCATCAGCTCGACCTGCCCGGCGTGTCGCTGCAGGTCGGCCCCAAACGGTACTACCCCTACGGACCGCTGGCGGCACACCTGCTCGGGTACGTGGGCGAGGTGAGCGAGCGCGAGCTGGCGGCGGGCGACGGGACTCTCCGCAGCGGGGATCTCCTGGGGAAAGCGGGACTCGAGAAGAGTTGGGACGGCGAGCTGCGTGGCAACGGTGGGGGGCAGCAGGTCGAGGTCGACGCGCTCGGCCGGCGCGTGCGCGTGCTGAACGAGGTCGCGGATCTTCCCGGGGCGACCCTCACCCTCACGATCGATCGGGACCTGCAGGAGACGGCCGAGAATGCCCTCGGCGCCTCCGACGGGGCGATGGTCGCCCTCGACCCGCGCAACGGCGAGATCCTGGCCATGGTGTCGCATCCGGCGTTCGATCCGAACATGTTCGCGCGCGGCATCAAGCGCGCCGAGTGGCGCGAGCTGGTGCAGGACCCGAAGCATCCCCTCAACAACCGGGCCCTGCAGGGGCAGTACCCGCCCGGGTCTGTGTTCAAGATCGCGGTCGCGACCGGGGCCCTCGAGGAAGGTGTCGCCAACGCCTACACCCACGTCGGCTGCAGTGGCGGCGTCCCGTTCGGCAACCACTTCTTCCGCTGCTGGCGCAAGGGCGGGCACGGCGGGGTCGATCTCCACCGCTCGATCGTCGAGTCGTGCGACGTATTCTACTACCAGATCGGCCAGCGCCTCGGCGTCGACGGCATCGCCAAGTGGGCCCGGCTCCTCGGGCTCGGCATCCCGTCGGGCATCGGGCTCGAGCACGAGAAGACCGGCCTCATCCCCGATTCGGAATGGAAGCGCCGGCGCTTCAAGCAGCCGTGGTTCGCGGGCGAGACCCTGTCGGTGGCCATCGGCCAGGGCTACGTCACCGTGACGCCCCTCCAGATGGCGGTGATGACCATGATGATCGCGAATGGCGGCATCCGGTATCGCCCGCACTTCGTGAAGCGGGTCGAAGCCCCGGACGGCACGCTGCGCGAGGAGGTAGAGCCCGAGGTCCTGGGGACGGCCGCCCTCAAGCCCGGCACTCTGCAGCAGGTACGCGCGGGCATGCGCGATGTCGTCATGGGCCCGTCGGGAACCGGTAAGAACGCGCGTGTGCCCGGGATCGAGGTGGCGGGCAAGACGGGGACCGCGCAGGCGGTCAAGCTCGAGGGCGGCCGGGACGGCTCGGCGCGCGGCCCACGCGAGACCCGGGACCACGCCTGGTTCATCGCCTTCGCCCCGGTCGAGGCGCCCGAGATCGCGGTGGCGTGCATCATCGAACATTCGGGCGAGCACGGCGGGACGGTGGCCGCCCCGGCCGTGCAGAAGGTGCTGGCGCGCTATTTCACCCGCGGTCAGGTGCCGCCGCCACCCGCCGTCGAGGCGTCGGGTCCGGCGCCAGAGGACACGGCGGGCCCGCGAGGCTGATCGTGCAGGTTCGTTTCGACCGCCGGCTGATCACGCACTTCGAGTGGCTGACGCCGCTCCTCGCCCTCGCCGTCAGCGGCCTCGGGGCGATCACGGTCTACAGCGCCACGCATACCCCCGGCGCCGAGGGACCGTCGACGCTGGCCGTGCGTCAGCTCACGTGGCTGGCGGGCGGATGCGTCGGCATGCTGCTTGCCCTCACCTTCGACTACCGCCGGCTCGATCGGAACGCCTACGTCATCTACGCGATACTGCTGGCGATGCTGCTCGCGGTCCCATTCGTCGGACGCATCGGCGGTGGCGCGCGGCGCTGGATCACGTTGGGTCCGGTGTCGCTCCAGCCCTCCGAGTTCATGAAGCTCGCCATCATCATCGTCCTGGCGCGCTACTTCGCGCGCACGCGGCCGTCGGGCCTCGGGCCGCGCGACGCGCTGCTGCCGCTCGCGCTCACGGCGATGCCGGCTGCGGCCATTCTGGCCCAGCCCGATCTCGGCTCGGCCGCGATGCTGATCGTCGTGGCCCTGACGATGCTCGTCTTGGGGGGCGTGCGGCTGCGCTGGTTCGTCGCGGCGGCGGCGCCGCTGGTCGCCCTGTCCCCCGTGCTGTGGGGCCATCTGAAGGGCTACCAGCAGCAACGCGTGCTCACGTTCCTGAACCCCGACCTGGATCCGTTGGGCGCCGGCTATCACGTGATCCAGTCGAAGATCGCGGTCGGCTCCGGCATGCTCTGGGGCAAGGGGTTCCTGCAGGGAACGCAGAACCACCTGAACTTCCTCCCGGAGCAGCACACCGACTTCATCTTCTCGGTGTTCGCCGAGGAGTCGGGGTTGGTGGGCGCGATGATCCTGCTCGGGCTCTACCTGGCGCTGGTGGTGCGCGCGATCCTGATCGCGTCGCGTGCCCGGGACCGTTTCGGGGTGCTGCTGGTGCTGGGGATCGCCGGGCTCGTCTTCTGGCAGGCGGTCATCAACGTGAGCATGACCACCGGCCTCCTGCCGGTGGTAGGCATCCCGCTGCCGTTCTTCAGCTACGGCGGCTCGTCCCTGTTCAGCTTGTTGGTGAGCGTCGGCCTGATGATGAACGTGTCGATGCGGCGCTACTTCTTCTGACGCCTCACGCCTCGCCGGTGACGACTTTGTTGATCGCCTTCACGAGCTGCGCCTTCGGGACGGCGCCGACGATCTGCTCTTTCACCTCGCCGTTGGCGAACAGGATCAGGTTGGGGATGCCGCGCACGCCGTAGCGGGACGGGGTCTGGGGATGCTTGTCGACGTCCATCTTGACGACCTTGAGGCGGCCCGCGTACTCGCCCGCGAGCTCCTCGACCACCGGCCCGATGGCACGGCAGGGCGCGCACCACTCGGCCCAGAAGTCGATCAGGACGGGCGTCGCGCTCTGGAGCACTTCGCGCTCGAAGCTGTCGTCACCCACCGCCAGGACGTTCCCCATGGATCCTCCTTTGAACGGGCGACGATAGCAGAGGGCGTCGGCTGCAGCCAGCGACGGAGCCATGTCCCAGCGGTTGAGGCACGCCGGGAGGGCGTGGTACGCGTCGGACGCATGTTGATCATGTGGCAGACGTTCGCCTTCACTGCCTGTGTGCTGGTGGGGCTGCTTCCCAACATTGAGGTGCAGTGCCGGCTCGACGTCCCCGTGGCCGTGATCGACCCCGCGCCACCGCCGCCGGTGAGCGTGCCCAAGCGGATGCAACCACCTGCGGAGAAGTCGCCGCCGGATGTCCCGCCGGCGGATCGCGCCGCGTAGGCAGCGACCAACCCGATTCGGTACGCGCGCGGACGGGCGGTTCGCTTGCGATCGAACCCCGCCGTAGCGACGAATCTCCAGGAGAATCACGCGCGACTTCGAGCTGGTCGACGTCCCGCCGAGGGGCGAAAACGTGAGCGCCTTCGCCGTGCGCCTGCCACGGTCACGGCCGCAGCCGGAGCCGCGCGTTGTTCCAGCTGAGGATGTGCTCGTCCGGCGTGACCTCGATGGTCGCGAACTTGACGTCGTAGTGTGCGCGCGTGGCCGCCGGCATCGCCGTGCGCTGCGTGCGGAACGGGGCGTACTTGGCGTCGAGGGCGGCGGCAACGCGGGCCAGAATATCCGGCTCGGTCACGACCCGCGCCCGGCCCGTGAGATGCACCGCGCGCAGCTCGGCCCAGCGCTTCCCCGACTCGACGAGGAACGACACCCGTGGGTCGCGTCGTACGCGGGCCACGCGCTTCGCGGTTGCCGGGCCGCTGACGTAGATGCGGTGTGCGAGGACGACGAACCATATCGGCAAGGTGACGGGCATGCCGTCCCGCCGGAGCGACGTGAAGATGCCCGTGTGGCTCGCTTCCACGACGGCCCATGCCTCGTCGGGGGAGAGCCGCATGCTCACCGGCCTGTCCTCGTTGTGTGCTCGGCCCGCAGGGCCTTCCGCAGCACGAACTTCTTGATCTTGCCCGACGGAGTGCGCGGGAAGTCATCGACCACGCGCAGCTCCTCCGGCCACTTGGGCCGTGCGAGCCCGGCTGCTTCGAGATGGCACCGGACGGCCTCGAGATCGGGGGCCGCCACGACCGTGCCGAGCGTGTCGTCGGTCCACGGCCCCTCGGGCAGGTAGCGCGTGCGCAGCTCCTCGGGCACCGAGCGCAGGGAGACCTCCCGGGGCACGGCGGTCACCCTCGACTCGGATATGCAAGCACGTGCGACGGCCGCATGAGATCGAGGGCCGAGCCGTAGAGCAGTGCATCGTCGAGCCGCTGCGCCCCCGTGACCGGATCACGCGCGTGCCAGTGCACGACCGCCGCGCCGGCCTCGGCGCATCGCCGCGCGTCATCGGCACGATCTCATCGTAGCGACCCACGACCGCGAACGCATGGACGACCTCGTCGGGCACCGCGTGCGCCATCGCCTCCCACCTCCCGCTCCGCGCCAGCCGGGTGAGCTGCTCCCCGAGGTCACCCCAGCCGTGCAGCTCGAGCACACCCCGATACGCGGGCGTGGAGCCGTAGAAGGCGATCTCCCGGGAGAGCATGACGATCGACGTCTCCCAGCGCAGCGTCTCCTCGATCGCCCATGGCACGAGCGCGCGGTCGGCACGGACGCGTTCATAGCGGTCGCGCTCCGACAGGAGTGCCACGAGCAGATTGCCGATCAGCCGGAAGGTCGTCTCGGCGCCGGCAGGGATGAGGAGGCGGAGAAAGCTCACCACCTCTTCGTCGTCGAGCTGCTGCCCGTCGACGGCGCCGTGGACGGGCCGAGTGACGAGGTCGTCCCGTGGTTCGGCACGCCGGGCAGCGATGATCGGCAGGAGAATTTCCTCCTTCGGCATCAGGCGAGTCGCCGGCGGACGTCCTCGCCCGCGGCCATCTTGCCGGCGAGATCGTCGAGATAACCGTGGAACTTCTCCGATCCCTCGCGATCCGCGGTCGAGCGAGGAATCGCTGGAATCTCGTAGTCGGGGTCCACGAGCGGCGGGTGGTCGGACGCCGGCTTGCGCGCCAGCACCGTCTCGAGCACCGGGGCGAGGCGCGCGGCCTTCTCGCGCGCCCGGTGCTGCTCCCGCTCCTGGAACTCGGGGAGTATCTCGCGTCCGAAGAGCTCGAGGCTCTCCATGACGTGCTCGTGACGGTTGCGGCCCGCCTGGCTCGCGAAGATCACCTGATCGACGCCGTAGTCTTCGTACCGCCGCAGGTACTCGCGGATCTGGGCGGGCGTGCCGACGGCGCCGCGGAGCCCGCTCGCGTCGTCGAGCACGACCTTGGCCCCGAGCCGGTCCGTGTTCGCGGCGGCAGCCGCGACTGCCGCGGGATCGTAGCCGGTGGTGGCCCGGCGCTGCTGGTACTCGGCCCACAGGTCGGTCCGCGCCGGGCGATGCCGGCCGAAGATGTAGTAGTGCGCGAGCGAGTAGCCGAGGAAGTTTGTGCCCTCGACGCCTCGGGCGATCGCTGTGGCCTCGTCGCGGTGGCACATGAACGGGGTCACGCAGGCGATGTTGGCGTTGACGGCGTCGCCGATGGGGATGCCTTCCCGCGCGAGCGTCGTGTAGTAGTCGTCCACCCAGTGGCGTGCCTCCTCGGGATCGAAGAAGGAGAAGGACAGGGCGCCGATGCCCTTCTGTGCCGCTAGATGGATGGTCTCTCGCCGGCTACACGCGACCCACACGGGAGGATGCGGGCGCTGGCGCGGCTTGGGCACCACGTTGCGCGGCGGCATCGTGACGTAGCGGCCCGCGTGTCCGGTGAACGGCTCCTCGGTGAGGCAGCGTAGCGTGACCCGCAGCCCCTCGTCCCACATGGCTCGCTTCTCGGCGGGATCGATGCGGAAGCCGCCCAGCTCGGCCTCCGACGACGACTCGCCCGTGCCGAAGTCCACCCGGCCGCCCGAGATCAGGTCGAGAGTGGCGATGCGCTCGGCCACGCGAGCCGGGTGATTGAACGGCGGCGGCATCTGGACGATCCCGTGGCCGAGGCGGATGCGCGAGGTGCGCTGCGAGACCGCGGCCAGGAACACTTCGGGCGCGCTCGAGTGGCTGTACTCTTCGAGGAAGTGGTGCTCGACCTCCCAGACGTAGTCGATGCCCAGGCGGTCGGCGAGGGCGCACTGCTCCAGCGCCTCCTGGAGCACCCGGTACTCGGCGTCGGCGTCCCAGGGGCGCGGGACCTGGTGCTCGTAAAAGACACCGAACTTCATGGGCGCTTCCTGATCGTTCCTGGCATCCCCATGCGGGCAAGTGTATACGCTCGTGTATACAGTGATGGCAAGGACGATGCATGCCTTGGGCCGGGACCGGCGTCGACTGCTCCCTCGCGCCGAACGCCGCCAAGGGATTCTCCAAGCAGCGGCCCGGGCGTTCGCACGCACCGGCTATGCCAGTACCTCCATGGATGACGTGGCGAACGCTGCGGGCATCACCCGGCTCATCGTCTACCGCCACTTTGACACGAAGGAAATGCTCTATCGCGCCGTACTCCAGGCGACCTTCGATCGCGTCGCGGCGGCGTTTCGGGGTGCGGCCGATACGGATGGGTACGGCGTGGGGGCGCGGACGCTGCTGACGGTCGCTCGCGCGGACGACGCCGGCTTCCGGCTGCTCTGGCGGCATGCCTGCCGGGAGCCTCGGTTCACGCGCTACGCGGACGCGCTGCGCCAGCAGGCGGTTGCGGCCGCCCGCTCGGCGCTCGCCGACCGCGTGCCTGCGGAGAGTCGCGAATGGGCCGCGCACGCCGTCGTCGGCTACCTGCTCGAGGCCGTGCTCACCTGGCTCGAGTTCGGGGACCCTGCGCGGGACGAGCAGTTTGCCGCCGTGACGAACCGTGCCCTCCGAGCTGGTGTGGGCGCGTGGGGGCGGTCGGGCGGAGACGAGGTGCGCCGGAGGAGCCGAGCACGGTGAGGTCCGGCCGATCGACAAGGAGGGGCACGTGACGGCAACACTCGGACGGGCTGCTCGCGCCGGAGGCGGCGATAGACGGCATACGGGTCCCGGACCGGGTCGAGCATCATTCCGCCGAAGAGCTCGATCGTCGTTGGCACGGTGTCGATGCCCTACGGTGCGTCACCGGGCGCTGGCGCGAGGACGGTACCCGGCGTCGCGAGGGGGGTTCCGGCGTTGTCCTTGACGACCAGGCTGGTCACCTCGGAGGTGATCGGGGTGTCGGCGCACGGCTTGGGCAGGCACGCGATCGCCGTGAGGGGGCCGCGGCACCGCCCGGCCCGGCAGGTGAGCGTGCCCGTGAGGCTCACGAGCTCGATCTGCACGCCGGCCAGCGCGCACGTGCCGTTCGGGTCGCTCCCGAAGGTCGTCTTGAGCACGACCTCGGCCGCCAACGTCCCGGTGTAGCCGGCGCTGCCGGTGGTCACCCCGTCCAGTCGGACCTCGCCCGTATCGTTCTCCGACGGATCATCTCCGGTGCGCGGGCAGGTGGGCGCGGGTTGGCGCGCGCTGCGGAGGATTGCTGTCCCCGTCGTGAAGCGGAAGGCCGAGCAGGGTCCCGAAGGCGGCCCGCTGCACTGCGCCTGCACCAGGGCGAACCGGTTCGGCGGCGGCAGGCGCGCCTTGCGAGCCTGAGCTGCAGTCGGCACGGCCGCAACGAGGACCGCAATCAACGAGACGATGTGACGGCAAGACATCGAGTATTCCCCCTCCATCAGCCGGCGACGCGGAACGATCGGCTCATCCCAACGCCCCGCTGGAAGCTGCTGGCGCCCGTGCCGTTGCGCGGGTTCTTCGTCCACACCACGACCTTGATCCGGGCGCGGGTGGTCGCCGCGTCCGCGGGTACGATCCATTTGTACGAGTGGCGGCGCGCCGGGATCTGCGGCCCACCGGCCACCAGCTGCCACGTCTGCCCGTCGTCCACCGAGAACCACACCTCCTGGAACTTGAGGTCGCCGGGCACGCTTCGACGCCACGCGATCTTGAGCGTCCGGCCCACCGCGGCCCGCACCCGCGGTCCCGGCGCTCGCACTTTCACCCGCGGTGCGCGCGCCCCGGCAGGCGGGGCGGCGAGGGTGACGGGGACGCACCCGGTGTCGTTCGTGGGGTCGGCATCGGGGAGGAGACGCTCGAAGTTGACGAAGACGCACAGATCCAGGTCCGCGGGCAGTTGATCCTCGGCAAGGTCGGTGATGTCGATCCATTGGCAGGGGAGGTTGCTCGGGTAGAGATCACCCCAGCCCGGTTGCAGCCCCTGCGTTCCCGTCAGCTCGCAGGTGATTCCCGGCGCGCAGCAGTACCGCCGCGGTGTGGTCGCGGTGTCGGGCTTGGTATCCTCGATGCAGAACGAGCGCTTCAGGCCATTGATCAGCGCGACCGTCTCGCCGCGCCGCCGCAGCTCGTAGCGGGCGAAGCTCTGGAAGTGGAAATGTCCGTGGCACTGGCTCCACACCCACTTGGGCTCGCCGTTCGGCAAGATCTCGCTCGGGTCGGGAACGCCGACGACGAGGTCCGTGTCGCCATCGTTCACCGCGAAGGTGTCGAAGCGCATCACCTTGCGTGCCCCGGGGCCGCCGACGCACAGGTCGGCGGGCTGGAGCTCGCACGCCCCGGGCTCGAAGTAGAGGAGATCGTAGGTGACGCCGCGCGCCAGCGCCGCCGTGTCGAGCCGGAGGTCGGGCATTCCCTGCGCTGAAGCGGGTGGGCGCAGCCACACGAGGAGCGCCAGAACCGTTGCGATCGCTGCGAGTGTTCGCCCCAGGCCTGGTCGCATGCGCTGCGTATAGATTTTCGACTGAAAGTAGGTCAAGGCCCGTCGAGAAGGAGTGCATCATGCCGGCGCTGCCGTCGTGCCGAGGAACCACCGTGCTCGTGACCGGCGCCTCGAGCGGCCTCGGGCGGCTGCTCGCGGTGCGCTTCGCGCGCGAGGGCGCCCGCGCGGTGGCGGGGGACGCGCGAGGTTGTACGTCGTGCGGGCGATCGCGCCGGGATTCATGCGCCGGAACACGAAGCGGGTCACGCTCGACGCCATGGCACGGGCCCGCCGGCCGTGAGAGAAAGGAAGCATGGCGCGCCGCAATCCCAAGCCCCGCGATAGCAAGGATCGCATCCTGGCCGCGGCGCTCGCCCTCTTCGGGGAGCGCGGCTACGCGGTGGCATCGGTCGATGATATCGCCGCGCGGGCAGGGCTCACCAAGGGGGCGCTCTACTACTACTTCACCGACAAGGCGGACATCGCTCGCGACCTGCACCGCGAGGTCTGGACCCGGATCAAAGCCGAGGCCCTCCGGGGGGTGGAGCCGGGCGGGGACGCCCTCGCCAACCTCCGGCGCGCCTTCGACGCGCACCTGACGGCGCTGCAGAACCTGCCCGAGGCGCACTTCTTCCTGCGCCAGTTCTGGGCCGTGCCGGCACTCGACGTGATGGGGCGGCTCGAGCACGAGGCCGCCCTTGGCTTCGTCGAGCAGCTCCTCCGCGAGGGCATCGGCCGCGGCGACGTCGCCCCGCTCGACCCCACCGCGCTCGCCCGCGTGCTGGTAGGCGTCTTCTCCGAGGCAACGCTGCACGTGCTCACGACGGGGAGAAGCGACGAGGCCCTCGCGGTGGTGCACCGCATGATTGACTCGCTCGCCGCCCGGCACGACCGCGTCGGGCGCCAGCAGCGGGCGAGCCGGGATGGCAAGAGTCGGCGTCCCGGGCGGACCGCGCGTGCGAGGTGAGGGACATGCCGATCCGGTGGTGTAAGGCCGACCCGCTCGAAGGGAGGCCGAAGCGGTGACGCGGATATCGGGCTCGGTGGCCATGGTCACCGGCGCGTCGTCGGGCATCGGGCAGGCGATCGCGGTCGAGCTGGCCCGCCGCGGGGCGACCGTGGTGGGAGTGGCGCGGCGCGAAGCGGAGCTCGCGGCGACGGTCCAGGAGTGTCGCCGCTACGCGCCGGCCTCGATCCACCAGGCCGCCGATCTCTCGTCGCGCAGCGGTTGCGAGGCAGCCGCCTCGGGGATACTGGCACGCCTCGGTCGCGTCGATATCCTCGTGAACAACGCCGGCATCAGTATCCGTAAGCCGGCGGTCCTCACCACCGTGGAGGACGTGGAGCGCGTGATGGCCGTCAACTTCTTCGCCGCGGTGTACCTGACCATGGCCACGTTGCCGGGGATGCTCGAGCGGCGGCGCGGGTCGGTAATCAACATCACGTCGGTGGCCGGCTACCTCCCCAACCCGAAGGAGTCGGCGTACGGCGCGTCCAAGGCCGCCCTGTCGCTCTGGTCGCACGGGCTCAACGTGGACCTGCACGGCACCGGCGTCCACGTCGGCGTCGTCAGCCCGGGGCCGATCGCGACGGAGATCTGGGAGAAGGACGAGTTCGCCGCCTCCTACGCGGGGAAGCTCTATCCGCCAGCGGTGGTGGCGGAGGCGGTTACGAAGGTCATTGAGCGGCGCTTGGCTCACGTGACCGTGCCCCGGCGGTTCGGCATACCGCCCATCCTGTACCCGATGCTTGGGCGCCCCATGCGCTGGGGTCTCCGCCGATACGACCAGCAGGCGCCGCGACGCCCGGTCGCCGGCTCGCGATAGGGGGGAGGGTGCGACGGTGTGAGACCCGGAGACGTGCGCGCTGTGACGCCGATCTGCCTACCGGCTGAGAACGCGGGCCGCTCAAAGGACACCCGTGCGGGTCTCGCGACGAGGACGTCACAGATCGCAGCCCGGATGAGCCACTCGGCGATGCTACCGAGCAATGCGTGAGACAGCCCCGAACGTGCATGTGTCCCGACTACGAGCAGGTCAGCCCGCCGACGCACGGCCTCGGTCGGAAAGGCTGTCGTCTTCTCGCCTGCCCGCAGGCAATGCCGGAACCATAGGGACCTTCGGCGGTGCGTAGGGTCGGCATGGGGACTCTGGGGAGGCGATCACATCTCGAGATCGAAATCCGGAGTCAGCTTGCGGCGATCGCCCAGCGGGCTCTCGAGAACCGGCCAACAGGACCCTGCTCGTCCACGCACCGCCCGCGGGTGCATCACAGTCCCCGTCCATTCGTCTCGGAGCTCCCCCCCGGCGTGCCGGTGCTATGGGTCCCGGCGGCAGTCGTGGCCCGCCTCCGCAAGGAGGTCGGCCACGCGTATACCTCGCACATCGGGTTCCGCGCGGGCGTTCCTGCCGCACTGGTATGCCTGCCTGCGGGCCCTGGGTATCCGAGTCCGCGGCATCTACGCCTGCAAGGATACGTACATCTCGACCGTGCTGGCCTGGAAACCGATCCCCTGGATCGAAGAGCAGACGGGGGTCGTCTACGCGACGCTCAAGCGGCACTACGGCCGTTGGGTGCCGCGGGCGGGGGTGGACGCCGCATCGGCCGCTCTGGACGAGCTGGCCCGGGGGGCCGGATTGTGCCCGCCGGACACAGCGCGCGGACACAATCGCGAGAAAACTCCCGTAGATTCAACACCGCCAGAATGCCGAGGAGGGGAGTCGAACCCCTATGCCCTTGCGAGCGGCGGATTTTGAGTCCGCTGCGTCTGCCAGTTTCGCCACCTCGGCCCGATCGCGCCTCTAAATAACCCGGTGCCCGGGGGATTCCCAGCCCCCAGGGCGCGTGCTAGGACGATGCCGTGAAGCGGGTCGCGCGAAGTCGAAGGGCAGCCCCGGAGCAGGAGGCGCTGGTCAACCTGAACGCCCGTGTGCCCCGCCATCTGTGGCGGCGCGTGCGGGTGCAGTGCCTGAGCGAGGAACGCCTGCTGCGCAGCTTCATCACCGACGCCCTGCGAGAATACCTGGACGCCCAGCGGACCCGTTCGCGCTGAGCGACTCAGCGCGCCGGCGGTTCCCCGGGCGGCCGCCGGTCGGCGGCCAGCGCGGGTGGAACGACCGACGGCGGGGGACGCTCGCGGATCTTCCGGATCGAGGTCTGTGCGAGGCCGCTCAGTGCGGGCTCGTTGGTGACCACTTTCTCGAGAGCCGGAAGCGCGGCCCGGTCGCCGATGTCCCCGAGCGCGAAGATGGCGTTGCCGCGCACCTCGGGTTCGTCGCTGCGGGCAAGCAGGTCGAGGAGGGTCGGAATCGCCCGCGGATCGCCGATCTTCCCCAGGTTGGCCAGGATGCGCTGCTTGGTGGCGGTGTCGGTGTCGCGCATGACGAGCTGCTGCAGGAGGAGCGGGGTGGCTTCCTTGGCGCGCATCTGGCCGAGTGTGTCGATGGCCTTCACGCGCACGGCGGCGTCGGGGTCGTTGGCAGCGCCGATCAACAGCTCGGTGGCCTTGGGGTCGCTGATCTCGCCGAGGCCCTTCAGGCCCTCGAGGCGCGTGGGCAGGTCGTCTTCCTTCAGCTTGCGCGCGTTCTCGTCGAGCTTCTGGCTGCTCTGCGGGTTGCGGTTCGGGTCACGGAAACGCGTGCGCGGGTTGGCGCCGTCGAGTGCGCTCTGGGCCGCCGCCGGCGCCGGAAGGGCCGCGAATACGAGCACCAACAAGAGGTCCCGGGTGCGACGACGCGCCCGGACCGCGGCCCCGCTCGACGACATGGCGGGCGGAGTCTGACCCAAGGTCCTGCCGATTGCAACGGACGTGACGCGGTCGCGACGCCGTTCTTCCGTGTCGCCGTGGACTTTGCTACACCTCCACCGCGCCGCGGTTCAGCATGCGAACGGGAACGCGAAATAGACGGGCGGCGCTGGACGGCCTGTCGCGCATCCTCGACGCCGGTTCTCCGGAGGAGCTGTTCGCGGGCGGTCAGGAGGAAGCCGACTTCCTGTACGCGCTCCTCGAGGACACCGCGCGGGCGCGCGCCTCGTCGCACTACTGGGAAATCTGCCACACGGCACGCCGGCGGGGCGTCAGCCCGGAGTACGTCGTCGACCGGGCGGCGATCCTGCTGGCCGCCATGCGCGAGCGGCAGCGGTCGGATCTCTATCGTATCCTCGGCGTGCCGCCCCTGGCGTCGGCCGAGACCGTCCGGCTGCGCTGGCTCGAGGTGGCCAAGCGGCACCATCCGGACGTGGGCGGCGACGGCACGACGTTCCGGCACGTGAAGCAGGCGTACGACGTGCTGCGCGACCCCGGCCGGCGCGTCGAGTACGAACGCTTCTGGGTGCGCGCCCTGGCACCGTTCGCGCGCGTGGAGGGCGTGGCGCTGCCGGCCGCCGGCGACGACGGGGCGGTGGCGGGGAACGGCGATCGGCCGGAGCCCGTCGCCGATCGGCCGGTCACCGTCGAAGAGGTGGCGGCCGCGGGCGAGCCGGACGGGACTTCGACGGATTCGGTGCACGCGGCGATGCATGCGGCGGCACGCCTGTTCGCGGCGCGGCACGCGTTCGATCGGCGCCTCGACGCCGGGGGGGCCGACGGCGGGTCCGGCGTGCTGGCGCGCATCCGGGCTGCGCTGGCACCCATCGATCTACAAGACATCGAGCGCCTGCGGGCCGACACCGATTGCGTGATCGCGGAGGTCGAGGGGCTGCGCGCCGAGCTCGCCCGTCTCGCCGCCATGAAGCGTGCGCTGCGGGCGTAGCGCGATCGATCAGCGGCCGACGAGTACCGGGGGTTGCCCGCCGGCGGGCAGCGGCGTGCCACGGGTGAGGGCCGTCTCCCACGGCGCCGTCGCTGCCGAGAACGCCGCCAGGTCGAGGGACGGAAGGGCGGAGGCCGCGAGCGCGTCCAGACGCGCGCGGCCTTCCCGCAGGAGGCTGCGTGCGCCGCGTGCATTGCCGTGCGCCAGGTGATGATAGGCGACGGCGACCTGGATCACGCCCTGGAGGGCCTGGCGGGTGTCGCCGGTGGCGGTCTTCCAGACGTCCTCGAGCACCTCGTGCACCTCGAAGAACAGTCCCGCGTTCCAGAGCGCGACGGCGTGCACGACGGCGCGCTCGAGCGGGCCGTCGGCGCGGTGTGTGTGCGCGCGGTGCGCGGTGGCGGCGCGAACGGCGCGCGTCGCGTGCGCCCGGACGTTGTCGGTATGGGTCGCGTGGATGGGCAGCAGAGACGATCCCGCCGGCTCGATCAGCTGCACGTCCGTCAGCCGGTGCGCCGCGGCCGGCGGCACGGGGCCGGTCGGGTCCGCGAGCCAGACGAGGGCGTCGCGGGCGTCGTCCTCCTCCAGCGCGGCGATGGCGAGGGTCGCCAGCGCGTTGCGCAAGGGAAGCGGGAAGCCGGGTGTCGCCAGAAGGTTCTCCGTGTGCTACCAGGCCGGTCGTCGTGACTCCCGTTTACACCGCGCGCGTCGCGGTCCGCCACCACGAGCTCGACTGTTTTGGCCGCCTCCATCCGGGCGGATACTTGCGCTACCTTGCGCAGGCCGCGGTCGAGGCCAGTGCCGCCCTTGGCTTCGACGCCGCGTGGTACGCGGCCGCGGGCGGGCTGTGGATCATCCGCCGCTCCACCCTCACCGTCGAGCGTCCGGTCACTGCCGGCGAGGAGCTCGCGGTGCGGACGTGGGTAGAAGACTTCCGCCGCGTGCGCTCCGAGCGCCGCTACCAGCTGTGTGGCAGCGACGGCGTCGTCTATGCCGAAGCATGTACCGACTGGGTGTACGTCGACGCCGCCAGCGGGCGGCCGCGGCGGGTGCCGCGCGAGCTCGAGGCCGCCTTCGGCACGCGCGGCGACTCGGCCGTGACGCACGGCGCGTGGGAGGCGCCGCCGCCTCCGCCCGCGCCGGCGCGCAGCACGCATCGGGTGCGCATCTACGAGCTCGACGGCCTGGCGCACGTGAACAACGCCGTCTACCTCGACCTGCTCGCCCAGGCAGTGCTGGATACCCTGGCCGGCGCGGGCTGGTCGTTCGACCGGCTGCTCGGCAGCGGGGGCGTCCCGGTGTGTGCCGGCGCCGACATCGAGTACCTCGAGGCCGCGCGCTACGGCGACGACCTCGACATCCGCACCTGGTTCACGCCGGCCGCCGGTGCGCTGCATGCCCACCAGCTGATCGGGCGTGCGAATGGGGCGACCGGAAACGGCTCGCCCCTGGTGCGCGCGACCACGCGCTGGCGCTGGATGGACGCCGCGCGCACGGTGCCCGACCTGCCCGAGGGGCTCCTGTCGGCCCTCCAACCGGTGCTGGCCGCCTGACCGATGACGGAGCTCCGCGGCCGGGTCGGCGTGGTCACCGGGGCGTCCTCCGGCATCGGCGCGGCGGTGGCCCGGGCGCTCGGCGCCGCCGGCATGCGGCTCGTGCTGGGAGCCCGGCGCCTGGATCGGCTGGGGGCGGTCGCGGCCGAGCTCCGTGCCGGCGGGGCAGAGGCCGAGGCTGTCACCGCCGACATGCGCGACGAGGCGCAGGTCGAGCGGTTGATCGATGCCGCGGTCGAACGGTTCGGCGCCCTCGACGTGCTGGTCAACAACGCCGCTACCGGGGCCGTGCGGCTGGTGGCCGAGGGCCGCACCGACGAGTGGCGTGACACGTTCGAGACCAACGTGCTCGGCACACTGGCGGCCTGTCGGGCGGCGCTGCGCCACATGCTGCCCCGGGGACGGGGCGACATCCTGACCGTCGCCTCCGTGTCGGCCCACGAAGGCTGGCCCTACCTGGCGGCCTACGCCGGCTCCAAGGCGGCGGTGCATGCCATCGCGCGCAGCCTGCGCGCGGAGGTGTCGGCGCAGGGCGTGCGGGTGATGACCATCGATGTGCATCACGTGGCGAGCGAGTTCGGCGTGCGCTTCGATCCTGCCGTACTCCCGGATGCCATTGCCCGCTGGCAGGCGCTCCACCTCGTCGATCCGACCTGTCCGATCCTGTCGCCGGACGACGTGGCGCGCGCGGTCGTGTTCCAGCTCACGCAGCCCGAGGCCGCCAGCGTGCACGAGCTGACCCTTCGCCCGCGCGCCAACTAGCGGTCAGCATGCCGGCCGGAGTGCGGTGCCGTCGCCGGCCAGGGCGGCGCGGCAACGCGAGATCCAGCGCAGATGCGTCTCGGCGTGATCGCGTGCGGCCTGGTGCGCGAGCCGCCGGGTGAGCGGCGCCCCGGGTTGCACGTCGGCCTCGTCGATCAGGCCCAGGTAGCGCCGGTACTCGGCCTCCTGGCGATCGAGCTGCTGGGCCAGGGCGTGCGAGCCGTCGCGCTCGGCGGCGAGCAGGCGCACGAAGATCTCGTCGCGCAACGGGGGCGGCCAGCCCGGGCGGCGTGTGAGCCACGTGCGCAGCGCGCGCTCGCCGCGCGCCGTCATCCGGAAGAGCCGGCGCAGCCGGGTGCCGGAGTGCTGGTCGCGGCGCAGGATCAGGCCGCGGCGCTCGAGCTCGTGCAGCAATTGGTAGATCTGTCCGATGTTGGGGTGCCAGAACGGCCCGATCCGTTCCGTGAACCGTTTGAGGAGCTGATAGCCGTGAGCTTCCCCTTCACAGAGCAGTGCCAGCAGCGCGTAGCGCAGGTGCATGTGTCGTCCTCCCGCGGCGGTCCGGTGCGAGGGCCGTGCCAGGGCAAAAGCCGCGCGCTGCCGGGTGCCGGCGGGCGGGGGTGTGAGTCCCCGCTGACGACCGTGGCGGGGACGACGGGCGTGTCAGGCCGCGCCCCGTCCGCGGCCGTTCACGCCCCGGTGCGGTTCGCCACTGTGGGGGCATTCGCGTAGGAATGGGACGGTGACGGGCTGGATCGTCGCGCTGCTGATGGGAGCCGTGCTGGCCGTGCTGGGCATGCGTGCGGACGTCGACATCATCGGGGCGCACGAGTCGGCGGCCCGCGTGCGTCAGGTCGCCCGCGGCGCACGGGCGGGGAGGGGCGCGGCCCGGCCGCACCCCGCCGGCGCGGAGCGCGTCCGGGTGTACGTCGTGGTGAGCGGTCTCACGCCCGCGCGCCGCCGCGCGCTCGAAGCGGCCGGGCTCGCGATCGAGCTGCCCGCGCCCGGAACGCCCGCGGCACGCTGGCATGGCGGAGAGCTGGTGCAGGGGCTGGTGGCGCCCGCGGCCGTCGACGCGCTCGAGCGGCTCCCGTTCGTCCGCCGGGTGGAGGCACCCGGGCTGCGCTGGACGAACGCCGGCGCGGTCGCCACCGCGGGCGACCGGGTGCTCGGGACGGATGTGGCGCGCGCTGTGCTGGCGACCGATGGCGTAGGGGTCGCCGTGGGGGTGATATCCGACGGCGCCGACGGCGCGGTCGCGTCGCGCGCCTCCGGGGATCTCCCGGCGGTGGAGCAGCTGCCCCTGGCGGGCGTCACGCCCGGGCGCGGGAGCGAGGGCACCGCACTGCTCGAGATCGTGCACGACACGGCTCCCGGGGCGCGTCTCCTGTTCGCTGCTCCCGGCACTAGCGCCGAGATGGTCGCGGCGATCGACGGCCTGGCCGCCGCCGGCGCGCAGGTGATCGTGGACGATCTGGTGTTCACCGACGAACCCAAGTTCGAAGACGGGCCGATCGCCCGCGCCGCGCAGCGCTTCGTGCAGGCGGGGGGGGTGTACGTCACCGCGGCGGGCAACTACGCCCGCACGCACTACTTCGCCCCCTATCGTGCCGGCGACGGCACGACGCTCGGCGGGCTCGACTATCGCGCCCTGCATCGCTTCGCGGACAGCGACTTCGGCAACTCGCTCCGCATCCCGGCGGGGAGCGAGGTGATCGTCGTCCTGCAGTGGAACGACGAGGTCGGGCGTGCGGGCAACGACTTCGACCTGTTGCTCGCGCGCGCGGCCAGCGGGGCGGACCTCCTCCTGGCGGCCGGCACCGAGGCCCAGGACGGGAACGGCACGCCGCTGGAAGCCCTACGCTGGCTCAACACCACCGGCGCCAGGGTCGACGCCTACGTGGCGATCGGCGAGTACGCGCGCCGCAGCGATCCGGGCGCCCTGCGCCTGAACCTGGTGCTCTTCAGCCGCGACCCCCTCCGTCTCCAGTATGTGACCCCTCGCGAGAGCATTTTTGGGCATGCGGCGGCGGACGACGTGCTGTCGGTGGCGGCGGCCGACGCCAGCTCCCCGGACGTGGTCGAGGACTTCAGCTCGAACGGTCCGGCGTCGATCTTCTTCCCGGTGACCGTGGTGCGCAACGTCCCGCTTCTCACCGGGGTCGATGGGGTGACGACCGCGATCGGGCGGCGGGGAGAGTTCGCGGATCCGTTCCGCGGCACCTCCGCGGCGGCGCCGCACGTCGCCGGATGCGCTGCGCTCCTGCGTGCGGCGGGCGTGCCGGCGGCGACGGTTCGCTCGGCGATGCTTGCCACCGCCGTCGACCTCGAGCCCGTCGGCTTCGACCTCGCGGCCGGCAACGGCCGCCTCGATTGCGCGGCGGCGGCACGTCTCGCGCTCGGAAACGCGCATGCGCCGGTGGTGCACCGGGTGGCCGGCGGGTTCGCGGCGAGCGGTGCGGTGGCGGTCGAGATTGCCGGCGAGGACGCCGACGGGGACGTACGCAGCGTGGTCGTCCGGCTCCTCGACCGCGCCGGCGACGAGATCGCCCGGACCACGGCCGACGTGAGCGCCGGCGGCACGGCGTTCGGCGTCACCGTGACCGCGCAGGGGGCGGCCCTGGCGCGCGTGCGCGCCGTGTCGGCGCGGGCCCGCGATGCGACGCGGCTCGAAAGCGTCGAGGTGGGTGCCAGCGTCGCTTGCCCGGGCGACGCATCCCTCGGCGATGCGCTCTGTGCGCTCGGGGATCTGCGGGACGGCGTCGCGGTGCTCCCGGGACGCCGCGCGCGGCGTCTGGAGCGCACGGCCGAGCAGGCGACGACCGCGCTGGCACGTGCCGGGGCGGCGATCGACGCCGGTCAGCGGCGTCGGGCGCGCCGCGCGCTCGGCCGGGCGCAGGCGCGGCTCGGGAAGCTGATCCGTCTGGTGGCGGCCCGGTCGGTGGATCCCGAACTCAGACGCCTAGTGACCGACATGGGGCGGCAGCTGCGCACGCGCGTCATCGGCCTCCGGACGCAGCTCTAGGGGAGAGGCGCGCGCCGCCGGTCAGCGGACCGGATCGGCGGGCTCTTCGTCCTCACCCTCCTCGCTCTCGTCGAGCTCGTCGCCTTCGCTCTCGTCAGCTTCGGCCGGGACCGTTCCGGGAGGAGGGGTCATGCCGACCGCCTGACTCCAGTCGATATCGTCGTCCTGACCCTCGGTGGACTTCTCGTGCCGGTCGCGCTTGCGGACCTCCTTGGCCTCGTGCTTGGCCTTGCGTTGCAGCTCTTTGGCTCGCTTGTTCGAGCGGAATCGCGCCATATGGGGAACCTCCTGGCCGCGCCGGGTGGTGACGAGTGGTGACGATTGGAGGCGGAGAACGGGCGCCGCGGCGCAGGCCGACTGTACCAGGCCGGCCGGGGTGGGTCCACGGCGGGCGCTCGGCGCCGCCTTCGGGCGCCTCCAGGACCCTTGCAGGGGCACCAGCGTTCACATACGTAGCCGACGCGTCATGCAGGGGTTCGTCGTCCGCTGGCTGGTGAGCGCGTTGGCGCTGTACCTGACCAGTCTGATCGTGCGCGGCATCGAGATCCGCGGCCTCGCCGCGTTGCTGTTCGCCGCCATCACGATCGGCATCCTGAACGCCGTCGTGCGCCCGATCCTCCTGCTCCTCACCCTGCCGCTCACGGTGCTCACGCTCGGGCTGTTCGTGCTGGTGGTGAACGCGGGTATGCTGTGGCTCGCCGCCTCGGTGGTGAAGGGGTTCGAGGTGCACGGCTTCTGGTCGGCGCTCGGGGGCTGGCTCCTGATGTCCTTCTTCACGTTCGGCATCAACCTGCTGATCGGCGACACCGGCCGTATTGAAGTGATCCACGTCCGCCAGCTAGTCCGCTGATGCGCTACGAGTTCACGCCCGCGCAGCTCGGCTGGCGCGACGCCGTGCGTGCCTTCATCCGGAAGAACGTCACCCCGGCGCTGCTGGCCGAGATGCGGCAGGTGGGGAACGAAGGCGACGGTCCGCTTGCGCACGCCTTCCATCAGACGCTGTTCGACAAGGGCTGGTGGGGGGTGGGTTGGCCGACCGAGTGGGGCGGGCTCGGCAAGTCCGCCATCGACCAGTACATCTTCGGCGACGAGATGTCCGCCGCCGGCGCGCCATCGATGCGGCTGGCGATCTCGTCGGTGGCGCCCACCATCCTGCGCCTCGGGAGCGAGCAGCAGAAGCAGCACTGGCTGCCGCGCATCCTGCGCGGGGAGATCGACTTCGCGGTGGCTTACTCCGAGCCGGAGGCCGGGACGGACCTGGCGGCGCTCAAGACCCGCGCCGTGCTCGACGGCGACCACTGGGTGATCAACGGCCACAAGACCTGGAATACCGGCGCCCACAGCTGCTCGCACAACTGGGTGGCGGTGCGCACCGAGCCCGACGCGCCCAAGCACAAGGGCATCTCGATGCTCATCGTGCCCATGGACGCGCCCGGCATCACGGTGCAGCCGCTGTGGACGTGGTCGGGGCTGCGCACAAACGCCGTCTTCTTCGAGGATGTACGCGTGCCGCGGGACGCGCTGGTGGGCGAGCGCGGCATGGGCTTCTACTACGCCATGATGGCGCTCGACTTCGAGCGCGTGATGATCGGCTCGGTCGGCATGCTGGCGCGCTTCCTGGCCGAGTTGAAGGTGTTCGTTCGCCGCACCCGACACGACGGAGCGCCGCTCGGTCGAGTCCCGTGGGTGCGACGCGCGCTCGCCGACCTCGAGATGCGGGTCGAGGTGGGGCGGCAGATTGGGCTCCTGAACGCCTGGCTCATCGACCAGGGCGTGGTGCCCACCAAGGAAGGGTCGATGGCCAAGGTGTACGTCACCGAGCTGAACGCCCGGCTGGCGTCGGTCGGGATGGACATCCTCGGCCTGAACGGCCAGCTCGCCGCCGACGATCCGGCCGCCGCGCTCCACGGCCGCCTGCAGTGGCTCTATACCGTGGCGCCGATGCAGCGCTTCGGCGGCGGCACCAACGAGGTGCAGCGCATGATCATCGCCCAGCGCGGCCTCGGGTTGCCGCGTAAGTAGGGGACGCCACCATGCATCTCGCGCCGACGGAAGAGCAGCAGGTGATCCAGCACGAGGCGCGGCGGTTCCTGGCCGCCGAGCTGACGCGCGAGCGCCGTCTCGCCTGGGACCAGGAGCCGAGCGGCCACGACGCGGCGTTCTGGCAGGCGGTCGGCCGGCTGGGGTGGTTCGGCTACGGCCTGCCCCGCCAGTACGGCGGCGAAGAGGTGTCGCTGGTCGAGGTGGGACTCCTGATTGAGGAGTGCGGACGGGCGGCGGCGCCGTTCGGCCTGTTCGCCGCCATCGCGGGCGGCCTCGGCCTGGCGGCCCTCGGCAGCGCGGGACAGAAGCGGGAGTGGCTGCCGGCCGTGGCGCGCGGTGAGAAGCTGGTGACGCTCGCCATTGCCGAGATGGCGGCCACGAGTGCGCCGGCGGCCTACACCACCACGGTGCGGCGTCGGGGCAAGAGCCTCGTGCTCGCGGGCGAGAAGGCGTTCGTCCTCCAGGGCGCCACCGCCGACGCCTTCCTGGTGGCGGCCCGCGACGGCGCGGCCCGAGGCGGCCGCGGGGTGTCGACCGTGCTCGTGCCGGCCGATCTGCCGGGCGTGACCGTCCAGCCCCAGAAGACTTTCGGCAAGGACCGCCAGAGTCTCGTCCGCTTCAAGAACGTCACCCTGCCGGCCGCCGCGTTGGCCGGGCCGGCCGGCCGCGCCTGGCCACGGCTGCTGCAGCTCCGTACCCGCCTGACCGCGCTCCTCTGTGCCGACATGATCGGCGGTGCCGACGCCGTGCTCGACATGACCACGCGCTACGTGAGCGAGCGCGAGCAGTTCGGGGTGAAGCTCGGCACCTTCCAGGCTGTGCAGGCGATGTGCGCCGACATGGCGATCGCGCTCGAGGGCGCGCGGCACGTCACCCGCCAGGCGCTCTGGCGGCTCGCCGAAGGGCTGCGTGCCGAGCGCGAGGTCGCGATCGCCAAGGCGTGGACCGGCCAGTCGTACCGCGACATCACGCTCACGGCCCATCAGCTCCACGGCGGCGCGGGCTACGTCATCGAGCACGATCTGCACCGCTACTCGGCGCGCGCCAAGGAGGCCGAGCTGCGCTTCGGCGGCACCGAGGAGTGGCTCTCGGTCCTGGCCGACCAGCTGAAACTCGCCCCCGCCGGCCGCTGACGTTCTCCGCATGCGCGGAGCCGGCCGCCGCACCACACCCGGCCCCTGGCGAAGGACGTCGCGGCCACCGCGCCGCACGTCGGTCGTCGGGACCTTTCGCCGCCGTAGTCGCAGGGGGGGCGCCGGCGTTGCGGTGCGAGTCGCGGGCGCGGGGGTGTCCGCGCAGCGCCTTGAGCCGACGATGCGCAGATCATATGTGGCAGCGCGCGCCGATCGTCGGCGAACGAAGCGGCGCGGACACCCCCGCGCCCGCGGACCGGCGTCACAATCACTGCCGCGGCGACCACCCTACGCAGCGCAGGAGCTTCGACTCCCATCGCTCCCGGTAGCGCAGCCCCTCCACCATCCAGCCGCTCCGCTGTGCGCCCTGCTCGCCGTGCGCGAGCAGGCGGGCGAACGCGTCCCAGTCCTCGATCCGTTGCAGCAGCACTACCTCGTGATGGCGCCCGGTGCCCGGCGCCACCGTCCAGCAGCCGATCACCGAGATCATGCGGGCGTGGCTTGTCTGCGGAGCGAAGAGGCGGCCAAGGGCGTCGACGTACTCCTCGCGTTTGCCGGAGAAAGGCCAGCCGGTGTCGTGCAGGTAGAGCGCCGGTGCGCTGCCGGCGACCTCGGCCGGGGCGTGGGCGAGATCGATGTCCTGGAGCGGCGACCACGCGGTCGGGAGCAGCAGCTTGGCGGTGAGCTCGTGCCGCAACGTCCACACCTCGCGCTGCCAGTCGCGGGCGCGCGGGTCGGTCTGGAGACGCGCGACGAGTCCGCCCCACGCCGCCCAGTCGCGGACGGCGGTGAGGGAGATGGCCTGGTAGCTGACGTTGGTGCCGTGGGCGAGCTCCCAGAACCAGAAGAGGCGCGCGTCGCCGCGCTCCTCGAGCAGCGGCCTCCAGCGCATGCGGACGGCGTCGCCGAACTCCGCCATCTTGCCGCCGCGGACTTCGTGCGTTTCGTGGACGAAGATCATGGCGCAGCCGGCATAGCGGGGGCGCGGTCGGCTTCGCAAGTGCGTGGCGCGAATTGGTCGCTGCGCCCGTTTTGTGGCGGCGTGCCGCGGCGAGCGCCGCGTCGAGCCATGCGCACGGGCGCGCGGCCCCTGGCACGTTGGTTGCTCGATCGCCTGCATGGCTGACAACACGCCCAACTTGATTCGACAGCTCCGACAGCAGCTCAGCATGACGCAGGAAGAGTTCGCCCATGAGATCGCCGTCACGGTCTCGACCGTCAATCGCTGGGAGAACTCGCACGCTGAACCCTCGAAGCTCGCGTGGAAGGCGATTCGCGACCTCGCAGGCAAGCGTGGCGTCCGGGCCGACAGCGGCGGTCACTCGACCGTCGAGTACTAGCCGTTGTCGCGGTAGGACCGGTCGACACGTTCCATCGGGCCTGGTGCCCTGGGACGTGTCGGGCCGGCGTCCACCGACGCTGCCCATGCGCCGTACGCTCGCCCTCCTGTTGGCGCTTCTCGCCGTCCCGGCCCCGACGGGCGCCGAGAGTCTGCGGGCCCGTCTCCGCCGTCCGACCCGGGGGCTCCAGGTCCGGATGGGCACCTTCCAGGTGCCCGCGCACGGGGAGCGGGAGGTCTGCCAGGCCATCGCCCTGCCGAATCGCACCGCCCTCGACGTGAACGAGATGGTGGTCGCGATGCCCGCGGGGGAGGCGTACGGCAGTCACCACTTCGCCATCTTCCTCGACAACGGCGACGGCGGGCTCGACACGCCGGCGCCCGTGGACTCGTCTGGCTGCACCAACATTGGCAGCCAGGCGGTGCTGCCGATCCTGGCGTTCGCACAGCACCCGCGCGAGCGCATCCGCTTCCCGCGCGGCGTCGGGGTGGCCCTCCGGCCGGGGCAGCGCCTGCTCCTGAACGCGCACTATCTCAACGGCAGCGCCGAGCCGCTCGAGGTCGACGTCGCGATCAACTTCCGGGTTGCACGCCGCGGCGCCATCCGGCATCACGCGCGCACGTTCCAGCTCGGCACGTTCGACATCGAGGTGCCGCCGCAGAGCCCGGGCAGCGTCGTCTCCACCTGGATGACGCCATTCCCGATGAACCTGGTGATGCTGACCTCGCACAGCCACAAGTACACGCAGTCGGCGGTGGTCGAGGTGACGCGCGGCGACGGCCCGGCCGAGCCGCAGCTGGTCACGCTCGACTACACCGACCCGGTCGTGGTCCGGTACCCGCGCCCGCTCCGGCTGGAAGCGGGCGCGGGCTTCCGCTGGACGTGCAACTACGACAACCCCACCGACCGTGTGCTGCGCTTCGGGCTCACCAGCCTGGACGAGATGTGCTTCGCGCTCGGGTTCTTCTACCCCGACGACGATGGGGCCGCGCTGCCCGAGGTGCCGTCCTGCTTCGGCGGGGGCGACGGGCTCGTCTGCCCGTTTAACTGAAGCCCCCACCTGGGGTACCTTCCGCCCGTGCCCCGTCGCGCGCTCACGATCATGGGGGCGGCCACGGCGGCGGTCGTCCTGCTCCTGCTCGCCCTGCGCGCGCCTGGGCCGGAGGCGCTGCTCCAGGAGCGCGGCTACGTCGGCTCGGAAGCCTGCGCGTCCTGTCACGCCGATCGGGTCCACGCCTGGGAGGGCACGCCGCACCAGCGCGCCATGTTCGCCGCCACCCCCGACGCGCCCCGCAAGGCGCCGCTCGGCGCCCCGCTGGTCGAGCAGGCCGGCGGCCTCGTCATGCGCGGAGCGAACCTCGGCATCACGGAAGACGTCGCCCTGGCCTACGTGCTCGGCTGCCGGCATGTCGAGCAGTATGTGGGGCCGCTGCGTCCGGATCGGCTGCAGGCCCTGCCGCTCGCGTTCGACGTGACCCGCGGGGAGTGGTTCGATCTCTTCGCCGGGGACCCGCGGACGCCCGAAGACTGGGGACACTGGACCAACCGCGGCATGGCGGCGAGCCCGCAGTGCCTGTTCTGCCACACGACCGGCTACGACAAAGGCTACCAGCCGGCGACCGACGGTTATGCCAGCCGCTGGGCCGAGATGGGGGTCGGCTGCGAGGCGTGCCACGGCCCCGGGGCCGGGCACGTGGCGATGCATCGCCCGGGCAGCGGCATCGACCCGTACCACGGGCGCAGCCCCGCGCTGCAGCTCGGCGCGTGCGCCGCCTGCCACAGTCGGCGCGTCGAGCGGGCCCCCTACGAGCCGGGGGAGCCGTTCCTGGACGCGTTCGAGCCCGAGCTGCTCGATACCGACGCCTACTACCCCGATGGCCAGGTGAAGGAGGAGCTCTACGAGGCGGTCTCGTTCGACATGAGCGTCATGCACGGCAAAGGGGTGCGCTGCTGGGACTGCCACGACGTGCACGCTGGCGGCACGCGCAAGGCGGGAAACGCGCTCTGTCTCTCGTGCCACGACCAGCGCTACGCGGCGACGACGCACATGCATCACCCGCCCGACAGCGCCGGGGCGCGCTGCGTCGGGTGCCACATGCCGGTCACGATCTACATGCAGCGCGACCCGCGCCACGATCATTCCTTTCCGCGTCCCGATCCGGAGGCGACGCTCGCCCTCGGGGTTCCGAACGCATGCAACCGCTGTCACACCGATCGCGACCCGGCGTGGGCGGCGGCCGAGCTGCGGGCGTGGTTTCCCGACGACACCGAGCGGGCCCGGCGGCGCGCCGTCGCCGGCACCATCCAGGCGGGGCGCGCCAACGACCCGCGCAGCGTGCCAGGACTCCTCACGCTTCTCCGCGGTGACGCCGATGCCGTCCGTCGCGCCAGCGCGGGGCGTCTGCTGGCCCGCTTTCCGACCGCCGACGGCGTCACGACCGCGGTCGCAGGGGCGCTCCGGGACCCGGAAGCCCTGGTACGCGCCGGCGCGGCCTGGGCGCTCTCCGAGCGCACTGCCGTGCCGGCCGACGCCGTCCGGGATCTGCTCGCCGCCGTCCGCGATCCCATTCGCATCGTGCGCCTGTATGCGGCGCTGGCGCTCCGTCAGGTCGACCCGCAGACGCTCGATCCCGCCGCCGCCGCCGCCCTGACCGCGGCAGCCGACGAATGGCGGCAGAGCCAGCTGTTCGTCGGCGACACTCCCGAAGCCCACTACAACCTGGCCATCTACCACGCCGCGCGCGGGGAGTCGGCGGCGGCCGAGGCGGCCTACCGGGAAGCGCTGCGGCTGTGGCCGGCGTCGATCCAGGCGCGCCACAACCTCGGCATGCTGCTCGCGCAGCAGGGGCGGGTGGCCGACGCGGAGCGGGAGTTCACGACCGTGCTGGCGCGCGATGTCGTGCCGGAGACGGCGTTCGCGCTGGCGCTGCTCTACGGCCAGCAGGAACGCTGGCGGGATGCGGCGGCCACGCTCGAGCGATGCCTGTCGGTGGCACCGGCGTACCCACGAGCGCGCTACAACCAGGGCCTGGCGCTGGCCCGGGCCGGCGATGCGCCGCGCGCCCTCGATGCCCTCGAGCAGGCCGCCACCGACGACCCCTCGAGCCATGCCGACGCCGTGCGCGCCATCGTCGAGCTGGCGCGCGCACAGCACGACCGGCCGAGGCTGGAGCGCTGGCTGCTGGAGGCCGCCCGGCTGGACCCGTGACGCCTACATGCAGCTGGCCCGCGGGTCGCAGCCCTCGGGGCAGCTCTCGGGCACGATACCCGACGGCATCCACCACTGATCCATGCAGCAGCGCAGCCGGTGCGCCAGCTTGCCGAGGCGCAGCGTGCTGGTGGCGTTGTTCATGGCGTCGCCGTCGACCAGGTCGGTCTCGTCGGGATCACGCAGCAGGTCGGTGATCTTCAGGTTGAGGCCGTTGTTGCTCTGGTAGAGCTTCACCAGGCGCCGCCCGCAGGTGCAGGCGAGCTTGTCGGCGGGCGCATCGACACACGTGCCCCACTGGCCGTAGCCGCACTCGGCGTCGGTCTCACAGGGGAGACTCGCGGCCTTGGAACAGGTCCGGCACACGGCGCGGCAGTCGCTGTCCTCCGTGCACGACGTGGTGGGCGTGTTCGAGCACCACTTCCGGTCCTGGAAGACGCACACGCTGGTATCGCCCGGGCTGACGCGGCAGTCGTCGTCGTCGACGCACGGCTTCGACCCCGGGACGGCACACACGCCGGCCGCGGAGCAGAGTTCGCCCAGCCCCGCGTTGCAGCCGGCGTCGCTCGCGCACGGCGTCGCGGTCGGGGTGCTGCACTGTCCCACCTGGCCGCCGCGCATGAGCAGGTAGCGGGCCTGCGTGCCGAACAGGCTCCGGATGTCCGTGCCACACATGGCGTTGCGGACCGGTGGGGGATTCGACGCCTCGAGATACGGGCGCAGGTCCTTCCCCATCGTTTCTGGCGGCGGGGCGACGCCGGCGTACGACAGGACGGTGGTCAGGACATCGACGCTGTGCGCCAGGTCATCGTCGATCTTCCAGCGTCCGCCCGGGGGTGTCTCGTGACGGGGGTCGTACACGATCAGCGCCGTCCGGTAGCCGTTCTCGGTGAAGCGCTTCTTCGAGCGCGGGAGATACCCCCCGTTGTCGGTAAGGAACAGGATGACGGTGTTGGCTGCGAGCGGGGTCGGTCCCGCCGGCCCCTCGACCACATGGTTGGTGAGGAATTTGCGGATGCGGCCGACCGAGTTGTCGAGCCACAGCACGTTGCCGTACGAGCCCTGCATCTTCGATTTCTTCTCCGCACCGCGGAGGGGTGCCGCGTAGGCGGGCGCGCCGAACGGGAAGCGGGGTCCGAGCACGGACACCACCCCGGGGGCAGGCGACGTGCACAGATGGCCGAAGAGGAAGTCCTTGCAGTAGCTCTGATCGATCGGGCCGTTCAGATGCGGCCGGTGCTCGAGGACCTCCTCGGGCGCGGCCGGCGTATGCGGCAGGTGGGGAACGAACCAGGTAAAGAACTTCTTCGGGAGGTAGTCCTTGCCGTCGGTTCCCCGTGCCACGATGTCGTCGAGGAAGGTGTCGATGTCCCCCGTGCTGGGGGCCCGGTCCTTGCCCAGTAGCGGGAGGATGTCCTCGCCGCAGAGCGGCGCGCTGGCGCAGGCCGGATTGTTGGTGTCGCTGGGGTCCGGGCACGCCGTGGGATCGAACTGGCACTCGGTCGGGCCGATCGATTCCCAGGTGCGCTTGTCGCAGCGGCCGCACGAGGTGCGGCCGATGTTGTGCGACGTGCGGGCCGCGTCGAAGCCCACGCTCGAGCCCTTGCCCGCCCGGTAGGTACAGTAGCCCGGGCCCGCTGAGTTGATGAGCTGCGCGATCGTAGGCGCACTCGCGCCGACCACGTCGGTGCTGTCGCGCGCGCCGGGCGGCCCGCAACCCGGGCCCGAGCAGCCACCCTGCGGAGGCAGGCGACCGGTGATGATCGTATCGAGCGAGGGGAAGCACCAGTTGGCCGAGTTGTGGGCGACGGGGAACACCTTGCCGTTCATGGCCAGGCTGTCGAGCGTCGGCGTATAGGGCGCCGGGACGGGCGTGCCCAACACGTCGCTCCGGCAGGTGCCCGAGAACCCGTACTGGCACGCCGCCTGGTCGTCCGAGGTGATGACAACCACGTTGGGCAGCTCGTTCAGCGGGTCCGTCACCGGCACACAGGTGCCGAGGCACTGCCCATCGGGCGGGCACGGGTTCCCCTTCGGACAGAACGTGCCGGGTGCGCAGGTGGCGATCGTGCACACGCCGTCGGGGGGGCACGGATTCCCGCCCGGGCACACGCCGATACTCGGCAGGGCGACGTTGCTGCAGCAACTGGGTTTGGTGGGCAAGTGGGCCGCCGAGTAGAACGTGGACGGCTCTTCGCACCCGCTCAGGTTCCAGGCGCCGAGGCGGGCCGCGGCGTCACGCGCCGGGAGGGCGAGCATCAGGCCGACCAGTGTCAGCGCCGCGCCGATCCAGGCGTGCGCGTCCGTGCACCGGCGCGGACGGCGCCGGTCCGACGCAACAGACACCACGACACGGACCTGCATCAGACCCCTCTCCAGGCCAGGTGAGTCCCTGGCCCTGCCCGGGGTACGTCAGTCCCTGCTGTACTGTCAAGGAATTTTTTCGAAAAACGGCCCGTTCGTCGCATCTTCATCGTGCGATTCTGCAAGATGAGTGAATGTGGCTCGACGCGTCGAGGGATATCCCCCACCGAACTCAACAGGAGATCGAGGGTCGCGACGCGCTCCGCCACCCGGATGGGATGGTTGAACTTGTGCGGCAGCAGGACCACGCCGTAGCCGATGTGGTGCTCGACTTCCCACACCGTGTCGAAGCCGAGGCGGTCGGCGAGGACGATCTGCTCGAGGGCCTCGTGGTAGCAGCGGTACTCGCTGCGTTCGTCGTGCGGCTTCGGCATCTGGAGCTCGTAGAGGAGGTCGAACTTCCGCTGCGGGGCGCAAGAGCGGGGCCTCTTTCAGCGCTCGCCGGCGCGAGCGGACGGGCGCTATCGATGCGACTACTTCTCGGCACCGAGCTCAGAAGTCGCGCGCGTGCGCCGCTGCCGGGACCGCCCCGCGTGCTATGCTGCGCGGGTGCGTCGGTGGATGGGGTGGCTGGCCGTGCTGGCGGCGCTGGTGGCGTGTCGGGTCCTGCTGCCCGAGCGCTACGCCGTGAATGCGCCGTTCCGGAACCTCATCTGGGGCGGGGGGATCGACGCCGCGCCGCCGGAGGTGTTCGACCGCCGCGTGCGTGCCGCGCCCGGCTTCGCGGTGACCCTCTACGCCGCCGACGTGCCCGGGGCGCGGCTCCTGCGCGTCACGTCGGCCGGCGACCTGCTGGTGTCGATGCCGCGTGCGGGGCGGGTCCTGCTCCTGGAGCGCGATGCCGACGGCGATGGCCGCCCGGACGGCCGCCGCACGCTGGTCGACGGGCTCAACCGTCCACACGGGATCGACGAGCACGGCGGCTGGCTCTACGTCGCCGAGACCGACGCCATCGGTCGCATCCGGTTCGATGCCGCGCGTCGTACGACCGCCGGTCCCTTCGAGCGCGTCGTGACCGGTCTGCCCGGGGGCGGCAATCACTGGACCCGCACGCTGCGCGTTGGACCGGACCGCCGCCTCTACGTCTCCATCGGGTCGAGCTGCAACGTATGCGTCGAAGACGATCGGCGTCGCGCCGCCATCGTGCGCTACGGGCTCGACGGCGGTGGCGAGGACATGGTCGCCACCGGGCTCCGGAACGCGGTCGGCTTCGACTGGCGGCCCGCCACCGGTGAGCTGTACGCCACCGACAACGGCCGCGATCTCCTCGGCGACGACTTCCCGCCCTGCGAGCTGAACCGCGTGCAGGTGGGCGGCTTCTATGGCTGGCCGTTCGCCAACGGGGACCGGATCGCCGATCCCGACCTGGGTGCCGGGCACGCGGCGGAGATCGCGGCCAGCCTCCCGCCGGTGCACGGCTTCCGTGCCCACAACGCCCCGCTCGGCATGACGTTCGTGCGCGGGGAGCGGGTGCCGTCCGCGTATCGCGACGCGGCGTTGGTGGCGCTCCACGGCTCGTGGAATCGCACCCGCAAGGACGGCTACAAAGTCGTGTCGCTCCACTGGGGCCCCGGCGGCGTCGTAGAAGAGCGCGACTTCCTGACCGGCTTCCTCGAGGGTGAAGACGTGATCGGTCGCCCGGTCGACGTCGTCGAGGCACCGGATGGGGCCTTCTACGTTTCCGACGACTACGCTGGCGCGATCTACCGCGTCGCGTACGGCGCGGAGGGTGGAGCGGCGGCCCCGCGCTCGCCGCTCCCGCCGGGGCCGCGTGCCACCCCGGGTGCCGGCGAGCGCGCCGGCGCCCGGGCCCGCGGCCAGGCCCTCTACGATCGGTTCGCCTGCGCCGGCTGTCACGACCCGTCGGTGGCGGCGCCGGGGATGCGCGCGCCACCCCTGGCGCACCTCGGGCAGCGCTACACCCTGGCCTCCCTGGCGGAGTTCCTCGCCGCGCCGCCGCCGCCCATGCCGGCGTTCCCGCTGTCGGCCGCGGAGCGGCGCGATCTGGCCATCTACCTGCTGGCGGATTGACGCTCCTCGTCGACGCGGCTATCGCTCGCGCGTGATCTCGGTCGGCGAGGCCCTGGCTCAGGTGTGCGCCGCGACCCCGGTGCTCGGGGGCGAGCGCGTGGCGCTCGCCGCGGCGCTCGGGCGGGTGGCGGCCGAAGACGTGGTGGCGACCCGTGCGGTGCCGAACGCCCCCAACTCGGCCATGGACGGCTACGCCGTGCGCCAGGCCGACGTGGCGAGCGCACCAACGCGCCTGCGCGTGCTGGCGGTCGAGCCGGCAGGAACCGTGACCGCGACAGCCGTCGAGACGGGCACGGCCGTCAAGCTGTTCACCGGCTCGGTGATCCCCCCCGGGGCAGACAGCGTGGTGCGGATCGAGGACACCGACGCCCAGGACGGCGGCGTCGTCGTGCAGCGCCCGGTCGCCCGCGGCGCCAACGTGCGCGGCGTCGGGGAGGACATCCGGCCGGGGCAGGTGGTGGTCGAGTGCGGCACGCTGCTCGGTCCCGCGGACCTGGGCGTGCTTGCCTCGGTCGGGCGTGCGACCGTGGTCGTCCACCAGCGGCCGCGGGTGGCCATCCTCTCCACTGGCACCGAGCTGGTCGAGGTGGACGAGGAGCCGGCGGCCGGACAGGTGGTCAACTCGAACGCCTACACGCTCGCCGCCGCCGTGCGCGAGGCGGGGGCCGAGGCCGTCGTCCTGCCGATCGTGCGCGACCGGCCCGAGGACATCCGCGCGCTCTTCGTCGAGGCGTTGCGGACCGACGTGGTCCTGTCGAGCGGCGGGGTCTCGGTCGGCGATCTCGATTACGTGAAGGAGGCGCTCGACGCCGTGCACGTCGAGCGGCTGTTCTGGAAGGTGGCGCAGAAGCCGGGCAAGCCGCTCACCTTCGGGCGTCTCGACGGCCGCCTCTTCTTCGGCCTGCCCGGCAACCCCGTGTCGGCGCTGGTGTGCTTCTACCTCTACGTCCGCCCGGCGTTGCGCCGGCTGCAGGGGCACCGGCGCCTGCATCTGCCGGTGGTGCGCGCGACGCTCACCGGGGCCGTGCGCAAGGCGCCCGGCCTGACGGAGTTCGTCCGCGTGCGCCTAGGGGACGGCGCCGACGGGATGATGGCCACGGCCGTGGCGTCGCAGAGCTCGGGGGTGCTCACGTCGCTCGGGGCGGGGGCCGGCCTCTTGATCGGTCCGGCCGACACGGAGGTGTTGGCGGCGGGACAGGGCTACCCCGTGCTCGTGCTCGCCGAGACCACGCTAGCGCGCGTCGCGCCGCCGTTCTAGGAAGGGTCCTGTGAAAGCCCGATCGACGGACGCGGACTTCTACCAGCGGCTCCGCCAGCGCATCGAGCGCTGGCTCGTGACGCGGGGCGGGGCCACGCACCGCGGCGCGGAGCTGGTCCTGCTCGCGCCGGATCTGTTCCATCTGCTCTGCCGCCTGGCGGCGGAGTCCGCCGTGCCGCTCGCGCTCCGCGCCCAACTGGCTGCGGCCATCGCCTACTTCGTGTTCGCCCTCGACGTGATTCCCGAGGCGCTCCTCGGGCCGGCCGGCTACGTCGACGACGTGGCCCTGGCGGCGCTGGTGCTGCACGCGGTCGTGAACGGGGCCAGTCCCGCGATCGTCCGTCGGCACTGGGCGGGCCACGGCGACGTGTTGCAGGTGATCCAGCGCGTCCTCTCGATGGCGGAGGGCCTGATCGGCCGTGGCATGTGGCAGCGGGTTGCGCGCGTCGTCGGCATGCGGCCCGCAGGGTGAACGCGATGCCGACACGCGAGACGGCCGCGGTGCCCGCGGAGCCCGGGACGACCGTGGCCGATGCCCCCGCGCTCGCGCCGGGGGGGGGCACGGGCCTCCGGGTCGCCCTGTCGCCGTATCTTTTCCGCGGCATGCTGGTCGGCATGGCGGCGGTGGCTATTGGCATCCACCGGACGACCGGGAGCCGGGAGCTGGCGTGGCGTTTCGCCAAGGCGCGCGCTCGCGATCTGGCCGATCTGCTCGGCGTGCGTGTGACGGTGCAGGGCCGCGAGCGGGTCGCCGCCGCCGGGCCGGTCGTCTTCGCCCCCAACCACCAGAGCCACCTGGACATCCTCGTGCTCCTCGGCCACCTGCCGGGCGCGACGCGGTTCGCCGCCAAGCGGGAACTCTGGCGGCATGCCGTAGTCGGCGGCGTCCTCGACACCCTCGGCATGGTGCCGGTCGACCGCGACCATCCCGAGCGGGCGATCGATGCGCTCCGGGGGGCGGCTGCCGCACGCCAGTCGTTCGTGCTCTTCCCCGAGGGCAGCCGGAGTCGCACCGGGGCCCTCCTGCCCTTCAAGAAGGGCGCCTTCGTGCTCGCCATCGAGAGCGGCCTGCCGATCGTGCCCGTGGTGTGCCGGGGCACGCGCCGGCTCATGCCGCACGGGAGCCGATTCACCGTCCTGCCCGGTGACGTGGAGATCGTGATCGAGGCCCCGATTCCCACCACCGGCCTCACCTATGCGGATCGCGATCGCCTGGCGGCCGCGGTGCGGGCCGCGATCGAGCGCCACCATACGGGATCGTAGGAGCGTCGATGATCACCATGCGCGCCGCCTGTGCCCGGGCCCCCGGCATCATCGAGCTGGACGAAGTGCCGCGGCCGATGGCGGGCCCCGGAGAGGTCGTCGTCCGGGTCCGCAACTGCGGCATCTGCGGCTCCGATCTGCACTGGTACCACGACCAGATGATGGTGCCGACGGTGTGCCCCGGGCACGAGATCGCGGGCGAGGTGGCCGAAGTGGGGGCCGGCGTGACCACGCTCGCGCCCGGCGACGCCGTCGCCGTCGAGGGCATCGCCTCGTGCGGCGCGTGCCGCTACTGCCTGGCCGGCGACTATCACTACTGCCCGCGGATCGGCCTGCTCGGGATCACCATCCCGGGCGGGTTCGCGGAGTATGTCGCGGTGCTGGCGCGGCACTGCTTCCGCGTGCCGGCCGGCGTCGACTTCGCGACCGCGGCGCTGAGCGAGCCGCTCGGCGTGGCGGTGCATGCCGTTCGCATCGCCGGCCTCCGCATCGGCCAGCGGGTGCTGGTTCTCGGCGCCGGGACGATCGGGCTCATGGCGGTGCTGGCGGCGCGCGCGGGCGGGGCCGGCGAGGTGCTCGTCACCGCCCGGCGTCCGCAGCAGCGGGTGGCGGCGCTGGCGCTGGGGGCCGATCGCGTCGTGGACGAGGGGGGGGAGATCCCCGGCGACGTGCTGTCGGCGCCGATCGATCTGGTCATCGAGACGGTCGGCGGCGCCGCCGACACGCTCGACACCGCCGTCGCCGCCTGCCGTCCGGGCGGGACGGTGTGCGTGCTCGGCGTGTTCACCCGGGCGCCGCAGTTCCCCGCGCTGCTGGTGCTGGCGCGCGAGCTGCGCATCCTGGGGTCGTTCGTCTACAACCGTGCCGGCGCGCAGGCCGACTTCGAGGTGGTGCAGGATCTGCTCGCCCGCCATGGCGCGCATCTGGCCCGCACGGTCATCACCCACCGCGTCCCGCTCGCCGACATCGCCGCCGGCTTCCGGACCGCGGCCGACAAGACGACCGGCTCGATCAAAGTCACGATCGAGACGTAGGACAAACCCGATGATGCGACCCGTCCTCGACCCGCGCGCGCGGCGCGGGATGGAGACCCAGCTCGCCCACTGGCGGGCGCTGCTCGCGCGCGGCGTCCCGCGCATCGGCTGGAAGATCGGCATCAACGATGCCCGCATGCAACGGCGATTCGGCATCGAGGCACCGATCGTGGGGCACCTCACCTGTGCGACGGCCCTCGCGCTCGGCGCCGAGCACTCGCTCGCCGGCGGCACGCGGGTCGGCGTCGAGCCGGAGATCGCCATCCACATGGGACGCGACGTGCCGGCGGGCGCTGCCCGGGCGGATGTGGAGACTGCCATCATCGGGCTCGGCGCCGCGCTCGAGGTGATCGACCTCCACGGTCCGCTCGACGACCTCGAGTACGCCGTGGCCGCCAACAGCTTCCATCGCGCGGTGATGATCGGCACCACCAATCCGCTGCATGCACGCGGGGTGATCGGCGACGCGGTGCTGCGCTTCGAGCACAATGGGGCGGAGCTGGCGAACGTCCCTGCGGCCTCCGCCGCCGCCGATCTGCCGGCGCTGGTGGCGCTGGTGGCCGACACGCTGGCGGCGTTCGGCGAGGGGGTACGCGCGGGCGACTGGATCATCTCCGGTGCGTTGGCGGCGCCGGTGTGGGTCGAGCCGGGAGATGTCGTGACCATCGATCTCGGGCCACTCGGCGCCCTCGATCTTGCCTGCGGCGCGTGATGCGACCGCGCATCTGCCATGCGGCGCGTCCGGGGTCCGTGCTCGCGCGTGAATGTACGGTCCGTTATGGTGAGACTCAACCGCGTTCCTCCCTGCCCGTGAACTCCCTCGCCAACATCATCTTTCCGCACTTCTCGACCACCCTCGCCCTCGGTGGGGCGCTCGGGGAGTGGCTGCTCTGGTGCTGGTTCCTGGGGGCACCGGCGACGATGCTTCCGCACCTGTTGGTCCCGTTCGCGCTGTTCGTCGTGAACCGTATGGCCGCCGAGGGCTGCCAGCTCGAGCCGACGCTGGCGCCCGTCGCCGCGCGGGCCGGCGCGGCGGTCCTCGGGCTCGGCTTCACGGCCTTTGCCGGGGCGAGCGCACTCACTGCCGCGGCGGTGGCGTGGGCGCTGCTCGATTGGGCGCTCGCCCTGCCGAGCCCGGCGGGAGCGGCCGACGGGCTCGCGACGGCGGCGTCCCTCCTGCCCGCGTTCCGGCCGATCGGCATGGCGGCCCTCGCCGCCGGCGTCGGGACCATGGCGCATGGCTACCTCCGCGGGCACCGGCGCCTGCGCGTCACGCGTCTCGAGCTACGGGTCGCGGGACTGCCGGCCTCCCTGGACGGGTTTCGCATCGCCCAGGTGAGCGACCTGCACGTCGGCCCGCTCGCCCACCGCGGCGCGCTGCGCGAGGCCTTCGAGCGCCTCATGGCCCTCGACCCGGATGTGGCGTGCGTGACCGGCGACATCGCCGACTCGCCGGCCACCGACCTCCGTCTCTGGGTGCCGGAGCTCGCCCGCTTGCAGGCCCGGCGCGGCGTGTTCGTGATCCTGGGCAACCACGACCGCGACGCCGGCATAGAGCAGGTGGCGGCCGCGCTCGTGCAGGGCACGCCGTGGCGGCTCCTGCGCGACCAGGTGGCGCAGGTCGAGGTCGACGGCGCGCGCCTCCACATCGTCGGGCTCGAGGACCGTCCGAGCCCGGACGAGGCGCGCGCCCTCCCCGCGCTCCTGGGCACCGTCCCGGCGGGCGAGCCGTGCATCCTGCTGGCGCACAAGCCCGACGTGTTCGAGACGGCGGCCGCCGCGGGTGTGCCCCTCACGCTGGCCGGGCATACGCACGGCGGCCAGGTAGCGCTGCCCGGGCTGCCGCACCTCAACCCGGCGCGCTTCCTCATGACGTCGTTCGACGGCGGCACGTACAAACGCGGTGGGTGCTTGCTCCATGTGAGTCGCGGGCTCGGCGTGAGCGGCCAGCGCGTGCGCGTGGGGGTACCGCGCGAGATCGCGCTGGTGACGCTCCGGCGGGCCCTGCCCGACGCTTGATCGCGATCGCGGTCGCGCGGTAGGAGCGTGGCCATGGTCCCGCTCCAGCGGCTCACCCACATCGGCATCGGCGTCTCCGACCTCGACCGCTCGCTGCGCTTCTACCGCGACCTACTCGGCTTCCGGTACGAGCACGAGCTCGAGGTGGCGGGCGAGCCGAGCGACACCCTGCTCCGGCTGCGGGACGTGGCGCTGAAGGCGGTCTACTTGACGCGCGACGGCGTCCGCATCGAGCTGCTGCGGTTCGCGAGCCCCCCGCGGCCGCCGGCGCGCGCGCACGCCATGCACGAGCTGGGGCTCACCCATCTCTCGTTTCGGGTCGAGAGCCTGGACGCCGCGCTGAGCGCGTTGCGGGCGGCCGACGAGCGGGTGTTGGACGAGACCATCATCCGCTTCCCCGACGTCGGCGTCGCGGCCTGCTTCATCGTCGACCCGGACGGTCAGCTGATCGAGCTGGTGCAATCGCCGGGGGACCCGGCGGCGCCGCCCGGGTCGGGGTGATCAAGCGGGGAACCAATCCGCCCAGTCGGCTACGGGCCGGTAGCCGATGCGTTGATAGATGGTGTTGGAGGTCGGGTTGGCGAGGTCGGTGAACAGGATGCAGCGGTCGGCATCCGCTGCCAGGGCCGCTGCGCTCACCGCCGCCACCAGCGCGCTGGCGTACCCGCGCCGCCGCCGCTCCGGCGGCGTGTACACGGCGCCGATGAGGGCGCCTCGTCGGGTCACGCGCATCATCGCCATGGCGACCGGCGTGTCGTCGACCCACACGTAGAGATGCCCGTCATCGAGCGCGGCCCGCACCGTCTCTTCCACTTCCGTCGGCGTTTCGTCGGTGATCGCGTCGATCGCGAAACCCGCCGCCCAGCGTGCGGCGGTGGCGGCGTCGTCGGGCGCGGCGAGCCGGATGTCCCCGGAAACCGGCGCCGGCGGGAGGACGTGCGTGAGCTCGTAAATGCGCTGGGCCTTGCCGGGGCGCATCGCGCAGCCGGCGCGCGTGCTCCACCGTTCGGCGAATGCGCGCGCCAGGTCCGCCGGGGCGAGGATGCCCGGCACCGGCCACGCACGCTCGTGGAGCACGTCGGCCACCGTGTGTGCCACGTCGAGGGCGGTCCGTGACAGCACCCACTTGCGTCCGGGAGTCGCGAGCGCGGCCGCCACCACCGCGTCCTCGTGCTCGATGGTCAGCAGGTAGACCCGTCCCCGGACGGGCCGGGTCTCCAGAGCGGCACAGATCGTGAAGAAGAGATGGTGCTCGGCCGGCGCCTGCCCCAGAACGCTGGCCGCTCTGGCGAGGAACTCTGCGCACGTCGGGTGCTCGATGATCGTGGACAACGGGGCCGCCCTCAGCGCGGCAGGCCGAGCAGGCGCTGCGCGATGATGTTGGCCTGCACCTCGGACGTGCCGCCCGCGATCGCCCCCACCCGCGACCAGAGGAACGCCTGCTGCCAGCGCCCGTCGGCGATCGCGTCCGGCCCCGAAACCAGCTGCGCGTGTGGCCCTTCGAGGGCGAGGGCGACCTCATGCAGACGTTGGGTCAGGCTCGCCCAGAAGAGCTTCACCAGCGACGACTCGGGACCGGGCTCGAGGCCGCGCTCGAGGCGCGTCAGGGTGCGGCAGTTCAGCAGGCCCATGATCTCGACGTCGATCCAGCTGCGGGCGACCTCCTGGCGGACGGTCGGGTCGGCGGCGTGGCCGCGGGCGTGGGCAAGCCGGACCAACTCCTCGACGGCGATCTTCTGCAGGACCTGCTCCTTGAATGCGAAGCCGGTGCCGCGCTCGTGGGCGAGGGTTGTCATGGCGATCTCCCAGCCGCCGTTCACTGCGCCGATGACGTGCGCGCGCGGGACGCGCACGGCGTCCAGGAACACTTCACTGAACTCGGTCGAGCCGGTGATCTGGCGGAGCGGACGAATGGTGATCCCGGGGCGCGCCATGTCGAGGATGAAGTACGTGATGCCGCGGTGCTTGCGGGCCGCCGCGTCGGTGCGGGCGAGCAGGATCGCCCATTTCGCGAACTGCGCGTAGCTGGTCCACACCTTCTGTCCGGTGACCACGAAATCGTCGCCGTCTGGCTCGGCGCGCGTGCGCAGCGCGGCCAGATCGCTGCCGGCGTTCGGCTCGCTGAAGAGCTGGCACCAGAGCTCGTCGGCCGACAGGATGGCGGGCAGGAAGCGGTGCTTCTGCTCCTCGGTGCCGTGCGCGATCAGCGTCGGGCCGGTGTTGTTGATGCCCACGCGGTTGATCAGCTGCGGGGCGCGTGCCCGGGCCAGCTCCGTGTTGAGGATGGCCTGCTGCGTCGGCGGGGCGCCGTGGCCGCCGTAGGCCCGCGGCCAGAGCAGGCCGACGTAGCCGGCATCGTAGAGGCGGCGTTGCCAGGCGCGCAGGAAGGCGACCTCCTCGGCGAGCGAGGCGTCGTCGTGCGGCACCCGCTCGGCGCGCGCCGGGACGTTGCCGGCGAGCCACGGGCGCAGGGTGGCGCGAAACGCTTCGTCGGCGGGGGAGAAGGCGAAATCCACCGGGGGGCCTCCTAGCACCATTCCGGGAGCGGATGGTAGGACGACGCCGATGCGCTTCGGGCTGATCACTCCCGTCGTCACCCGCCATCCGGCGCACGGTGCGGCGTGGGAAGAGGACGCGGGCCCGGCGGAGCTGGCGCAGATCGCCGTCGCCGCCGACCGGCTCGGCTACCATCACGTCACCTGCAGCGAGCACGTTGCCATTCCGGAAGCCGCGGTGGCCGGCCGCGGCGCGCGCTACTACGATCCGCTCGCCACCTTCGGCTTCCTGGCGGCGCAGACGACGCGGCTCCGCTTTGTGACCCACGTGCTGGTGCTCGGCTACCACCATCCGCTCGCGCTCGCGAAGCGCTACGGCACACTCGATCGTCTCTCCGGCGGCCGGCTCGTGCTGGGCGTCGGCGTGGGGACGCTGGCGGAAGAGTTCACGCTGCTCGGGGCCCCGTTCGCTGCGCGCGGGGCCCGCTACGAGGACGCGTTACGCGCGTTGCGCGCCGCATTCGGCCGGCGGACGCCTGCGTACCAGGGGACGCACTACGCGTTCGAAGGGTTCGTCGTCGACCCGTGCGGGGTACAGGAACGCATTCCCCTCTGGCTCGGCGGGCAGAGCCCGCGCTCGCTGCGGCGGGCGCTCGTGTTCGGCGACGGGTGGGATCCGTTCCGCTTCACGCTGGCGGAGCTGGAAGCGCTGCTCGGACGGGCGCGGGGATGGCGCGAGTGGGGCGCGCGGGTCGCCTCGTTCGACCTCGTGCTGGCTCCCGACCGGCTCCTCGATCCGACGCTTCCCGCCGAGCGGACGGCGCTGGCCGATCTGGTGGTGCGCTACGGCGCGCTCGGGGCGACCATCCTGAACCTGCGCTTCCGCCACCGCAGCCTGGCGCACTACCTGGAGCAGCTCGACGCGTTCGCGCGCGAGATCGCACCGCATCATGCCTGAGCCGGTCGAATACGCCACGCCCGCGATCGCGACCGCCGAACTCACCTTCGTGCGTGCCGGCGCGCGAGTGCGCGGCGCGGCGGTGTGGCCGACGGCGGGGCTGCCCATGCCCGGACTGGTCCTCGTTCCCGATGTGCGCGGACTGTCCGACCACTACCGGGACGTGGCGCGGCGTTTCGCGGCCGAGGGGTTTTTCACGTTGGCGATCGACCTCTACAGTCGCGGGGGGACGCCCGACCTGCCCGACCTGGCGGCCGTCTTCCGCTGGATGCGGGCGCTGCCCGACGCGCGCGTCCTGGGCGACGTCGGGGCGGCGGTCGAGTTCCTGGCCACCCGTCCGGAGGTGCGCGCCGACGCTATCGGCATCACCGGCTTCTGTATGGGCGGGCAGTACGGGCTGATGGCTGCCTGCACGGTGCCGGGGCTCGCGGCCTGCGTGTCCTGGTACGGCATGCTCCGCTACGCCGAGACCGACGCGGTGAAGCCGCGGAGCCCGCTCCATCTGGCGCCGGCGCTCGGCTGTCCGTATCTGGGACTCTTCGGGGCCGACGACGCCATCATCCCGGCGGCCGACGTGGACGAGTTGCGCGTGACGCTCGCCCGCACGGGGAAGCCGTTCGCGATCCATGTCTACCCGGACGCCGGGCATGCCTTCTTCAACGACACGCGCCCCGACACGTACCGGCCCGTTGCCGCGGCCGACGCGTGGCCGCGGGCGGTCGCGTTCCTGCGCCATCATCTGGCGGGGTAGCCGCCTGCACGGCAGCACCGTCCGGAGATCGTCTTAGCCCGCCCCCAGACTGCGAGAATCGCACGCGATCGATTTCGGCTGTTCTGCGTGGTGAGCCAACGCTTCGCGCTCACGCGCGGGCCGCCAGCCGAACAAAGACGACACCTGTCAGCGAGGCGCGATGACGACAACCACGCGGAGTTCCTCGCGAGAGTGCTTCTCCAGGTCACGCTCAAGGCCGCGCGGGTTCTTCAACCGCGCGTTCGGGTCGTAGACGAAGAGAGAATGGAAGCGATCCTCCGCTGTTCGCTCACTAAAGGAAGATGAACGGGGAACCGCATCCAGTCATCGAGCTTGAAGACCATCTTTTCGACGTCGACGCCCACGCTCGAATGAAAGCAGGTCCGCTGAAAGTACGATGTGTGAGTGAGATACTGAAGGTACTCAGTGAGCAGGCCGTCTCGCGGTCGTAGGGTGGCGTCCTCGTTCGATACGATGGCTCCTTCGAGGCTGGCAGGAACGACGCCGCAGGCGCCATGGATGATCTGCCGGCGGGAGATCAAGAAGTCCCCCGCAAGGACCTCGAACTGGGTCTTCGTGAGTATGGCATGCCCCCTCAGGCGCTCGCGGGGGACGATGCCACGTCGGCTACGCTTCGCAATAACGAGCTGGTACTCCGCACCATCGCCAAGCACGACCGGTCGCTCGACCACCTGAAGGGCTTCGCCGAACGTCGTCCGGTGCCAGCCGGAAGGTAGGGATGGCTCAACCGGGAGACCGGGATCGACGCTGGGCGGGTACTGCCTAGACCGCGCCATACCCCAGGTTCTTGAGCAGCCCGGTCATTCGTGCCTCGGCGTCGTTCCTCTTGGCGACGAGTTCCGACAGTCGCGCCAGTTCGTTCCTGAGGTCGTGCTTCGTCTCCTCCTCTCCGACGTCGACGAATCGTGTGATACTCAGGTTCCAGTCGTTGCGCTCGATCTCCTTTAGGGTCGCGATCCGGGCAAAGCGAGGCTCATCAGCGAAGGCGTGAAAAGCTCGGGAAATCCGCCCGACGTTAGCGCCAGAGAGGGTGTTCTGATTCGTCCCGTGCACAAGCTCATCCGCGGCGTGCACGAAAAGGACTCGACCTCTACGGTCAGGAGGCTTGTCACGGTTCATGACGAGGATCGCCGCCGGTATCCCGGCTCCGTAGAAGAGGTTGGGCGCGAGACCAATGACGGCCTCAATCAGGTCCTCCTCCAGGATGGTCTTGCGGATCTCACCCTCGGCGGCGCCTCGGAAGAGGATGCCGTGGGGCATTACGACCGCCATCTGTCCGTGGACGTTGAGCGTAGCGATCATGTGCTGCACGAACGCGAGGTCCCCCTTCGTCTTCGGCGGGATCCCGAACCGAAAGCGCCCATAGGGATCGTGCTCCGCGACCTCGCGGCCCCACCCATCCAGGGAGAAGGGTGGGTTCGCGACCACGCGGTCGAAGAGCATCAGCTCGCCGCCGGAGCGGAGCTTCGGGTCCCGGATCGTGTCTCCCTTCTCGATCTGCGCGTCCGGAAGCCCGTGGAGGAGCATGTTCATCTTGCAGATGGCCCACGTCCCGAGGTTCTTCTCTTGCCCGAAGAGCGAGAGGTTCTTCGCGTTGCCGCCGTGGCGCTCGATGTACTTCGCGCACTCGATCAGCATGCCGCCCGAGCCGCACGTCGGGTCGCAGATCCGCATCCCCTCCCGCGGCGCGAGGATCTCGCCGATCAGCTCGACGACCTTCTTCGGGGTGTAGAACTCGCCGCCCTTCTTGCCCGCGTCGTTGGCGAACCGCTCGATCAGGTACTCGTAGGCGCGGCCGAGCATGTCAGGCTCGGCGAGGTTCGCGTTCCGAAGGTTCACGCGCCCGAAGTGCTGCACCAGTCGGGAGAGCACCCTGTCCCGGTTCTTCGCGTCGCCGAGCTTGTGCTCGTCGTTGTAGTCGATGCCGGCGAGCACGCCCTCCAGCATCGTGTTCTGCTCCTCCAGCGCCGCGCACGCCTTGTTGAGCGCCTCCCCGAGTCCGGTCGCGACCTTCTGGATATCACCCCACCGGGCACGCTTCGGGACGAAAAACTGGTGCTCATCAGGGTCTTCTGGATCGGCCCCCTCGGCACGCAGCACCTCGCACTCCTCGTCGAAGCGGTCGGAGAGCCGCTTCAAGAAGAGCAGACCGAAGATGAAGGTCTTGTAGTCGGAAGCGTCGATCGAACCGCGGAGGATGTCGGCCGCGGACCAGAGGTACCGCTCCAGGCGCCCGCGGGTGAGCTTCTCACCCACCGACAGGTCGACCTGTTCCGCCCGCGCTGGCGTCTCTCGCCCAGCGGCTCCGCCGTTCGTCCCCGCGTCCCGCTCTGCCATCCGTACCCCCGTCAGCCGTTCGATCAGGGCGGCCTTGTCCCTGGTGAGATCGTCGAGGCCAAGTTCGCGACACAGCTCCCGGAGGCGCTCACGCGGCAGGATCACCAGGAGGTCCTGCAACCGCGCCTTCCTCGAGGAGGTCAGTGTGTCGAGGAGAGCTACACGAGCGCGCCGGTCGCGGACGGCAAGGCCGAGGCGATCCACGGCGGCCAGTAGCTCGTCGCGGGAGAGGAGGTCGAGGACGTTCCGCTTGGCGGGCATGGCGAGATGTCGCCGGAGGGTACGCCGCGGGGGGACCGGGGATCAACAACAAGACGCTTGCGTCCGGCCGGCGGTGCGGAGGGCCGTCGTCCAGGCCCCGGGCCGGCCGATCGCCGGTGCCTAGCTGGCCGCCTGTACGCAGCACCGGCCGGAGATCGTTCACGGCCAGAGGGCGCCGTCAGCCAGCGCCTGGAGCAAGGTGCCGACCGGCCAGATGTCGATGCCGTCGTCGGTCTGCCGCGGCCGCGATCCGGGGTGCACCAGGATGCGGCGCGCGAGCCCGCGGAGCCCCTGCACGGCACGCAATCCGCGCAGCTCGGCGGGACCGATGCGGGGCGTGCTCTTGGCCTCGATCGCCAGCCACTCGCGGCCCCGGCGGAGAAGAAAATCGACCTCTGTGCGCGCTGCCTCTGCGGGCGCCCAGTAGCACCAGTCGTCGAAGAGCCCGGTGTAGTCGTCATGAATACGCAACAGGTTGGCGACCCACCCTTCGAAGAGCGGTCCCCGCTCCTCCGCGGTGAGCGGTCCGACCTGACGACGGACGCCGCGTACAATGCCAGCGTCGATCCAGTAGAGTTTCGGGTGTTTCCGTTCTCGCACACGAAGCTTCGCCTCGTACGCGGGAAGCTGGAATGCGAGCAGCGTGTCCTCGAGCACGCCGAGGTAGCCGTTCACCGTCGTCCGGGCGACCTCGGCATCGCGCGCGAGGCTCGCTACGCTCAGGGTCTGGCCGTGAAACAGCGCGGCGACAGGCAGGAAGCGGGCGAACCCCGGGAGATTGCGTACCACGGCCTCGGCCTGGATCTCTTCGCGCAGGTAGAGTTGCGCGTAGGCGATGAGCGCCTCGGCCCGGGACGCGGCGCCCCAGATGACGGGCAGCGTCCCGGTGGTCAGCGCCGCGTCCAGGTCGAATGCCCGACCCAGCTCGGAGGGAACGAACGGATGGAGGTGCCGCCGCACGGCGCGCCCCGCCAGGAGGTTGGTCCCGTGCTGCTTGAGCTTGCGGGCGCTCGATCCGCAGAGCACGAAGCGCAGGCGGCGCTCCTCGATGAACCGATGCACTTCGTTGAGCAGTGACGGCAGCCGTTGGATCTCGTCCACGCACACCGTCGCGCGTGGTGGCAGGGCCTGCAGCTCCTCGGCGAAGAGCCCCGGGCGCGCGAGATACGACTGGAAGCGTGCCTCGTCGAAAAGATCGATCCGATGGATCCCCGGCAGCTCTTCACGGACCCAGGTGCTCTTGCCCGCGCCGCGGGCCCCGAAGAGAAAGAACGAGCCGGCCGGTGGCATCAGCGCCCGGGAGACGTAGCCCGTCATGTCGCCGTCATTTTACGCCGTAAAATGACGGCATGCCAACAGGTGTATCGCCCTCCTACGCCGCGTGCCGGGCGCGGTGGAGCTCGAACATGCCGCGAAACAGCGTGGTCACGTCGAGCGGCGCGTCCCAGGCTTCGCCGCGGCGCTCGCGGTAGGCGCGCTCCACCTGGAAGACGATGCGCTCGGGCTCCGTCCAGCCGGCGTACGGCCCGAGGTCGATGCGTTTGGCGGCGTCGACCACCGCGAGGCCCTGATCGAAGAAGCGGTTCGCCTCGGCGCGCACGTAGCGGAGATAGGCCTGCATCTCGCGCGGCCCCTCGACGCCGCAGAGCGGCCCATGTCCGGGCACTACCACCCCCGGGTCGAGGGCGATGATGGTATCGAGCGCCGCCAGCCAGCCGTCGTACGTGCCGTCCCACCCGATCGGCGTGCACAGCCGGAAGAGCACGTCGCCGGTGAACACCACCCGCGCGGCGGGCAGGTGCACGATCGTGTCCCCGGCCGTGTGCGCCGGGCCGACGTGGAGCAGCTCGACGGCGACGCCGTCCAGGTCGAGGTGCAGGCGGTCGTCGAATACGGTGGTCGGGGGCCGCAGCTCGACGCCGGTGAAGTCCCAGTCGGCGAGTCGGCCGGCGAAGGCGGCGAGCATGGGATCGTCGCTGCCGCCGGCGCTCCGCAGCGCCTGCATGAACTCGGGGCGTTCGCGGCCGAAGGCGGCGGCGCAGGCGCGCTGGCCGATGATCTCGGCGCCGGGGAAGAGCTGGTTGCCCCAGCAGTGGTCGCCGTTGTGGTGCGTGTTGACGACCCGCCGGGCCGGCGCCGGCCAGACGCGTGCGTACTGCGCGATCAGGTCGCGCGTGTGCGGCAGGTCCCAGAACGTGTCCACCACCAGCCCGCCGCCGCGGTTCACCAGCCCCGAGTTGCTGGTGCCGAGCCCGCGGTCGGGCTGCAGGCAGGTGTACACATCGCGCGCGATCTCCCGCAGTTCCATCGCGTCACCCCCCGTGGCGCGTCTCCGGGCGGACGACGCCCTGGAGGCGCAGCTCGGTCAGCGTGAGGATGCGCCCGCTCACGTCCACGCCTTGGCGGACGAGCCACAGCACGGCGTCGGTCATGATGGCGGCGTCCTCGAAGAACGAGCGGTCGAAGTCAGGCGGCAGGGTGGCGTCGAAGCCCTCGGTCCAGATGGGGATGTCGATGCGGATACAGTTGACGGCGACCCTGCCGCGCAGATCGTGGGCGAGCGCCTGGGTGAGGCCCTCGAGTCCGAGCTTGGTGGCGGTGTAGCTGGCGCGGCCGAACTCGGGCGCGACGGCGGCACCGGACGACACGTTGATCACGTGCCCGCCGCCCGCCGCCGCCATGCGCGGGCAGAAGTGGTACATGAGGTAGAAGGGGCCGTTCAGGTTCACGTCGACGGCGAGGCGCCAGCGCTTGACGGAGTCGTCGAGGGCCGGGCGCGGCGGGGCGACGGCGGCGTTGTTCAGGATCACGTCGCAGCGCCCCCAGTCGTGGTAGATCTGCTCGGCGAGGGCGGCGATGGCGGCCTCGTCCTGCACGTCGAGCACCACCGGGAGCGCGCGCCGGCCCGCCTGGCGGACGGCGTCGGCGGTCTCGTCGACCGTGCCCGGGAGCCGGCCCGGCGCCGCGCTGCTGGTGCGCGCGGCGCACACGACGTCGTAGCCGGCACGGGCGAGGTCGACGCACAGGCGCTTGCCGATGCCGCGACTGGCGCCGGTCACGAGCGCGACGGGAGCGGGCATGCCGGCGCTCGTACCCCCGAGCCGTGGGCGTGGTCAATCGCCCCGGCCGTGCGTCCCGGTGGGCCCCGTCGATAGCACCACCTCGCCACCTTCGAGCACATCGTTCGCGATAGGGCAGCTCGCGGCTCATGGGGTGGTGGGGCGAGGCGGTCGCGGCGCGGGCGCGGATTCGGCCGCGGGTTGCTCGTCCGGGTAATAGGGCCACAGCGCGCGCCAGCCCTTGCGCGTGAACGCGATGCTGGCCGGGCTGTGGTTCATCCAGAGCTCGCTGAACGGGCCCACGTAGTACTCGCCGACGCCGACGCCGGCACCCGCGCCGATCAGCCCCGGCGGATCACAGTCGAAGCGGGTGCGCCAGAACTTCTCCGAATAGAAGAGCGCGCAGTAGTCCGTGTACACGTACTCGTCGATGAAGAAGTAGCCCTGGTCGGAAAGATGCGGCCAGAGGTTTGTCACGCAGTCGTAGAGGCTCGTGTGGTAGTCGACGTCGACGACCACCACCGCGATGTCGCCCTCGTGGTCGGGCAGGGTGTCCTTGAACCAGCCCTTGTAGAACTCGCACACGCTAATACGGCCGTAGCGCGCGACGTTGGCCTTCACCAGGTCGAGCGGCCCCTTGAGCACGCCAGGGCGATAGCTGATGTGATCGGGCCAGCAGTCGTACTTGGTGGGGGGTGGCAGACCCTCGAAAGAGTCGTAGACCTTGAGCGTGCGGCCGGTCAGGTTGCACACGATCGAGAGGTTGGCCGTCATGGCGCCGAGGAACGCGCCGCATTCGACGACACAGCCCTTCACCTCCGGCGGCAGCTCGAGCAGCTTTAGCGCCGTGACCAAGTGGGCGCGGTACGACATGCCGGAGGTAATGCGGGTCGTGTTCCACCAGAAGCGCAGCGCCATCTTCACCCGTCGCCACGCGGTCATGCCGTACGCCGGGTGGATGCGCGGCGACGCGGTCAGGAAGTAGATCGAGAAGGGCAGCGTCACCACGCGATGGAGCTTGTTCAGGCGCGACGGCAGATGCACATGCCACCACATCTTCCATCGCCAGCGGAGCTTGCTGCGCCAGGTGTCGGCCACGCGGCGCGAGATTATATCCGGGGTCGGGCCGGCGACAATGCCGACGGGCGGCCCGGCCGAAGCACATGTGGCGGTCGCTGTGTCGTGTGCGCACGCCTGCCTTGACAGACTCGCCGGCTTCAATGGATGCTCCGGCGAGGCTTCTGCGCATGCGTTCACTCTGGTCGGCCGTCACGCGCCTTCGCACCGCCGCGGCGGAATCGTTGGCGGCGCAACCTCCGCCGCCGCCACCGCGCGACGCCACCGCCGCGCGCGAGGACGTCCTCGAGCACGGCCTCTCGGCCGAGCGGGCCCTCGCCCTCGGGAACGCGCTCGAGGCCGAGGGCCGCTTGCTGGAAGCGGTTGACGCACTCACCGACGCCAACCGTCTGCGGCGCGACACGGACGTGGAGCGGCGCTTGGTGCGCCTGCGGCGAGCGGCGTTCACCCAGCTCGATCGCTCGCTCTCGCCGCCGTCGTGGCCGCCCGAGGTCCCGGAAGATCGGCCTGGGCAGGCGGAGGGGCCGCCGATCATCAGCGCGGCCGAGCTCACCCCCGGCATCCTGCGCAACGGCATCCGGCGCCATGGCGCCCTGCTCGTGCGGGGCCTGGTGCCCCTCGAACGCGTGGTGCGGATGCGGCGCGCGATCGATGCCGCCTTCCACGCCCAGGAAGCCGCGGCCATCGGGTGGTTCACGCCGGAGACCCGGGCGTGGTGCGATCTGCTCGAGGACGTGCCCAACGGCGACGACCGCCGTCTCTGGACCCGGGTGGCGCAGGCGGTGCTGGTCGCCGACTCGCCGCGCGCCTTCTTCGAGTTCATGGATACCATCCGCGATACTGGCGTCGAGCGCCTGCTCACTGCCTACCTGGGGGAGCGTCCGACGCTGGCGATGGAGAAGTGCACGCTCCGCCGGATCGGCGCGGGCGACTGGAAGGTACGCTACGCCAACTGGCATCAGGACGGGTCGTTCTTGGGCAAGGGCATCCGCACCGTCGACGCCTGGTTTTCGCTCTGCAAGAGCGGGCGGGACGCGCCCGGCATGGAGATCGTGCCGCGCCGCCTGGACCGCCTGCTCCCCACCGGCGAGCACGGGGCGTTCTACGACTGGTGCGTGTCGCCGGAGACGATCGCCCGCGAGCTGCCCGGCATGGCGATGTGGCGCCCCGACTTCGAGGAGGGCGACGTGCTCTTCTTCGACGAGATGTGCCTGCACCGGACGGTGGCCGAGGAGGGCATGACCCAGCTCCGCTACTCGATCGAGAGCTGGTTCTTCGCGTCGTCGGTGTATCCGGCCGAGTGGACCCCGCTGGTGGTGTGATGTCCGGCGACCTCCCCATCGCGCCGTCGGCGCGCGGCTCGCTCGCCGACGCCACGGTCAGTCCTCGAACCGCGGCCGGCGCTTCTGCTTGCGCGCCGTGATGGCCTCCTGGAGGTTCTGGGTCGTGAGGCGCACGAGGAGCTGGTTCCGGTTCTCCAGGTCGATCGCGGCTCCCAGGCTGCCCGTCTCCAGGTTCGCCCACAGCACCTTCTTGGTCATGGCGAGCCCGTGCGGGCTCCAGCCGCAGAGCTGCTCGGCCAGGTCGAGCGCGGCGTCCAGTAACTCGCCGTCGGGCAGCACGCGCGACACCATGCCGAGGCGCTCTGCCTCGCGCGCGCCTACCTCGCGGCCGGACAGGATCACGTCCCAGGCGTGCGCCGCGCCCACCAGGCGCGGTAGGAGCCAGCTGACGCCCAGCTCGGTGCCGGTCAGGCCGTTGGTGATGCCGGCGCTGCAGAAGCGTGCCGACTCGCCTGCCAGGCGCACGTCGGCGCCCAGCATGAGGCACATGCCGCCGCCGTAGGCGGGGCCGTTCACGGCCGCGATCACGGGTTGCGGCAGCGCGCGCATCGCGGGGACGAGGTTCGACATGTACTCCATGGCGCGGATGGCGATGCGCGACATGGGCAGCCCGTCGCAGCCCGGCGGCATGCCGTGGTCTTCCAGGTCGAGGCCGGAGCAGAAGCCGCGACCGGCGCCGGTGAGTACCACCACCCAGGCGTCGTTGTCGGCCCCCACCTGGCGGAGCGCGTCGTAGAGCGGTGCGGTGGTGTCGAACGACATGGCGTTCATGCGCTCGGGGCGATTGAGCGTGACCAGCGCCACGTGCGGGCGTGCCTTCTCGACCAGGACGTAGGACATCGCAGCCGTCAGGCGAAGAGGCGCGCGAAGAAGTCCCGCATGTCCTGCCACGAGTGCTGGTCGACGGCGGCGTCGTAGCCGAGGGGGATGCCGTACTTCTTCTGAGCGGCGTCGGCGTCGGGGTTGGTGAACCCGTGCAGTGCGCCCGGGTAGGCGACGAAACGGTAGTCCACCTTGGCGCGCTCCATCTCCTGCTTGAAGGTGGTGATATCGGTCTCGGGGACGAGGCTGTCGGCGGCCCCGTGGCAGACGAGGACCTTCGCCTTCACGCTGCCCGGAGCAGGCGTATGGAAGGAGCCGAGCGCGCCGTGGAAGCTCACCACGCCCGCGAGCGGCATGCCGATCCGGGCCGCGTGCAGGACCACCGCGCCGCCGAAGCAGTAGCCGATGGCGGCGATGCGCGTCGGGTCCACGGTGGGCTGCGTCTTCAGCCGGTCGTAGGCGGCCTGGAAGCGCGCCTCGCCGGTCTTCATCGCGCCGAGGACGCCATTCATGAGGGCGCCGGCGTCGGCCGGGTTGTCGGCCACCTTGCCGTCGCCGTACATGTCGACCGCGAGCGCGGTGTAGCCGAGCTCCGCCAGCATCCGGGCGCGGCGGCGAATGTAGTCGTTCAGGCCCCACCACTCGTGCACCACCAGGACGCCGGGGCGTCTGCCGGCCGGCTGCGGGTCGACGGCGAGCATGCCGCGCAGGGTGGTGCCGGCGGCAGCATAGGTGACGGGCTCGGTGTGGATCGTGGATGCGGCCATGGACGTCCTCGTGCCACGGACGCGGGGCCGGCGCCAGAGGTCGGCGGAGGTGCGGGTTGTCACGGGGTCCTTGCAGACCGACCGAACGGTCGGGTAGGGTGCGCGCCCATGGCGAAACGCGACGTGTGTGTCATCGGGGTCGGCATGACCAAGTTCGAGCGCTGCGAGCGCGAGTTCACCGACCTCGTGGCCGAGGCGGTGACGGACGCCATGAAGATGGCGAACGTGCAGCCCGATGCGTTTGAGCAGGCCTTTGCCGGCTATGTGAACGGCATGAGCACACAGGGCCAGCGGGCCCTGTACGGCATGGGGATCGGCGGACTGCCGGTGTTCAACGTGCACAACTACTGCTCGACGGGCTCGAGCGCGCTCCACCTGGGGTACCAGGCCATCGCCGCCGGCATGAACGAGTGCGTGCTCACCTTCGGCTTCGAGAAGATGCAGAAGGGGCCGCTCGAGAAGCAGCTCTCCGGCCTGGAGGACATCGCCAAGGAGACCGATGCCGGCAAGGCGCCCATCGCGGCGCGCATGTTCGGCGACGGGGGCCGGCAGCACATGGAGAAGTACGGCACCACCAAGGAGCAGTTCGCCAAGGTGTCGGTGAAGAACCACCGCCACTCGGTGAACAACCCGCGCTCGCAGTACCGCGAGGCGTGCTCGCTGGAACACGTCCTGGCGTCGCGTCTGGTGTACGACCCGCTCACCATCCTGCAGTGCTGCCCCACCTCCGACGGCGCCGGGGCCGCCATCCTGTGCTCCACCGAGTTCGCCAAGAAGCACGGGCATGCGAACCCGGTGAAGATCATCGGCCAGGCGATGCAGACCGACAAGATGGAAGACTTCGCCATGGGCGCCCTCGGCTGGATCGGCGTCGGCATGTCGCGCCGCGCGGCGCAGCTGGTCTACGAGCAGGCCGGGCTCGGCCCGGACGACGTGCAGGTGATCGAGCTGCACGATTGCTTCAGCACCAACGAGCTGGTCACCTACGAGTCGCTCGGCCTCTGCAAAGAGGGCGAGGGTGGCCGCCTGATCGACACCGACCAGGTCACCTACGGCGGCACATGGGTGGTGAACCCGTCGGGCGGGCTCTTGTCCAAGGGCCATCCGCTCGGGGCCACCGGCCTGGCGCAGTGTGCCGAGCTGGTCTGGCAGCTGAACGGCATGGCCGAGAAGCGCCAGGTGGAGGGCGCGCGGGTAGCCCTGCAGCACAACGTCGGCCTCGGCGGCGCCTGCGTCGTCACCATGTACAAGAAGGACTGACGCCACGGCTACGTGGTCGTGTCGACGGACCACGCCGGCAACACCGTGCTCGATGCCCTGCAGGCCTTCATGCACGGTAAGCGGCAGAACCCGCGCGCGCAGCTCGAGACCTTCGTAGGCGCCCGTCCTGCGGACGTGATGTTCGTGCTCGACCGGGTGCTCGCCGGCGGGCGGCACGGCGCCGATCGGGTCCGACATCCTCGGCCGGGCGCTCGACTTCTCCTGGGGGCGCGACGTGCCGACGCTCTTCCTGGTCGCGGAGCACGACACCATCCTGCCGCTGGCAGGCATGCACGAGCTGCACCGCCGCACGCAGGCGAGCAAGCGGATGGTGATCCTGAACGACGCCGACCACCTGCACTTCTGCGACAACGTCGAGCAGGTGCACGAGATGTTCCGCACCATGCCGGCGGATCCGCTGTTCGCCGACGTGGTGAAGGACATCCGGCCCATCGGCGAGCTGTGTCCGGGCGCGCACGCGCACGAGTTCGTCCGCGGGCTCGGGCTGGCGCACCTGGATGCTGCGCTGCGGAGCGACGAGGGCGCGGCGGCGTTTCTCGCGGGCGACGTGCGGGCGGCGCTGTCGGCGCGGGGCGTCCGGGTCGACGTGGTTCGGGCATGACCGAGGGCGCGGAGCCGGTCGTTCTCCGACGGCGTCGCCTGATTTGACAGCGGGCATGCCGTATGTGCCTGTAAGCGTTTCACGTGCGCGTCTTTCTCGTCCACATTCGCGACCCGCAGTTCTACGCGATCCCCACGAAGGTACGGGGACCGAACGGCCGGCGCCGGATCATGGGCTTCCCGCCCATCGGCATCATGGCGCTCTCTGCCGTGCTCAAGCGTGCCGGGCACGAGTGCGTCATGTTCGACCAGGCCAACCCCGACACCCCCGACGAGGTCATCCTGCGCGAGATCCGGCGCCAGCGGCCGGCCCTGATCGGGCTGAGCTTCCTCTCCACCACCAGCTACCCGTACGCCAAGCTGCTCGCCCGCAAGGTGCGCGCGCTCGACGCGCACGTTCGCATCGCCTTCGGCGGGGTGTTCGCGACCCTCAACGCGCAGCTGGTCAAGCTGCAGTGTCCCGAGGTCGATTTCGTCTGTCGCGGCGACGGCGAGCAGCTGCTCCTCGACCTGGTGGAGCGGCTCGACGACCCGGACACGGTGACCGGCGTCACGTGGCAGGAGGGCGACGGCCGCCTGCGCCATAACCCCAATCGGCCGCTGTCACGGGATCTCGATCAGTGGCCTTTCCCGGACCGGGAGGGGTTGGACCTCGACTTCGTCGAGTCGATGCCGCTCGACGTGCCGGCGGTGCTGTCGCTCGAGCGCTTCACCACCATGCAGACCTCGCGCGGCTGCCCGTGGCCGTGCGTCTTCTGCGACATCCCCATCTTCAACGAAGGGAAATGGCGGGCCCGGAGCCCCGGTCACGTCCTCGCGGAGTTCGAGCACCTCGAGCGCGCCGGCTACGGCGCCGTGTATTTCGTCGACGACCACTTCCTGTTGCAGCCCAAGCGGATCGAGGCCATCTGCGCAGGAATCGTCGAACGCGGCATCGGCATCCAGTGGGGCTGCGAGGGACGGGTCGACTCCACGTGCATGGATCTCTTCCCGGCGATGGCCCGTGCCCACTGCCGGACCCTCATGTTCGGTATCGAGAGCGGGAGCCAGAAGATCCTCGACCGCCTGAAGAAGGAGCAGACGCTGGCCCAGATCGAGACCGCCGTCACCGCCGCCAAGCGGGCCGGGATCGCGATCGTGCACGGCTTCTTCGTGGTCGGCAACCCCGACGAGACCGAGGCCGACATCCGGGCGACGTTCCGCTTCGCGTCGCGGCTCCGCATCGACAGCTTCGGCTTCAACCGGCTGTGCGTCTACCGCGGCACGCCGCTGTGGCAGGAGTACGTGCGGCGCGGGCTCGTGGACGACGCGAGCGACTGGTACAAGTACTTCAAGTGCTCGTCGATCGATCCGACGGTGCTGCCCGGGGAGGAGGTCCACCGCATCCGCGCCGAGGAGATGCGCCGGCTGATCCTCTACAAGCTCGTCCGCTACCCGGTGCAGAGCCTGACCTTGCTCCGCCGCTTCGTGCGCCACATGCCGCTGCGTGATGTGCTCCATCTGCTGGTGAAGCCGTTGCTCGGACAGAAGCAGGGCGCCACCACGGCGGAGGTGGTCTCCCGTGCGGTGGAGCACGGCGAGATGCAGAGCGCCGCGGCGGCGATGACGCAGCTGGCCGATGAGGCGCTCGAGCGGGCGGTGCGCGAATCGCGGGCCGAGCGCGCCCGTCTGCAGGACGCCGCCGCCGCGACGGGCTGACGCGGGCCCCGGGGGGTCGGCGCGAGCGGGGGAGGGCGCTACCGAACCGGTAGCGTCAGAAGTGGATCCCTCATGCAAATACCTGCGACGCGGGGACGCTGACCGGCTTGCCGGCGAGATACTCGTCGAGTGCCGCGGCGGCATAGCGCTGCTTCACGCCCGCGGCGTCCTTCGAGTCGTCGATGCCGCCCTGGAAGAGCACCGTGCCGTCCTTGCCCACCAGCACGCAATCCGAGGTGCGCTGCGAGCCGAACAGGCGCGCCACGCGGGCGCCCTGGTCGTCGATCAGCCGGCCGCCGAGCTTCTGCTGGCGGTGGAAGGCGAGCTTGTCGGCGGTGGTGTCGTCGCGGTTCGGGTAGACGTACACGAACGCGACGTCCTTGCCCCGGTACGCCGCTTCGAGGGCCCGGAACCGGTCGAGATACATCGCGGTCGTGGGGCAGCCCGTCCCGATCACCAGGAAGGCGGTGACCGTGCCGGGCTTGGCCGGGTCCAGGGGGGCGGTGGTCTGCTGGTCGCCGGTGAGCGTGATGGCGTCGACCGGGAGGGAGGACAGTTTGCGGGCCGGCGGCGCGGCGGGCGGGTCCGCCGCCAGCGCGGGGGCGGCCAGGGTCGTCCAGGCAAGGAGGGCGAGGACCATCGTCTTCATGCGGTCGAATATGGTCGAACTCGGTGTGCGACGCCACACCCGGCGCCCGCAGGGTCGCAAGCGGCTCCGAGGGACGGCGTCAGCCCCGGGCGTACAGCCGCTCGAAGTACTCCCGCACCATGCGATCCGACGAGAACTGCTGCTCCGCCATGGTGATGCTCTCGTGCATCATGCGGACCCAGCGCTCGCGGTCGGCGAAGGCGGGCAGCACCTCGTGCTCGAGCACGTGGTGCAGCGCTTCCAGGTCGCGCTTGTCCTGGTCGGGGGCCGTCCCTTCGCCGTCCCCGATTGCCCAGCCGTTCTCGCCGTGGCGACACGCCTCCGGCCACCAGCCGTCGAGCACGGAGAAGTTGAGCACGCCGTTCATCGCCGCCTTCATGCCCGATGTCCCGCACGCCTCGAGCGGACGGATGGGGTTGTTCAGCCACACGTCGGCGCCGCGCGTGAGCAGGCGGCCGAGGCCCATGTCGTAGTCGGGCACGAACACCACCGATTCCGGGTAGCGCCGGCTCATCGCCACCAGGGTGGCGACGATCTTCTTACCCTCGCCATCGTCGGGGTGCGCCTTGCCGGCGAACACCATCTGCAGGCGGCGGCCCGACAAGAGGGCGTCGACGCGCGCGCGATCGCGGAAGATCAGGTCGCTACGCTTGTAGGTGGCCGCCCGGCGCGCGAATCCGATGGTGAGGATGTCCGGATCGAAGCGGACGCCCGTGCGGGCGGCCACGGCGTCGAGCAGTTCGCGCTTGAGGGTGGTGTGCGTGTCCCACAGCCCCCCACCCGCCGCCCGGGTGTCACGAATGCGCTGGTCCTGCCAGGTGGGGACGTGGACGCCGTTGGTGATCGCCAGGATCTCGCTCGCCCCGTCCACGTCGCGCCACATGGCGCGCGACACCTCGCCGTGCAGGGCCGACACGGCGTTGGAGCGGTACGAGAGCCGGAGCCCCGCCACCGTCATGTTGAACGGGTCGCCGCCGAGCATGCTCATCTCCCAGTCGACCAGCTCGCAGCACGCGCCCACGCGGCGGAGCTCGCCGAGCGGGTGGACCTCGTTCCCGGCCGGGATGGGCGTGTGGGTGGTGAACACGATCCGCTGGCGGACGGCGTCCCACGCCTCGCGGAAGGGCATGCCGGTGGCCATCCGCTCGGCGATCATCTCTACGCCGGCGAATACGGCGTGCCCCTCGTTGAAGTGGTACACGTCGATGTCGATGCCGAGCTTGCGGAGCGCCCGCACGCCGCCCACGCCAAGCAGGATCTCCTGCGCGACGCGTTGGTCGAGGCCGTGCTCGTAGAGGCGGTGCGTGATCCAGCGGTCGGCGTCGTGCGCCGGCTCGAGGAGGTAGAGCGGCGCGTTGCCGAAGCGTTGCGTGCGCCACACCCGGGCCTCGACCTCGCGCGCGTGTACGCGGACGCGCACGCGGACGCCGGTGTCTTCCAGGAAGGCGCTCGGGTACTCGGGGAATTCGTCGAGCGGCATGCCGTCGTCGCCCAGGCGCTGGCGCGAGTAGCCGCGGCCCCAGCGCAGCCCGACGCCGACCACGGGCAGGCCGAGGTCGTGCGCGGACTTGACGAAGTCGCCGGCCAGTATCCCGAGACCGCCGGCGTAGATCGGGAACTCCTCGTGGAGGCCGAACTCCATGCAGAAATAGGCAACGGTGGGGGGCATGCGGGGGCAGAGGATAACAGCCGTCGTCGGACGGGAGAAGCAGAAGACGGGTCAGCGACGGGGCGGGTAGACACCCGGGCGCTTCTCGAGAAAGGCGTGCATTGCCTCGCGGCCGTCGTCGCCGAGTGCAGCGGTGGCCATCACCTCGCTGGCGTGCGCATAGGCGGCGTCCACGTCCAGGTCGATGGTGGCGTAGAAGGCGCGCTTGCCGATGCCCTTCGACGCGATGCTGCCGCGGCTGGCGGCGCGCGCGAGCGCCTCGGTCTCGTCGGTCAGCTGCTTCTGCGGGACGACGCGGTTCACCAGCCCCCACGCCAGCGCCGTGTGCGCGTCGATCGGGTCGCCGGTGAAGAGCAGCTCGAGCGCGCGCTTGCGGCCGACCGCCCGCGCGACCGCGACCGTGGGGGTGGTGCAGAACCAGCCCCCCTTGCCGCCGGGCGTGGCGAAGCCGGCCTCTTCCGCGGCGACGGCGAGGTCGCACGAGGCCACCAGCTGACAGCCGGCGGCGGTGGCCAGCGCGTGCACGCGCGCCACCACGGGCTGCGGTACGCGCTGCACGGTCAGCATCAGTTCCGTGCACACAGCGAGCAGGCGGCGCATGCCGTCCAGATCGCGCTCGGCCATGTCGGCGAAGTCGTGGCCGGCCGAGAACACGGGCCCGTTGGCGGCCAGGATGATGGCGCGCGTGTCGGGATCGTCGGCCAGTGCGCGCAGCGCCGTGATCAGCTCGCGCATATGGGCCTCGGAGAGCGCGTTCCGCCGCTCGGGGCGATTCATGATGATGGTGCCGAGGCCGCCGTGCGCCGACACCAGGATGTGCTCGTAGCGCATGGGCCAGCCCCTACACCACGCGCGCGGCGGGCGCCAGGCGGCGGCGTCTGCTACACTGCCGCTCCCATGGTCCTCACCCGCGACGTGATCCTGCGCGAGATCGCGGCCGGGCGCGTCGTGATCGACCCGTTCGATCCGGCGCTGGTCGGCCCGGCGTCGATCGACCTCCACCTGGGGGACGAGATCCGGGTGATGCTCCCCGGGGCGGACGAAGTGGCGGTCACCGAGGACGCCGACTACCGCGCCATCACGCGCGTCGAGCCCCTCGACGACCCGTACGTGCTCCGGCCGGGCGAGACCATCCACGCCATCACGCGCGAGCGCATCACGCTGCCGGGCGACATCGCCGGCTGGCTCGAGGGGCGGAGCCGCTTCGCCCGCCTCGGGCTCATGATCCACGTCACCTCCGGCTTCGTCGCGCCCGGGGTGGCCAGCCGCCAGGTGCTCGAGATGGCCAACGTCGCCGGCCGCCCGCTCGCCATCCATGCCGGGGTGGCGGTGTGCCAGATCGTGCTGCAACGCTGCGAGGGGAGCGCCGTGTACGCCGGCCGCTTTGCGCGCCAGGAGCGCCTGTGAGCATCGGCGTCCCCGACTTCATGGTCGCGCTCGGGCTCTCCATCGAGCGTGCCGACGAGCATGAGGCCCTGGTGGTGATGGCGGTGCCCGACGGGCTCATGAGCCCGTTCGGGACGGTGCACGGGGGCGCGATCGCCGCCCTGTTCGACACCGCCCTGGCGGTGGCCATCGCCCGCCATCTGGACCCGACCGACCGCGTCGCCACCCACAACCTGAACGTGAGCTACGTCACCTTCGCCACCGAGCGGCGGCTCCTGTGCCACTCCCGCGTGGTGAGCCTGCGGACCGCCGTGGCCATCGCGGAGGGCGAGGTCCTGACCGAAGCGGGCGCGCTGGTGGCCAAGGCGGTGGGCACCTTCGGCCTGCGCCGGCGGGGCGGCCGGGCGCCCGCCAAGGGCTAGCTCTCTTGCCAACGGCCCCCGCTCAAGGCAGGTCACGGGGATGCCGATGATCCCGCTAGCCATGCAGCCTTCCCGCTGGTCCCTAGCCCTCGTCCTCGGTGTGACGCTGTGGGTGACCCCGCTCCCCGCGAGCGCGGACCCTGACGGCTTCAACCAGGCCAACCTGCGGTTCAATCAGTGGTTCCTGGAATGGGTCATGGAGCCGGTCGGGCGCGGCTACAACGCGGTCATCCCCAAGTGGGGGCAGCGCCGGGTGGTGGCCTTCATGGAGAACCTGGTCGGCCCGCGCGACATCCTGAACAGCGCGCTGCAGGCGAAGTGGAGGCGCGCCGGCCTCCACACCGGCCGGTTCGTGGTCAACTCCGTGTACGGGATCGGCGGCCTGTACGACATGGCCGACTGGTACTGGGGCTGGAAGGCCACCCCGGAGACCACCAGCGAGACGCTCGGCGTATGGGGCGTGCCGCCGGGGCACTATCTCATCCTGCCGGTGGTGGGCGAGTTCTGCACCCGCAGCCTGGTGGGCTGGGTGACCGACGGCTTTCTCAACCCGCTCAGCTACATCCCGGGCGCACCCCTCATCGCCCCGACGGCTGGGGCATACGTGCACAAGAACGCCAACCTGCTCGCGCAGGGCATGCCGTCGGTGTGCGCGTCGACGGGCGAATGGGACGCCTACCGCCAGTCGCGCTTCAAGTTCGAGCCGTACGAAGTGGGCCGCGACCTGTTCTATCGGGACGAGGCGGAGCGGGTAGCGGACTAGAAGCCCGGCACCTTCGCGGCCTTCTTGTAGAGCAGGTTCACCGTCCCCCAGCCGGCCAGGATCGCACCCAGCAGGTAGAGCGGGCTGCTGGCGAACGGCACGCTGGTGTGCGCGTCGATCATGGTCCACAGGAGCGGCACCGAGAGATACGTGTTGTGCCGCGAGCGCGCGCCGGCGAGCGCCACCAACGCCGGGTCGGGTGGCGTCCCTTCCTTGGTGGCGGTGATGATCTTCCGCTGCGCCGGCCAGATGCGCATCCACACGTTGGCGGCCATGATGGTGCCGAACATGGTGCCGGTGTGGATCACGTAGGCGCGATAGGTGAAGCCGCTGAACACGAAACCGAGCACCACCAGCGCGGTCAGGACGAAGCCGATCGACGCGGCGACTTTCAGGTCCTTGCCGAGCGGGCTCTTGAACAGCCCGTCGTAGACCAAGAAGGCGAGGAACGTGACCGCGATCATGCCGAACCCGGCCATGCCCCAGCCGTAGTCGGCCTCGAACGTGATCTTGCCGTGGTAGAAAACCAGCAGCAGGAGAAGTACGCCGGTGATCCACGTCCAGGCGGCGCCCCAGCGGAACCAGAAGAGCGCCCGCGGCATGAGCTGCGGGTTGACCGCCTTCTTGGTGCCCCCGTCCATGGTACCCTGGAAGGGGCCGTTCACGAAGTTGAAGAAGTAGAGGTGCCCGATCCAGACGATGCCCGCGAGCACATGAGCCCAACGGAATATGGCCTCCAGCAGCTGACTCATTTCCATGCCGCGACTCCTCCTTGCAGTTTGGGTGATACCCCTGTCGATCGGTGCCGGTGCCCTATCAAGCCAGATGACCAATCGTCAAACAGCCGGCGTCACGACCCGGCCGTGTAGGTGAACGTCATCTGGGTGGCCTCCTTCGGGCCCACCGTGGCCCGGGTTTCCCGGGTGCCGAAGCGCTCGTGCCAGCAGCCGATCAGGTACTCGCCCGGGGGCACGTCCTGCAGGGTGAACACCCCGTCCGGACCGGTGACCCGGAAGTACGGGTGGTCGACGACGCCGACGTAGGCCCGCATCCACGGGTGCACGTCGCAGCGCACCTGGATCATCACCTCCGGCCGATCGAGCGTGACCGTGCGCCGGCTGTTCTGCACCCCCATGCTGAAGTTCCAGGCCGCCGACGCGCCCGGGGTCCCGTGCACGTTGTGCAGCACGGAGTCGCTGTTCAGGAAGACGATCGGCTGGCAGGCGCGTGCGCCGACCACGTGCGGCTGATAGACGCAGCCTGTCTGGTCGATCGTGACCGGCTCGGGCGGGACCGCGAAGACGCGCGCGCCGAGGCCCTCTTTGATGTACACGAACGCGTTCTGCACCTTGCCGTCCGCGACCAGCACGTCGCCGGACAGCATAGGCCCGTCGTGCTGCGCCGCGCACGCCGGCTCCGAGCGCAGCTGGACCGGCGTCATCGGCGGTACCGTGCCCTCGAAGCGGACGCTGCCGAAGATGGCGCCGGCGGTGGCCCGGTCGAGCGGCGTCGGCGTGCGTGGGGCGGCGCATCGCTCCCCGGCCCCATTCCCGCCGCAGGCGGCGAGCAGCAGCAGGACTCCGAGGCGGGCACGCATGCCGGCGACTGTTAGAGAGCCGTCCCCGCCACGTCAATCCTTAGCGGCACCTTGCCCGACCGGGGCCCACCCGCTATAGGCCGCCCCTGAGCCGGACCGATGGCGGGACTCACGGACTACCGCGACACGGTCGGCATCGTCACCGGGGCGTCGAGCGGGATCGGCGCGCAGCTGGCGCGCGACCTGGCCGCGCGCGGGATGCGCATCGCGTTGCTCGCCCGCCGGACCGAGCGCCTCACGGTGCTGGCGGCGGAGATCGAGCACGCGGGCGGGCAGGCGCTGGTGGCGGCGTGCGACGTGAGCGACCGCGCGGCCGTCGACCGCGCTGTCGCTGCCGTGCTCGGGCACTGGGGCCGTGTCGACCTGCTGGTCAACAGCGCCGGCTACGGCCGGCACGTCCTGTTCAAGGATCACGACCTCGACGACATCGAGCGCATGATGCGCACCAACTACCTCGGCACCGTCTACATGACGAAGGCCGTACTGCCGGCGATGCGCGCGCGCGGACGCGGCTGGGTGGTCAACGTGTCGTCGGTCGCCGGCAAGCTCGGGCAGCCCGACGAAGCGGCGTACTCGGCGAGCAAGTTCGCCGTCACGGGGCTGTCGGAGGGCATTGCCTACGAGTTCGCCCCCCTTGGCATCCACGTCCTGGTGGTGTACCCGGCGCTGGTGCGGACGGAGATGTTCACGCCCGAGGTGCTGGCGCGCATGCCGCCCGGGTCGGAGCGCTCGTTTCTCGAGCCGCCCGAGTTCTCGCGCCGCGTGCTGCGCGCGCTCGCGCGCGGCCGATACGAGGTGACGGTACCGGGGTACGTGGGGCTCGGCTACGTGATGCGCACGCTCCTGCCGTCGGTGTTCCGTCGCATCACGGCGCGGCTCCGTCTGCCGGTGCTGCCGGACGTGACCCGGTGAGCCCCGTGCGCCTGGCGCGTCGGTGGTCTACAAGACGACGTTCGCACGCGCCGTGAGTCTACGCGTCGAACCGTACCCGCAGCGCCGGCGGTGAGCGGAACGCCAGGCCGGTGATACGCGGCGGCTCGGCGTCGGGATCCAGGCGCAGGCCCGGCAGCCGGTCGAGCAGCGCCGTCAGCACCGTGTGCGCCTCCAGCTTGGCCAGGTGGTAGCCCAGGCAGAAGTGCTTGCCGAAGCCGAACGACAGGTGATCGTCGGCACGGCGGTCGAGGTCGTAGCGGTCGGGATCCGGGTAGTGGCGCTCGTCGCGGTTGGCGGAGGCGATCACCACCGAGACCATCTGATCGGCGGCGATGGGAACGCCGGCGATCTCGGTAGCGCGCGTCGTCTGGCGCGGCACGAACAGCACCGGGGTCTCCCAGCGGAGGGTCTCCTCGATGGCCCACGGGATGAGCATACGGTCGGCGCGCACGCGCTCCCAGCGCGTGGCGCGCTCGATCAGGAGCGCGACCAGCATGCTGCCCATGAGACGCGAGGTGGTCTCTGCGCCGGCGGGCAGCAGCAGACGGAGGAAGCTCACCACGTCCTCGTCCGTGAGGCCGACGCCCTCGACCGTGCCGGTGACCAGGCGGGTGATCACGTCGTCGCGCGGCGCGGCGCGCCGGGCGCCGATGATGGGCAACAGATACTCGCGCAGCGTGTTCGACGCCGCCCGGCCGCGCACCGGGTCCTTGGCGAAGGCGACCAGGTCGAGCGACCAGGCCATGAATTGCGCGTAGTCGGCGGGCGGGACACCGACGATGTGCGCGATCATCTGGACCGGGAAGACGGTGGTGAGCTGCGCCACCAGGTCGGCCCGGCCCGCGGGCACGAGGCCGTCGAGCAGCGTGTCGACCAGCCGCTCGGCGAGCGGCCGCATGGTGTCGAGGCTGCGTGCCACGAACACCGTCGACACCAGCGCGCGCGTGCGGCCGTGCTCCTTGCCGTCCATCTCGATGATGGTGCGCCCGAAGAACTTGCCGACCTCGGCGTTGGCGCGCGAGGAGAACGTGTCGGCGTCGCGGAGCACGGCGGCCACGTCGTCGTAGCGGGTCACGACGTAGCTCGCGCGCTGCATCATCACGATGTGCTTGACGGGCTCCGTCTGACGCAGCCCGGCGAACATCGGATACGGATCCGGGAAGTCGAACATGAGCTGCGGGTCGAAGGCGCTGGAGACGTCGTCCATGGGTTCAGCGCACGGGGAGCGGGCGGAGGTCGATGCGGTAGCCCATGCGCTCGAAGAAGCCGTCATGGAGCCCGCGCTCGAGGTCGTGCATCTGGGGTATGGTCGGCCTGGTGAAGCCGTCGGGATAGCCGACCTGCCGACTGCGCCGAGTGCAGGTACTCGCGGTTCGGGAACGTGGGCGCCAGGAGCGAGCAGTGGTAGCGGTCGAAGGTCGTGAAACGAGACCGACCACGGCGCTGCGCTGCAGGAACTCACGTCGCGTGATGGGCATGCGGAGGCTCCTCTCGCGTACCATGACGCCGAGAATGCCGGTCGTGCAAGAGGCGTCGACGAGTTTGTACCCGCCGCCCTGCGGCATGGCGGTGCCCTGGCGAGGTGCCCTGGCGAGGTGGTTGACGCCGTCGCCACGGTCTTGTTAGCCCCACCATCCATGACCGACCGCCCGCTGCCCGATCCCGACGCGATTCCCGTCCGGGCGGGCGAAGAGATCGATGCGACCACGATCGGCGCGCATCTGGCGGGCCGCATCCCGGGCGCCGACGGCGTTCCCGAGATCTGGCAGTTCCCCGGCGGCCACGCCAACTTGACCTACCTGGTCCACTATCCCGCCGCCGACTACGTGCTGCGCCGGCCGCCGTATGGCGACCTGCCCGCGAGCGCGCACGACATGGGGCGTGAATACCGCGTGCTGTCGACGCTCCACCGCGCCTTCCCGGAAGCGCCGCGTGCCTTCGTCTACTGCGACGACAAGACCGTCATTGGCGCGCCGTTCTTTGTGATGGAACGGCGGCACGGCGTGGTGGTGCGGCGCGAGGTGCCGCCACGCTTCGGCGGCGGCGCGGACCCGGTCGCCAACCGCAAGCTGTCGGAGGTCATCATCGACACGCTGGCGGCCTTCCATCGCGTCGATCCCGCCGCGGCGGGCCTGGACACCCTCGGCAAGCCGGAGGGCTACCTCGCGCGCCAGGTGAAGGGCTGGACGGATCGTTGGGAACGGGCGCGAACCAAGGATGTGCCACAGGCCGCCGAGGTCATCCGGTGGCTGAACGACACCATGCCGCCCGACCCGCCCGCGACGCTGGTCCACAACGACTGGCGCCTCGACAACATGGCGGTCGCCGCGGACGATCCCGGCCGGTGCGTTGCCGTCTACGACTGGGATATGTGCACGCGCGGCGACCCGCTGACGGACCTGGGCACGCTCCTCTCGACGTGGTTCGAGGAGGGCGAGAGCTACGCCTTTCTGGCGTCCATGCCGACGCTCGTGCCCGGCTTCATGAATCGCTCCCAGGCCATCGCGCGCTATGCCGAGACGAGCGGGCGCGATGTCTCCCGCATCGCCTACTACTACGTCTTCGGTCTCTTCAAGATGGCGGGCGTCGTGCAGCAGCTCTACTACCGCTGGCACACGGGTCAGACGAAGGATGCGCGCATGGCCGGCGGCGAGGCGGTGGGGGAGGGGCTGATCGGCCTCGCGCGCGCCCACATCGAACGGCACGGCTGACCGCTCCACCTGCGGCAAATCGCCGCCGGCGCGGGAGTGCTGTCGCGCCTCCCTATTCGAGTGCTGCCAGGCGCCGGAGCGCGGCGACCATCGCCGCCTCGCGGCTCATTTCGCGCGAGCGACCCTTGTCGCTCACGATGCGGACGCGCTGCCCGTCCATCATCTCGACGCGGCAGCCGGTGTGCTCCAGGAACTCGCGCACCAGGCGCAGGTCGCTCTCGCTGAGCGTGACCTTGCCCTTCGCGACCCAGCCGTCGACCATCCGCGCCACGGCCAGCTCGAAGCGCGTCGATACCGGACGCGCGCGCTCCTCGATCACCAGGTGATCCTGCACGTTGCCTCCCCCGCGGGCGCTGTGTGGCCCGCGATCTCCTGTTTGAACGACAAGGAGACGTAGCAAGGCGGCTGCCGGCCGGAAGCTGTGGAACTATGGAGGTGGAACCCGGGGCTCGTGTCACCCGCGGCACGAAGCGGACGCCCCTGGCACCAAACGGGTGCCACCGGGCTATGGGGCAGGGGTGGCCCGGTGCGCGTCGCATCACCCACCCGCCGCCATGGCGAGGAGCCGGTGGGCGACGTGCCGGCGATCGACTCCTACCCGGTCATGCTGCAGAAGGCCGGGGTGGACATCGCCCAGCTCATGCAAGCGCAGGGGCGGCCGATGGTCGTTCCGCGCTGAATCGCCGCCCCTTTCCGGGCCCAGGGTGCTGTGCTAGCTGGCCAGCGATGGCCAGCGGAATGAAAGGGATCGTCCTGCTCGCCGCGCTGCCGCTCGGAGTGGCGGCCTGCGGCATCGTGCACGAGCACCGTGAACTCACGGCCGAGATTCGCAAGCTCGGCGAGCACGGCCGCACGCGCATGGCAACCTGCCGCTCGGGCGACGGCAAGATGAGTTGCGCCTGCGAGCATAAATGCGTGCAGAGCGGGAAGAACTGCGAGTGTCAGGATCCACCCTGAACGACAGGAGGGTTGTCATGGCGAACGGGACCAGGACGCGTGGCGTGCGGGTTGTACTGATCGGGGCGATCTTCGCCGCCGGGTTCGTGTGCGGCTCGCTGACGCAACGGAGCGCCGAGGCGCAACTCGGCGACGTGATGAAGCAGGCGGCGGGGTCGGGGGCGCTCGGGGCGGCGGGCGATCTCGGCACCGCCATCATCGACATGCAGGACCACGTGACGGGCCTGCAGAAGAACCTCGACGCGCTGAAGAAGGTGAAGTCGGCTCTGGGCGGCTGAGACGCGCCATGTGGAAGGAATTCAGGGAATTCGCGGTCAAGGGCAACGCGGTCGATCTCGCCATCGGGGTCATCATCGGCGGCGCGTTCGGGGGCATCGTCGGCTCGCTGGTGAAGGATGTCATCATGCCACCCATCGGCAAGGTGCTGGGGGGTGTCGATTTCTCCAACCTGTTCGTGGTGCTCGGGGACGGGGCCTTCCTCTCCCTGAAGGCCGCACAGGACGCCGGCGCGGCCACCCTCAACTACGGCGTATTCCTGAACGCCGTGGTCAATTTCATCATCATCGCCTTCACGCTCTTCCTGGTGGTGAAGGGCCTGAACACCATGAAACGCGAGGAGGCCGCGGTCCCGGCGCCGGCCACCAAGGAGTGCCCGCAGTGCGCGAGCGAGATTCCACTCAAGGCCAAGCGCTGCGGGAACTGTACGAGTGCGCTCTAGGCCACCGGCCTTGACGCATCGTGTGGACATAGTCCACGCGTTCGTGAATACGGCATGTGCGCAGCCCGCCGGGTCGGGAGACGTGAAATTCTGCGACTCCGCCCCGGGGCCGGAATTTTTTCGTTGACGATCGCACCGCGACGCGCGTATGAGCCCAGTTACGGAAGTGCTCCTGCGACGGAGGATGTGAGATGGCGAGTGCGCCGATGTGGGTCCGACACGCCTTGACAGTGCTGGCGATGATGGCCGCGATCACGCTGGGTCGCTTGGCACATGGCGCGTCGCTCCCTTCCGGCATGCCATTGCCACCCGTGCAGGTCGTCCAGTCGGGCGCCGTCCGTTAACCGCCGTCGGCGACGACAGAGCGTGATTTTCCCTTGACATTTTCAGCTCTCTTTGGGAGCTTCCCGCGCACAGGCCGGTCCGTCCAGTAGGGAGGCATCACATGTCGAGTCGTCTGCGGGGCTTTGTCGTCGGGGCCGTGTTGGTGGTGGGGGCTTCCCCCGCTGGAGCGGTGCTGTCACCGCCGCAGCAGCTCTGCCAGCAGGAGGTCGCCCGCCTGAGCCGGAGCTTCTATCGGTCCGTGGCGCGCGCCCTGCGTAGCTGCGACGACAAGATCAACCGGGGCATCCTGCCGAGTGGCACCGACTGTCTTACCGACGCGGCGGTCATGAACAAGATCGCGAACGCGGAAGCAGCGCTGACCACCAAGCTGACCCCGTCCTGTCCCGATGCGACGGTCGCGAGCCTGGTCTTCAGCGGGGCGTGCTTCGGGGTCACCACCACGGCCGATCTGATCGACTGCCTGGGGACCAGCCACCAGGCGCAGGCCGAGGCGGGGACCGCCCTCGACGTGAACGCCCCCGGCGCCCTCGCCCCGGCACAGCTCGCCTGCCAGCGCGTGCTGACCAAGAACGCCCAGTCGTTCGCGAGTGGGCGCTTGAAGCTGATCCAGGACTGCCAGAACGGCGTGTCCAGCGGGGCCCTTCCCGCCAACACGGACTGCGTCGCCTACACGCAGACGGCGGTACAGAACAAGCGGGCCTCGGCGCTGGCGCGCATCCAGGCACGGTGCGCCGACCCGACCGTGACCGGGCTGCCGGCCGGTGCCTGCGGCAGCGCCGTCATGGGCTCCGTGGGGGCCAACGTCGGCGCCTGTTACCTGTGCTCGTACGCCGCCGGGACCGACAAGCTGGTCGACGTCGAGTACGGAACCAGCGGCCCGGTGTCGGTGAGCCCGGTCACGCTCGTCTCGCAATGTGTCCAGGGGCCGCTCAGCCGGTGCCGGGTGGGGGACTACCTCCTCGAGAACGATCGCATCCGGGTGGTCGTGCAGGCCACGCAGCGGAACCTCTTCGGCATCGGTCAGTTCGGCGGCCAGATCATCGACGCCGACCTGGTCCGGACGCTGCCGGAAGTCGAGCGGGACAACTTCGAGGAATGGGCCACCGCCATCAACATCGAGAACACTGCGCACTACACGGGGCTCAGTGTCGTGAACGACGGGAGCGACGGCGAGGCCGCCATCCTGCGTGCCACCGGCGTGGACGATCTGCTCGACTTCATCAACCCGAGCGCGGTCGTGGCCGGCTTCGGCTTCCCGTTCCCGGACATCGTCGACGACCGCGACCTGCCGATCACCATCCAGACGGACTACATCCTCGAGCCGGGGAAGAACTCCGTCCGCGTCGAGACGACGCTCGTCAACACGGGGGCGACCTCGTACGCCGTGTACCTGGGCGAGTTCATCAACGGCTCGGGCGAGATCAACCTGTGGCAGCCGGCGTACGGCTTCGGGCAGCCCCTGGCCACCACGTCGTGCCCCACCACCGCGCCGAACCTGTGCAACACCGTGGTGTACGCGGGCTTCAACGGGGGGGCGGGCGTGTCGTACGGGTACGTCCACAACGAGCCCGGTTCCACCACCTTCACCACCTCGGGGGTCACCGTCCCCCTGCTGCGTACGGAGGCAGTGGCGGCCCTGGTCGGTGCGGCCCCGGCGCCCACGGCGTATACCTTCCAGCCGAGCGGAAGCGCGGGCGATCGGTTCACCATCACCCGCCACTTCATCGTGGGCGACGGCACCGTGTCCTCGGTGTTGGATACGCGCAACGAGGTGCAGTGCCGCCTGACCGGCACGCTCAGTGGCACGGTCACGCAGGGCGGCAGCCCGGTGACGGGGGCGCAGGTGGCGGTGCTCGGGAGTGCGGCCGTGGGGCCGGGCGGCCTGGCCAAGAACGTGGTCACGCACACCCTCACAGACGCGACCGGCGCGTACTCCGTGACCTTGCCGCCGGGCAGCTACAACGTGATGGCCAACGTCCAGGGGGGACCGTTCGAGGGCGGTGGCGCGAGCGCGGTGCAGCACGCCGTCGCGATCACGGCCTTCACGACTGCGACCCAGAACATGGCGCTACCGGCGACGGGGCGCCTGCAGGTGACGGTGGTCGACGAGACGCCCGCCGCGATCCCGGCCAAGGTGTCGGTGGTGGGCTTCGACCCGAGCGCCGACCCGCGCAACACCCAGAGCATCTTCGGGATCATCAACAACAATACCGGCGTGTTCAACGACCTGTCGCGCGACGGCCTGCCGTTCGGGCTCGCGCAGGTGCATTTCCTCGACCTGGCCGGTGATACCGGGGTGGTGGACCTCGAGCCCGGGAGCTATCGCGTGGTCGCGTCGCGCGGGCCCGAGTGGTCGGCGTACGTCGAGGACATCGTCGTGACCGCCGGCGTCACGGAGACGGTGAACGCGCAGATCACGCGTGTCATCGACTCGAGCGGCTTCGTCGCCAGCGACTTCCACGTGCACTCGATCGACAGCCCGGACGCCCAGACGAGCCGGGTGCAACGGGTGGTCTCCATGCTCGCCGAGGGCGCGGAGTTCTACACCACGTCGGACCACGACATCCGCACCGACCACGCGCCGACGGTCGCGGCTCTGGGGGCCTCGAGCCTCCTGTCCACGGTCCCCGGCGGGGAAATCACCTCGTTCGACTACGGGCACTTCAATGCCTGGCCGATGACCATCGACCCGACCAAGGTGAACGGTGGCTCGGTCGACTTCTGCGGCGCCGCGCCCGACGGCTTCGACTTCCCGGCCTACTTCGCCTACTGCCTCATCCCGGCCGACATCATCGCCGCCGCGCACGGCGACCCCGGGGTCGATACCGTGCAGATCAACCACATCCACAGCCACTTCGCGATCGACGGCAGCAGCGGGCTCGCGATCGACACCGGCCTGACACCGCCGGCGTCGGGTGTGCCCGGAGGTGCCCGCCGGCTCGATCCGCTGGTGACCAACTACTTCACCGACACCTTCGACGCGCTCGAGGTGTGGATCGGTGACGACCGCGGCCAGGTGTTCACCAACTTCCTCGGCCGCAACGCCGGCGACTGGTTCAACATGCTGAACCAGGGCATCATCCGCACCGGTATCGCCGATTCGGACACGCACAGCCGGATCGGCGGCGTGGCGGCGATGCCGCGCAGCATGGTGGCCTCCCCGACCGACAGCCCGGGCGCGCTCGCGGCCATTGCCGACACCCTGTCCGCCAACGTGAACGCCCGGCGCTCGATCGGCACCAACGCACCCATGGTCCGGGTCACCGCCTCGGCCACCTCGACCGGCGACCTGGGTGGCCTCGAGCTCGGCCTGCCGACGCTCATTGCCACCACTGACGGCAAGGTCGACATCACCGTCGACATCCAGAGCCCGATCTGGGCGCCCTTCGACCGGGTCGAGTACTACATCAATACGACCACCACCAAAACGACGGCGAGCGGCAACGTGAAGCTGCCCGGCAACCTCACCCTCACCGCGATCCCGTACACGAAGTACAGCCTCACGCCCGACCACGTGCAGACCGTCACGCCGAGCCCGTTCACCGTGAACGGCAGCATCCCCGGCGCGGATCGTCTCGAGGCGTCGACGACGCTGAACCTCACCGGCCTCACCGAGGACTTCTGGGTCGTGGTCATGGTGAAGGGCACCGACGGGGTGTCGGAGCCCGCGTTCCCGATCATTCCGAGCAGCCTGAAGACCTCGACCAACACCACCTTCGCGAACCTGATCGACGGCAACCTCGGCGAAGATGGCATGCTCGCGCTCGCGTTCACGAACCCGATCCTGGTCGACGTCGACGGTGGCGGCTGGACGCCGCCCGGTGTCCAGATCGCGCCGTAGCCCCATGACCGTGCCTTCCCATGGCGGCGGTGGTACGCGCTGGCGTGCCGCCGCAGCCATGGTCGTCGGCCTGGCGACGACGGTACCCGCGGCCGGCGGCGGGCCGACGCTCAGGGACCTGACCGCCCGGGCGCGCCTGGTGGTGGTGGGGCAGGTGATGAGCGCCGCGTCGTACGACAGCGGGCGCTTCTCGGTGGCGACGCTGGGGGTCACCCGGACGCTCAAAGGCACGGCCGAGGGAGCGCAGGTCCTGGTGGTCGAGCGCCACGACGTTCCCCCCGACCCCGTGCTTCTGCGTACCGGCGAGCACGTGGTGGCGTTTCTCATCCGGGCTCAGCGGACCTCGTCGTTGGCGGCGGCGGTGCCGCCGGGGACCTACTTCGCACCGGTGGACGCGCGATTCGGGGTGGTCGCGAGCGGCTCGGCCGAAGGCGTGGACGAGGTGACGACGCTGGTCGGGCGCCTGGTCGAGACCAGCGGCCTCGCCGACCCGGCGGAGCACGATACCCAGCTCCGCCTGCTCGCCTTCGACGAGATCGCCGCGCGCCATCCGGCGCTGGTCGAGGACGGAGTTGCGGCGCTCGGTCGCGTTCCGGATCTCCGTGCGACGATCACGCCCGGCGAGCGGGCGCGGCTGACGGTCGCGCTCCGCCGGACCGACCTCCCCGATGGCGTGCGGATCGCGCTCATCGGAGCGGTGGCGACGGCGCGCCTGACGGCTCTGGAGGGGGTTCTGCGCACGCTGCCGGCGCCGTCGGCGGACGTGCTGGCGGCGACGTGGGATGCCCGGCGACAATTGGGGTCACCGCCGACCGTCGCCGAATTGCGCACGGCGGCGACCGACGGGAATGCCGCCGTGCGGGCGGCGGCTGTGCGTGGCTGGGGGAAGAACGACGCCACGGGTCTGGTCCGCATCGCCGCCGGTCTGGCCATCGAGGATCCGGACCGCGGGGTCCGGCGGGCTGCGATCGAGCGCCTGGGCACCGTCGGCTCGCCGGCGTCGCTGGCTGCCCTCGAGCGCGTGTACGTCGGCCCGCACCCCGAGGACCGCCCCGAGGCGCTGCGCGCGATCCGCCAGGTCGGCGGGCGCCCGGCGGCCGATGCGCTCGCACGCCTGGCCTTCGAGGCGCCGCCCGAAGCACGCCGGCAGGCGGTGGCGTTCCTCATGATGACGGTGCCGCCCGACGACCCGCTGCTCGCCCGCGTCCGCGACAAGCACCCGGATGCGGCCGTGCGCGAGCTGGTCGAGCACGGGCTCCCGAAAGGGGAGCACTGATGCGCACGACGTGGGTCACGGCAGCCCTCGTCGGGGGGCTGCTCGGTGCCGCGGCGGCGCATCCGCCCCCGCGGACGACGGCGCGCGAGGTCATCCGCCTGCAGGGTACGCGCGCACCGACACCGGATGGGGCCGGGGCCGGCCACCGTCTCACCGTGGCCGCGCTGGGCGGCGACTACCCGTTCGCGGCCACCACCTGGCAAGTGCTGGTGGCGCCCGGGCAGGACGGCCCCCCGCCCCCGTCCACACCGGACCATCCCGGCTATACGCTCGAGGGCGATCGCGAGACGCTTTCCCGGTTCACCGGGGCGCGCCCCGAGCAGACGGTGACGCTCCTGGTCGAGCGTCGCCCGGGCGCGAGCACGCTGTTCGTCCTCGCGCTCGATCTCTGTCCACCACGCTGAGCCGACTCACGGTTCGACGTGGGTCGCGTCCCAGGGGATGTAGCGCACGCCGGGCAGCGGCTCGCGGCCGTGGAACTCGAGCGCCGCGCCGTGGGTGCTCGTGAGACGTTGTTCCGAACGCCAGCGCGCCAGCGGATGCGGCCGGTGGAGCAGCTCCATCTGGCACGCCGCCACATCGCTCTGCGCCACGTACACATCCCAGCCGGCGGGGTCGCGGTACACGTAGCCGACGAACGCCTCCGGCGTGGCCCACGCCCGCGCCTGCATCGCCCGGGTGGCGGATGTGCCGTGCACGACCAGCTGCCCCGGTGCGGGCGACAGGATCCGGTTCCAGGTGAGGGCGGGCAGGCCGCACCAGTCGCGCGCGCCGGCGCCGGTGCCGACCCAGATCGGCGTGATCGCCGGGCCGCCGCGCTGCAGGCGCGCGCTGGTGGCCTCGAGGCGGACGGCCGGGTCCTCGGCGAACCGCGGGCAGAAGAGCCACGACAGCTCGTCGACCCGGCGTGTCCCCCAGATGTGCTTCTGGATCGCGGGCGCCCCCGCCACCGCATGCCGGACGCCGTCCACCTCCACCCAGCCGGTACACGCGATGTCGCTGTTGGCGTGCGCCACGCGGGTGGGCAGCGGCAGGTGGTGCAGCAGGCGCGGGCCGCGCAGCACTTCGTGTGCGGCGGGACGGAAGCGCAGCTCCCACGCGATCGCGTGGCTGCCCGCCCGCACGTCGCCGCGGGCGAACGCGTTGGTCAGCTCGCCCGTCCCCATGCGCACGCAGAAGAGGTAGCTCGGGCCGGCGGCGTAGGCGTCGATGGGCAGGATGCTCTTCACCGCCACCGGGGGGGCGGCGGCGTCGAAGGCGGCGGCCCACAAGGTGGCGCGGGCGGTCCCGGGGTGCCCGGGCGCCGGTGCGAAGGTGGTGTAGCGGAACCACCAGGCCCGGCCGCTGGTCGGGTCGCTGACCACCAGGAACCAGATCTCGTAGAACCCGGGCGCGCCCGACCAGCGCGCCCGGTTGGCGTGATCGCTCGGTAGCACCGGGGTCGTCTAGCAGAAAGGCTCAGCGCGGCCCACCGGCTGATCTCACTCGGGGCGCGGGAGCGAACGCTCGAAGCGCCGCCAGGCCAGTCGGTTGATGTGGGCCGTGAACCCCGGCGCCAGCCGCTTCAGGTAGTACATCGCCCACGCCTCGGGTGACACCGGCGCCACGGCCCGGTTCTTCCCGATGGCGGTGACGATGGCGGCGCCGACCCGCTCGGGGCCGTAGTTCCGCCGCTCGTAGGTGGCGACCAGAGCGGCGCGGCCCGCCGGCGTGGCCGTCGGGCCCCGCATGCGGGCGCTGCCTGTGATGGGCGTGTTGATGATGCCCGGGCACACCGCGGTCACGCCGATGCGGTGCGGGACGAGCTCGTCCCGCAATCCCTCCGACAGCCCGACGACCGCGAACTTGGTGGTGGCGTACGCCACCAGCGAGGCGGTGGCGACGAAGCCGGCCGCCGAGGCGACGTTGACCACGTGCCCCCCCTGCCGGCGGGCGACCATGGCGGGCACGAAGAAGTGGCAGCCGTAGATGACGCCCCAGACGTTGATGGGGACGATCCAGTCCCAGTCTTCGAGCGGCGTGTCGAGGAGCCCGCCGCCCACGGCGACCCCGGCGTTGTTCACCAGGATGTCGACCGCCGCGTGCGTGCGGTGCACTTCCTCCGCGAAGGTGCGCATCTGGTCGCGCTGCGACACGTCCACCCGTCGGGCCAGCACCTGCCGGCCGGTCCCCCGCACCAGGGCGGCGGTCTCCTCGAGCCCGGCCTCGTTGACGTCGCACACGATCAGGTCCGCACCGCCGCGTGCCAGCGCGCACGCCGTCGCGCGGCCGATGCCGCTCGCGGCCCCGGTGACCAGCGCGAGTTTCCCCTGGACCGTCACGCCTGGACGCCGCCGAGGAAATCGAGCACGGCGCGGTTGAAGACCTCGGGCGTCTCGAAGTTGAATCCGTGGCTGCCGCCGGGAACCTTCACCAGGCGCGCGTTCGGGATGTGGCGCGCCAGGATGTCCGAGTTGCCCGGCGGGATGAGCAGGTCGGCGTCGCCGGTGATGACCAGCGTCGGTACCGTGATCTGGTGCAGGCGGTCCGTTGCCTTGTGGCCCATCACCGCCGCCACCTGTCCCAGGATGGCCTCCATGCTGAAGCCGTACTCGAGGGCGCCGCTGAAGAGCTGCATCAGCTTCGGCAGGTCAGTATCGATGAAGGCCTGGTTGAAGACCCGCGGCAGCAGGTGCTGGAAGAAGAGGAGCGGGTTCAGTGTGGACAGATCGATCTGGATCTCGCCCACCTCGCTGACCGAACCCCCGAGCTGGCCCACCGAGAACTGCCGCTGCTCCTCGATGTCGGCGTCGGGCTCGGGATAGGTGCACGCGAGCACCAGGCCGCGGACGCGGCCGGGGTGCCGGAGCACCAGCTCCTGCGCGATCATGCCGCCCATCGATACCCCTACCACGTGGGCGCGCGCGATGCCGAGCACGTCGAGGAGCGCGGCGGCGTCGTCGGCCATCTGGTGGATGGAATACGGGCCCGGCGGTTTGGCGCTCCGCCCGATGCCGCGATTGTCGAAGACGACCGTCCGGTAGCGCTCGGCGAACGCCGGCAGCTGGAACATCCACGCCCGCGAGTCGGCGGCGAGCCCCATGATGAGCAGCAGCGGATCCCCGCGACCGTGCTCCTCGTAGTACAGATCCAGGTTGCCGACTCGTGCGCTGCTCATGGGTCCTCCGCGGGTCCTGCGTGTTGTCGCGGAGTATCGCCGAGCAATGCAGGGGGGGTCAATCCACGAACGGGCCGGGTGGGTTGACTCGAACGAGGCGCTTCCCTACCACGGAGGCATCGGCGCGCCAGACGACGCCGGCAACTTGTGGAGGAACAGTCATGACGACACGTGAACGGTGGGTGAGACTGGGCGGTGTGGTGATCGGGACGTTGCTTCTGGTGGTGCCGGCGCGGGCGCATGTGGCCCTGCAGGCCACGATGGACACGGCGCAGGAAGTGCCGCCGGTGACGGGTACCGCCACCGGGAGGGCCAACTTCGCGTTCGACGAGAGCACGCGCATGCTCGAGTACGAGATCACAGTCGAGGGGCTAACGCCCGTCGCGGCACACATCCACGAAGGGGCACGCGGCGTGGCCGGCGGCGTGCTGGTGGGGCTCGACCACATGACCTTCAAGGGCACAGTCCCGGTGCCGGCGGACAAGGTCGAGACGCTCCTCGCCGGCGGGACCTACGTCAATCTGCACACCGGCGCGAACCCAGGCGGCGAGATCCGCGGCCAGGTCGAGATCCGCCACGGCGCCTGCGACTGCCGTGCGCTCACGCGCCCGGCGTTCAAGAAGTGCGTTGCCCGGGAGATCAAGAAGCTCTCCAAGGACCACCGCAAGCTGGCCGAGATCAAGACGCTCAAGCGCGCCGCGGCGCTGTCTGCCTGCGGGCGCGTCAAGGGTCCCAAGAAGGCGATCGCGTGCTGCTTCGAGTCCGAAGCGTTCACCCGGGCCGAGGACGTCGTCACCGGGCAGCTGTGCGCGGCCCTGACCGAGAAGGCGTGCACCAAGAAGGGCGGGGAGAGCCTCGGCACCGCGTCGTCCTGCTTCGCGGACGGGCAGTACAAGAACCCGTGCGACCCGCCGGCGTCGCCGTCGGGCGCGTTCGTATGGAACGCGTTCGGCGACGCCGACTGACCCTTCAGCCATCCTCGACGTAGCCGTGCTCGAGGATGCCGTAGCCCACCCGCTCGCCGGAGCGGTAGCGGGTGAAGGCATCCTTGAGCCACGTGCGCCCGTACTGCACGTTGGCGGTGGCCAGCACCTCTTCGCCGACGATGTGGTAGGCGCGGCCGCGCTCGTCGGTGAACCGCACGTCCACGCTCGTCTGGCGCGCGCCGCCGTCGGCGGTGCGTACATCGAGGGCGATGTCCTGTAGCGCGAGCACCTCCTGCCCGTCCCACACGCAGCCGACGTGGAAGACGGTCTCGGGCGTGAACGCGATGCGGACGGCGTTGAACCACAGGTCGCGGCCGAGCTCGCCGGACAGGTAGTTCCAGCGATGGAACTTGGCCCAGTCGCGCTCGCCGCCCCAGCTGTGATCGCGGTGCCCGAGGCAGTCGACGGTATACGCCGTGCCGGCGATGGTCACCGTCCCCTTGACGGTGCCGGCATGCTCGATGTGGCGCGGGATCTGGTCGGCGGTGGTGTCCGGCGGCACCGGGTAGGTGTAGGTGGGACTGATGGCCTCCCAGACCACGTCCAGCGCGTGCGCACCGTGCTGGGCGCGCAGACGGAAGGACTCGAGCGGAGTCTGCCACTCCATGGTCACGCCGGCGACGGTGAGGGCGCGGTCGTCCATCGCCGGCAGCGGGGCCTGCAGGTCGATCGTGCTGTGCACGAGCGCGCCGTGGTGGGTGATGAAGTAGAACAGGTTGGCCTCGCGCCGGTTGGGGTACATGCCGATCCGGAACACGACGCCGATCTCGTGACGCGGGTCGTAGAACGGGAACCAGTAGCTCTCGTTCCAGAGCGGGAGCGACTCGGGCCCTGGAACGTGGCGGCGATCGTCCTCGGGGGTCGCCATGTGGACGCGGCTGGCCATGGGCAGCTCTCCTTCAGGCCGGCGCGGGCAGCGACAGCAGCTCGGCCAGGCGGCGGGTGCAGATGTTGTTGGTCGCGAAGGTCGGGTCGGGCGGCGGGTAGCCGGCGGCCGCCATGTTCTGCGTCACCTTCACCAGGATGATGCCGAAGCGCACCGCCGCGAACACCTCCTGCCACAGCAGGTGGGTGACGCGGCGGCCGGTCAGCGCCTCGTAGCGTCGGATGGTGTCCTCCGGCGACGGCAGCGCGGGGATACGCGGCACGCCGTAGCCCTGGCTGTGGTGCCAGTCGAGGAACAGCCACCACCCGAGATCGGCCTCCGGATCGCCCAGGAACGCCATCTCCCAGTCGAGGACGGCGGCGACCATGGCGTCGTGGTAGATCAGGTTGGGCAGCCGGGCGTCGCCCCAGCAGAGCCCGATGCGCGCGGGCGTGTAGCGCTCGGCGCGCAGCCAGTCGAGCGCGGCGCGCAAGGTGGGCTGCGGGGCGTCGCCGCCGATCCAGTCGAGGAAGTGGGTGTAGTAGTCGAGCTGGCGGTCGAGCGGGCCGGTGCCGGCCGGCGGCACGCCCAGGAAGTCGAGCCCGCGCGCGCGCCAGTCGACGGCGTGGATGCGGGCGAGCACCTCGACCCCGCGCCACCACATGGCGGCGCACTCGGCCGCCGGCGCGTCGGCGAGGACGCCGGCGGCCTGGTACGACGGGATGTCCTGCGGGATCTCGCCCGCGATGCGGTCCATGACGAAGAACTTGCTGCCCAGCACGCGCTCGTCCTCGACCAGCCAGCGCACGCGCGGGACCGGGATGTCGGTGCTCTCGAGGCACTGCATAACGCGGCACTGGCGGGCGAGATCGTATTCGGGGAAGACGGCGAACTCGGACGGCATCAGCCGGAAGACCAGCGGCTCGGTGTGGGTGGCGCCGGCGCGGCGATAGGACACGTCGGCGAGCAGGGTCTCGTTGGAGAAGCCGGCCGAGGGGGCGGTGAGTTCCGATACGGTGACCTGCTCGGCGCCGTCGAGCCGGGACGCGAGCCAGCGCGTGAGGTTGGTGTGCAGGGCGGTCAGGTCGCGGCGCTGGGAGAGCACGAGCGCCTTTTGTCACGGCGCGGTCGGGGGCGTCCAGTCTGCCGTCCAACGGATGGCCGCTAAGTTGCGGCCGCGCGTGATGCTACCACGGCCCGTTTCGAGTCCGGCTGTCCATGCGGTTGAAGCTCGCGGCCGGCTGCTTCAGCGGCTTGTTGGGCGGCGGCTGCTGCGAACGCACGCGTGCTAGCTCCAGTCAATGCCACCACCGCAGCACAAGGCGTCTCGTACCTGGCAAGACCACGATTGGTCATCTCGTCAGGAACGACCGTGAGATGGGTGTTCGCGCGCGGGATTACCGGGATGATGGATGCGTCCACCACGAAGAGGTTCTCCACGCCGATGAACCGGCAGCTCGGATCAACGACCGATGACGGATCGTCGGGTGAGCCCATCTTGCAGGATCCACAGGCGTGTACGTAGTCGGCCACGGCTGCCCTGAGCCACGCATCCAACGCGACAGGGTCCGCCAGATCATCTGGAGTCGTTCCACGCTCATCGAAAGCCCCGAGCGCGAGCGAGGTTCTCGACAGCTGCAAAGCGAAGTTAGCCGGCTCAACGCGGCTCCACGTGGCTGGGCTCATCTTGGAAGCAGCCATTCCCGAACCATTTCGACGAAACGGTCACGCACGTGGCGCTCGCGCCACGGCTCGTGGCCACAGCGATCTAGCTGCACGTATTCGAGCCCGGGTATGAACTGTCGCAGCAAATCGCGTGTCAGGCTCGGTGTCGCCGGATAGTGACGCTGCCCGGATTGGCATCACTTCGACCGTCCAAAACCTATCGCGGGCGATCGAGGGGTCCGAAATCTTCAATACTTTGCCAGCTCGCTCCAGCAGATGATCGAGCGAGATCACCCCGTTGCCTCGACCGTAGGTCTTCCAGGCATCATCGACGCGCCGAACCCCGTACTGATGAAAGCGACCCCGCCCAACGACGACGTGAGAGAGCTGAGGCTTGAAGTAGACGTACGCTCCCGGATCAAGCTTGAAGTCGCGAGTGTCCTTGCGCCAGAAGTTGACGCGGTCACGAACGGTGTTGGCTTGGAGAAACTGAATCCAGTCGGGGTCGGTCACGTAGATGCAGTCCTTCATGGCGCAAGGACTGTCGCACGGGGTCGGGCGGCCTCACAAGGATTGCGTCCGAGCGTCAAAGGCTCCCTTCAGCACGTTCGGCCAGTGCGCGGCGGCCAATGAAGCGATCGCCCCGTTACGGAAGGGCGGGGCCAGGAGTAGAAGCGAGCCGGACGAGAACAAGCGTGCCAGAACCCAGTGGTTCTGGAACAGCCGGAACCTGTCGCACAACCTCTCGGAATGGTGAGAGTTGAGCCGTGTGCATCAGAAGGGTTTCTGGTACGAAGACGACCAGCTGATTGCGAATCGCCGGGTAGAAGAGCCGTCAGGTTTCAGCCCGGCTACGTCACTGACACCGGGCCTGCCCGATGATCACCACCATATCCCCTTGGCGCGACACAACTAAGTCGCACCGTATCCAGGTGAAGAGGTCAGCGCCGGAACTGGGCACTCGGCTTATGGTCCCGTCAACACCGGAGACGACTTCGCCGCGGCTGATCGTTCTGCCCGGCGTTAGTGTAGCTCTGCCGATCCGGATTGGAACCTTCGGAGTCACCCCCTTCTCCGGATCGACGTCGAATATCTGTGAGAACGGTACCACCTCCTTCGCGCTGGCCTTCGAGGAAACGTTCTCGCACTCTACGCCGACAAGACGACTCCGGATATCGTGTCCCCGTGCCCACCGGAGATTGGGCATTCCCATCATGTCGAAGTAGAGCCAGCCAGAATTCCCGACCGGCCCTTCGAACACCGTGAGCGGCTCGCCCGCTTCGGCTAAGGCAGCACGAACGATCGTGCTGTTTCGATGCTCGATCCACGCGAGCATCACCTCCGTGACGCGACCGGCCGACCCAGCACGGCCACCAGATGGCGTGACGACCAGCCGGCTCGGATGAAAGGCGTTGTCTCCGCGTTCCTGACGCCGCGCAGCGGGCCATGTCAGCCGCCTCAGACGAACGGGCTCGCTACCGCGCCGTACGAGAAAGACCCCGAGGAATACTTGTGGTGCACTTCCGCTCGACACGACGGGGCTCCAGGCAACTACCCACGAGTCCGGACGCACTTCAAGAATCGCAATATCCGTGGGAGTCGCAGAAACGGCAACCTCGTCGAGCCGGACCGGCTCACTGCTTAGGCGAGGCCCCAGTTCTGAGACCCATCCGAGCCAGAGGCTAGCACGGCCACTGGCAGTCTCGATCCACGCCACGGCGGTTTGCATGAAACCGCCCACCGACCGAAGTTGAGCGACCTTCCCCGGTCGGTGCATGGCCGTCCTGAGCGTGAGGTGTGCTTCCGAGGATGGCGTAAATGACACATCCGAGACGAGTAAGTCGCTGCCGTCTATGCCCTTCGACCGTACCACAACAACACGGGGAGTCACGGAGGTTGCGACGCTTAGTGCTTCGAAGGTGCCGTCCGAATCAACGAGGACCCTGCCTGACGGGGCAATCTGAAAAATGCGCCCCTCAGCATCGAGGCCGATCGTGGGAAGCGCGAAACGCAGCGACCGCGGAACCCCGAACGCTTCGGGTAGGGATATGTGCTGTGTCTTGTTGAACACATCTGTAAGTATCAATGTCGTGTTCTGCCTGGCGGCAATCATCGGCGACCCGTTCGCCAGCTCGACGACATCTCCAGGACCCATTGACTGCCGTTCAAATTCTGCTCGTGGCAAGTCGGGACCGCACGGATGTGGCGGCGGTTCGGGCTGCGCACGAGCGACGGCGAGCGGCAGTGCGAACATGGCGATCCACCCTGCGGCGGCTGACGGCCTCATCGAATTCCCCCTTGCCGGCTTTGGCGCGTGGTCCTGCCTATCCGCGTAACATAGCCTCCAGAGCCTGAACAGGGCTCAGCCAGCTCAGCCCCCGCTTCCGGAGACGGAGGCTGAACTGCGAGTGCTCTTGGTCACAGGCTGGTCAGAACGCGACCAGAAGTGACGGGCACCATCGGTTGCTATCACCGCATTCGGTCCCGAGGAAGTACGTGCGGATAGGTGCCAATGGTGCCCGTTGCTGACGCCGGCGATTGAACGAGAAGCCCTGGTAGCTGAGACGGGATGCCATGTCGGGTTGGCGCACCTTATCAAAGAGCGCAGCGCAGCCGCTGAAAAGTACGAGTGCTGCCAGCAGTACGATGCGCCGTCTCAACATCGTGGGCCCTGCCTAACGATCGGCGGATGAGCCGCCGGCCCAGCGACCTTCGCGGGTACCACCCCGTTCATGCCGGCCGGCTCCATGCGCTTGTTAGGCGGCCGCTTGCCTGGTATACGCAAATTGCGTATGGATCGTCATGGTCTTCATCGAGGCGCCGGCCTTCACCCGCCATGTGCCGTCGTATTTCACGGACGACGAGTACCGGCGGCTGCAGGAGGCGCTGCTGGCCAACCCCGAAGCGGGAGCAGTGATGCCGGGGACGGGCGGTTTTCGAAAGATGCGCTGGCGCGATCCGCGACGTGGCAAGGGAACGCGTGGCGGGATGCGCGTCGTCTACTACCACTTTGCTAACGAGGCCCAGGTCTGGCTGATGACGCTCTACGACACGACGAACTCAAAGACCTCACGGTGGCAGAGAAGCGCGCCCTCAGAGCGGCAGTCAACGCGGAGCGCGGGGCGCGCGCAGCCCGGCGGCCGACGGCGAGGAGGAGGTAAGGCGATGCGACGCAAGAAGCGCGTACTCTTCGACGAATTGATGGACGGCGTTACGGCCATGGCCGCCCACCGCGAGGGCAAGCTTACGCTGCGCACGCACCGACTCGATGTACGCCCGTTGCCTCGCGTGACCGCGGCGCTCGTCCGCGACACCAGAGAGCGGCTCAACATGTCGCAGCGGGTGTTCGCACGGAAGTTGCGAGTCAACCCGCGGACCCTCGAGCGATGGGAGCAGGGGCGCAGCAGGCCCAACGACCAAGCCTCTGCGCTCATTCTGCTCGTCCGTCGCTTCCCCGATACCGTAGATCGCTTGGACATCATCGGTACCTCAAGACGCTCCCGTCGCGCCGCTTAACGAGTGGCGGCTGAGCGGCCGGCGACGCTTGGCAGGGAACGAGCCGTTGCGCGAGTTTCGCCGGTCCGCTCCAGTTGCGGGTTAGACGGGCAGCCGCGGGGCGACCTCATGCCGCGAGCAGGGGGGCCAGATCGGCCCGCTTTGCCGGGGGCAGCCCGAGCTCGCGCAGCACCTTGTTCAGCCCGGCGAGGGATACCTTCCCTGGCGCCGTGATCTCGATACCGATCGGTCGGCCGTCTCGATGGAAGTCCACCACGATTCCTGGCGCAACGGCCGTTGCACGGTGACTGCGATCCCTTGGCCGCCGGGGCAGGTACAGGTAGGCGCCCAACGGCCGCCCGTGACGATAGGTTACTTCTAGGTAAGGCTCGTTCATATCTTCAGCTCCCCGACGGGTAGGCCGTGATCACAACCAGCGGTTTCGCAACCGAGTCCGGCTCGACGATGATGTCCCACCGCTTCCTCCGGTGGCGGGAGTTGATCACGTAGCGCCCCTCCACGATGTCGGCTCGGTAGCCCGTTGCCGTTTCGACCTCGGTGAAGCGACGGTCCACCATTCGCTTCAGCAGATGCGGCGTCAACTCGAGCTCCCACTCCCACCACGGGCCCTCGACCATCGACGTCCTCGTTCGCATTCGCATTCGTCTGTCTAACGACCATGCTGCTCAGCTGCGGCGCGCAGCGCCGTCCGCTGCAAGCGCGGGTTAGGCGATCCCATGCTCTGCGGCAAACAGGCGCCATTCGCCCGGAACTCCCTTGAGAATGCGAATACCCCGATCAACGAAACAAATCCCGGAACCCGCGACCAGATCCTTCACCGTGCTCGAGACGAGAACCTCGCTCGCTCCGGCCTCCCCGACCACTCTGGCGCCGATGTGGACGGCGATGCCCCCCACGTCGTCACCCATCAGCTGGCACTCGCCCGTGTGCAGTCCGGCCCGGATCTCGATCCCCAGCGGAAGGACTTCGTCGCGAATGGTGGACGCGCAGCGGATCGCCCGCGCTGGGCCGTCGAACGTCGCCAGGAAGCCGTCCCCCGCCGTGTGGACCTCTCGTCCCCGGTGCCGGTTCAGTTCCCGGCGTACGATCCCGTTGTGCGTGTCGAGCAGGGCGCGCCAGGCACGGTCGCCCAGAACCGCCGCATGCTCGGTGGGGCCCACGATATCGGTGAAAAGTACGGTGGCGAGCACGCGATCGGAGTCCGCCATGGGCCGGACACCGGTTAGGAACTCCTCGATCTCTGCGAGCAGGCCATCGGTATCGCCCACGTGGAAATAGTGGTCCTCGCCTGCCAGCTCGACGTACTTCGCGCCGGGAATGTGCTCGGCGAGATACCGGCCGTGCTCCGCGTCGGCACCCGGATGGTCGGCAGCACGCCCCGGAGGTCTCTCTCGAACTGGGTGGCATACATGGTGACCGCCGCGCGGGGACTCAAGGCCAGGCGCTCGTACCGGCTGTACCACCGACGGAACCGTGCATCGTGGGCAA
>CAZUDO010000080.1:0-128756 GCA_964618895.1 uncultured Binatia bacterium (SeqCode)
GCGCGGTCGATGCGGACGGCGGATTCGACGCGGGCGCCGAGGAAGCGGTGGCCGATGCGGACGAAGCGGTCGGGGGCGTCGGTGACGAAGAAGCTGGTGCTGCCCAGGGTACCGTGACGGGCCAGGGAGCGGGCGGCGAGCAGCGCGGCCACCTCGCGCGCGGTCTCCTCGGCGGAGTCGACGAGCGCCACCTGGGGGCCCATGATCTCGGCGATCAGGGGCTTCAGCAGGGGGTAGTGGGTGCAGCCGAGGATGAGGGTGTCGATGCCGCTCTTCTTCAGGCTGCCGAGGTAGGTCTCGACTACCCCGCGTGCGATCGGGCCCTCCGTCCAGCCCTCTTCCGCGAGCGGCACCAGCAGCGGACAGGGACGCGTATAGAGCTCGAGCGCCGGATCGAGCGCGCGCAGCGCGCGCGTGTAGGCGCCGGAGGCGATGGTGGCCTCGGTGCCGATCACGCCGACGCGTTTGGTGCGCGTGCGCGTCACCGCCGCGCGCGCGCCGGGCTCGATCACCCCGACGATGGGCAGGCTATGGCGCGCCCGCAGGGCGTCGAGCGCCGTCGACGAGGCCGCGTTGCAGGCGACCACCACCATCTTGACGCCCTTGTCGACCAGGAACTGGACGTTCTCGAGACTGTAGCGGGTGATGATCTCGGCCGACTTGGTGCCGTAGGGGTTCCGGCCGGTGTCGCCGAGGTAGACCAGCTCCTCGGCCGGGAGCGCGTCGAGGAGGGCGTGCAGGACGGTCAGGCCGCCGACGCCGGAGTCGAAGATGCCGATCGCCCCGTCGCTGGTCATTGGGTGCGAGGCTTATGGCGTACGGACGGGGGGAGGACAAGCGGCAGCGAGGCGATGCAACCTACTCCCGTGCCGTAGAGGTCGCACTCGAGGACTTCGTTCGCCGGGCCAAGGCCCGCAAGATACTCGAACTCCGCGGCTCGGGGCTCTGGGAGGGCGACCTGGGCCAGATGCGACGCGACCGGCGGCCATGCGCGCGCGTCTCCGCGCTCCGCCAGCGATCACTGCAGAAGGCCGCTCATCCGCCGCGCGGCGGCCCGGCCACCCACCCCGCGACGCAGCGCCACAGCGCCTCCCGCCCCTCGCCCGTGCGCGCCGAGAACCCGAGCACCAGCCCGGGGGTCCCGACACGCGCCGCCAGGCCGGCCAGCGCCTCCAGGGCGGCGTTCTTGCCGAGCTTGTCGAGCTTGGTCGCCACGACCACGGCCGGCAGGCCGGCGTGGGCGAGGAAGGCGAGGAGATCGTCCTCCTCGGTCTCGAGCCCGCGCCGCACGTCGACCACCAGCACCACCCCGCGCAGCACGCGACGCGCGCGCAGATAGGACTCGACCAGCGGTCCCCAGCTGCGGCGCTCCGCCTCGCTCCCGACCGCGAAGCCGTACCCCGGCAGGTCGACCAGCAGGAAACGCTCGTTCAGCAGGAAGAAATTCATCTGCCGCGTCCGCCCCGGCGTGCTGCTGGTGCGCGCCAGGCCGCGCCGGGCGACCAGACAGTTGATCAGCGACGACTTGCCGACGTTCGACCGGCCGGCAATCGCAACCTCGGGCGGCCCCGGCTTGGGCTCGCCCCCTGGCGCCGCCGCGGCGCCGAGGAACCGGGCCGCGGTGATCTTCACCGGCGCCTCAGCTCGCCGGCGACTTGGCCGCCGCGGGCGCGAGGCCGAGCTTCTTGTTGGCGGCCCGGACCTGCCACAGGTAGGTCTCCTTGAGCGCGCCCTTCTGCAGCGACTCGACCAGCATCGGCGCCTTGTCCTTGCTGGTCTGGGTGTAGCGCAGCACGGTGCCCTTGCCGTCCGGGCTGGGCTCGAACGTGTACTCGGACTTGAGATCGGCGAGCTTGAAGTCGATCGAGTTGGTGGCGATCGTCTTCTGCTCGGGCGCGAACCGCCACTCGGTGCGCAGGGCCTGCACTTTGAAGCCAGGCGGCAGGATGTCGAGCTTGCCGACCACGTCGACCACTTTGGTGTTGCCGTTCTCGCTCACCAGCTCGGACTTGAGGATGTTGTCGGGCATCCGATCGTGGATGGTCTCGGGATCGCGAAAGGCGTCGTAGACCTTATCCACCGGCGCCTCGAAGCGCGACACGAAGCTCACCTGCCAGGTGTCCCCGCTGCGTGTGATGCTCTCCGACGCGATCTCCACCGCCGGTCCGCTCAGCACTTGCTGCACGCGGTAGTACTCCCAACCAACATAGCCGACGACGGCGAGGACCAACGCCGCTACGAGTCCGAGAATGGCTTTCATGGTCCGGGTCTTAGCCGAACCCGCTCGCGCGATTCAAACCCCCTCACCGGCGGGCGAGGACCCGCAGGACCGTCCGGATGATGCGCAGGGTGTCGACCCACGGCCGGTAGTGGCTCACGCGCACGGCCACGGGGGGGTAATGCACGCGGACAGGAACCCCCACCAGGGCGATCCCGTGTCGCGCCGCGCGCAACAGGACCTCGGTCTCGAAGTCGAAGCGGCTACCCTCGGTGCCGAGCGCCAGGGTCGCCGCGACCGGATAGACGCGGAAGCCCGATTGCGTGTCCGGCAGGGGCCGGCCCGCCACCAGGCGCAGCAACCGGTCGGCGATCCAGTTGCCGAAGCGGTTGGCGCGCGCGATCTCGTGGCCTTCCTTCCGGCGCACGCCGACGACGATTGCCTGCGGCGCGGTGTCGGAGGCGGCGAGCAGGGTCGGGATCTCGTCGGGCAGGTGCTGTCCATCGGCATCGAGCGTCAGGGCGCGGGCCACGCCGGCGGCGGCGAGGGCGTCGAGCCCGGTGCGGAGGGCGGCGCCCTTGCCGCCGTTCACCGCGTGACGGATCACCTCGGCGCCGGCCGCCGCTGCCGCGGCGCCCGTGGCGTCGGCGGAGCCGTCATCGACGACCAGCACGCGCGTGCAGTGTGCGCGGGCGCCGGTCACCACCGCGCCCACGGTCGCCGCCGCCTGGTAGGCGGGGATCAGCGCCGCCACGTCGGTGCGGGTCACGCCGCTCCCGCGGCGGCGACCGTGTCGAGCGCGGCCGCCAGCCGCTCCACGTCCGCGCCGAGCACCCGATCCTCGAGTACCGGACGCACCACGGCGCGCACGGCCGCCAGCACGGTCCGCGTGCCGGGCGCGAGATCCGCCCCGCCGGCCAGCTCTGCCGCCTCGGCAGCCGCCACCAGCTCGATCGCGACCACGTGCCGGGCGTTCTCGAGCAGGCGGCGCCCGTGCCGCACGGCGACACTCCCCATGCTGACCACGTCCTGGTTGTTGGCGTTGGTGGGTACCGAACCGAGGCTTGCCGGATGCGCCAGCACCGCGTTGTCCGCCACCGTCGAGCTGGCGCAGTACTGGAGCCCCATGAGACCGTTGCACACCCCCGCCTCGCCACGGATCAGGAAGGGCGGCAGACCCCCGTTCAGCTGCGGGTCGAGCAGACGGGCCAGGCGGCGTTCCGAGAACAGGGCCACCTCGGCGAGCGCGACCTTCAGGTGATCGACGGCGAGGGCGATCGGCTGGCCGTGGAAGTTGCCGGCGTGCAGCACGGCGTCGTCCTCCGGAAAGAAGGTGGGATTGTCGGTCACGGCGTTCAGCTCGACCGTCACCACCTCGCGCACGTGCGCCAGCGTGGCACGCACCGCGCCCAGGACCTGCGGCACGCAGCGGAGCGTGTACGCGTCCTGCACCAGGCGGAGCCGGCCGTCGGCCCCGCCGTCGTGCCGTCCGGTGGCGTCGCGGAGCCGCTGGCTGCCGGCGAGGAGCGCGCGCAGGTGCGCCGCCGACGCCATCTGGCCCGCATGCGGCCGCACTGCGTGCACGCGCGCGTCGAACGCCTCGGCGTTGACGCCGAAGACGTCGATCACCAGTGCCGCGGCCGCCTCCGCCGCCGCCACCAGCGTCCCGGCGCCGAGGACGAGCAGTGCCGCCTGCGCGGTCTCGCACGAGGTGCCGTTCATGAGCGCCAGCGCCTCGCGCCCCTCGAAGGTGAGCGGCGTCACGCCGGCGGTCTGGAGCGCCGTCAGGGCCGGCCGGCGGGTTCCGCGCCATTCGATCTCGACCTCGCCCTCGCCCATGAGCACCAGCGCCACATGCGCCAGCTCGACCAGGTCACCGCTGGCCCCCACCGACCCGGTCTCCGGGATGCACGGATGGACGCCGGCGTTCAGCAACGCCACCAACGTCTCGACGACGACCGCGCGCACGGCGGACCGACCCTGCGCCAGCGAGAACGCGCGCGCGAGCAGGGTCGCGCGGACGACGTCCACGCCGTGCACCGGACCGAGACCGCACGCATGGCTGCGCACCAGGTTCTGCTGAAAGCGCGCTGCCGCCTCGGGTGCCACGGCGCGATCGCACAGGGGTCCGCAGCCGGTGTTGAGGCCGTACACCGTCCGCCCCGCCGCCGCCAGCGCGAGCAGCTGCCGATGGCTGGCCGCGAGCCGTCCCGGCACGTCGATGCCGAGCGCCACCGGCGCGCCGGCCGCCACGCGCCCGACCTCCTCGAGCGTCAGGGGCACCGGCGGCGCCAGCACCACCGCCGCCGCGCTGCGTGTCTCCTCGACCGCCGACACGGCGGGACGCTTACCGGATGCGCCCCGGAGGCGCAACGCGTTCACACCCCGGCAGGCTCGCCCGCCGCCACGCCAGTGCGCAGCCAGTCGCGCATCCCGACGCGCACGTACGTCGCCACGCGCCCGAGAAAGCGCGGCTCGCCCGCGAGCGTCCGCGCCAGCCCCCACAGCACGTCGGGACGGGTGTAGAACGTCCGGTAGGCGAGCCGGAAGTGCCGCTCGAGGATCGCCGGTGTGAGCCCGTGCGGCACGAACACCCAGTTCATGGCGTTCATCCGCTCCCAGTCTTCGGTGAACGTCCCGTGCTCGCGGATGGTGGCGTACGACGGCGTCCCCGGATAGGGCGTGAACTTGGTGATCTGCACCAGGTCGAGCGGCGCCGTGCGCAGGAAGGCGACCGTCTCGGCCAAGGCCGCCTCGTCCTCGGTCGGATGCGCCATCATGAGGAGGCCCTTCACCCGGATGCCGGCGGCACGCGTCTCGACCAGGGTGGCGAGCATGCGCGGCAGGCGCACCTCGTGCTTCACCACGTCGAGCACACGCTGCGAGCCGGACTCGATCCCGTAGGCGATCTGCCAGCACCCCGCGCGCCGCATCAGGCGGAACGTCTCGCGGTCGAGCAGGTTCGGGTGGCTGTTGCAGCTCCAGGTGAAACGCATGCCGGCGCGCAGGAAGCCTTCGCACAGCTCGACCACGCGCCGGCGGTTCACGGTGAACAGGTCGTCGTAGAACAGGATGTGCCGCACGCCGAGACGCTCCAGGCGCGCGCACAGCGCGAGCACGGACTCGACCCCGTGGAAGCGGCCGCGGCGGCCGGAGGTGGAGCGGTCGCAGAAGGTGCACGAGAACGGGCAGCCGCGCGAGGTGACCAGGCTCGCCACCGGGGTGGTGCGGTAGTTGAACACGTTCGGCTGAAAGCGGAGCGGGAAGTCGGGCACCAGGTCCCAGGCCGGCGCGGGCAGCTGGTCGAGTTCCTCGCCGTCCAGATAGGCGGCCCGCGGATTGACGTGGACGGTGCCGTCCGCGCGCCACACCAGGCCGGCCACGTCGCGCGCGTCGGCGCCGGCGCGGTCGATCAACGCCAGGTACGCCCGCTCCCCTTCCCCCACGATGCCGTAATCGAAGGCGGGGAACGACGCCAGCGTCCGCTCGGGGACGGCGCTCACGTGCGGCCCGCCAACCGTGACCGTCGCGTCCGGACGTGCGGCCTTCACCTGCGTCGCGATACGCGCCGCATTGTGGATGGAGATCGTGGTGGCGGACAGGCCGACGTGGTCCGGCGCCAGCGCGAGCACCCGGCGCGCGACCTCGTCGGGCGAGGTGCCCGTGCGCTTGCCATCGACGATGTGCACCCGGTGCCCGGCCGCGCGCGCCACCGCCGCCAGCACGAGCGTGCCGACACCCGGCATCTCCTCCTCGCCCTCGCGCACGCGGTCCATGCGCCGGTCCCAGCACACGTACGGCGGCTCGACGAAGACCACCGTCTGGGCGCCCATCGGCGGCCTATACTCCGATGGCCGCCCGGGGGAAAGGTGCCGCCACCGCCGGCACCGCCGCGAGCGGCAGGAACACGGCGAACGTCGAGCCCTGACCGTGGCGACTCTGGACCGCCAGGCGACCGCCCAGGCGACGGGCGAGCTTCCGCGAGATGCTGAGGCCGAGCCCCGTCCCGCCGTAGCGGGCCGCCGTCGTCTCGTCGATCTGCTCGAAGTCGGACGCCAGGCGCGTAAGGTCGGCCGCCCGGATGCCGATCCCGGTGTCCTCGACCAGGAGGATCAGCTCGGCGCCCGGGCGGGGTTCCTCGGCGTCCGACGCCTCGACGCACGTCAGATCCGTGAAGGCGTCGCGATCCGCCTCGCTCGCCCGCCGCACGCCGACCGTCACACTGCCCTGGTCGGTGAACTTGATCGCGTTGCCGATCAGGTTGGTCAGGATCTGCTCCAGCCGCTGCCGGTCGGTCACCACCGGCGGCAGATCGCGGGCGCTCACCGCCCGGAACGCCAGGCCCTTGCGCTCGGCCACGGGCCGGAAGCGATCGGCGATGTGCTCGACCATCTCCGCCGCGACGGTCGACTCGGGATGCACCTCGAGCTTGCCGGCCTCCTCCTTGGCGTAGTCGAGCAGGTCGGAGATGAGGCGGTGGAGCAGCACGCCGTGCTCGCGGATGCGCCCGACCAGCCCGCGTGCCTCGGGCGCGTCCGCGGGCAGCGCATCGTCGAGCAGGATGTCGGTGTAGCCGATCATCACGTGGATCGGCGTGCGCAGCTCGTGCGACATGCGCGCCATGAAGTCACTCTTGTGGCGGAGCGCGGCGACCAGCGCCGTCCGGGTGGCGAACTCGCGCCCGCGCAGCCGCTCGCGGAGCGCCGTACTGATCACGGCGATCATCGCCGTGGAGAGGAGGAAGAAGAGGTTGTTGGCCAGCATGCGCCCGTCGGTCACCCGCCCCGCCGCCACGATCGGCGCCACGTAGCCGCCGACCAGCACTGCGGCCACACCGAGCGTCCACGACGGCCGCCAGGGCATCAGGAGTGCGACCGCGAGCAGCACCAGGTTCGTGCCGGCGTAGTACGGACTCGTCTCGGCGCCGGTCACCATCGTCATCACGTCGATGAGGAGTCCGACACCGCCCGCGACCACCACCCCGAGCCCGAGTCCGCGCGTGCGGCCCCACGGCGTGTGAAGGAGCCAGAACACGACGCCGACGCCCGCCACCCACACCCCGCGGAGCGCGAGGAAGAGCCGCGCGTGCGCGGGGAAGACGACGTGATCGAGCACGCCGAAGCACGGGATGAGCACGATGCTCAGCAGGCAGGCGGTGCGGGTCGCCTGCCAGCCGAGCGCCGCCGACTCGGCCGCGTAGGCGGCGCGCTGGGTGGGCTCGGTGGGGGCGCGCATCGGGGGTGTGCCGACAGGGCAAGCGCCATGCCGGGGTCCCAGGCGGAGCGGTGCCCCCGCCACGTGAACCGGCAGTTGCTCCGCGGGATACACGGTCGCCGGCCGCGCCGGAAAATTGGCGCTGCCTTCCGCTCCTGATTTGCCCGGCGTACACCGAGTTGCTAGGGACTCCCAGCCTCGAGGAGGAACACCATGGGACGAACGAGACGCGGTGGACTGGGGCTCGTGAGCGCGGCGGCGATGACACTCGCCGCGTGCATGGGGCCACAGGCGCCGAACCCGCTCGACGGACAGACCCGGTTCACGTGCTGCAATATCCACTACGAGAAGCCGGAGATCACCGACGTGAACTTCCAGCAGGGCACCCTCATTCCGCTCGGCACGCGTGTCCAGATCCTGGAGGTCGGTCGAAACCGTATCCGCTTCCAGCCCGAGGGCCATCCGCCGATCACGCTGGCGCGCAAGTACGGCCGACGCCAGCTGACACTCGACCAGTTCGTCGAGCAGGTCCTGGTGGCCGACAACCCGCGGGCGCGACTGCGCAAGCTCACCCCGAAGATCCAGAAGCTGATCGAGCAGGGCACCGTGGAGCCCGGCATGCGACGCGACGACGTCCTCATGGCGCTCGGCTATCCGCCCGCCCACCGCACCCCCTCGCTCCAGCAGCTCGACTGGCACTATTGGGAGAACCGCTGGCACCAGTTCATCGTGTTCTTCGACGGCGAAAAGGTCGACCGAGTGCAGCAGTGACCCGCGATTGACCGACCGGAGGCCTGCCTCTACAACGGCCCGACCCCCGATGACGGACGCCGCCCGGACGCCCGACGTGCTCGTGATCGGCGGCGGCCCCGCGGGTTCGGTCGCCGCGGCCCTTCTGGCCGACGCCGGCCACCGCGTGCTGGTGTGTGAGCGCGACCGTTTTCCGCGCTACCACATCGGCGAGTCGCTGCTATCGGCCACGCTCCCCATCCTCGAGGCTGCCGGCGCGCTGCCGGCGATCGAGCGCCACGGCTTCCTCGAGAAGCCGGGCGGCACGTTCCTGTGGGGGCGCCAGCGCGAGCCGTGGAGCTTCTGGTTCCGCGAGGATCCCGGTGGGCGGCCGCACGCGTTCCAGGTCGTGCGCGCCGAGTTCGACCAGCTCCTGCTCGACAACGCCCGTGCCCACGGCGCCGAGGTGCTGGAAGAGCACGCCGTCACGGCGGTCGACGGCGAGGGGTCGGAGCACACCGTGCACGCGACCCGCACCGACGGCGCCGGCCTGCACATCACGCCCCGCTTCGTCATCGACGCGAGTGGCCAGTACGCCCTCCTCGGGCGCACCCGCGGCCTGCGACGGTTCAACGACTTCTTCAAGAACCTGGCGATCTTCGGCTATTTCCGGAACGCCGAGCGGCTCCCCGGCGAGCTCGCCAACAACATCCTGTCGGCCGCCTTCGCCGACGGCTGGTTCTGGTACATCCCGCTGCACGACGGCACCATGAGCGTCGGCGCGGTGGTCGACGCGCACCGCTGGCGCGCGGTCGCCGACGCCGGCCCCGAGGCGACCTACCGCAGCCTGATTGCCCGCTGCCCGGAGATCGCCCGCCGCCTGGCCGGCGCCACTCTGGCGTCGCCGGTGCGCATCATCCGCGACTACTCGTACACCAGCACCGCCTTCTGGGGCCCCGGCTATCTGCTCGCCGGCGACGCCGCCTGCTTCATCGACCCGGTGTTTTCGACCGGCGTCCACCTCGCCTGCCTGGCTGGGTTCCTCGGCGCGCGTGCGGTCGATCACGTGCTGCGCGGCGTCGTGCCGGAGCCCGAGGCGCTGGCCGCCTACGACACCGCCTATCGGGGCGCCTTCGAGCGCTATCTCCGCTTCCTCTACTTCTTCTACGACCACAACGAGGACCCCGACTCCTACTTCTGGACCGCGCGCCGGGTGCTGGCTCACGTGCCCGCTGATCTGGGGGCGCGCGAGAGCTTCGTACGTCTCATCTCCGGCAACGGCGACTGGCATGCGGCCGACGGTCTCCTCGCCCGCGAGCACGCGCGCTGGGCCGAGGGCATCCGGGAGGGTCGCCCGGCGGCGGTCCCCGGCGCCAGCCTGTTCCGCGTCCGCGCCACCACCGCCTTGACCGGCCTGCCCGGGAAGACGGTGGGCTGACATGCGCGTCCTGCTCGTATCCGCCAACCAGGAACGCAGCCCCGATCCGGTGGCACCGCTCGGCCTGTGTTACGTCGCCACCGCCACTGCCGACGCCGGTCACGACGTGCACGTGGTCGACCTCTGCTTCAGCACCGACATCGACACCGACCTCGCCGCGGCCGTCGCCGCCCACCGCCCCGAGGTGATCGGGCTCTCGCTGCGCAACGTCGACAACTGCGCCTACCCCGACACCGTGTCCTATCTGCCGCACTACCGGCGCGTGGTGGCCGCCTGCCGCGCGGTCTCGGCGGCCCCGCTGGTGCTCGGCGGCTCGGCGTTCACCACCATGCCCGCGTTCTACCTCCCCGCGCTCGCGGTCCCGTACGGCATCGTCGGCGAGGGCGAGGTCGCCCTGCCCGCGTTGCTGGCGCGGCTCGCGACCGGCGCCCCGAGCGACGACGTGGGCGGCGCCGCCACCTGGGACCCCGCCACCGAGCACGTGTCGGTCACGCCACCCATGTGGCTCCCCACGCTCGACCAGGTGCGCGCCGACCGGCGCTGGATGGACGTGGCGCGCTACTTCGCCACCGGCGGCATGGCCAACCTGCAGACCAAACGCGGCTGCCACTACAAGTGCACCTACTGCGCCTACCCGGTGATCGAGGGCCGCGGCATGCGCACGCGCGATCCGGCGGCCGTCGCCGCCGAAGCGCGGACGCTCCTCGACGACCACGGTGTCGACCAGTTCTTCATCGTCGACAGCGTCTTCAACGCTCCGCGCGGCTATGCCGAACGCGTGTGCGCGGCCCTCCGGCCCCTCGGCCGCCGCATCCGCTGGTCGTGCTTCGTCACGCCGGGCAACTTCGACGCGCCGCTCCTCGACGCCATGCTCGCCGCCGGCTGCCAGTCGATCGACTTCGGCACCGACGCTGCCGCGGTCGCGACGCTGCGCGCCTTCCGCAAGAGCTTCACCGTCGACGACATCCGCACCGCCTCGGCGCTCTGCCGCAGCCGCGGCGTGCCGTTCTGCCACAGCCTCGTCTTCGGCGGCGAAGACGAGACCTGGGACACGGTCGCCGACACCATCGCCGTCATGGACGATTGCCGCCCGACGGCGGTGAACGCCATGTGCGGCGTCCGCGTCTACCCGGAGACGCCGCTCGCGCAGACGCTGCTGGCGCGCGGCGAGGTGGCGTCGGTGGCGGCGCTCTACGAGCCGTGGTTCTACGTCGCCTCCGCCGTGCGGGACGGCCTGGCCACGCGCGTCGCCACGGCGGCCCGGGCACGCGGCAACTGGCTGCTGCCCGGGCAGAAGGTGAACGACGAGGTGGAACTCTTCGCCACCCTCCGCGGGCGCGGCCTCAAGGGCGATCTGTGGCGCTACGTGAGCCGGCTCGGCCTCGGCCGCGCGCTGGCACACGAGGCGGGCGGGTCCGCGCCCTAGTCGTGGACGACGACGGCTTCGCCGACGTGCGCGCTTTTCCCCACAGCGTACGCGCCGTGGTCGATCACGCGTACGCGTACCGCCTGTGCGCCGGACACTTTCCGGGCGACCCGATCCTTCCCGGCGCGCAGCTCGCCGGGCTCATGGCACGTGCCGCGGCGCGAGTGGCGGGTTCGGGGCGGCAGCTCGACCACATCGTGCGCTGCGTCTTCCTCGCGCGCGTTCATCCGGACGACGAGATTGTCATCTCGGCCGCGCACACTACCGCCGGCGACATCGACGCCGAGGTCTACGCCCGTGGTCGCTGCGCCGCCCGCGCCACGTTCCGCTTCGGAGGAGCGGCCGCATGAGCCTGCCGCCGCTCGCGACGTTGCTGCGGCACCGGCCGCCCACCCTGCTGCTGGACACGATCGCCACCGCCGGCGAGCACACCCTCTCCTGTACGTCGCGCGGGGACGGGCCCTGGCAGTGGCCCGAGATGCTCGAGGGCGCCGCCCAGGCCGCCGGCCTGCTCGCCGGCCTGCAGCCCGGCGGGCCGTCCGCCGAGGCGGTCATCGCCGAGTATCGCGACATCGCCGTGCACGCGCCCACCCACACCGGCGCGCTCGCCTTCCAGGCACGCCTCGACCGGCGACTGCTGCACTTCTGGCGCTGTGCGGTCGAGACGCGGGCCGCCGACGGCCGCCTGCTCCTCGCCGGGCTGGTCACCATCGCCCCGGGACGCTGACATGGTTCTGCCCGCCATCACACCGCTCGACCCGCGTGCCTACGTCCTGCTCGGCGAGGCCGGATTCGGCGACGACCTCTTCAACCCGCGCCAGCACCAGGCGTGCGAATTGGTGGAGCACTACACCATCGCCCTGGCCGGCGAGGTGCTCGACCGTCTGGGCGTGCACGCACAGCTCGGCCGCCCGCGCACCGTGGACGAGCTGGTCACCACGCTCGACTTCGTCTCGATCTTTCGCGGCCCGCTCGCCTGGCTGCTTGATCTCCGGGTGTGGACGGGCGCCCTGGCACGCGAGGGGGCACGCTATCGCATCCTCCCGGCGACCGTGCCGGCAGCGCTCGCGGACCTGCGGGCGGCGGGGCTCGCCCTCGACCCAACGTACGCGCCGGCCTACGCGCTCCTCGACGAGGCCGCCGCCATCTACCCACGCGTCGCTCGCGGCGAGACCAGCGGCGAGCGGGCCCTCTTCCTGCGGGCCGCGCTGTGGGCGGCGTACTTCAACAACGCCAACGGCTACTACGCCCTCACCAACCACGTCGCCGCCCGGACGGCCGCCCGGCACCTGCAGCCGTCCGGCGGCATCGTCGTCGAAGTGGGCGCCGGCCTCGGCAGCGCGAGCCTGGCCCTGCTCGACGCGCTGGCGGCCCGGGGTACGGTCGTGGCGCGCTATCACCTGACCGAGCCGGTCCCGTTCTTTCGCCGCCGCGCCGAACGCGCCCTCGCCGCCGCCGCGCCTGCGCTGGCGGTCACGTCGACCGCGCTCGACCTGAACGCCCCCTGGGTGGCGCAGGACGTGGCCCCCGGGAGCGCGCATCTGGTGTGGGGCGTCAACGTGTTTCATCTGGCGCAGGACCTCGACGTGACGCTGCGCGAGGCGCGCGCGGCGCTCACGCCCCGCGGCTGGCTGGTCGTGGGCGAAGGGCTGCGCCCGACGCCGGGACGGCCGGTCGCCGCCGAGTTCCCGTTTCAGCTCCTCGAGAGCTTCCTCGCCGTGCGACTCGATCCGGAGCGGCGCCCGACGCCCGGCTTCCTCACCGCCGCGCAGTGGGAGGCGGCGCTCGCGCGTGCCGGCTTCGCCGACGTCGTGGTGGTCCCGGACGTGGCCCGCCTGGGCGCGCTCTATCCCGGGTTCCTGGGCGGCGCGATCTGCGGGCGGCGGCCGCTGTAGCTGCGTGACCCCAAGGCGGGGGCCTCTACATTCGCTGCCGCAGGATCGCGCCGACCATGCCGCGGCCGACGAGATAGATCAGTCCGGGGAGCATCCATACCAGCTCGCGGAGGCGCACGGCCAGGCCGACCGCGAGACCTACTTCGGGGGGGTAGCCGAGCACGCCGAAGAGGAACATCTGCGCCCCTTCCAGCGTACCGACCGCAACCGGGACGGGCAACGCATGCGCGGCACCAGTCGCGAAGATCGCCGCCACCACCGCCAACGGGCCGGCCGGTAGACCGAAGGCGGCGAGCAGGAGCGCGTACTCGAGCAGGACCACCAGGTTGGCGACCACGCCAACGCCGAACGCCCGCGCCAGGAGGCGTGGCTGCTCGACCAGCGTGGCGACGGCGGTCTCGGCGGCCGTCAGGGTCGCCAGCTGTCCGCGCACGGCGCGCAGCCGATCGAGGCCCGTCGCCCGTGCCACCGTCCTGACCAGGCCGTCGCCCTGCCCGAGCCGGCGCACGGTGATGCCGATGCCCGCAGCGAACGCCACCGCCCCCAACGACACGCTGACCAGCGCGCCCTGCAACGCCGGCACGCCGCGCTGCACGAGCAGGCTCGCGAACAGGAGCGCGAACACTGCCCCGCCACCCATCTCGAGCGTGCGGTCGACCACCACGCTGGCGATGGCGCTCGCCGGCGTGACCCGCGCCCGGGTGAGCAGGTACACGCGCACCGGCTCGCCCCCGAGCCTGGCGCTCGGCACCACCGCCGAGACACTCTGCCCGGCGGCGCGGTACGCCAGCAGCGATCCCAGGCCCGGCGCACTCCCGAGGGCAACCAGCAGCATCCGCCAGCGCCAGGCGAGCCCGCCGACACCGGCCACCACCGACAACAGGAACAGCGCGAGCAGAACCGGGGACGGCGAGCGCGTCAGCAGCGCGAACGCCGGCGCACCGAAGCGCTGCAGCACCCACGCCAGCGCGGCCCCCCCGACGACCAGGTTCGTGCCGAGGATGACGGCCGGACGCACCCTGGCGCTCAGGCCGCGCCGGCCGGCTCGTAGCAGTCGATGCGCACCCCGCTGGCCAGGAACTCGCCCAGGATCGCTTCGATCGGGCGATGGTCCAGCACCTCGAACTGACTCGCCTCGAGGTCGAAGCGTGCGCCCGTCTCCGTATACGGTGCCACCCCTGGCGAGCCCGGGGTGAGCACGCCGATCATCGGCAGCAGGCGCTGCTGCATCGCCGGGGCCTCGCGCGTCGAGATCACCACGCGCGCCTCCGGCGCACCGAAGGACAGCACGGCAACCAGCCGGCAGAGCGTGTCGTCGCCCACGCCGGCCGTGTACGACGTGCCGCTGGCACGTCGCAGGCGCGGCAGGCTGACGTACACCCGCATGCCCCGTGCGCGTAGGTGACGGACGTGCGCCAGCAGGGCCAGCAGCTCGTAGGCCACGTCGGGGTTGAGGCCGAGCAGCACGCCCGGGTTGGCGGCCCACATGCCGGCGTCGGCCGCGCGATCGAAGTTGGCGAGCCGCCGGGTGAAGTCGCTGCGCGGGTTGTCGGCACTGGTGCCCATGAAGCGGGCGTACGTCGCGGGGTCGTAGGTCTCCTGGAACGTGCACATGGTGACCTGCGGCACGACCCGCCCGCCGCCGTCGCGCGGCGCGCCGGCGAGCAGGACGGCGTACTCGTCGGTCTCGAGCGCACCGATGTTGATGAGCACGTGCCGGAAGCCGCGTGCCAGGGCCTCGCCCAGCGCGTCGGCAGCGCGGGCGATCATCGTGCGCCGGAACGGCCCGGCGTGATACTCGCCGGTGAGCAGCGCCACGCCACGCAGGCCGCGCCGGCTCAAGATGGCGAGCTGTGCGGCCGCCGTGTGCGCGTCCGCCGTCTCGCGCACCAGCGCGTCGTTGGTGCGCCGCATGCCGCACATGCGGCACTCGGCATCGCATTCGTTGGTGAGGTAGAGGGGTGAAAAGGTCTCGATGTGGGGTTCGCACCCGGCCCGACGCGCGTGCGCCACGGCCATCAGGTCGTCACTCGACACCTGCGCCGACAGGAAGAGCGCCGCCAGCGCCACGTCATCGAGCGCCGACCCGTGACGCGCCTGCGCCAGCAGCTCCGGCGCGCGGGTCGATACCGCCAGCGCCTGCGCACGCGCCCTCGCGGCCGTGATCTCGTTCGCGTCCAACCCGAAGCACGCCATCCGCTGGTCCGCCGTCCCTATACCAGTGGCCCGCCGACCGAGCCACCCCCGCGCGCCCGCAGCAGCGTCCGGCGGCGCAGCGCGGTCCGGAGGCTGCGTCCGAGCCACCGCCGCCCCTCGGCGAACGACGGCCGCGGCCACTCGATCATGCCTTCCACGGTGGTGAGGATGCGGCGCCCGGGGCCGCGCCAGTCGCTGAGCACGACCGGCTTGTAGACGTGCGGGCTGCGCGACAGCATCTCCACGTCGAGCAGGTCGCCGGCCGCCACACGTTCGACCTCCAGCGGCACGTCGCCGAGGCGGGCCCGAAAGGCGGCCTGCGGGTCGCCGGTGCCGCCGCCCGCCTCGAGCCGCACCAGCACCCGATCGGGAAGGATGACGACGAAGAAGACGCTGGTGTCGAGCGCGTCGGCGGCGGCCGCTGCGGCGTCGAGCAGCTCATGCGGATACAGGAGACGGCCTGCCAGCTCGATCACGTCGGCGGCGCGCCCGAGCACGACCACGCCGGGCCGCGCGTCGCCACACGCACACGGCAGCAGGCGCCGCACCGCGTCCTCCGTATCGAGGCGGACGAGGGGGCTGCCCTCGAGGCCGAGGGTGGTCACTACCAGCCGCCCGACGGCATCCGCCCGCGCCGGCGCCGTGCCCGCCAGCTCCAGGATCTCGCAGTGCGCGATGTCGGTGGTCAGATGCAGCGTCCCGGCCCGGCACGAGGTCCCGAGCAGCATGGTCTCGGTCGAGCCGTACAGCTCGACCACACGCGCGTTCCAGGTGCGCGCCAGACGGCGCTGGAGCGTGGGCGGCAGCGGCGCCCCGCCGAGGAAGAGCGTATCGACGGCGAGATCGCGCCCCGGATCGATGCCGCGCGCGCGTGCGATCTCGCCCAGCACGACCGGCTCGAGCGGCAGTCCGGCCAGCACGTGCGCGCCGGTCGTCTGTGCCAGCTCGAGCGCGCGCGGAAAGGGAACGTCCCAGTTGATGTTGCCGGCCGGGATGGCCACCCCGCCGCCCTCCTGCGCGATCAGCTGGATCAGGTGCGCGGGCGCCGCCATGAACGGGAACCGGTTCAGCAGCACGCGCCCGGGCGCGAACACGTCCGGCAGCGCCGCACGGATGGCGCGCGCGCTCCGCGCGAGGTCGCCCGGCGTGAGCCAGGTGGCGTTGCTCGCCCCGGTCGTCCCCGAGGACTCGCCGTAGTGGCACACGGCGCTGAGCGGCACGGCGCGTGTGCCGTGCGGCCCGACGCGCTGCAGGTCGGCGCGCGTCGTGAGCGGCACGGCGTCCAGATCGGCCAGCGACCGCAGGCGTACCCCCGCCAGGCGCTCGCGGTAGAGGTCGCTCCCACGCGCACGGGCGATGGTGGCATCGAGCGCCGCCACCAGCGCGTCCGGCGAGCCGGGCGCCTCGGACGCCAACGGGGGCGAGGTCACGGCGACCGACCGTGCGTCGGATGGCGGTGGGGAGTCAAGCGACGCGGGCCGGGCGTCGTTGCCTGCACGTACTGCGCCGGCAGATCTTCTCTCACGCGCGCCGGGCTGGTACTCTCGCCGCCATGGCGCACGGCGCCCCCGCCCCGAATCGCATGACCGTCGAGCGCTACTTTGCGCTCGCCGACCAGGGGGTCCTCCGGCCGGACGACCGGGTGGAGCTGCTCGAGGGGGTAATCGTCGCCATGGCGCCGCAACAGTCCCGACATGCCGCCGCGGTCGGCTACGTCGATGACGCACTTCGCCGCGCACTCGGCGATCGCGCCGTGACCCGCGTCCAGTGCCCGCTGCTTCTCGGCCGGCACTCGGCCCCCGAGCCCGACGTAGCCGTGGTCGCCGGCCCACGGGAGCGGCTCGAGCAGGCGCACCCCACGACCGCGCTCCTGGTGGTGGAGGTCGCCGACAGCTCGCTGGCGCAGGACCGGCTCACGAAGGCGGCGATCTACGCCGGCGCGGGAATTCCCGAGTACTGGATCGTGAACCTGCGTGACGACCAGGTCGAAGTGCTGTGCGCCCCGGACCGGCGCGCCCGTCGCTATGCGGACCGACGCGTTGCCGGGCGGCGGGACCGCGTCGAGCTGGTGGCCCTTCCCGGGGTAGCCGTCGCCGCCGCCGACCTGCTGCCGCGGCGGCCGTCGCCGCGCACGCGCTGAACGGCACGCCCCGGGCGTGGCGTCACCGCACCAGCCCATGCTACGCGAGGCGCCGCATGGTGCGCTCCGTCGGGGTGCTCGCACTGGCGCTCGGTTTCTCAGCGCCCGCGCTGTCCGCGCCCTGGGAGACCACCCGCCGGACCGTGATCGACCCGCTCAACACGGCCCTGCACCGCCACCTGCCGTCCTTTCTGAAGACGCGCGACCTCGACGCGGCCGTCGCCCTGTATGCCACGCCCACCGGAGGCGGGCTCATGTGGGAAGGCGCCCGGCACGCCGCCATCGACGCGGAGGAGGAGACGCTGCGCTGGGACGGGACGCCGGGCGAGGAGCCGATCCGGCAGCGTCTCGCGCACCGGCTGGCGTTGTTCGCCGCCATCGAGAAGGCCGAGCTGCGCCTCGACCGGGTGGCGTGGCGGACGCCCGACCCCGACGGCATTCCCGCCGAGGCGCACCTGCTGATGCGCGGCACCCGGGTCGACGGGGCGCGCGCGCAGCTCGAAGAGCGGCTCGCCTGGCGCATCGCGCCCGGCGACGGCCACTGGCGCATCACCCGCGAGGACGTGGTAGCCCGCACCCTGGTGGCCCATCGCACGCCGCGGTTCGGGCTCGCGACCGACGCCGCCGGCATCGCCAACGTCCACACCAACGCGCTGTCGCCGTCCTATCGGCTGTTCGGCGGCGCCCCCGACAACCCCGTGCGCAGCAGCGGCGGCAGCGCGGTCGCCGACGTCGACCGCGACGGCTGCGAGGATGTGGTCCTGTCGGGGAGCCCCGACCTGATGCTGTACCGGAACCGTTGCGACGGCACCTTCGTCGACGCCACCGCCGCCGCCGGGCTGCCCCATCCCTACCCGGCCGCCGCCACCGGGGTCCTGTTCTTCGACGACGACAACGACGCCTGGCCCGATCTCTTCGTCGCCGCCGTCCGGGGCGGCAACCGGCTCTTCCGCAACACCGGCGGCGGCCGCTTCGTCGATGTGACCACCGCCGCCGGCATCCCCGACGGGCCGTGGTCGAGCATGGCCACGGCCGCCGACTACGACCGTGACGGCCTTCTCGACCTGTACGTCGTCCGCATGGGCGACCAGGAGCGTACCACGCCGCGCCCCAACTTCGCGGCCACCAACGGCCTGCCCAACCTGCTTCTGCACAACCGTGGCGACGGCACCTTCGTCGACATGGCGGCGCACGCCGGCGTCGCCCACACCGGCTGGGACCTGGCCGCCGCCTGGGGCGACTACGACATCGACGGCTGGCCCGACCTCTACGTCGCCAACGAGTTCGGCACCAACGCGCTCTACCACAACCAGGGCGACGGGACGTTCCGCGACCGCGCCGCGGCGGCCGGCGTGACCGACGGGGGCGCCGGCATGGGCGTCGCGTGGGGCGATTACGACGCCGACGGCGACCTCGACCTCTTCGTCTCCAACATGCACGCCAACTCGGCGTGGGCGCTCTTCCACCCCGACTTTCCGGCACCGGTCCCGTGGCCGTACCGACTCCTCGGCCTCTTCACCGGCGAGGTCCGGCGCCGCACCGACGACATCATCGCGCGCCTCACCCGCGGCAGCACCCTCTACCAGAACGACAGCGACGGGCACTTCACCGACGTGAGCGACGCCGCCGGCGTGCGCGACGGCCAGTGGGGCTGGGCCGCCGAGTTCCTCGACTACGACGACGACGGCGACCTCGACCTCTACGCCGTCAACGGCTTCCTCTCGGGCCCGCTCCTCGACGACGTGTGAATGGACATGTTCGACGGCGTCGGTCGACGCCTGGACGACACCGACGGCCAGTTCCTGAACCTCGGCCAGCACGGCCTGAACGGCTGGGAGCGCAACTGTCTCTGGCGGAACGACGGCGACGGGCGCTTCACGGACGTGGCCTACGTGCACGCCGCCGACCGCCTCGAGGACGGCCGCGGCCTGTCCGTGTTCGACTACGACCGCGACGGACGCCTGGACCTCCTGCTACGCAACTACCGCCAGCCGGCGCAGCTGCTGCGCAACCAGGGCGGCCCGCACCACTGGGTGGAGCTCCGGCTGGTCGGTACGCGCTCGAACCGCGACGCGGTCGGGGCCCGCATCCGGCTCCGCACGGCGCGCGGATGGCAAACGCGCGTGGTCGGGGCGGGGTCGGGGTTCCTCTCCACGCACAGCCTGGTGCAGCACATCGGCCTCGGGTCGGAACATCACGCCGAAGAGATCGAGGTTACGTGGCCCTCTGGCAGCCGCACGACGATGAGAACCGTCGCCGCCGATAGGCGGATCGTCATCATCGAAACAGGAGCCGATAGCCCATCGGCAACTCCAGAACACTACCCTGACATCATCCGAACACCCCCTTCGATCGTTGACATCACCCTGCTGCCCAGAGGATAAGCGCGTGCACTACCCATGGAGAGCTTGCGGGTAATAGAGGAGGCTAAAGCCCATGAAGGAGCTGTTGTTCGCATTGTTGGTGCTCGTGGCCGCTGGGCATACCGGATGTGCGACTACATTCTATGACTCCGCCCCGGCGAGCGACGGCGGGTTGTATGTTGTCGGCTCGGAGCTCCATCCGTGGGTAGGTCCCGTGGCGACTGCATGGCGTTGTCCGTCCGAACCCGGGCGCGGCGCATGCAAAAAGATCCGCATCAGCCAGTGATTGGGGGAAAGGCAATGAAACTTCTGCCTGCGATTGGAGTGCTTGGCATCTGCCTGTGGGGTGCGGGGTGTGCGAGCATTTATACAAGCATCGAGAAGGCCGATGATGGCTCGTACACCGTCACCAGGATACAACGGGGCTTCTGGACGATTCACGGGCAGCTCTATCGCTGTGACGAATCTGGGGGCTCGCTCAACTGCAAGAAGATCGACAGCCAGCCGTGGTGACAGACCACCTGACACATCCGTGAACGCCACCACGCGTTGACAGCTTTGCGTCCAGCCGCCATCATTCGCCGCCCCGCCTCATGCGCATCCACCTCATCTCCCCCACGCACTACGTGCGTGACGGCGTCCTGCACAAGACCACGCGCTACTGGACGAGCGGCATCACGCTCCCGTACCTGAAGGCGCTCACGCCGGCGCCGCACCAGGTGACCTTCACCGACGAGTTGATGGCGGACCTCGACCTCGCGGCCGTCGAGCGCGACGCCGACGTGATCGGCATCACGGCCATGGGGCCGCAGATCCGCCGCGCCTACGACCTGGCCGACCATTTTCGCGCCCGCGGCAAGCGGGTCGTCCTCGGGGGCACCTGGGTCTCCCTCACGCCGGAGGACTCGCTCCGCCACGCCGACGCCGTCGTCGCCGGCGAGGCCGAGCACGTCTGGGCCGACGTGCTCGCCGATCTCGAGGCCGGGCGCTCGCGCGGCATCTACCGGGCCGAGCGCTGGCACGACCTGCAGAACCTGCCGGCGTTCGACTGGTGGAGCCTGCCGCTCCTCAAACGCGACGCCTTCCGGACCAGCTGGCTCTACCGCATGTACTTCTTCTGGCCGGTCTTCTTCTCGCGCGGCTGCCCGCACCCGTGCGAGTACTGCGCCGTCCAGACCTACTACCAGCGCAGCTATCGCACGCGTCCGGTGGACGACGTGCTCGCCGACGTGGCCCAGCTCGGGCGCCTCGGCGCGCGCCGCCTGCTCTTCCTCGACGACAACCCGATCGCGCATCCCGACGAGGCGAAGGAGCTCTTCCGGCGCCTCATCCCGCACCGGGTCGAATGGGTGAGCCAGGCCACCATCAACATCGCCCGCGATCCCGAGCTGCTCGACCTGGTGGCGCGCTCCGGGGCGCGCGTGCTGTCGATCGGCTTCGAGAGCCTCTCCGACGAGAGCCTGGCCTCGGTCGCCAAGGGCTTCAACCGCCCGAGTCGCTTCCGGGAAGACATCCTGCGCCTGCGCGCGCGCGGCATCCAGGTGATCGCCCTCCTCATGGTCGGCCTCGACGGCGACACCCCGGAGACCTTCGCCGCCACCCTGCGCTGGCTCGACGAGAACAAGATCAGCTTCCTGAAGCTGTTCACGCCGGCGCCGTATCCGGGCACCAAGTTCCACGCCGACATGCAGGCCAGCGGCCGGCTCCTGAGCGACGACTGGGGCACCTACGACTACGGCAGCCCAAACGTCCGCCCGCTGCACATGACCTCCGCGCAGATGCTCGACGGCTTCCAGGCCGTGTACCGGGGCTTCTATTCGGTGCGCAGCATGCTGCGCCGCTTCGTCCCGCCCCCGCGCCGCCACCTGAAGGAAGCGCTCGCCATGCTGGTCGCGAACGCGAAGGTGGCGAACTACCTGCGCCGCAACCCGACCGCCTGGGGCACCATCTCGTAGGGCGCGTCCGCTCCCGGCGCCGCCGCGGGTCCCCACACGTCGGAGAACATGAGCCACTGCGACGGCCGCTCGCGTACCAGGCCCTCGTAGGCCCGTACGGTCGCCTCGAGCGCGGCGATGCTCTCGGCCGGGGTGGTGGGATCGAACCGGCCCGCCACCCGCAGCTGGTAGCGCCGGATGCCCGTCCGGATCGCGAACACCGGCACGATGGGGGCGCGCGCCACGCGTGCCACGGCGAACGGTCCGAGCTGGAAGTACGACGTGCGGCCGCAGAACTCGACCGGGTGCGTGCCCGGCAGCGGGCCCCACGGCTCGATCTGCATGCCGACCACCTCGTGCCGGCGGAGCGCGCGCAGGATGGGCAGGCCCGTGAACAGCGACTGGTCGGAGTAGATCGCGCCGAAGCCGTGGCGCGTGCGCACGGCGTGCACGAACTCGCGCACGCTCGGATTGGGCTCCTGGGCCATCACCATGTGGACCGGCCGTCCGAGGTGCGCCAGCATGCGCGCAGCGACCTCCCAGCAACCGAAATGCCCCGTCAGCACGACGACGCCGCGCCCCTCGGCGAGCGCGCCCTCGAGCAGCTCCGGCTGTACGAATTCGATCGCGAGGGGCTTCGGGCGCGGCCCCCATTGCTCAAAACCCTCGGTCATCGAGCGCGCGAACGCGGCGAACACCTGGTACGCCTCCCCATGCGCGCGCCAGCGGCCGCGCGGCCCGCGTACCTGGCGCAGGTTGCGCTGCACCGCCCGGCGCTGCTGCTGGGCGATGCCGTAGATGATGGCCGCGATCACGGGCGGCGAGCCGCGCTTCCACCACTCCGGTCCGTACACACACCCGAGCTCGGCGAAGCGCCGCCACCAGGCGCCGTCGAACCGGAGCGCGGCGCGCAGCCGGGTGGCGGTCATCGGCGCCCCCTTCGCGAACAGGCGCCGTGCAGACAAGTCGCTTCAGCGCGGGACGGCAAGGGTGAAGCGCCCCTCGGCCGCCAGCTCGTCGCCCACCAGTGCCCGCCCACGGAGCATGGTCGCGCCGTGCACGTGGCGTACGATCTCGACCTCGACCCGCAGCCGGTCGCCGACACGCACCGCACGGTGCACGCGGAACGCGTCCACGCCCGCCAGGTAGCCGGCGGTGTAGCCCTCGCGCGCGAGCGCGTTCAGGAGCGCACCGCCGCCCTGGGCGAGCGCCTCGAGCACGAACGCGGCCGGCAACGTGCCGTCGGGCGCCAGCAGCGGATCGGCGGCCGCGACCACCTTCTCGAACACGCCCGAGCGCTCGTCGACATCGAGCACGCGGTCCAGCAGGAGGAACGGTGCCGCGTGCGGCAGGCGCGGGAACGGATCCGACGGTGCGGCCATGGCTACGCTGCCTCCAGCCGCACCGGACGACACGCCCCTCCGCGTGCGAGCCCGTCCACCACCACGACCCGCAGGGGCCCGCGACGCGCCTCGCCGGTCACGAGGTCGAAGCCGGGCGGCCGAGCGCAGACTCCCGGGGTCGGTGGCACGATGCCCGTGTACACCGCCAGCGCGCCAGCTGCCACGGCCAGGGCCCCGGCGGTGCCGAAGTCGCCGGTGGCCGCGCGCGGCGCCGTCACCGGGACGCGCCGGCCCCCCAGGGCCGTACCCAGCGCCGCCGCCTCCAGCCGATCGAGCGCGGCGTGCCCACTCGCCGCAGCGACGATCGCGTCGGCGTCCGCCACCACCGGATGCAAGCCGGCCGCCAGCGGCTCCGGATCGCACGGCCACCCGTGCACCGAGGCCGGCACCCCGAAGGCCGGCCGCACCACGAGCCGCGCGTACATCCGTGCCCCGCGCGCCCGCGCCTGCCCCGGCGGCTCGAGCACCACCACGGCCGCGCCCTCGCCCGGGCAGGCACCGTCGGCGTCGGCGGCGAAGGGACGCGGCAGGCCGCGCGGCAGCAGGTCGGCGTCGCGCAGCACCTCCCACAGGATGACGTCCAGCGCGTCGGCGCCCCCCGCCAGGCACAGGTCGAGCGCCCCGTCGGCGACCAGTTCCGCGCCGGCCGCGATCGCGCTCTCGCCCGACACCTCGAGGTCGGTCACGAACGTGGTCGGACCGGTGGTGCCGAGCTCGATCGACGCGTAGCTGAGGGGCGCGTTCATCACCAGGTTGGGAAACACCAGCGGGTTGCCGGCGCCGCGTGCGAACAGCCGGTCGAGGAAGCCGGTGGTCTCCCCGAAATTCCCGAACGCCGAGCCGAGCGCGAGCCCGGTGCGCGCCGGCGGCACCGCGGACGCCGTCGCCCCGGCGTCCTCGAGCGCCAGTCGACAGGCCGCCAGCGCCAGGAGCGAGGTCCGGTCGATGCGCCGCCCCTGCGGCGTACGCACCACCGAGCGCACGTCGAGCCCCTCGACCTGTCCGGCCAGCGCCCCGGGCGACGCGGCGAAGCGGGTGATGGATCGGAGTCCGCTCCGCCCCGCGACCAACCCATCCCAGAACACGCGCGTGCCCACGCCGAACGCGCTCACCACGCCGATGCCGGTAACGGCGACCTCGCTCACGTCCGTACCGCCTCCGGACGGGCCAGGACGAGGGTCACGTTGTGGCCCCCGAAACCGGACGACGACGATACCGCCACGCCCAGGCGGGCCCGCCGGCCGGCCGTGGAGACGAAGTCGAGGTCGTCCCACTCCGGGACCCGGAGATGCAGCGTCGGCGGCAGGACACCGTGCTCGAGGGCCAGCACCGTGATCACGGCCTCGATCGCGCCGGCGGCGGCGAGGCAGTGGCCGACCTGCGCCTTGCTGGAGCTGACCGGGACGTGGCTCAGGCGCGGCCCGAATACGGCCCGCAGGACCGCCACTTCGACGGCGTCATTCTGGCGCGTGCCACTGCCGTGCGCGTTCACGTAGTCGACCGCCGCGGGCGGTACGCCCGCCGCCTCGAGTGCGGCCTCCAGCGCGGCGCGCGCGCCGGCGCCGTCGGGATGCGGCGCGGTCACATGATGGGCGTCGGTCGCGCTCCCCGCCCCGAGCACGAGGGCCCAGATGCGAGCGCCGCGTGCACGTGCGTGCGCCGCATCTTCGAGCACGACGGCGGCTGCCCCTTCGCCGAGCGACAGGCCATGGCGCTCGCGGTCGAACGGACGACAGGGGACGGGATCGAGTGCCTGCAATGCGTCGAAGCCGGCGTACGTAAGCCGACAGAGCTGATCGCAGCCGACGGCCAGCGCCGCCCGGGCACGGCCGCGCCGGATCGCCTCCGCCCCGGCGGCGATCGCCAGCGCGCTCGAGGAGCACGCGGTCGAGAACGTCGTGCGCGCCCCGAACATTCCCAAGGCCTGGCTGATGGCTGCGGCCGGCGTGGCCAGCGAGGTGCCGAGCAGCCGCGACAGACGCCAGCGCCGGTCCACGCCGGCTCGGCGGCGGCGGTAGGCCTCTTCGGTCTCGCGCATCCCCCCGGTGGTGGCCCCGACCGTGAGCACGGCCTCCCGCCGGAGCGCCGCATCGAGCCCGGCGTGCCGGCAGGCCTGCTCGGCGGCCGCGAGCGCGAACCGGTCCGCGCGCGAGAGGCGTCGCCGGGTGGCGGGCGGGAGCTCGCCCAAGACCATGGCGCCCGCCTCCTCCGGCACCTCGGCCGCGAGCGCACACCGCCCCTGGTGGGTGAACTGCGTCAGCGGCCCGATGCCGGACCGCCCCTCCACCACGGCGGTCGCAAGCGCCGTCACGTCGGCGCCGAGCGCCGTGACCGCGCCGAGGCCGGTGATCGCGACCCCTGCGGGCACGCCGCTACCGCGTCCGTTCGCGGGGGATGCGGGTGATCGCGACTGCTTCGGACACGCCGCTACCGCGTCCGTTCGCGCAGGATGAAATCGACCAGCGCATTCACGGACGCGAAGGCCTGCTTGCCGACCTCCTCGTCCGGGATCGACACGCCGAAGCGCTCCTCCACCAGGACGACCAGCTCGAGGGCGTCGATCGAGTCGAGCCCGAGACCCTCGCCGAAGATCGGCCCGTCGTCCTGGATGTCGGCGACGGGCGTGTCCAGACGGAGCCCGGTCAGGAGCAGCTCCTTCACTTCGGCCGAGAGGGCGTTGCGGTCCATGACGCCCCGCGTTCTAGAGCATCGTGAGGCCACCGTCCACGTGGACGGTGGTCCCGGTCAGGTAGGCACCGGCGGGGGACGCGAGGAAGACGATCACCCCCGCGACATCGTCCGGCGTCCCCAGGCGGCCGAGGGGGATCTGCCCCAGCAGGGCGGCACGCGCCTCCGCCCCCAGGTCGGCGATCAGGTGCGTGTCGACGTAGCCGGGCGAGACCGCGTTCACCGTGATGGCATAGCGCGCCACCTCACGCGCCAGCGACTTGGTGAGCGACACCAGGCCGCCCTTGGAAGCGGCATAGCTGGCGGCGCCCTCTTTGCCGAAGAACGCCGCCGGCGACACCACGTTGACGATGCGCCCGCCGCGGGCCGCGATCATGCCGCGCAGGGCCGCACGGCAGCACAGGTAGGCGCCCTTCAGATTGACCGCCAGCACGCGCTCCCATGCCGCTTCGGGCAACATCATGACGAGGCCGTCGGCGGTCACGGCCGCATTGTTGACCACCGTGTCGGGCGGCCCGCCGAGCGTCCCGCGGGCCTCCGCGAACAGGCGCGTGACCGCGTCCGCATCCGACACGTCGGCCCGCACACCGCAGGCGCGCGCGCCGAGCGCACGCAGCGCCGCCAGCGTCTCCGCCGCCTCGTCCTCGTCCTCGACTCGCGAGTAGTTGAACGCGACCGCCGCGCCGGCGCGCGCGAACGCCTCCGCGGTGGCGCGCCCGATGCCGCGCGAGCCGCCGGTGATCAGCACCCGCTTCACAAGCCCACTCCGCGGCGTGCCACCAGCGCCGCCATGTGTCCGCTCGCACAGCCGGTGATCACCACCCGCTTCACGAGTCCGCTCCGCGGCGCACGACCAGCGCCGCCACGTGTCCGCTCGCACACACGTCGAGCACCAGCGCATGTCGTCCCGCCGGGGCCTCGGCCAGTGCGACGAGCAGGGCCAGGGGTCCCGCCGCCCCGAACGTCTCCCCCAGCACGTCCTTGGGTGCGACACGCGCGGGCCGGTGTTCCCCCAGCACCGCAGCGAGCGCGCGCTCTTCGAGGCCCTGCAGGGCGGGCGGCGCCGCGCACACCACCAGCTCCACGTCGCGCGCGCGCACGCCCGCGTCGGCGAGTGCCGCCGCCACGGCCGCGCCGAGACCGCGACCGGCATCACGCGCCTCCGGCGCCGGCTCGAACCCGGTGGCGATCCCCATGACTTCGCCGATCACCGATGCGCCGCGCCGCGCCGCCTGCGCCGGCCGCTCGAGCACGACCATCGCGGCGGCCTCCGCCGCCGGGCGGCCGACCGCGAGACCGCCGTCGTCGAGCCAGCGCGCCAGGGCGACATCGACGGCGTCCATGCCGCCGGCGACGAGTGCCTCCGCCCGCCCGGCACGGAGCAGGTCCACCGCGTGCGCCAGCGCCGCCCCGCCGGACGCCGCGCCGGCGCTCAGCGTGACGGCTGGCCCCCCCAGCCGATAGGCGATCCCCAGCTCGCCCGCGGCCGCGTTCGACACGGTGGCGGCGAACAGGCGCGGGCTCGCCCCCGCAGGTCCCGCCACGGCCAGGCGCCGTTGATAGGTCTCGTTGGTGAGGAAGCAGCCGAACGCCGTCCCGAGCACGACGCCGAGACGCGGTCGCGGCGGCCCGTCGGTAGCGGCCAGGCCGGCGGCGTCGAGCGCGCGGCCCGCCGCGGCCAGCACCAGCTGCGTCACGCGCTCGACCCGTCCCGCCCGGGCCCGCACCGCGTCCGGCAACGCGTCGAGGCCGAGCGCCGCCGTCACCGCCCCGGTGCCGGTGATCGCCACCGCCGTGCTCATTGGGGCACCTTGGCGCCGTGAGGAAGTGGCGCACTGCTTGGCCAATCCGGCAAGAGAGCGCCATGGCTTCCGTGCCTCGTCGAGGAGCGCCAGGTGTGCTCGCCCCCAGAGGGCCCGCATGAGACCCGCGCCCTCGACGAGGCCGGGAGGTCCCAACCGGCCACGGGGTGTTGCGCCCGCTCGGAGTCGAAGCCTGCGGAGCGCCAGTCAATGAGCGACCGGTAAGACCTCCCGGCACGGAGGCCCATAGCCGAGATGGAGGGAGGAAGGCGATGGGAGACGTGCTGGTCGGAATCGATTGGGCGCATACCGCGCACGCGGTATGCGTGCTCGATGAACAGGGCAGGATCCGCGCCCAGTGGCCGGTAGCGCATACCGCCGCGGGGCTCGCGGAGCTGTGTCAGCGGCTTGAGCGGTTCGGATCGCCGGCGACGATCCGCGTGGCGATCGAGCGGCCCTCGGGGCTGCTGGTCGACACGCTCGTGGAGGCCGGCGTCGTCGTCGTGCCGATCCACCCGAACGTGCTGAAGGCTGCCCGGCCGCGCTACCGGGCCGCCGGCGGGAAGAGTGACCCCGGCGATGCGTACATGCTCGCCGATCTCCTGCGCACCGACGGGCATCGCTTCCGCCCGCTGTGCCCGCCGAGCGATGCGACCCGCGCCCTGCGTGCGCTCGTGCGGACCCGCGACGACCTCGTCGCCACGCGCGTCGCGCTCGCCAATCAGCTCCGCGCCCTGCTCGAAAGCTTCTGGGCCGGGGCCGCCGCCCTCTTCGCCGATGTCGACTCGCCGATTGCGCTGGCGTTCCTCGCCCGCTTCCCCACCCCACAGAGTGCCGCGCGGCTCGGGCCCAAGCGCCTCGCTGCCTTTCTCGCCCAGCACGCCTACTGCGGACGGCGGGCCCCCGCCGAGCTGCTCGCCCGCCTCACCGCCGCGCCCGCCGGCTGCGCCGGCGAGCAGGAAGCCGAGGCCAAGGGCGAGGCCGTCCGCGCACTCGTCCGCGTACTCACGCCCCTCGTCGCCCAGGTGGCCGAGCTCACCGCCGCGGTCGAATACGCCGTCGCCACGCATGCCGATGGCCCGATCGTCATGTCCTTCCCGCGCGCGGGCCGCGTCAACGCCGCCCAGATCCTCGCCGAGCTCGGCGACGAGCGCGCCCGCTTCCCCACCGAAGACCAGCTGGCCGCCGAAGCCGGCGTCGCGCCCGTCACCTACGCCTCGGGCAAGCAGCGCGGCGTCGCGTTCCGCTGGGCCTGCAACAAACGCCTGCGCCAGGCCGTCGTCTGCTTCGCCGACAACTCGCGGCACAGCTCGCCGTGGGCCGCCGACGTCTATCGCCGTGCCCGCGCGCGTGGCTGCGATCACCCGCACGCCGTCCGCATCCTCGCGCGCGCTTGGCTGCGCATCCTGTGGCGCTGCTGGTACACCTCCAAGCCCTACGACGCCGCCATCCACGGCGGCGCCAAACGCCTCCAACCTGCCGCGTAGCGGGTGGGGGGTTGACACGGGGTGTCTCATGCGCGCCCGAACACCACGGCCGCGTTCGTGCCCGCGAACCCGGACGAGGTGGACACCGCCACCGCGACCGCCCCGCGCCGGGCGTCCCCGCGCACCAGGTCGAGGCCCGCACACGCCGGGTCGACGTGGACCAGACCGGCGGTCGGGGGGATCACGCCCGTCGCCAGCGTCTCCAGACACACCACCGCCTCGAACGCCCCCGCCGCGCCGAGCGTATGCCCGATGGCGCCCTTGATGGAATTGACCGGCACCCGCCCCGCCCCGAAGACACGCGCGATCGCCACCGCCTCCATGGCGTCGTTGTAGGGCGTCCCAGTCCCGTGCGCGGACACGAAATCGACCTCGGCCGGCGACACCCGCGCGTCGGCCAGGGCCGCCTCGAGCGCGCGCGCGGCACCGCCACCGTCGCGATCGGGGGCCGTCATGTGCACCGCATCGGCAGCCGCGCCCACGCCGAGGACCCGGCCGAAGACGCGCGCACCCCGGCGGGCGGCATGGGCCGCGTTCTCGACCACCACCACCGCCGCCCCCTCGCCGAGCACCAGGCCGCGGCGATCACGGTCGAATGGACGTGCCTCGGCAGCCGTTGCCCGCAGCGCGTTGAACCCCGCCACCACGAACCGACACAGGAGATCCGTTCCGCCCGCAAATACCACGTCGGCGCGCCCCGCCCGCACCCAGTCCGCCGCCAGCGCAATGGCATGCGTGCCGGAGGCGCACGCGAGCTGCGTGGTCGCCACCGGTCCGCGGCAGCCGAGTGCGCGCGCCAGACGCACGGCCGGGGCGTAGTACGGGAGGCGCGTCACATCGCCGCACACCTCGCCGGCAACCCAACGCTCGAACAGCGCCATACCGCCGAGGGTCGTCCCGAGCGCCACCCCCATCCGGGTCGGGTCTGCCGCGGCGAGGCCGGCCTCTTCGGTGGCAGCCGCGGCAGCGCGGAGCACAAAGGCCCCCGCCCGGTCGGGATCGCCAACCACCGGCGACCGGACCTCGGCGGCCATCCGCGGCGACAGATCGTCGGCTGCAAAGGCCGAGATGGGCGCCACAGCCGACTGGCCGCTCACCAGGGCCTCGAACAGCGCGCCCACACTGGCACCCAGCGGGGAGAGCACCCCGCGGCCGGTGATCACGGGAGCGCCCGGCGTGGTCGGCAAGGCGCCGCTGCTATGTCACGCCGGCCGCAGGCCGGTCAACGCAGGCGGGGGCTCTCAGCTACCGCTACTGCCGCCGAGTTCCTGCTCCTGCAGGCTGCCGTTGTCCCCGGCATCGGCCGTCTTGGCATCTGACGGTGACCCGGCGAAGACGATCGGCTGCTCGCCCTGCAGCATGCCCGGCGTCACGGCGTACGTCCCCCCCATGGAGGCCGTCCAGATGGCCTGGGCCGTGTCCATGTCGCCACCGGTGAGGCCGAACGCCAGGCCGCCGGTGAGCCCGCCGAGCAGCGCGTACGTAATTTTGGCGGGCATGTAGACCGCGTTGGTCAGGACGCTGAGCACGCCCCAGCCCGCCTCCTCCCAGAACTCGGCGCGCGCCGGGCGCGCGGTGGCGAGCGTACTCGCCAGCACTACGGCGGCCAGCGCCGTGCGTCCCATCCTCCTCATCACACCCTCCTTCGTCCCGCACCGGGACGACGCCTTCTACCCCAGACGGCCGGCCGATGCCACCGCCGCAAGGCGTTTCTCTGGCGACGCGCTACTCCGTGCGCACCACGGCTTCGGAAGGCAGCAGACCCAGCAGGTGCGCCAAGGCACGCTCGAGATAGCTCTGGTCCTTGGACTCGAGCGTGAGCTTCACCGCGTACTCCGGGTCGCCGATCTTGGGGTACGAGCCGAGGAGCAGCTCCGGGAACGCCGCCATGGTGGCGTTCAGGTGGTGCGCGATCGAGCCTTCCCCGTCGCGCGTGTACACCACGCGCAGGAAGTATGGGGCGACCGCGAAACGCTCGCGCAGGGCCTCGAACTTCTGCTCCAGGATCTCCGGAATGCCGGGCAGGATGTAGACGTTCTCGCATTTCAGGGTGGGGAACCCGAGCCGAGGGTCGACGAGGAGCTCGGTGCCTTCGGGGATCTCCGCCATCTTGAGGCGGGCGTCGTTCAGCTTGTCGCGGAAGTACTCGCGCAGCTTCGCTTCCAGGTCCGGATGGCGGATCACCTTGCGGCCGAAGCCGCGCGCGACGCCCTCGATGGTCACGTCGTCGTGGGTGGGGCCGACCCCGCCGGAGGTGAACACCAGGTCGTAGGCGCGCCGGAAGAAGGCCACCGCGGCAGCGATCTCGTCGAACTCGTCCGGGATGGTGAGGATGCGCCGTACCGTCACGCCGAGCTTGCGCAGCTCGCGCGTCAGGTACGGCGAGTTGGTGTCGGCGACCTTGCCCGAGAGGACCTCGTTGCCGATGACGATGATGCCGGCCGTGCGATCCGGGGTCAGCGCCATGCCTCTTCTTACACGGAGATGGCGTCCTTGCGGAAGTCGCTGGCGCCGATGCGGACGTTGACGACCGCCGGCTTGCCGGCCCCGAGCGCCCGCTCCAGGGCCGGGCGCAGCTGCTCCGGCCGCTCGACCCATTCCCCGTGCCCTCCGAGGGCCTCGATCATGAGATCGTAGCGGCTGGGTGCGAGCTTGCAGGCGGGCGTGCGGTCGGGGCCGTACATCTGCACCTGGCCGCGCAGGATCTGCGTCCAGGCGGCGTCGTTGCCGATCACGCCCACGATGTTGATCTTCTGGCGGACACAGGCCTCGAACTCCATCATGTTGAGGCCGAACGCGCCGTCGCCGTACATGACGATCACGTCGCTCTTGGGCGACGCCAGCTTGGCCGCCATGGCGTAGCCGGGTCCGGCGCCGAGCGTGCCCAGCGGCCCGGCGTCGAGCCAGTGGCCGAAGCCGCGCGGGCGGAGCACGTTGGCCGCCGAGCCGACGAAGTCGCCGCCGTCGCCGATGACGATGGTGTCCTTGGTGATGAAGCGGTCGACTTCGGCACACACGCGCAGCGGGTTGAGCGGGGCCTCGTCGGAGGTGAGCTGCGGGGCGAGCGCCGCCCACTTCTGCTTCTCGAGCCCGCGCAGCTCGCCGAGCCAGCCGCGCGACAGCTCGGGCGTGAACCGTGCCGCGCGTGCACACGCCGTGAGCGCCTCCATGACCAGCCCGGTGTCGCCGATGAGCCCGACATCGCAGCCGCGGTTCTTGCCGAGCTCGCGGCCGTCGAGGTCGACGTGGATGAGCTTGGCGTCGGCGTTGATGTGCGAGCCACGCCCGTAGCCGATGCGGAAGTCGAGCGGGGTGCCGAAGATGAGCACCACATCGGCGCGCTTGAGGGCGTCCTTGCGCGTCTGCAGAAACCAGTGCGGGTCGTCAGGGTCGAGGCTGCCGCGCGCCTGGCCGTTGACGTACACCGGCATGCCGAAGGTGCGGACGAACTCCGGATACGCCTCGCGCCGGCGCGACCAGAACAGCTGGCTGCCGACCAGGCAGACCGGCCGCTGTGCACCGCGCAGCAGCTCGAAGGCCTGCTCGACGAAGCGCGGGTCGGGCGCCAGCCCGGCCGCGGTGCGCGACTTCTCGGCCACGACGATCTCGTGCTCCTCGACGTTGTCGAACAGCAGGTCGAGCGGCATCTCGAGAAAAACCGGCCCGGGGACGTTGGTGGTGGCGACCCGGAAGGCGGACGCCACGTATTCGCCGAGGCGCCGGGCGTGCGGCACCGACACCGCCCACTTGGTGATCGGCCGCATGAGGCTGACGTGGTCCATGTCCTGCAGGCCGCCCATGTCCTGGAAGAAGCGCGGCGCCTGCCCGCCGATCACCACCATGGGGATGTTCGCCCGCCACGCCGTGGCCACCCCCGTCACCGCGTCGGTGAGCCCCGGGCCCGCCGTCACCAACGCCACCCCGGGCGTGCCGGTCACCCGCGCCCAGCCGTCGGCCGCATGCGCCGCCGACTGCTCGTGCCGCACGTCGACGATGGCGATGCCCTCATCCAGGCACCCGTCGTAGATCGACATGATGTGCCCGCCGCACAACGTGAACACATGCGACACGCCCTCCCGCCTGAGCGCCCGCGCCACGACTCGTCCTCCGTGCATCGCCATCCGACTCTCTCCGGTGTGTAGGGAAGCGGCGCTGCACTACGCGCCGAACTCGATGTTCTTGATGTCGGGAACCTGCGCCTGCAGGTACTCGGCGAAGCGCTTCTTCACCCGCACTTCGATCTGCCGCACGCGCTCGCGCGTGATGCCGAACTCGTCGCCGATCTCCTGCAGCGTCACCGGGTCCTCGTCGCGCATGAGCGGCGCGAGCCGCCGCTCGTAGATGACCAGATCCTTGCCCTTGAGGGTTTCGCGGAACTCGTTCGCCGTGCGCCGGATGAGCCGATGGTACTCCTCGTCCGCGACGGCGTCGGCAGTCTGCTCGGGGCCTGCGAGGAAATCAAGAAGCGTGGCGTCGCCGTCGTCGTGCATCGGCGTGTCGAGCGATGCGTCGCGGCTGGCGAGGCGCTGCTCCATCTCGACCACGTCTTTCTCGCGCACATCGAGGCGCTGGGCGATCAGCTTGGGCGTGGGCGAGAACCCCTCGCGTTCGAGGCGATCGCGCTCCTTCTGCAGGTTGAAGAAGAGCCGGCGCTGCGCCTGCGTGGTGCCCACCTTCACCAGCCGCCAGTTGTTCATGATGTAGCGGATGATGTAGGCGCGTACCCACCATACGGCGTACGACGGAAAGCGCACGCCGCGGTACGGGTCGAAGTTCTTGACCGCCTCGAGCAGGCCGACGTTGCCCTCCTGCACGAGGTCGAGCAGGTTGTGGAACGCGCGCTGGTACTCGCGCGCGATCATCACCACCAGGCGCAGGTTGGCGGTGACCAGCTGCCAGGCCGCCTGCCGGTCGGCGTGCTCGTGCCAGCGGAGGGCCAGGCGGTGCTCGTCCTCGCGCGACAGGACGGGGATGCGGCGGATCTCCGCCAGGTAGCGCTGCAGGGGATCGCTCGGGACGAGCCCGCCGTCGGCGGCACGGCTCGCGGGCTCGGGCTCCTCCGGCAGCTCCGCGTCCGGGACCACCTCCGGGGCGATCACCTCGGGCGAGTCAGTGGAATCGTCGACCATGTGCAGTGGCGGCCTCAGAACGTGAGATGGGCACGCGGGTCCTCGCCGTACGCACCCTCGAGGGCGGCCACGGCCTCGTGCAGGCGCTCGCTCGCTCCGTTGGCGGGAACCTGGACCATGAGCCGGACGTAGAGGTCCCCCGGCCCCCCCCCTTTGGGATCGCGGACACCGCGCCCTTTCAAGCGCAGCCGCTGTCCGCCCTGGCTCCCCTTCGGCACCTTGAGCTGCACGCGGCCGTCGGGGGTGGGCAGCGAGATAGTCGCCCCGTGCATCGCCTCGCCGATGGTGACCGGGACCTCGATGGTGAGATCCTTGCCCTCGCGCTGCAGGTGCGGGTGCGGACGGACCTTGATGACGAAGTAGAGGTCGCCCGGCCCGCTCCGCCCGACGCCCCCCTTGCCCCGTACCCGCACCCGGGCCCCATCGCCAACCCCGGCGGGGATCTTCACGGTCAGGCGCTCGCGCTGCTCGACACTGCCCGTGCCCGCGCAGCCCGTGCAGCCGCGGAGGCCCTGCCGTCCGCTCCCGCCACACTGGGGACAGGGGCTCGGCCTACGGACGCTGACGGCGGTCTGGGTGCCGCGCAGCGCGTCGAGGAGGTCGACTTCCAGCGGGTGCTCGAGGTCGCTGCCACGGCCCGAGGGCGCGGCCTCGCCGGCCCCGGCACCGAACATCTCCGACAGGATGTCGGTGAAGCTGCGCTCGTCCTCGGTCTCGCGACGGCCTCGTGCCCGAAAGCCTTCTGCCCCTTCCCGGCCGAACGAGAAGCCATGGCCGCTCTCCGCCCACCGGCGGTACTCGCGCGCACGCGCGGGGTCGAAGCCGCTCTGCAAGGCCTCGACACCGAACTCGTCGTAGAGCGCCCGCCGGCCCGGGTCGGTGAGCACGTCGTGGGCAACCGACAGCTCCTTGAAGCGCTCCTCGGCCTGCTTGTTGCCGGCGTTGAGGTCGGGATGGTGCTTACGAGCGAGCTTCCGGTACGCCTTCTTGATGTCCTCGGCCGTGGCACCCTTGGCCACGCCGAGCACGGCGTACAGGTCTTTCGGGTTCCCCATTGCCCTGCGCAGGGCACATCAGTCGTTGTACTGCAGCCGGACCTTGTCCGCAGCGATCTCACGCAGCGCCGAGACGATCTCTTTGTTGTCCGACTCGACCAGCGGGCGAGCCCCCTTGAGCAACTGCTTTGCTCGTCGGGCCGCCAGTAGCACCAGCTCGAAGCGGTTCGGAACCCGCTCCAGACAGTCCTCGACCGTGATGCGCGCCATACGTCCTCGATCCTCCTGCTCCGTCTTGTCTAACTGAAATGGCCGAGCAAGGGAACCGCCCGTGCCGCCGCCCCACGGCGCACGCCCCGCACCTCGCCAGGGCGAGCGCCAAGCACGCTGCGCGGGGGCCGTCACTCTCGCGCGCGGGGAGTCGAGAATCTGCCGATGCGCGCGGCGTCCGGCGGCAGGGAGACATGTTCTCCACGGCTTTCCGCCGTGGCGCGGTTCTTGATGGGCGTACGCACGCGTACAGGAGGAAGAGGATCATGCACAGGCGCTCCACACTCGCACCGCTGTTCGGCCTGGTGGCCGGCGTGGCGATCACGCTGCTCGGATCGGGTGCGGCCCGCGCCACCAGCGGTCCGCTCACGGCGCTCGCCTTCACCATCAATCCCTGCCCCACCGACGGCGATCAGGATGGCGATGGGGTCTGCGACGGCGTCGACGGCTGCCCCTCGACCCCGGACCCGACGCAGGCCGACGGCGACGCGGACGGGATCGGCGACGCCTGTGACGACTGCGTCGGTCCGGGCCTCGACGGCGACGGGGACGGGGTGTGCGAGCAGCTCGACACCTGCCCGTGGATGCCCAATCCCGACCAGGCAGACGGGGACGGCGACGCGGTCGGCGACGTATGCGACAACTGCCCGCTCGCCCCGAACCCGTCACAGGCCGACGCCGATTTCGACGGCTTCGGTGACGCCTGCGACTTCTGCGCCGACGGCAACGACAGCGACGGCGACGGCACCTGCGACAGCCGCGACAACTGCCCGGCCACCCTCAACCCGGGCCAGGAGGACGCGGATGCCGACGGCGTCGGCGACGCCTGCGACAACTGCCCGGCCGCCAATCCCGATCAGCGCGACACCGACGGCGACGGGATTGCCGACGGCTGCGGCCCCGCGATCACGATCGAGAGCCTGGTCGAGAACGCGAGCCGCAGAACCCTCGACGGCCAGGTGCGGGTGCAGAGCCCCCTCGGCCACACGCTGGCCGGCAGCGTACGCATCCTCGACGGGACCGGCGTGACCGGCCTCCGCTTCGCCTGGCTCGCGACCACCTGCAACACTGCGGACACGATGGACCTCCTGGTGAACGGGAGCGTGGTGGCGCGCGTCCTGCCCGAGCCCGACGGCGGGCATTGCAGCTGCACGCCCGCGGCGGCGTCGTTCGACGTGCCGCTCGCCACCGCGCTCGCCCTCCTGCAACCCGAGGGCAATCAGCTCGGCCTCCGCAAGTCCACCGGCCTGCCGGTCGTCGGGCACAGCGCGCTGGCGTGGGCGTACGCCACCGCCACCATCGACGGAGTCGACACCCGCGTCCCGCTCTTCGACCAGGACGGCAACGACGATCTCGACAACCCCGATCTGTGCGCTGCCGGCTTCACGTTCGAGGCGGTCGACACGGTTGCCGATGCCCCCGGCGCGCCGGCCGCGCTCGTGGACATGCCGTGGTCGGATACGCTCCCGGCCAGCATCGACATCGCCATGCTGCCCCCCGGGCGCCTCTGCCAGCTCCTCGTGGCCGCCACCGACGGGATGGTTCTGTCGCCCGCAGCCGCCAACCACCCCTTCACGGTGACGAGCGCGACGACCCTGGTCCTCAATGGAAGCGGCGGCCCCGTCGACTGCGACGACGCCAACGCGTGCACGACCGACAGTCACGCACCAGGCGATCCCGCCGCCGACACCCGCGGCTGCGTGCACGTGCCGCTCACCTGCCCGCCCGCCGTCGACCAGTGTCACGACGCCGGGGTCTGCGATCCCGCGACCGGCCTGTGCGCCAGCCCGGCCAAGCCCGACGGCACCACCTGCGACGACACCAACGCCTGCACCCGGACCGACACCTGCCAGGCCGGCAGCTGCACCGGCGGCGACCCGGTGGTGTGCACCGCCAACCAGTGTCAGGACGCCGGCACCTGTGACCCGGCGACCGGCGTGTGCACGCCGGCCGTCAGCAGGCTCGACGGCACGACGTGCGACGACGGCACCCTGTGCACGCGCAAGGACACCTGCGAGCGCGGGCGCTGTCGCGGGCGGAACCGCGTCCGTTGCCGTGCCGACCAGTGCCATGACGCCGGCACCTGCGCGCCGGCAACCGGCCAGTGCTCGCCACCGACGCCCAAGGTCGACGGCGCGGCGTGCAACGACCGCAATCGCTGCACCGCCAACGACACCTGCCAGGCCGGCACGTGCACGGGCCAGACGGCAGTCGTGTGCGTGGCCTCGGACCAGTGTCACGCCTCGCAATGCCAGCGTCATACCGGCACCTGCCGCGTGCGCCGCACACGGCCGCAGCGCTTCTGCCGCGTGCCGTGAGCGGCGGCGCTTGACTCGCGCCATCTCGCCCGATACGAGCGCCCCGGCATGGGGTTCCTGGCACGCCTGCTCGGCATCGAGGGTCGCCCGCGCGAGCTGCTCGGCGACCTGACCGAGACGTATCGCGCGGAGACCATCCAGGCCACCCACCTCCGCGAGCAGGCCGCCCGCGCACGCTACCCGCAGGCGGCCACCGCGCTCCGACGGCTGGCGGAGATGGAGACGCGACACGCGGACTGGCTGCGGGACCGCCTCCTCGCCCTTGGTGCCGACATCCCCTTGGTCGTGCCGGCCGCGGTCACGGGGAACAATCAATGGCAGCGCGCAGTCGGGGCGCTGCAGGCCGCGCAGGCCAAGCGCCGCCGGCTGGTCGAGCACATCGCCCACTGGGACCCCGACCAGCCCGAGATCGTCGCCCTGCTGCGCCGGATCGAGCAGGAGGACACGCAGGAGCAGGTCGTGTACGAGGGCCTGATCATGCGGAGCGATCCGCAGTCGCTGGACTGAGGCGCCGTCGGGGTCGGGGGGCGGTCCGCGGGCGCGGGGGCGTCGGCTCCGCTTCGTTCACCGCCGATCGAGACGGGGGACCACTCGTGTCGTGCGCGTCGGCGGTTCAAGGCGCTCCGCCGACGCCCCCGCGCCCGCGACTCGCGCTCGACCGCTGGTGTCAGCGGGCCAGCACTCCGGTTTCTCCAGCCACACGAACACCTCCCGGTTGCCCTTCGGGCCCGGCAGCACCGAATCCGCCTGCCCGCGGACGACCAGGCCCTGGGTCGTGGCGACGGCGCACACCGCCGTGACCGCCGCCGCCCGGTCGGCGTCGTCGCGCACGACGCCGCCCTTGCCGACGCGGTCGCGGCCGACCTCGAACTGGGGTTTCACGAGCGCCACCATCGTCCCGCCCGGCGCCAGCACGTCGGCGACCGGCGGCAGGACGAGTGCCAGCGAGATGAACGACACGTCGACCACGGCCAGCGTGGGCGTCACCGGCAGATCGGCCGGCCGGAGCGCGCGGGCATTGGTGCGCTCGAGCAGCAGCACGCGCGCGTCCTGGCGGAGGCGCCAGGCGAGCTGCCCGCGCCCGACGTCGACCGCCATGACGCGCGTCGCGCCGCGCTGCAGGACGCAGTCGGTGAAGCCGCCCGTCGACGCGCCCACGTCGAGCACGATCTGCCCGCCGGGATTGATGCCGAAGGCGTCGAGGGCACCCGCCAGCTTGTCGCCGCCGCGGCTCACGTACGGCGAGGCCGCACCCTTCACCCGGATCGGCGCGTCGTCGGCCACCAGCGTCCCGGCCTTGGTCACCGGCCGGTCGTCCACCAGCACGACGCCCGCCATCACCAGCCGGCGTGCGCGCTCGCGGCTGTCGACGAGCCCGCGCGCCACCAGCAGCTGATCGAGCCGGACGCGCGTCGCCACGGCACTCAGTCCGGCACGACCAGCCGCACGATGCCGCGCAGGGGCTCAGCGCGCCGGCCGAGGCCGCGCAGCGCCGCCAGGGCGGCGTCGCGCTCGCGGGCGGCCGCACGCCGTGCCCCTGCCAGGCCGAGCACGGCCGGATACGTCGCCTTGCCGAGGGCGTTGTCCGTGGCATCGGCAATGTCGTCGGCGATCTGGAACGCCAGGCCGAGGTGGTTGCCGTACGCCGTGAGCCGCCGCAACACGCCGGGTCCCGCCCCGGCCACCAGCGCCCCGACGCGCACTGACGCGCGCAGCAACGCGCCCGTCTTGCGACGATGGATGTCGCGGACGCGCGCCAGCGGGACGTGGCCCCGTCCACCGGCGGCGGCGAGGTCGAGCGCCTGCCCCCCTACCATCCCGGCCTCGCCGACTGCACCAGCGACCTCGGCAACCACCCGCACCATCCGCGCCGGCGGGATACCGCGCGCTCCCGCCAGCACCACGAAGGCCTCGGTCAGCAGCGCATCGCCGACCAGGATCGCCAAACCCTCGCCGTACACGCGATGGCTCGTCGGACGGCCGCGGCGCAGGGCGTCGTCGTCCATGGCGGGGAGATCGTCGTGCACCAGCGAGTAGGTGTGGATCATCTCCAGCGCGCAGGCGACCGGCAGCACGGACCGCGGTGCCGCCCCCGCCAGCTCGCCGGCCGCCAGCGCCAGAATGGGGCGCAGCCGCTTGCCCGCGGCGAGCAGGCTGTAACGCATCGCCTGCCGCAAACGAACGCGTGCCGGCGGCAGATGGCGCGCGAGCGCGCGCTCGACCAGCCGAGCCCGGCGCGCGAGGTAGCGGGCGAGATCCAGGCGCTCCGCGTCGCCGGCAGGACGCGACCACCGGCGCCGGCTCACGCCTCGCTGTCCTCGAGCGGCCGCAGCAGCAGCTTTCCGGCCTCCGACTTGAGGAGCACGTCGACCCGTTGCTCGACCTCGGCCAGGCGCTGCGTGAGCTGGCGCACGAGGCCGACGCCGCGCTCGAACGCGGCCAGCGAGTCCTCGAGCGGCAGCTCGCCCTTCTCCAACCGTTGCACGATGCCCTCCAGCTCCTCGAGCGATTGCTCGAAGCGTGGCGTGGTGTCTTCCGGAACCGAACGAGCCATCAGACCTCCGTGTCGTCGATGCGGGCGCGGGCGCGGCCACGTCCGAAGAGGATAACTATCGCGTCGCCGCGCGCCACCTCGCTCGCGCTGCGCACCACCGGACCGGTCGTCTCGCGGTGGCGCACGATGGCGTAGCCGCGCCCGAGGCATGCGAGCGGCGACAGCGCATCCAGCCGCGCCCCGGCCTGGGTGGCCGCCGCCCGCTCGTGCCGCACGCGTGTCGTCATGGCGAAGGCGAGGCGCTCCGCGTTCCGCGCCAGGCGTTCGTGGATGCGTACCAGCGCGGGCGCAGGGCCGCTGCGGGCCAGCCGCTCCGCCAGGGTGGTGAGCTCGCGTCGTTCCCACGCCACCCGCTGCGCCAGCGCCCGGCGGCTCCGAGCCGCCAGGTCGTCGACGCGCACCGCTAGATCGGCGACCCGGCGCTCCGGGCGCCCCAGTCCGCGTCGCAACGTCCCCAGGCGATCGCGGGCCAGACGGACGCGGCCTGCCAGCGCCCGGCCGAGCCTCTGCCCTGCGCGCGCCACGCGGGTCGCCAGCTCGGCGCCATCGGGCACCACCAGCGCCGCCGCCGCGCTCGGCGTGGGCGCGCGCGCGTCGGCCACGAAGTCGGCGATCGTGAAGTCGACCTCGTGCCCGACAGCGGACACCACCGGAACCGCTGAGGCGGCGATCGCGCGCGCGACGATCTCCTCGTTGAACGCCCACAGGTCTTCCAGTGAGCCGCCGCCGCGCCCGACGATCACCACCTCGACGCCGCCGACGCGGTTCAGGTCGTCGATGCCGGCCGCGATCTCCGCTCCCGCGCCGGCCCCCTGCACCCGCACCGGCCGGACGATCACGCGCGCCAGCGGCCAGCGCGCGCGCAGCACCGTGCGCATGTCGTGCACCGCCGCCCCGGCGAGCGCCGTGACGATGCCCACGGTGCCGGGCCACGCCGGCAGCGGCCGCTTGCGCTCGGCGGCGAACAGCCCCTCGGCCCCGAGGCGCTGCTTCAGCTGCTCGAAGGCCATCTGCAGCGCCCCGAGGCCGCGCGGCTCCATGGTCTCGACGTAGAGCTGCAGCGCCCCGCGCGTCGGATAGAGGCTGACGCGCGCGTACACCAGCACCTCCATGCCGTCGGCGGGCCGGAACGCCAGCACCTGGGCCGCCCGCTGGAACATCACCCCGGCCAGCTGGCTGTGCTCGTCCTTCAAGGTGAAGTAGCAGTGGCCCGACGACGGCTGGCGCTTCCAGTTGGACAGCTCGCCCGCCACCCACACCAGCCCCACCTCGCTTTCGAGCACGTCGCGGAGCCGCGCCGTGAGCTGGCTGACGGTCAGGATGCGGGCGTCGGCCCCGGCGCGCAGGATCACCGGCGTCCGCACGGACGAGCCTCTCCCGCGCTCACCCTTCGCGACGCGCCACGAAGGTCTTGAAGACCTGCCAGCTCTTCAACAGCTCGAGGGCGTGGTCGAGCTGCGGGTCGGCGCCCGGCTCGCCCTCGCGGACATCGGGGTTGACCGTCTCGCTCTGCGCGTCGTCGCCGTCGTCGCTGTCGGCCTCGCGTGACTTGGGGCGCGCCTTCTCGCCTTTGTCGCCCTTGGGGTGTTCCAGGTGGCGCGGCAGGTTGGCCTCGCGCACGACCGGACCCGCCGGCTTGTCCGCCTTGGCGAGCGTCACCCCCTGCTCGAGGACGATGTCCGGCACGATCCCGGTCGCCTGGATAGAGCGGCCACTCGGGGTGTAGTAGCGCGCCGTGGTCAGGCGCAGGGCGGAGGTATCGTCGAGCGGGAGAATGGTCTGCACCGAGCCCTTGCCGAAGGTGGTCGTGCCGAGCACGAGCGCGCGCTTGTGGTCCTGCAGGGCACCGGCGACGATCTCGGATGCGCTCGCGCTGCCGCCGTTCACCAGCACGACCATGGGGAAGTCGGACCACGTGCCGGGGTTGTGTGCGAAGTACTTCTGCTTCTGATTCTCGAGGCGGCCGTCGGTGTAGACAATGAGGCCCGAGTCGAGGAAGACGTCCGACACCCGCACCGCCTGCGTCAGCAGGCCGCCCGGGTCGTTGCGCAGGTCGAGCACCAGGCCGCGGAGGCCGCCGGCGTCCTTGTCGAGCTGCTTGAGCGCGCGCTCCAGGTCGTCGTCGGTACGCTCCTGGAACTGCGTCACCCGGATGTAGCCGTAGCCTTTCTCGAGCATCTTCGACTTGACGCTCTGGATCTTGATGACCTCGCGCACCAGCGTGCGATCGATCAGCTCGAGCTGGGTCTCGCGCTTGATGGTGAGCGTCACCTTGGTGTCCTTCGGGCCGCGCATCTTGCGCACGGCCTCGACCAAGGTCATGTCCTTGGTGAACTCGCCGTCGATCTTGATGATCATGTCGCCGGGCTTGATACCGGCGCGGTAGGCGGGCGTGTCCTCGATGGGCGAGACGACCGTGAGGAGACCGTTGCGACTGGTGATCTCGAGCCCGAGGCCACCGAAGCTGCCCTTGGTGTCGACCTGCAGCTCCTTGTAGAGGTCCGGCGTCAGATAGGCACTGTGCGGATCGAGTGACGCGAGCATGCCGTTGATGGCGCCCTCGATCAGCTGCTTGGTCTGGACGTCGTCGACGTAGTTCTTCTGGACGATGGCGAGGATGTTGGTGAGGTTCTCGAGGCCGTCGTAGGCCTCCTTGGGCACCGCCCCGACCTTGTCCACCCCGTCGCGGCCCGACAGCATGACGGTGAGCAGGACGATCACACCGATCGCCCCCATCCAGAGCCTCTTCAACCATCCGCCGGTCATGGGCCTCGAGTCTGTGTATCCCTCCCCAGGCTTCGGGGCAAGGCCAACTTGCAAAGCAGATGCGTTGCGGCTAGCGCAGTCGGGAGGCGTAGACGTGATGCGAGTCGCAACGCAACTGTCGGTGTTCCTCGAGAACCGGGCCGGCGTCCTGGCGGAGGTGGCCTCCGACCTGGCGCGCCACGGCATCAGCATCCAGGCGCTGACCATCGCCACCCTGGCTGACCACGCCGTGGTACGGCTGGTGGTGAACGAGCCGCGCAAGGCGCTCCATCTGTTCGGCGACCGCGGCGTGCTGGCGGTGGCGTCGTCGGTGCTGGGGGTCGAGCTGTCCGACGAGGCCGGCACGCTGGCGGCCATGGCCCGCAAGCTGGCGCGCGCCGGCGTCAACATCGAGTACGCCTACGGCAGCAGCCCGTCCGGCGGCGGCCGCCCGATGGTCTACCTGCACCCGTCGGACTTCAGGAAGGCGCGCGTGGCGCTCCGGGCGACGGCCCGGCGAGCAGCCCCTCGAAAACGCTGACCTGCGCAGCGGTGTCCCACTGCCGCGGCCCGATCACGTGCTCCACCACGAAGCCGTTGCGGTCGATGATGAAGCTCTCCGGGTAGCCCCATACGCGGTAGCGGAAACCCACCTGCCGTTCGGGGTCGATGAGCACCGGAAACGTGAGCCGGAGTTCGCGGGCGAGCGCCCCAACCGCGGCCTGCTCGTCCTCATCCTCGCTGACGGCCAGGATTTCGAAGTCACGTCCCCGGAGCTGGGTGTAGAGCCGCTCCATCGACGGCATCTCCTCCCGGCACGGCGGGCACCACGTGGTCCACAGGTTCAGCAGCACGACCTTGCCGCGCAGAGCGGACAGGCGCACCCGCTGCCCCTTCAGGTCGGTGGCGACGAAGTCGGGCGCGAGCGTCGGTCCCCGGTTGGCGAGTCGCGCCAGGCCCACCGCCGCCGCCACCCCGAGGACGGTCGCTCCGAGGGTGATCTTCAGACCGCGGCTGGCCGCCATCTCCGTGCGGCGAGCAGTCGCCACCCCCCGATTCCGATCAACGCCAGGCACACGAGCTGCGCTTCGCTCAGCCCGAACGCCATGCGCGGGTTGATGCGCACGATCTCGACCAGGAAGCGGGCCGTGCCGTGCAACACGAGGTACCACGAGAACAGCGTGCCGTCCGGCGCGGCCGTCCGGCGTCCCCGCCAGAGCAGCGCGAAGATGGCGAGGTAGGCCGCGCACTCGTACAGCGGCGTCGGATGCACCCGTACCCCCTCCGGCTTGTCCCAGCCCACCACGGCGTAGGGGTACGCCATGCCCCACGGCAGCGTCGTCTCCTGCCCCCAGTCGCCGTCGCCCGACAGCTGGCAGCCGATGCGCCCGATCGCCTGCCCGAGCGCCAAGGCGGGGGCGACGGTATCGGCGCCGCGCAGCCACGGAATGCCGTGGCGACGGAAGAACAGCGTGACCGCCAGCGCCCCGCCCGCGAGCCCGCCGAACCACACGAACCCTCCGCCGGTGAGGAGAAAGCTCGCCGGCGCACGCACGAACTCCGGCCAGGCATCGAGCACGATCCACAGCCGCGCGCCCACGATCCCGCCCACCGCCGCCCACACGACCAGCGACGACGCCAGCCCCGGCGCATAGCCCTTGCGCAGGAATTCCTGGTCGGCGACCGAGCCGGCGGTGAGAAACGCCAGGGCCAGGCAGATCCCGAACAGGTGGATCGGGATCGGCCCGATGTGGAGCACGTCAGGGATCATGCGATGGCGGGCGGGATGATAGCCAACGCGGGCGGCCGGCGCTACTTCCGCTGCACCGCGAGGTCGTCGATGCCACCCACGGCCGCGGGCGCCAGCCGCGCCAGCGCCTCGGCGTTCCCGTTCAGCACGGCGTCGAAGAAGTTGAGCGCCAGGTAGTTGACGATGTCATGCGCGTGACGCCACGGCAGGTGGCGCGGCTCGCACGCCTCGTCGAACCCGCCCAGGAACTCGAGTAGCCGGCGGTCGACCTCGCAGAAGTCCGAGAACGTGAAGTGTCCCGCGTCCATGAGCCGCGCCAGCGCCACCACCGCCGCTCCCGCCGGCAGCAGGTCGAAGGGCCGCTGCTGCTGCGCGACGAACTCGGTCGTCTCGTCGATCGAGCCGCCGATGACGAGTGTCGGGACCGTGATGGTGGCGAAGAACTCGTCCGGGAACGGCGCCGCCGGCGCCTGGGGCAGGATCGCCTTGATGCGCGCGTCGGTGAACGTCCCCACCGGCGACGCACCGCCGGCGAGCAGGAATACGGTGAAGCCGCCGAACGAGTGTCCCGATGCGCCGATACGGTCCGGGTCGATGGCGCCGGCGAACATGTTCCCCGCGGTGGCGTTCATGGCCAGGAACTGGTCGATCACGAAGCTCAGGTCGCGCGGCCGGTTGGCGGCCGCCTGCGGGTCGATCACGCCCGCCAGGCTGTCGACGAAGGTGTTGCCGTGATGGTCCGGGCTGACGACGATGAACCCGTGACTGGCGAGGTGGGCGGCGAAGAAGAACGACTGGATGCGGATGCCCTGGTTGCCGTGCGAGAACACCACCAGCGGATAGGTCCCGGAAGCCAGCGGCACGTCGCGGTAGGCGGGCGTCACCGCCACCCCCTGACCGAGCACGGTCGCCACGTCCTTCGGCACGCCAGCCACCGCGGCGGCCGTCGAGGGATAGTACACCTCGACCGTCACGGGGCGCGGCCCTTGCCCTGTCGTGTCGAGCCGCGCCGGGTCGCTGAGCGCGAGCGTCCGGATGCCGACGGGAAAGGCGCCCAGCTCCGCGGTCGGCCCGAGATCGTTCGGTGGGTAGGCCTGCTGGGCGAAGTGGCGCGCGCTAGTGACGACGCGGTCGAGCACCGGGGCGAGGGGATCGAGGCCCAGGGCGGCGAGGCGCGTCCGGCACCGGCGTTGCAGGACCCGCGCGACGGCGGCGCGCGCGTGGGCGACGGCCCGATCGCGACGTGCCCGGCTGCAGCGCCGCCCCTGCGTGGCGCGTACGGCGCAGCCGGGACCGAAGCGCTCCACGATGACGACGCGTAAACGCTCGAGCTGCTTGCCGGCAAGACGCCGGCAGGCGAGGAACGCTCCCGCCACCGACCCGCCGGCGTCGGGGTACGCCGCAGCCAGCAGCTCCTCGCCGAAGTCGCCACAGGCGTTGCGTGCCCGTACCACCACGTCGTCCGCGGTCTGATAGCCGAGCGCGACCGCATCGTCCTCGGCGCAGGCGCGGCGCACCGACGGCTCCGGAGCCGCCAGGATGCCCGCCAGCGGACCGTCGATGGCGCGCGCCGTCGTCTCACAGGCGGCATCGTTCGCGTTCCGGCACTGCGCCACGGCGCGCGTGTAGTCGGCGAGGCAACGCGTCGCGGCCGCACCGGAGGCCCGCACGCACCGGACCTCTCCCGACGCCGCGTACGCCGGTACGGCCAGCAGGGCAACGACCATCCCCAGAGCGAGCGTGATCTCTCGTGCCATGGGCGCCCTCTACGTGACTGCGCCCGACGCTGTCCAGCAGCGCGCATTGATTGAGTTCACGTGCCGATCGTGCTTGAACCGCGGCGTGCGGGCCGTCGTACAGCGGGTCGCCGAAGCGCAGGTGGCAACGGACCGCGGCCGCTGATGGCGCGCGCCGGCTTCACGGCCATCAGCTCGGGCGCGATCACCTTCGGCAAGGACGGCCTGTGGTACAGCGACGGGGAGGTCATCCCCAATCGCGCCATCCGCCGCCTGTTCAGCCAGACGCTGCAGGTTCTTCCCGACGGCCGCGCCCGTCTCGAGCTCGGTGAGGACAAGGCCTGGGTCACGATCGAGGACACCCCGTGGGTGATCGTCCACGTCGGGGGCGACCCCGTGACCGGGTTCGTTCTCGAGCTGAACGACGAGACCCGCGAGCCCCTCGACCCCGACACCCTGCACGTGGGCGCCGACAACGTCCTCTACTGCCGCGTCAAGCGCGGCATGCACCGCGCCCGCCTCCTCCGCCCCGCCTATTACGAGCTCACGCGCCACCTCGAAACCGACGCCAACGGTCGGACGATCCTCCCGGTCGCCGGTCGGCGGTGGAGCATCGGGTAGCGGCACACGATGCACGTCGTGCTGGTCGCTCCCGAGATCCCCCCCAACACCGGCTCCATCGGCCGCCTGTGCGTCGCCTCGGACACCCACCTCCACCTCGTCGAGCCGCTCGGCTTCACCATCGATGACCGCCAGCTGCGGCGCGCCGGGCTCGACTACTGGCCGCACGTCGACTGCAGCCGCCACCCGGATTGGGACGCCTTTCAGGCCACCCGCCCGGCCGGCCGTATCGTGTGCTTGTCGGCGCGGGCAGCGCGCTCGTACACCACCGCCCGCTACCGGCCCGACGACTTCCTGGTCTTCGGCGGCGAGAGCCGAGGCCTGCCACCCGCCATCCAGGCGGCGCACGCCGACACCACCTTCGGCATCCCGCTGGCGAGCGAGCACGTGCGGAGTCTCAATCTGGCCACGGCGGTCGCCATCGTCCTGTACGAGGCTCTCCGCCAGCAGGGCAAGGTGTGACGGTGCGACGACTGCTCGCCGTGCTGACGGCGACGATCGCGCTGGCCTGCTCGGCCATCCCGGTCCCGCACCGCGCGCCCTACCACGCCTCCGACGCCGATCTGACCATCACCCGCCTCGTCCACTCGTCGGTCATCGTCGACCTGGCCGGGACGCGGCTGCTCATCGACCCGTGGTTCCATTCCGGCCTCCTCGTCCGTCAGGCGGAGCCGCTCGGGCTCACCCCCGACGGACTGCCGCCCCTGCACGCGATTCTGCTGACGCACGACCACCGCGACCACCTGGACGAGCACGCGCTGCGCGCCCTCGCCGCCACCGTGCCCGAGGTGATCGCCCGGCCCGAGCTGCACCGCCAGCTGGCGTCCTTCGGGTTCCACCGCGTGACCGACCTCGTCTGGTGGGAGTCGGCGCAGGTGGGCCCGGTCACCGTGACCGCGGTCCCGGCCAGCCGCAGCCGGGCGGAGAACGGCTACGTCATCGAGAGCGCGAACGCATCGGCATACGCGGCCGGCGACACACGCGCCTTCCCCGCACTGGCCGACATCGCCGCGCGGTTTCCACACCTCGATGCCGCCCTGCTGCCCATCGGCGGCGAGCGCCTCCTCGGCGTCCTCCGGCAGATGGGCCCGACCGAGGCCGCGGAGGCCGCCGTGCTCCTGGGCGCCCGGCGCGTCATTCCGATCGGGTACGGTGAGCGCAGCGCCCCGCCGCTGTGGTGGTACGCATGGCGTCCGATGGCGCGTTTTCGTGAGGCATGCGCCCGGCAGGGGCTGGAGCGCTCGCGCATCGTCGTGCTCGAAACTGGCGAGAGCTGGCACTACTATAGGTAGTGTTCGGCGTACGCCGACCCTTGACCGCAAAAAGTGGCGGGAGGAAGGAGCCGACGGACACCCCGTCCGTCGCGAGGAGGTTTGTGGCATGAGGATCGATCGTATCGCGTTCGCCATCGCGCTCAGCGTGAGCGCCGTATCGCCGGCATCCGCCCTCGTCCTGGGAGGTGGGCCGGCCAAGACGGACTGCTACGCCGCGTTCGACGGCGTGACGGTCACCCGCAAGTCGACCATCGTCGAGTGCACGGACGGCGACCCGACCTGCGACTTCGACACCACCCCGGGCATGTGCACGTTCAAGTTCAAGGTGTGCACGTCGGTCCAGGACGTGGCCGGGTGCACGCCCCTGCCACTGCGCAAGATCACGCCGCGCAACCTGAAGGTGCCGGCCCTCGGCGGCACCGCGTTCGTGTGCGGCGAGGACAACCTGATCGTGCTCAAGCTGAAGAAGCGGGGCCGCCCCACCAAGCGGCTCATCAACATGCTCGCCCAGGCGACGGGAAAGCCGCCCCGCGATCCCGACCGGCTGCGACTGACGTGCGTGCCGCGACCGGCGAGTCCGTCGGGGGCCTTCGTGCTCGGGGGGGAGTAGCTCTTCCTGTCTTCGCGGCTGTAGTCCGCGAGCGTCGCCGAGCGGTGCCAAGACCTCTTGGCAAGGAGCGAGAGCACCGCTAACGAACGTGAGCACCGGCACTCGCTCTACGAGCGTAGCCCCGTTCCTCGCGCCGTGACGGCGCGTAGAACCCCGTGGCGCGTGATCCGATCCGGCGAGTGGCACGCCTCGTGCTTCCAAGACCTTCGAGATGATGCCGCGTCGCGATAGGACGGATGCCGTGATCCCCTTCCGGCGGCCCGACCCGGCGACCGGTGCGGCACGGCCCCGGACACCGGGGCGCGTCATCGAGCTCGAGGTGTACCGCACAGCCCTGCTCGAGGAGCGCGGAGCCGAGGAGTGGGACCGGCTCGCCCGGCTCGGGGAGCAAGCGTGGACCTGGCGCGATCCCGAGAGCCTGGAAGCGCTCGACGCGTGCATCGCGCGGCTCAAGGGCGCCGTCGCCCGCGAATGGGAGACCACCTGACTCGCTCTTCGGGGTGACCAGGAGGTCGGCGGTGCGGCGGCCGGTGCGGTGGGCGGTGACGACCTCGGGGGTGGTGACGAAGCGGACGCGGCGGCCGGCGACGACGTTGTCGGGGAAGTAGATCACGAACACGCCGGCCCAGCCGGGGAACTCGGTCAGCACGTGCCGCATCACCCAGCCGACCGAAGCGAATTTCCGGTTCTCGATGTAAACCTCTGCTCCCGGCGGGGCGGCGTCGACCGCGGCCCGGATGGCGACGATCACCTCTTCGGTCTCGCGGCGCGTGGCCGCATGGTGATCGAACGGTGGGCGGAGCCAGAGCTGGCAGGCAAGCACCAGGCACGCCAAAGCAAACGTGGCCGCGTCCTTGGCCTTCTCCGGCACGCGCACCCACTCCCCCATCTGGCTCAGCACGACGGCGAGCACCAGGCTGAGCGGGAGGGTGGCGGCGTACTGGAAGCGCGCATACGTGTCGTAGCGGATACCCTCCTTCCAGAACACGACGCGGCCCGCGGCGATCGGCGCGTAGCACCCGAGCGCGAGCACCAGGCCGGCCAGCATCAGGCGGCGCGCACGGCCCGGAGCCCACGCGAAGGCGAGCAGCAGCACGACACCCACCGCGCCCAGCAACGGCTGCGTCCCGTCGACGCGACTGGCCACCGTCGCGCCGACGAGCGCTCCGACCCCGTGCGCCAGGAGGGCCACCAGCATCCGGAGGAGCGCCACCGGATAGTCGAGGCCGGCGTGCACGACTGCGGTCACGGCATCCATCCCGAACAGCCGGACATGGAACGCCACCAGCCCCTGGTAGACGACGGGGCCGAGCACCGCCGCGGCGCCGAGCACGAGCACGGCGCGCGTGCGGTCTCGACCGGGCGGACACACGAGCCACGCCGCCACCGGGAGCGCGAGCGCGATGCCGAGGCCGATGCCGAAACTGGTGACGGCGACCAGGACCAGCAGCACCCAGCCGGCGGCCGTGGCACTGGTCACCGGCGCCCCGTCGGCGATCCGGGCCACGCGGTACACAATCCACGCCAGGATGGCGGCGACCAGCACCTGGCCGTAGACGGCGTACCAGCCGAGCGACTCCTCCTGCACCGGCGCACTGCCCCACAGGAGTGCCGCCACGCACGCCGCACGCGCACTCCCGGTCAGGCGACGCACGGCGGCGAACCACAGCGCCACCGTGACCAGATGCGTCAGCACGGCGGTCGCGAAGTAGACCTCGGCCCGCGTCCCGACGAGCCGATCGAGAGCCCACCAGATGAGGTTCCGCACGACGACGGAATGGCCGGCGTGGAGCTTGAACAGGAAGTGCAGCAGGTCGTCGTTGCGGACGTGGAAGAAGTTGAGGAAGTCGTCGTTCAGGAAGTAGTTGCCGACGACCGGCACGGTCGCCACCGCCGACACGACGAGCGCAACCAGGAGGGGCCATCGCATGCGTCGACAAGCACGTCGTCAGAACTCGACCACGGCGTCCGGGCTCTCGACCAGGTGGACCGTGTCTATAAAGCGGATCATGCGCCCGCGCAGCGCCATGAGGACCGAGCTGGTCCGGATGCCGTGCCCGAAGAAGCGCACGCCGCGCATCAGGGTGCCGTCGGTGACGCCCGTCGCCACGAACAGGATGTCCGGTCCCGGAGCCAGATCCTTCTCGGTGTAGACGCGCTTGGGGTCGGCGATCCCCATCGCCTTCATACGCTCTTCCTGGCCCGGCTTGGTGGGGACCAGACGGGCCCGCATGCCGCCGTTCAGGCAGCGCAGGGCCGCGGCGGCGATGACGCCCTCGGGCGCCCCCCCGATGCCCATCACGGCGTGCACGTTGGTGCCACGCACGGCCGCCGTGATGCCGGCCGACAGGTCGCCGTCGCTGATCAGCTTGATGCGGGCGCCCGCTCTGCGGATGTCCGCGATCAGCTGCTCGTGCCGCGGTCGATCGAGGACGATGACGACGAGATCGGTCACGGCGCGGTTCAGGCAGCGGGCGATCGCCTTCAGGTTGTCCTCGGCCGGCGCGTCGAGGTCGATGGCGTCGCGCGCCGCCGGGCCGACCACGATCTTGTCCATGTAGCAGTCCGGCGCGTGCAGGAGGCCGCCCCGGTTGGAGGCCGCCAGCACTGCGATCGCACCCGGCGACCCGGTGGCACAGAGATTGGTGCCCTCGAGGGGATCGACGGCGATCGACACCTCGACATCTCCGTCCTGCCCACGGCCGACTTTCTCGTCGATGTACAACATCGGCGCCTCGTCGCGCTCGCCTTCCCCGATGACGATGGTGCCGCGCATGGGGATGCCGTCCATCGCCTGGCGCATGGCCTCGACCGCCACGTCGTCGGAACCATGGCGGTCGCCCTGTCCCATCGTACGCGCCGACGCGATGGCGGCTTCTTCGCAGGTGCGGAGGAAATCGCGGGAGCGTAGCTCGATGGCGCTCGTCGTCTGGGGCGCCATGGTCACTTCCCCTTCCCGGCGTAGACGTCCATCACCGAGCCGAGGAACGTGAGCGCCTCGGCACGCGGGCGCTGGAAGGAGTTCCGGCCGATGATCGAGCCGAAGCCCCCACCGTCGCGGATGGCACGCACCTCGTCCAGGATGGCGCCCGTGTCCTTCGCCTCGCCGCCCGAGAAGATGACGATGCGCCGCCCATTGAACGCGCTCTGCACCACGTGGCGGATGCGCTCGGTCAGGGTGCCGACGGGGATGCGCTCCTTCTCGTACACCTTCTTGGCGGCGCCCTGCTCGATGTGTGCCGTGGGGGGTTTCACCTTGACGACGTGCGCACCCAGCTGACAGGCGATCTGGGCGGCGTAGGCGACTACGTCGATCGCGGTCTCGCCCTCCTTCGAGATGCCCGAGCCGCGCGGGTACGACCACACCACCACGGCCAGGCCCTTGGCCTTGGCCTCCGCGGTGAGGTCGCGGATCTGGCGGAACATCTCGTTGCGCGCCGTGGAGGCGGGGTAGATGGTGAAGCCGATGGCGACGCAGCCGAGGCGGAGGGCGTCGCCGACGGTCCCGGTCAGCGCGGGACAGGGGTCGGCACCACCGGTCAAGCTGTCCGAGTTGTTGAGCTTGAGGATGAGCGGGATCTGGCCCGCGAACTCGGCCGCCCCCGCCTCCAGGAAGCCGAGGGGCGCGGCGTAGGCGTTGCAGCCGGCGGCGATGCCGAGTTCGAAGTGATACCGCGGGTCGTACCCGGGAGGGTTGGGGGCGAACGAGCGCGCCGGACCGTGCTCGAAGCCCTGGTCGACCGGGAGGATGACGAACCGGCCGGTGCCGGCCAGTCGGCCGTGGTTCATCAGGCGGGCCAGGTTGGTGAGCGTGCCGGGGTTGTCGCTCCCGTACCAGCTCAGGATCTCACGCACGCGCTCGTTCATCGCCATTCCCCTCCTCGTATTTCCAAAGCCACCCGAGGCCTCACGCTCGGGTGGCGCAGTTCCCCTTGCCGCAGCCGGGGCGGCCGCAGCCTTCGCCATCTCCCACGTCGTACCCGAGGGTGTCCAACTCGGCGGCCAGGACCCACCGGACCGCGCTCGGATCGAGCGCCGCATCGCAGTGCAGGCAGCGACGCTCCTCGTTCCCCGCGTCGTCGAGCACGACGTGTGTCAACACGTCCCGCCCGCAGGGCACGCACGAACTTACCGGGAAGTCGGGCTCGGGACTCGGGCCGGTCACGACCGCTCTCCCCCGGTCGCGACCGAGTCGACCAGTCCCAGCGTGGCCAGCTCGCGCCGCATGTGGGCGTGATGCGTAGCAGGCCAGTACAGGCGACCGCAACGGGAACAGCGCGTGAAATACGGCGCGGTCGCGAACACGTAGGCGGGCACCCGCTCTCGTGCCTGCTCGCGGGGACGCACCTCCTCCAACGGGCGATTGCATCCCAGGCAGCGTCCCAGCACGCGCCCGCGTCCGAGCGGCACCTCTGCCGCAACCTGCTGCAACTGTTCGCGGAAATGGTCGCTGGTGAGAAACAGATGAGGCGGCAGGCCGTACCGGCGCACGAGCCGGGTATCGCGCGTGAGCAGCAGTCGCCCCTCCCGGCGAGCACACGCGACCAGCGTATCCCGGCCCAGATGCCGCCCATAGGCCACGTCGTGGCCCAGGATGCGGAGCCAGCGCGCCAGCCGCCCGAGCATGCGGTCGGCGGCGAAACGCTGCACCGGGACACCCTCCTCCGGGGTCGGGATCACGGTGCCGACTCTAGCCCTCCGGCGGGCGACTGGCGAGCACCCGCACCGCCGAAAAGGGCTCCGTGGCCTCGCGCGCCGCGGCCACCAGGCGGGCGAGCGCGGGCCCCAGGTCGGCGTCGGTCGGGGCCAGGCGATCGAACCCGTCCAGGTCGGTCAGGTACACCAGCGCCCCCAGCAGCCGGGCGTTGTTCGGGGGCACCAGCTCACGGCGCGCCCCGAGCCCACGCCGGACCATCCGGTCGGCCGCAGCCGTGGCGAGCGCCGCCCGGGCACCCTGCGTCGCCGTCCCGGGCGGGTGGTGGGCGTAGAGGCGGCGCAGACGCGTCGCCAGGTGACCGAGCAGCCGGCCGCGGGCACGCGTCACCCGCCAGCGCCGCCGCGCCTCGGTACACGACGCCACGTCGGCCAGCCCCGGCCCGGCGCAGAAGAACGCCTGCGCGCCGCGGGACCCGGCGAAGGTGGCAGCGGACTCGTTGAAGGCTGCCGCCCCCGGCACGTACAGGGTGCTGTGGAACAGCTCGTGGATCACCGTCTCGGCCACGTCCACCGGCGTGCCGGCCGTTACCGTCGACAGCAGCGGATCGGCGAACCAGCCGAGCGTACTGAAGGCGACGGCGGGGCGGACTTCGGTATCGAACCCGCGCGCCGCCAGCCCGGTCGCGGCGCGCTCCGCCTCGGCGCGGGCGAAGAAGCCCCGATAGGGCAACCGCCCCACCAGCGGATAGCGCCAGCTGACCGCCTCCAACCGGTCGCGGTGCGCCGCCGACAGGACGTAGACCGTGGCGTCGCGCGACACCTGGGCGAAGCTCGAGTAGGCGTCGCCGACGCGAAGCCGCAGCGCATCGGCTGCGAAATGTCGCACCGACAGCGTGAGCGTCAGGCGCTGCCGCAGGACCGGGTCGAGGTCGGGCTCGGCCAGCAGGTCGGCAATCGGCCGGCGCGCCAGGAGGATGCGCGCCTCCTGCCATCCCGCGCGGAGGAAATAGCCCGCACCGCACCCCGGCGCGACGACCACGAACGCGACCAGCACCACCCAGAGCCGCCGGGCGGCGCCCGTCGTCGTCCGCGTCACGACGGCGCCGCGACCCGTGCCACCGGCCCGCGACTGGCCTCGTACTGCACGCGGTAGAGACGCGCGTACAACCCGCCGCGCGCCAACAGCTCCTGGTGCGTGCCCTGCTCGCGCAGCTCCCCCTTGTGCAGGACGAGAATGCGATCGGCGGTCTCGATGGTGGACAGGCGATGCGCGATCACCACCGCCGTCCGCCCGGCGAGCAGCTTGTCGAGCCCATCCTGGATCAGCCCCTCGGTCTCCTGGTCGACGCTCGAGGTGGCTTCGTCGAGCACCAGGATGGTGGGGTCGTGCGCCAGCGCGCGGGCGAACGCGAGCAGCTGGCGCTGCCCGCTCGACAGGTTGCTGCCGCGCTCGCGTAGCGTCGCATCGTAGCCCCCGAGGCGGCGGATGAAGGCGTCGGCGTTGACGCGCGCCGCCGCCGCCTCGACCGCAGCCGCCGAGATGTCCTCGCGCCCGAGGGTCAGGTTGGCCGCCACCGTGCCGCTGAACAGGAACACGTCCTGCAGGACGACGGCGATCCGCGCCCGGAGGGCGCGCGCGTCCCAGTCCCGTACGTCGATGCCGTCGACCAGGATGCGCCCGCGCTGCACGTCGTACAGCCGGTCGAGGAGCTTCACGACCGTCGTCTTGCCCGCGCCGGTCGCGCCCACCAAGGCCACGTGCTCGCCCGCCCGGACGTGGGCCGAGAAGTCGCGCAGGATCCAGTCCTCGTCCCGATAGGCGAACCAGACGTGCTCGAACACGATCTCGCCCACGGCGCGCTCCGGCACGCGCGGTGTGGCCGGCACGGGCTCGGTCTCCAGATCGAGCAGCGCGAAGATGCGTTCGGCCGCCGCCATGGAGGACTGCAGGACGGCGTACTTGGCGCTGAAGTCGCGGATCGGCACGAAGAACTGCTGAATGTACTGGATGAACGCCACCACCGTCCCGAGCTCGGCCAGGCCGCGGGCCCGCAGCCGACTCCCCTCCCACAGCATGAGCGCGATCGAGACCGTACTCACCGCCTCGACCAGCGAGAACAGCGCCGCCTCGAGCTTGTTCGACAGGTGGTTGGCATCCCGATGCGCGGCGTTCAGGCGCTCGAACTCCCCGAACGTGCGCTCCTCGCGGGCCGCGAGTGCGATCGCGGTGATGCCCGAGATGGCCTCCTGGAGAAAGCCGTTCAGCCGCCCGATGCGCTCGCGGATCTGGCGGTAGGTACGCCGTGCCGCACGCCGGAAGAAGTCGATCGCCAGCGCCAGAAACGGGAGCAGGACCAGGCTGGTGAGCGCGAGGCGCCAGTCGATCCAGAGCATGAAGGCGACGATGCCGACCAGGCGGAGCGCATCCAGTGCGATGGTCATGGCCCCGGCCGCAAACATCTCCTGCAACACGTCGACGTCGGTGGTGAGGCGCGACACCAGCCGGCCGACCGGGTTGTGGTCGAAGAAGCGCATCGGGAAGCGCTGCACGCGCGCGAACAAGGCCACGCGCAGGTCGGCGAGGCTGCGCTGCGCGATCACCATGGTCAGGTACTGCTGGCCGTACTGCGAGGTGAGCTCGCCCACGATCGCCACGATGAACACCGCGCCGAGCAGGGGCAGGCCCGAGGCGTCGTGGTGCTGCACGGAGCGGTCGATCCCGAGCTTGAGCAGATAGGGCTGCACCAGCGCGAACAGCTGGTTCACGGGCGAGAGGACGAGCGCCGCCCAGAAGATGCCCCGGTACGGACGCACGAACGCCCACAGCCGCCGCAGCAGCCGCGCATCGTAAGCCCGCCCGGGCTGCTCCTCGCCCCACAGGTCGGCCATCACCCGCCCGCGGCGTCCCCCGTCCGCCTCATCCGGCCTCCAGCTCTTCCTCCAGCGCCTCCTGGCGGAACAGCTCGGGGTACACCTGCCCGCGCGCGAGAAGGGTGTCGTGATCGCCCACCTCCACCACGCGCCCGCCATCGAGCACGATGATCAGGTCGGCCTCCTTCACCGTGCTCACCCGGTGCGCCACCAGGATGGTGGTGCGCTCGCGGAAGAAGCTCCGCATGCCGTCGAGCATCTCGCGCTCGGTGGCCGCGTCGACGCTCGACAGAGCGTCGTCCAGCACCACCACGCGCGGCGCGGCGGCCAGCACGCGGGCGAGGGCGACGCGTTGCTTCTGGCCGCCCGACAGCGTGACGCCGCGCTCGCCGACCACGGTCTCCAGACCGGCCGGCATGTCGGCCAGGTCACGCGTCAGCCCCGCCGCGCCGACCGCCCAGGCGACGCGTTCCGCCGTGCCGTCGGACCCGTTGGCCGGCAACGCAAAGGCGACGTTGTGCCGGATGGTCCCGGAGAACAGGAACGGGTCCTGCGGCACCAGCCCCACCACCTGCCGCAACCACCCGAGCGGCAGCGTACGCACGTCGTGCCCGTCGAGCAGCACGCTGCCGCGCTCCACGTCGAAGAGCCGGGCCAGCAGCTGGACGAGGGCCGTTTTCCCCGCCCCCGTCCGGCCGACGATCGCCACCGTGCGCCCCGCCGGGACCGTGACGTTGACGTGCTCCAGCACGGGCGCCCCGGCGCCACCCCCGGGATAGCGAAAGGTCACGTCCCGGAGCGCGATCTCCCCGCGGACGGTGGCGAGCGCGCTGGCGCCGGCGGCGGTCACGATGGCGGGGGCGACCGCGAACAGCTCGTTCAGCCGCTGCATCGCCGCGCGGCCACGTTGCAGCACGGACAGCATCCAGCCGAGCGCCATGGTCGGCCAGGCGAGGAGGTTCAGATAGCCGATGAAGGCGACCAGGTCGCCCACGGACAGCTGCCCGGCGATGACCCGCGTGCCGCCGTACCACAGCACCACCAGGGCCCCCACCCCGCCGACGACGTTCATGACCGGGCCGATGACACCCCGGAGGCGAGCCAGGCGGAGACTCTGCTCCTGGAAGCGGGCGTTCACGGCGGCGAACTGCCGCGTCTCCCGGTCCTCCGCGGCGTACGCCTTGACGACGTGCATGCCGGAGAGGTTCTCCTGGACGCGCGCCGACAGCTCGGCCAGGCCCTCCTGCACGCGCAGCGTACGTTCCATCAGAAGCGCGCTGATGCGCTTCACCCCCAGGAGCGCGAGCGGGTAGACCGCCAGGGCGGCGAGCGTCAGGCGCGCGTCGAGCGACAGCATGATGGCGAGCCCGTAGACGTAGTAGACCGGGGTGTTGATGAAGTTGAGCACTCCCGGCCCGAGCAGCATGCGCACCGCGGTCACGTCGTTGACCAGGCGCGACATGAGGTCGCCGGTCTGGCGCTGCTGGTAGAAGGCCAGCGGCAACCGCTCGAGGTGCCGGAAGAGGTCGTTGCGCAGGTCGTACTCGATGTCCCGCCCGACGTTGAAGATCACGAAGCGCGACAGGGTACGCATCCCCGCCTGGACGACGGCGATGGCGAGCACCACCCCGAGCGTCGGCAGCACCGTGGCCGCGTCCGCCCCGGTCGCGATCGCATCGACCACCCGTTTGAACAGCCACGGCACCGCCATGGTGAGGCTGGTCGCCGCCACCAGGCAGACGATCCCGCCCAGGTAGCGCACGCGATAGTACACGAGGTAGCGCCACAGGCGGGCCATGCGGCGGTTGTAGCCGCCTGGCCAGCCGACGCAACGGCTCGCACCGCCCTCGCCTTGACGCGCCGAGAGGCTTCGGCTACGCGACGCCCATGACGACCTTCCCGCGGCTGTCCCCTCGCTGGCTCCTGCTCGCGACCTCCCTCCTCGTCGGCTGCCTCACCGCCGACGGCGTCGTCAAGCCCGACGGCTCGGGGACGCTCGAGATGACCTACCCGCTGCCGGCGGGCGCCCGGGAGGCCAAGGAGAAGACGCGGCACAGCTCGTCGAACGTGACCGTCGAATCGCTGGTCTTCAATAGCGACAAGAAGACGGCCACCATCAAGCTGACCCTCGACGACGTGACCAAGCTGTCGACCGCCGAGGCGTTCAACAACGTCGCCGTCACGCGCACCAAGGACGGCACCGACGAACGCCTGAAGATCGTCATCACCAATCCCAAGCCGCTCGTCCTGAAGGACGACGGCCAGGCCGGACCGAAGTTCACCATCACCTTCCCGGGTGCGGTCAAGGAGGCGAACAGCGGCGGCAAGGTGACCGACAACAAAGTGGTGTGGGCGTTCGGGATGCCGGCATTCGCGAAGGAGAAGTCGATCGAGCTGAGCGCCCGCTACTCGGCCGCCGCGCCGGCGAAGGACGCGGCGGCTCCCGTCAAGGACGCGCCCGCCGCAGCAAAGGACGCGCCCGCCGCGAAGAAGTGAGGGCGTCTGGGGGGGGGTCAGTCGCGCGCGCGCGCCACGGCGAGTAGCGACATCCCGAACCCCGGGCGCAGGCGACGCTCGATCCCGAGCAGGGGGACGAGCAGGTCCCCGAGCCGGGCCTGCACGCCCGGCACCGCGCGACGGCGAAACACGCGCGCGTTCAGCCACCACCCGACCGCACCGAGGACGTTGAAGTAGCGCATGTCCTCAATGGCCAGGCCGGCGGCCTCGAGCTTCTGTCCGAGGTCTCGCTGCGTGTACCGCCGGCGGTGCCCCACCGCCCGGTCGAGACTGCCGTACAGCAGCGGCAGGGCCGGCACGATGAGCACCACCCGCCCCCCGGGGGCCAGCCGCATCCGCATGGCGCGCAGCGCGGCCCCGTCGTCCGGGAGCTGCTCGAGCACGTTGGCACACACGACGGTGTCGAAATCGCGCGGCAGGCCGTCGGCGGCGAACTCGCTCACGTCGAGCAGGCGGATGTCGGTGTTGTCGTACGCGGCGTACTGCCGGCGCAGGAGCGCCACGTGGGCCGGATCCCCGTCGGTCACCACCAGCCGCTCGCGGGTAGCGAGATAGCGGGTCAACAGGCCGGTCCCGGCCCCCACCTCGAGCACACGGCGGCCCACGTAGGGCCGGATCAGGCTCCACAGGAACGCCGGGTAGCGCCGCAGATCGCGCATGCGCCGGAGCGTGGTTTCGCTCGGCTCCTCAGCCCCGATGTCCGCCACCACCCGGAAGCGCAGGATCGTCCACAGCGCCGAGATGCCGTCCTTCCAGCCGATCTTCTTGCCCTCGGCGTACCCCCGGCCGTGGTACGAGATCGGCACCTCGTAGATGCGACAGCGCAGCCGGGCGACCTTGGCGGTCAGCTCCGGCTCGAGGCCGAAGCGGTTCGAGCGGATGGGGATGCGCGTCAGCACCTCGGCCCGGAAGACCTTGTAGCAGGTCTCCATGTCGGTGAGGTTCAGATTGGTGCACATGTTCGAGAGCAGCGTGAGGAGGGTGTTGCCGACCTGGTGCCAGAAGAACAGGACCCGCCGCGGCGTGCCCGTGAAGCGCGATCCGAATACGACGTCGGCGTGGCCGTCGAGAATGGGCTGCAGGAGGCGGGGGTACTCGCCCGGGTCGTACTCGAGGTCGGCATCCTGGATGAGGGCGATGTCGCCGCGCACATGACCAATGGCCGTGCGCACGGCCGCGCCCTTGCCTTGGTTGACGGGCTGGTGGATCACGACCAGGCGGTTGCCGGGCGTGTCGGGGTGAGCGGCGCGGAACTCGGCGAGCGCGTCGCGCGTGCCGTCGGTCGACGCATCATCGACGACGATGACCTCCTTCGGCACCGGCACCGCCATGACACGCGTCAGCAACGTACGCACGGTGCCGACCTCGTTGTAGACTGGGACGAGCACCGACAGGATCGGCCGCGACTCCATGGCGCTGTGCGGACGATTGTCGCAGCCCGCGCCCGGGGGTTCAAGGCGGGCACGCTGGCAGGCGGTCCGGCACGACGAAGGCCGACGGCACGAGCGCGGGGTCGTTCGGGCAGGCGGCGAGCGTTCGCTCCTCCGCCAAGGGGATGCCGTCGAGGGTGTAGGCGGCGTGATGCGGCAGCACGCGGCCCCCAACACGACGGAAGTCCGAGAAACGGACCACGAGTTCCCCCCGGCCGAGCGGGGGAAGGTCCACCGGTCCCGCCGCCCAGACGAGCAGGTCCCGGGCGTCGAACCCGAGCCGGAAGCGTGCCGCATCGGCACCGAGCCCCACCGCCAGCCCGGCGGCGACCCCCTGTGGCAGATCCCCCGCCGGCAGCGGGACCACGCGAGCGCCCGGCAGCAGGAGGGCGTCGAGATGGATCGCGGCCGTGAACCCTGCCTGCGTCCGCAACGGCCCGGACGGCTCGCTCCCCGCCGCCACCTCGCGATCACCGCTGAAGGCGCGCGTGATCGTGCCGTCGAAGACGTAGTGGTCGGCCCCATGGCTGGTGTAGATGGTCCACGCGTACCAGTGCGGCAGGAGAAACGCGGTCCGCCAGTGCCACGTGCCGGCCACGACCGCGGGATGCACATCGGCCTCGACTTGGCGGACGATGCCGTGCAGCGGCCCGCCTCGGGCCCGGATCGCACGGGTGAGCAACGGGCGCGGCGCGCACCCCGCAAGCACCAGGGCAACGACGAGGATGCGCGCCAGGCCCCCAACTGGCACACGGCTCCCCCGGTTGCGTAGGGTACGACCCGCCATGCGATCCCGGTTCCCACTCCTGATGGCCACCGCAGCAGCGTGGGCGTGCGCGCGGGCGACGACCCCACCGCCGCGGCCACCGCGACCGTTCCTGCCCCGGCCACCGCACGTCGCCCGCGAGGCCGTGCTGCACCATGGGGCCGTCACCGTGCTCGTCGAAATCCCCACCGGATTCCCCCTGCCCCGTCCGGCCGTCATCTCACTGCTGGCCAATCGCGACCCCCTGCTCGCCGCCGGCGCCGTCGCCGTGTCGTACCGCGTCGACTGGGAGCGCATCAAATACCTGGCGCCGCCCACTGCCCTGGCGCCGCCCACTCCCCCTGGCCCGAACACGGTCGGCCAGTGGGTGCTCGCCTCCCCGTCCGCCGACGTGCTCGGGTGGCGGTACCTGGCGGGCATCGTAGCGGAGGCGACCATAGTCGTTCCGAGCGTGCTCGACTATCTCGCCGGGGTGCATGAAATCGATCCGACCCGGCTCGGCATCGTCGGCGTCTCCACCACCGGCTTCGTCGCCCTGCAGGCCACCGCGGCGGACCCGCGTCTGGTGGCGACGGCCGTCCTCGCCGCGTGCGGCGACTACGAAACCTTCCTGCGCTACTCGGCCATGGGCCTTGGCGGCACACCACTGGCCCTGGCTCCGGACTACCATGCGTGGCTGCACCGGTGGGCCCCCGTCCACCACCCCGAGCGGCTCACGCATGCCGCTGTCCTGCTGGTGCACCGCCCACGCGACCACTTGATCCCGGTACGCTGTGCGCAGCGGACCGCGCGCGCCGTGCGACGCGCCGACACCCGCGCCGGCACGCCCGACCGCTTCCGGCTCATCCTCAACCCGGTCCCGGGACACGGGATCGGCGATGTCGAGCGCACGGCCTACGTGCAGTGGTTTCAGCACTGGTTCCGGTTGCCGTGACGCCGAGCGGCCGTCGCTTGACGACCGCTCCGTCCGCCTGCCATGTAGCCCGCTCGCATGGCGTTCAAGCAGTATCTGAAGGAGGAGATCACCAAGGGCCTCGACGAAACCTACACCGAGGAGGGGTGGGCCAAGGACACCCCCGGGCAGAAGTACTACGACGTCCATCTCTCCACCATCGAGAAGCACGAGATGGCGACGCCGACGTTCCGCGAGTTCCTCGGCAAAGGCGGGCTCAAGATCCTCGAGTCGGGCTGCGGCACCGGCCGCTGGATGGCGTTCTGGGAGCAGCTCGGCAACACCGCCTTCGGGCTCGACGACAGCTGGGGACCGCTGCGGGTCGCGCGCGCCCACGATCCCGACATGAACCTGGTGCGCTCGGACGCGCTGCGCTCGCCGTTCCGCGACAACGTGTTCGACGCCGCCTTCTCGTCGTACGTCGCCGAGCACTTCCCGCAGGGACCCGAGCCGCTGTTCCGAGAGATCCACCGCGTGCTCAAGCCCGGGGCGCTGTTCTTCGTGGTCGTACCCTTCAACAACACGTTCCGCCGCCTGCTGGTGAATCCCGCCCTGCGCGCCCTCTACCTGGTGTGGCGGCTGCGCAGGCGCCCGCTCGGCTTCACCGAGTTCCGCTACGCCAAGGCCGAGATGGACCAGTTCCTCGCCAACACCAATTTCGAGGTCCTCCGGGTCGGGCCCGACGACTACTACCTGCCCTGGTCGAAGGGGCTGTTCGTCGACGTGTGCGACGTGGGCTCGTTCTTCAAGTACGAGCACAAGCCCCCGTACGAGTTCGGGCCGGTCGGGACCACGCTCATCCGGCTGATCCAGAGCGTGGGCATCTGGAAGTCGTGCGAGGGCATCTTCTACGTGACCCGCGCCAGGAAATAGCGCCCGTGCGGCCCGGCCGCGTTCCACTCGGCTTCGCGCTTCCGCCCGTGCTGCTCGCGGCGGTCGTGTTCTTCCCGATTACGCGCAGCTATTTCTACGCCGACGACTTCCTGCACCTCTACGAGGTCGCCAACGGGCGCGCCCTGGCCTTCATCCTGCAACCCACGGCCGGCCATCTGCTCCTGGTCCGGAACTTCCTCTTCTGTCTCGGCATCTGGATCTTCGGGCCGGAGCCCGCCGGCTTCTTCTGGCTGACCCTGGTCACCCACCTGCTCAACGTCACCCTGCTCTTCCTGATCCTCCGCCGGGCGCTGGCGAGTGACCGCCTGGCATGTGCGGGCGCCAGCCTGTGGGGCGTCAGCCCGTTCAACGCCGGCACGCTCGGCTGGTACTCGGTGTACGGGCAGACGGCCGCGACGACGTTCGTGCTGCTCGCCGTGTGGGACTGCGCCCGGCAGGCCACCCCGCCGGGCGCGGTACGCGTGGCGAGCTGGGCGCTGCTCATGGCGCTGGCGGCCAACTGCTTCGGCACGGCCGTCGGGGTGGCGGCGGCGTTCCCGCTGGTCGCCGCGCTGCTCTGCCCGCAGGCCTACCGGCGCTGGACGACCGGCCTGCTCCTCGGCGCCATCCCGGTCGCCGTCGGCGCCATGTACCTGGGGCAGCACGAGCTCTACCGGCGCCTGCACCCCGAGAGCTTCATCGGGTTCGGGAGCTCGGTCCCGTTCATGGTGGCGCTGGCGCGCGAGGGGGGCTGGTGGCCCCTCGCCGGCATGGTCCTGCACCTGCTCATCGCCGGGCTGTCGAACGTGTGCTTCTCGTTCGCGTTCCGCCCCGATACCTACCCGGCGACGATCTCCTACGTGCTCGCAGCCGGGGTGGCGGCAGGCACGGTGGGTGCGCTGGTGCGCGGTCCGGCCGAGCGCCGCCGGCACGTCCTGGCGTTCCTGCTGGTCGCGCTCGCCGCCTACGGCATGATCGGTCTCGGCCGCGGCAACTTCCTGTCGAGGAATATGGGGCTGGCACGGGCGGCCGTCGTGTCGCGCTACCACTACCTCGCCACCGCAGCGGTCACGATGCTCCTGGGTACCGTTCTCGCGTTTCTCTCGGACCCGTTCGCCGGGCACAGGCGGATCAAGAACACGCTGCTCGGCGTGCTCCTGGGGGGCCTGCTGCTCCTGCATCACCGCAGCGACTTCCGTATCGACCAGCACGACAGCGCGCGGAACGAAGTCCGCGATCTCCTGGCCATGATCCACGCCCGCGCCGCGGCAACGCCGCCCGAGCAACCGGTCTACATCCCGAACCTTCAGTTCCGCTCCGTCGGCCCGCTGGTGAACGCGCGCTGGTTCCCGGGCCAGGCCGCGGCGTTCATCGCCTTCGTGCCCACCAACGCGGTCGACGGCCGTCCCATCCGATTCGTCACCCACAACGAGAACGGGCTCATGGCGCGGTTCGACGGCGGCCGGGCCGCCGAGGTGGTGGTCGGACCGGAGGCCGTCGCTCCCGTCCCGTAGCGCCTCGGCACTGCACGCGGCGTACGGTACGTTGACCGTGCAAAGGGCCCCCGCCAGACTTTCTGTTGTCTGTCACGTGGCCGCCAGATCCTTGATTCCCAGGTCCGTCCGTCGCGGCCACGGCGCTGGCAGTGACCACCAGCTTATGACATGAACCGGCGGCGAATCGCGCCCGCGCAATGCCCCGCAATCTTGACATCGTCGTTCCGGTTTTCAACGAAGAGGCCAGTATCGACGAGCTCTACCGTCGCGTGGCGAAGCTCGGCCTGGCCGACTCGCTCATCTTCGTCGACAACGCGTCCACCGACGGCACGCTGACGCGGCTGGCCCGCTATCCAGACGTGCGGGTCATTCGACACGCCACCAACGAGGGCTACGGCGCGTCCATTCGACATGGGATCGCGGCTGGCGAGAGCGAACTCGTCATCGTCATCGACGCCGACCTCGAGTACCCGCCGGAGAGCATTCCACAGCTCGTAGCGGCGCTGCAGCAGTACCCCGCCGTTTACGGCTCCCGATTCCTGGAGGGACCGCCGGACATGCCGCTCTTCCGGCGCGCGGGAAACCGGATCGTCACCGCCATCTTCAACGTCCTGTTTCGCCAGCGGATTACGGATCTCTTCACGGGGTTGAAGGGGCTCCGGCGAAGCACGTTCCCTCTCCACGAACTGAGCCGGAACGGTTTCGATCACATCGCCGAGCTGAGCACGATGATCGCGCTCGCGGGGGAGAAGATCGCTAACGTCCCAGTCGCCTACGCGCCGCGCAGCAGGGGAACATCGAAGATGCGACATCTGCCCGAGACAATGCGATTCGTGGCGGACATCGTGCGCACCTGGCTCCGCTGCGTCGTCTTGCAACGCGCGCTCGCGCCCGTACGGGGGCGCGACATCTGAGGGGGAACTCTTACACCGCTTCGCACAACGACTTCTCGGCGGCGCCCGCGAGTGGTCGGCACTGGCGGATCTGTGCGGCGGAGCGAAGACGCGTCACCCCCTTGGTGAGGCCCCGTAGGCTCGTCGTCCAGACCGCGAGCAAGCCGGCAATCTCTCGCGCCGCGTCCGGCGTCAGCTCGAACATGAACCGCTGCGGGTACGGTAGCCGGAACGCTCGTGTATCGGCGGGCATGCCCGCCGCGAGCCAACCCGCGATGTCGTAGGACAGCGTCGCCTCCGCAGTGGCCAGAATCTCCTCCTGCGAGGCGCCATGCGCGTGCTTCAGCTCGACATGGCGATGGAAGTCAGACCACAGCCCGTCGAAGTCGGCGATGACGCGATCGGCCCCCTGCAACACCAGAAGGCGGTGGGTGGCCTCCAAGACGCTCCGGCATACCTCCGGCCAGCGGAAGAACGAGACGATCGCCCGATATCTGTACATCAGGTTGTCGCCGATCTCTCCGTGCACCAAGCGCTCGAAGTTCTCCGGCCGACTGTAGAACTCGACGCAGTCCTCCCGCGTGGCGAACAGCTCGCTGCAAGTCTGGGCCACGAAATCGGCTACGATCCGCCCGACCTGCCCCCGGTCTTCCTTCATCGCCACTATCATCGCGGCGAGCCACGCTGACCGCTTCACGCCGAAGCGCTCGGCGAGCGCCACTGCGTCTTCGAACCAACTGTTGTTCCAGAAGATGCTGCAGCCGAGCGCGTATATCCGGGCCTGCACATAGTCGTCGAATCCCAAGGTGCTGGTGGCGACGACGATCTCGTCGACGTCGAACACCTTCTCGCCCGCATAGGTGCCGTAGTTCTTGGGGAGCACCCGGAAGCGGGTCTCGAAGTGGTACTTCTGCCGCGACTCGAACGTCTCCAGTTCCGATCCCTTCAACATCATGGCCTGAAACAGATGGAGCTCGTTTGTGCCCGAATCGATCAGCTGGTTGATGCTGTCGATGTGCGAGCGCAACGTCTCGCCTGGGAGACAGAGGATCAGGTCCGAGAGCGAGCGTAGGCCACGCCCGCGGACGTGGATCATGATCTCGTCGTAGGCTTCCTTCTTGATGTTGGACCGCTTGATGTTCCGGAGCGCATCGTCATCGAGCGACTGCACCGATTGGTAGAGCACGAGTGCGCCGTTCACCTTCTCAAGCGATCGAATGACGCGTTCGGGTCTGTTCTTTCCCGTCGTGGCATCGATGAACGTGGGCCACCCGTACTTCTTCTGTGCCTCGCCGATCCATCCGGAGATATCGGCGTCGCGCTCGAACATGCCGTAGTTCGAGTCCGCGATACGGAGGAAGCCCATGTCCGGGCTCTCCGCGTGGATGCGCGCGCCGATGTAGTCGATCTCGGCGCGTATGCGTTCGCTGGTGAAGTTGTGGACCTTCGTATACCAGCGGACCCCCTGCACGCAGAAGGTGCACGAGAAGGGACACCCCCGGTTGGTCTCGAGGAGCGGGGCGAGCTTGCCGTCGAAGAATTCGTCGAGGACGCCGGTGAGCCAGGGCGACGGGATATCCTCCAGGCCTGCGCTGCGGTCCCACATCTCCGCGCGCACCACCTCGCCCCCGGGGCGGCGATAGACGCACGAGGGCAGCTCGCGGTCGCCCAGCCCGGCGATCGACTTGCCGGCATCGAGGAAGTGGCGTACGAGGTCGCGCGCGAGAAAATCGCCCTCTCCGAGCACGTAGACGTCGAGCTCCGGGTGCTGCCGCATGTAATCGAGCTGTCGCTCCGCGTCGAGGTACATGTTGGGCCCGCCCATCACCACCAGCATGTCTGGGCGGAGGCGCTTCGCCACGGCGGCGAAGCTCAGGCTCAGCCACTCGTTCCACATGTAGTTGCTGAGCATGAGAACATCGGGCGGAGCAGCCTCGAGCGCGGCGAGCAGCCGATCGGGATAGGCGAACAGTCTCGATTGCACCCCGGGCAGGTCCCGATCGATGACAGCCTTCATGTAGGCCACCCCGAGGGGCATGCAGTCGTTGGCGAGCAACCCGGAGAAATTGTGGCGCAGGTCAGCCAGGTAGACGGAGGCCTCCATGTCGTGAGGATATAAACACGTCTCGCCGTGCGAGGTCAATGAGTTTTCCGTGCCGCATAGGTCTTGGTTAGGGCGCAGGCAGGCCCCCGTCTGGGGGACCCCAGGCGGAAACCATGTAGGTCGCGATGGACTCCTTGGACCGGTAATGGGTGGCGAGGTAAGCGCCCAGAGTCGGGAAGGCCGTGCGGATGCGCTCGGCTCCCCCCCCGTCGCGGGTCCGTTCCACGAGGATGGGCCGCCGTTCGTCCAGACGGGCGATCATTGCCTGCTCGTCGGAGAGGGCGTGGGCGTCGGCAGCGGAAAGAAGGTCAGCCGTCAGCAGGTAGAACGTGTACTCGTCGAGGGGCAGAGCGGTTTCGCGCCCTGCGAGGAAGTACGTCATCTGCTCACTTGGAAGGACGAGCAGAGGGACGTCGCGCGGCCAGCGCGTGTCGAGCATCACGACGAGCCGCTGCCCCCCCTCGAACCGGGGGTCTGGGCTCCAGATGCGGGTTGCGTGGGCGAAGCTGCCGGCAGACGGCGGGCGCCGTTGCCGCTCGGCGGCCAGCCCGCGTACCAGTGGGGCCGCGAGCGCCACCGTCCCGGCCGTCAGGAGCAGCAGCGCCCCGACGGCCCCCCGGGTGACCAGCCGGTCGGCCTGCCCGGCGAGCGCCGGAAGGACCATGGGCAGTATCATCAACGCGTGCGGGAAATCGGCGCACGGGTGGAGCGCCAGTAAGCTCACCGCCGCGTTCCAGGCGAAGAGGGCGCGCGCCCGGGCTCGCCCGTCGTCCATTCGTCGCGGGTCCCAGACGGCGGGAAGCGCGAAAAAGGCGACCAGGACAGGCAACCACAGCAGGATACGGAACACCCCGGCGCCCGCGGCACTCGACCAGCTCAGTGGAACGAACCACCGCATCCGCAAAGGGAGCTCGCTCAACGTGTCGCGGACGAGGCTTCCCAGCTCGCCGAGCGTCGCGTATGGCACGCCGATGCCGAGGGGCCCCACCAACATGCCCGCACCGCAGCCCGCGACGGCGAGGAGCCGCCATCGGCCGTTGGCGCGCAGCCAGCCCCGCACCTCGTCGCGAACGCCCACGACACCCACCGCGAGGAGCACCGGGGCGACGAGCACGCCGTGCGGCCAGCTCAGGGGCGTGACGTACGCGAGGCTCAGCGCCACGGCGCCGACGAGCACCCCGATCCCCACCAGCCATGCCGGCTTCGTCCAGCAGTCGACCCTTCCGGGCGGCGTCGTCGATACGACGAAGAGAAGGGCGGTCAGCAGCGTGAAGACTCCCGCCGTCTGCTTGAAGGTGAACGCGAGACCGGAGCACAGCCCGGTCACGAGTCCCATGGTGAACGGTGCCCAGGGGCGCCGCAGGAGCACGATCAGCCCGAGGAGGCCCAGCGCGACGGTGTAGTGATTGGCGTACGGCGTATTGAACACCCAGAGGGGCGAGCCCCACACGGCGACGAAGAGCACCCAGACGAGGAGCGCCACGCTCGGGCGCGCGACCCGCCGGGCGAGCACGTACACGAGCACAGCGATCAGCGTGCGCAGCGCGACCAGCGACACGCGAACGACGAAGAGGTCTGCCGCGACCAGGCGGAACAGCGCCCCGTTCAGGTAGAACACCGCCGGCGGATACAGCTGCCGGAAGTCCCGATGGGGGACCTCCCCCTGCCCGACACGCCAGCTCGGGTAGACGAGATGCCCCTCGTCGAACCATTCGATGCCGAGCCCCATCCCGAGCGCGAAGTATACCGCGGCGCCGACAGCCAGTGCGGCGACGAGCACCGCGCGACGACCGCCCGCGCACATGGCTCAGGAGATATTCGGCCGTCGCAGCCGTTTCCGTAGCATGAGCCCGACCACCCGAAAGAACGTCCCGGCGGTCTGATAGCGTGACCACACGAAGGGATGCAGCGGGTCCCGGTTGTAGTAGTTGATGGGAATCTCGATCACGCGGCGGCGCGCGCGGAGCACCTCGATGACCATCTCGGGAAAAATCTCCACGCCGCGTTCCTTCAGGGGGTCGCGGATGGTTTCGAAAGTCGACCGCCACATCCCCCGGTGCATGCCACAGACGTCCGTGAAGCGACAGTCGAAGCGCCACCACAGCAGCCCGAGCAATCGGGCGAGGAGGATGTGGGTCATCCGCACGAGGCCGCGCATGTTGCTGCCCTGCTCGATCATCTGCCGCGTCGTGCGGGTGCCCAGGACCATGTCTGCGTCCCGCAGGTAGGCGAGAAACTTCGTGACGTCGCGAGGCGAGAACGTGCCGTCGTGATAGGAGATCAGCAGCACGCTACCGCGCGCGGTCGCCAGGCCGAAGCGCACCAGGTCGCCCACGCCAGCGTCGGGATCGGACTCCACCGTGACGCGGATCTTCGGATTGCGGGCGACAGCTTCGAGCGCCGGCGTCGCGCGGCGTACCACCGCGACCACCTCGTGGATCTCCGGCCGGCTGGCGAGCGCCTCCATGGCTTCGGCAGCACCGTCCTCGTGCTCGGGAACAACGAACACCATGCTCGTGGTCTTGTCGTTGAAGTGCAGGTCGCGAACGAGGTAGTTTGCGAAGTTCAGGTCGTCACGCGTGTTGATGTTGACGTATCGCCCCGTGAGCCAGTAGGGACGGACCACGGCGCCGGCACGACACTGCTCGGCGAGCCAGGACGTCCAATCGCGGGGCGGAGCCCCACGCTGGTAGCGGTCGGCGAGCCGCCGCAGTAGCTCGGCCGACATGAGGTACGTCCCGGTGCCCATGTACCGCTCGGTCGGACGGCTCGGCTTCTCGTGCATGTCGAGGATGCGGTCGCCATCGAGCGTGACGGTGTAGTTCTTGCGGATATGCTTCGGCGAATCGCTCGCGATCAGCGTGCAGATGAACAGCGCCGACTGGAGCGGCGTGGCGAGGAGTCCGGCGTGGTTCGAGCCCACGTAACACTCGTCGGCCAGGATCATGCACACGGGCGTGTCGAGGCCGCGGCTGGCCAGATACACCGAATACGGCAGCTCGAGGTCGAGGCGGTCGTTGAGGACGTAAGCGATGCGCACCCCGAGCCGCGCGCCGTCGCCGAAGTAGTTGCGGATGACCTCGCTGCGATGCCCGACGACGATGCGTACGTCCTCGATCGCGAGCTGGTCCCGCATGATCTCCACGTTGCGTTGCAGCACCGGCAGGCCATCCACCTCCAACATCGACTTCGGGATGGTGCCGGTATACGGGTACGCGCGGACGCCGCGCCCAGCGGCGGGGATCAGACCGACGAGCTTCTGCATCCGGTGCTGGCCATCGGCAAACTCCTAGCGCGCACGTGGCCGGACGGTCAACCGTCGAGTCGTGGATCTGTCGCGGAACAGCGATGGCGGTAGCAGCCACACGACGAGTTTGGTAAGCGGGGCCCGCATGGGCGCTTCCAGATTTCGTCTGCCGGAGCCAGACGGCGTCGATCGCGAACAGCTGGCACCCGCTCACACGTTGCGCCGCCTCGCGATCGTGCTGCCAGTGGGCCTCGCGGTCCTGGTCTACCACCCGATACTCCGCAACTATTTCTACAACGACGACTTCTGGGTGCTCTTCGACGTCGCCAATGGATACCCGCTCTGGTCGTTCCTCTTCGAGCACCACTTCGGACACGTCGTGGTGGTTCCGAATGCCGTCCGGTACGCGTTACAGGTGGCTCTTGGACCGCACCCACAGGGGTACTTCGTGTTCATGCTGGCAACGCATGCGCTCAACGTCGCACTCCTCTACGGCGTGCTACGCCTCGTCACCGGGCGCCCGGGCCTTGCCGTGTTCGGTGCCGGACTCTGGGGCACGTCTCCCCTCCATGGCGAGACGCTCGGCTGGTACACGGGATACGAGAACGTCCTCGGCAACACCGCGCTCCTGTTGCTGCTCCGCCAATACGCTGGACCGGACCGTTGCGCCGCGCCGATCACCGCCGGCCGGGCCGCCAGGTCGTCCCTGCTGCTGGTAGCGGCAGGCACGTCGTACGGCGGCGCACTCGGTTGTGCGCTCGTCCTGCCGGTCCTGCTGGTACTGTTCCTGCGGCCCACCATCTCCCGCGCGGCAGTCCTGACGCTCGCGGCAGCGCCCCTGGTGTTGGCCGCGCTCACGCTGATCTCGTACGCGATCACGCCGCCGTTCACGGGGCGATTCGCACCGATGATGCGCATCACGCCATCAAGCGTGTTCGCTGCTCGCTGGACCATCGCCGCCTACCTCGTGAACCTGCTTGGCGTCGATGCCGCCGGGTTCGCTCTCGGGCACTGGTTCGATCCTGGCCGCTGGCCGGGGCTCCTGGCGTGCACGGTCGGCGTGCTCTGCGCCACCACGGTGGCGGCGGGTTTGCTGGCGGCGCCGTCAGCGTACACGCGGAGGATGACGGCGCTGTTCGCTCTGCTCGCCTGCGTGACGGCCGGGACCATCGCCGCCGGCCGGTCGTCTACGGGACATGCCCCGACCGTGCTCGGATTGACCCAGCGTCACCACTACGTGTGCCAGATGTTCCTGACGCTCGCCGTGTGCGTCGCCGCGGGGGGCGTGCTCCAGCGTCTGACCAACCGGGGACAGCGGCTAGCGAGCGGCTTCCTCGCGGGCATCGGGCTGGCAGCGGCTGCCGGCTGGCTGCTCACGCCGGCGCACATCGACAACCACAGGTGGGACCGCGAGGAGACGATGCATACGCTCGCCGACATTCGCGCCGCCGTCGCGCAGGCTCCCGTCGGATCGACGGTCGCCATACCGAACCGGCAGTTCAATCCGGTCTGGCTGATCAGCGCCTTCCTCGCTCCCGGTCGGATTCCCGGTTGGGCGGCGGTGTTCGTCATCTTCTTCCCCACCGACATGGTGGAGGGCCGACGTGTACGGTTCGTGGCGCAGGGTCCCGACGACGTAGCAGCGATCGCCGCCGGCGGCCGCGTCGCCGAGCTGCTGGTGCAGCCCTCGCCCTGACTCCCGACGGACGATCTTACCGCGGCACGATGGGACCCCGGCCATGGTGACGTGACGCTGGATACGCGGCGCTGTGTTTCGGGAGCCGGTCGCTTTCATGCTTCATGGGCCGGGGGTATACGGAAGCGGCGTGACGAGGCCAGACGTATCAGCTCCGGGGGAAGCCATGCCGATCGTCCACCCCCGTAGCGCCAGCGTCGGACCCGTCGGGGGGCAGGAACGCCTGTGGAGTTTTGGCAGGACGAAGAGCGCGACGAGCTGGGTGTACCGGCCGACGACCCGAGAGGAGGTCGCCGACGTGTTCGCGCTCGCCCGGAGGCGCGGCCATACGATCGGCCTGCGCGGCGCGGGACAAAGCTACGGAGACGTCGCGCTCAACTCGGATGGCATCGCCCTGGACCTGTCAGGACTGCGGCGGATACTGGCCTGGGACGCGACGCGCGGGACCGTGCGCGTCGAGCCGGGCGTCACGATCGGCGAGCTCTGGCGGTACGTGGTGCAGGACGGCTGGTGGCCGCCCGTAGTGCCCGGAACGATGTCGGCTACCATCGGTGGCTGCGCGGCCGCGAACGTGCACGGCAAGAACGCGTGGAGGGTCGGTCCGATCGGAGAGCACGTGCTCGAGTTCGAGCTGCTCCTGCCGAGCGGCGAGGTGCGACGGTGCACGCCCGACGACGGTGGGCAGCTCTTTCACGCGGCGATCGGTGGGATTGGAATGCTCGGCTGCTTCCTCACCCTGACGTTGCAGCTCCGGCGAGTACATTCTGGGCTCCTGATGGTCCGGACGTGGAGCGCGCCGGACATCGCGGAGCTGATCGGGATACTGGGCGAGCGCTGCGAGGACGCCGACTACGCGATCGGATGGGTGGACGGTCTCGCGCGCGGCCGTGCGCTCGGCAGGGGACGTGTGCATGCGGCGACGCATCCCCGAGCGGAAGACGATGCTCGTGTGCACGAGACGTTGCGCGTATCCCGGCAAGCGCCGCCGCGCCCGCTTCTCGGGATCGTGCCGATGCGGCCTGTCACGCGCCTGCTGGGGTCGCTCGTCAACGACGTGGGGGTCCGGACAGCGAACGCCGCCGTGTTCCGCGTGGGTCGGCTGCACGACGGCCGCGCGTCACGGCGCTCCCTGGCGCGCTTCGCCTTTCCCCTGGACTCTTTTCCCGATTGGCCACAGGTGTACGGCCGGGGCGGCCTGATGGAGTATCAGAGCTTCATCCCGCAAGCGCATGCCATCGAGGTCTTCCGTGCACAGCTGGCGCTCGCACACGAGCGCGGACTCTTCCCGTATGCGGCCGCGCTGAAGCGCCACCGTGCCGACCGGTTCGTCCTCACCTACGGCGTCGACGGCTTTTCGCTAGGACTGCATTTCCCCGTCACGGCGGCGACGCGCGACCGGCTGGTCGCCCTCGCGCACGACTACGACCGCATAGTGGTCGACGCCGGCGGTCGCCTCTACTTCGCCAAGGACGGCACGACCACCGCAGACGTCGTGCGTCGGACGCTCGGTGCCGGTACGGTCGAGCAGTTTCTGCGGCTGAAGGACGTGTGCGACCCGACGGGTCGTCTCTCCACGGACCTCTTCCGTCGTCTCTTCCGACACGCGGATGCCTAAGCAGCCTGCAGCGTCTGGGGTAGTCTCGCTCTCGGTGTTGATGCCGGCGTTGAACGAGGCGGAGAACGTCGAGGCCGCCACTCGCGGCGTGCTGCGCGTGGCGGACGACATCGGTCTCGACGTGGAGATCCTCGTGCTGACTTGCGTAGACCGCAACACCGTGAGCGACGGGACCGTCGATGTGGTGCGCCGGCTGGCGTCCGTGGAGCGGCGCATCCGATCCCTGCACGCCGATCGATACCAGACGCTCGGAGAAAAATTCCGTCACGGGATTCGCACGGCGGTGAAGACGCATCTCGTCATGATTCCCGGGGACAACGAGCTCGATTCATCGTCGTTCGCGGCAGTGTTCCGGCGCATAGGCGAGGCGGACGTCATTCTCTGCCCGCCTTCCAACCCGGAAGTACGGCCGTGGCATCGGCGGAGCCTGTCATGGGCGTACACCGCGCTGATCAATCGCCTTTTCGAACAGCGTGTACCGTACTATAATGGAATGAACGTTTATCGGATGGCTGATCTACGGGAGACGCCCCCGGCGTCCGATAGCTTCGCGGTCGGTGCAGAGATCGTGCTCCGGCTGCTCTGGCGCGGCCGAACCTGGGTCGCGGTCCCCGTGCGCATTCAGCCACGCCGCGGACGTTCCAAGGCGCTGCATGTCGACAACGTTCTACGGGTGGTAGGGGATCTCGTGCGGCTCCGGCGCACGCGCGGCAGGGCCGGGGCCCGCTCGGGGACGTCTCGCGTACAGCATGAGCCGGGCGATTCTGCCTGACGGCCGCGGTGACAGTGGGAATACGGGAGATGGTGTACGGCAGCCCGCATCGCGGTGCGCCAGCAGAGGCGGATCAGGTCGAGATTGTTGATGGCGTTGACATTGACCCAGTGGGGAGCACGAACGGCAGCATGCGCGCCGCGCCCTGCCGCAATATCCTGTTCGGTGACGTGGCATGAGGGTCGCGTTCCTCGGCGCCACCAAGGGTATGGGGCGGGCGCTCGCGCGTCTCATGGCCGCGCGCGGCGATCGGCTCTTCCTCCTCGGCCGCGATCCTGACGCCCTGGCGTTATCGGCGCGCGATCTCGAGGCGCTGAGTAGCGGCAGCTGCGTGGGCATCACCCGCTGTGATCTCCTCGCCCCCGAGACGTTCGGACCGGCGCTCGACATCGCGGCGGCGGGTCTCAACCGTGTCGATGCCGTGGTAGTCACCGCCGGAATCTTCGCGCCGCAGGCCGACCTCGAGCGCGAGCCGGCGCTCCGCGAACGCGTGCTCACCGTCGATTTCAACAACACCATCGCCTTCTGCGAGGAGGCGCGCCGCCGGCTCCTCGCCCAGGGCGGCGGCACACTGTGCGTGTTCAGTTCCGTCGCCGGTGACTGCGCCCGCAAGCCGGTCATCCTCTACGGCGCCGCCAAGGCTGGGCTGTCATTCTACCTCAATGGCCTGGACCGGAAGTTCCGCGCGCAGGGCCTCCGCACCGTACTGGTGAAGCCCGGCTTCGTGCGCACTGGCATGACCGCCGGTCTGCACGAACCGCCATTGGCCTCCGAGCCCGAGGCCGCCGCGCGTGCCGCGCTTCGCGGCATCGATCGTGGCCGGCCCGTCGTCTATGCCCCGCCCGTCTGGCGCGCCGTCATGCTCGTGGTGCGCATTCTGCCGCGCTGGCTCATGCGGCGGGTGGAGTTCTGAGCTGTAATGGCGTCGATCGACGACTCGGAGTGATGCGATATCCGCGCCGCGCCGTTCGGGCGGTCTCACGCGGGCATCGTGACCACCTGGGCGAACGCCTCGGAAAGTGTCAGCTAATTGAGCGTTTGTGATGCCGGCGGTGGTGGCCCTGGGTCTTCGTCACGCGCGACGTGACCCGCTCCGCCCAGACGGGGTCCACCCTACACGCCACGTACCGCCGTCCCCCCCCCGCCGCCGGTCGGCGCCGCCACCATCCGTACCCCGCCGCCAGCACGACCAGCAGCCCGAGTCCGCTTCCCGCCGCCCCGACCCACAGGCTCGCAGAACGATACTCGAAAGTTACGCGGTGCGAGCCGGCCGGCACGGGGACGCCACGGAACAGGAAGTCGGTTCGGTACAGTGGCGCAGCCACACCGTCGACGAACGCCCGCCAGCCGGCATCGTACTGATCGGTGAGGACCAGCAGCCCGGCGCATACGGAATCCGTGTCGACGACGACGCGCTCCGGCGCGTACTCCACGATGACCGCACGCGACGTCCCCGGCGCCTCATCGGCCCGTACCGACCAGCCCGGAATCTCCTCCTCGACATACGCCACGCGGCGGGCATCCACCGTACGTAGCTGCTGCAGGAGGGCTTCCGGATCACGCACGACCTCGACGCGCCCGACCACGAACGCCCGTGGCACGGGGGGTGGCAGTTCGTAGAGCGACACACCATCGCGCGCGAGGAGGCGGGTGGGACGGATGCCGAGCTTCGCAAGACCACCGAGGGACTCTTCGTACATGGCGTCGGGCACGAGCGCGAACCGCGTCCCCGTCAGCTCGAGCAAAGGGAAACTTCGCTTCGAAACTCTGAACGGGAGATACCCGCCGATGTGGACCGGGAGCGGTGGCCAATCGCCAAGGGCTTCGAGGTAGCGTGTCATCCGCCCACCGCCGTGCCCGTAGTCGGTGACCATCCAGATGCCATGGTTGATCCCGGCGCGGGCCACGTCGGAATGGAACCTGAGCGCGTCGCCCCGTCCGAAGGAGCCCCACACGAAGGTGCGGTCGTAGCCCTGGCGTGCGCGGATGTGTGCGAAGAAATCTGCATAGCGCTCGAAGTATCCCCCCAGTCGAGCCGGCAACACCCCTGCAGGCACCTGATGCCCCCACAGGTCGGCCAGGACCACACCCACGACCATCGCGACTGACAACGCGTGCCCGCGGCGCGCTCGTGAACCGAGGGTGGTCGCCAGGGGGAGCACCCCGACCGCGAGCACCGCCGCCAGCCGGCCGCCGAGACCGGGGCGCCCCCACGTGAGACCGCTGACGAGCACGAGGACCAAGGCCAGGGGAAGCACCACGCGGGCAGCCTTTGCGTCGCCAGGAGCCGCGTGCGGTCGAAGCCGGTCGAGACCGGCCGCTGCCAGGACGGCGACCGCGAGACCGACGAGGAAGAGCGCCCGGTTGGGACCGCGGAACCACCCGCCCATGGGCAACCGGAACAGCAGCCGATAGAGGGCGCTCCCGGTCCCCAGCGCATAGCACGCGGCCCCGCATGCGATGAGCGCCAGGGGGATGCTCACGGACCGCCGCGACCAGGTAGCCAGACCCACCACCGCAAAGGCGAGCGGCAGAATCCCGGCATACACCGCACGAGCACCTGCCGGGCCCATCGTGGTCAGGTCGAAGAGCAACCGCTCGGGCGTGCGCTGCATGATGGCCACCGCCTCGATCGGCAGCGAGCCCGGCGGCCGCCAGCTCTGCCGCATGAACTCGGCATTGGGTACCACGCGCACGAGGGCCAGCAGGACGCCGAGCACCGCCGCCGCCACCAGCTTGGGGAGCACCCTCCCGATATCCCGGGGCCCATGCGCGCGCACGACGACGACCGCGCGGCCCATCACGAACGGCAGCAGTGCGAGGCTCGTGAAGTACACGAACTGCAGATTGGCCCCGAGCAGCATGGTGCCGGCGAGCACCCCGAGCGCCAGCGCGTCTCCCCACCCGCGCCGCAGCAGCAGGCGATCCACCAGCAGAAACATCCACGGTGCCCACGCGATGCCCGCGACGAAGTCCGGGTAGTAGATCACCGCCATCAGACTCCCCTGGTAGGCGTACACCAGGCCGGCCAGGAAGGCTGGTCCCCAGCCGATCCCGAGGTGGACACAGAAGAGGGCCGTCCCGAGCGCGGCGATCGTCTGATGGAGCGTGATGTCGAGCCCGATCGCCGTGGCGGCGTCGAGGAAGAGAAAGGGGAGATAGAGCGGGTAGAAGAAGCCGATGTACGGGCTCGCCAGGAACGGGCTCCCGCACGACTGATAGGGGTTCCAGAGCGGCAGCGTTCCATGCCGCAGTGCCGTGAACCCGTATCGGAACCCGGGGTAGTAGAACGAGAGCAGGTCCCCGACCGTCACGTCCTGCGGATCGCCGTCCGCGCGGAGCAGCTGATGCACGAGGAACACCCCGGCGAGCGCGGCATAGCCGGCGACCCCGACCAGGAGCCACCGCCTGCCCGTGGTCCGCGCCGCCGAGGCGTTCATGCCGCCGGGCATGCCCCGGTCGTCCGCTCGATCACCACCAGGCATCGGGTGGCGGTGAGCCATGGCACTCGGGAGAGCATCCGATCGACGGCCTCCACGGCCGGCTCGAGTCGGCCTGGTAGAAGCCCCACGGGCTGGAAGCCGCCGCTGAGGACCCAGGGCATCCCGGCAAACGGCGTGCGGCGGGTGATCCGGAGCGGGAGCCCGAGACGTTCCAACTGCCCGCCGGCTTGGAAATACAGGGAGGGCAGCGCGGCGTTGCCGCGCATGGCGTCTTTGTCGGGCGTGTCCCACGGGTGCAGGGGATCGACGCCGGCGTCGCAGTCCTCATGGTGGAGGTACCGGTACAAGACCCGGCCCGCGATCCCGAGCCACGGCTCGACCATGACCAACCGTCCACCGGGTCGCAGCGCCCTCGCTACCTCACGCAGGAACTGGCTCGGCACGGGCAGGTGGTGAAACACGTCGATCATGACGAAGCTCCCGACCTGCGCATCCCGGAACGGGAGCGTCCCGGCATCGACGCGTGCATCGGCATACGGGTTCGCGACGCCATCGGTCGCCACCACCTCCGGATAGCGCGCCTTCAACCACCCCGGCCCACAACCGATCTCGACGATTGGCGCACCGGTGTCGCAGGCGTGGCGCACGAGGGCGAACCAGCGCTCGTACACCCGGCGCAACCCGGGCTTGCGTGCCCAGACACGGCGATGGGCCACGATCCAATCGGCCGGGGGGGGGCGTACCAGCATCGGAGCGTTCAGCGCGGCGTCATGCCGGAGCGCGCGCAGATCACATCGAAGTACGCGTCGACATCGTCGCGCTCCGGGAAGACCGTGGCCGGGGTCAGTCGCTCGCCCGCGAGACCCGTCTCGGGGGCGAGCCGATGGACGTGCAGGCCCCACGACTCGACCAGTGCGATGACGGCGCCGGTCCCGACCCCATCGTGATCGTGTGCGTAGGGCCAGAACTCCATGACGATGCGCATCTCGGGCGATCGCGCCACCAGCGTACGCATGCCGAGCAGCGCCGGGTACTCCGCACCCTGAATGTCCATCTTGATGAAGTGTACCTGCTCGCCGCGCGCGAAGAAGCTGTCGAGCGATACCGCCTCGGCCGTGATCACCGCACGCGCTTCGCCGGTGGAATAGGTGCGGTGGTCGACGTTGAGATGCGGCGACAGGTGGAGGTCCACACGCCCGGGCCGCTCGGCGACCGCGGCGGCCACGGGGTGCAGCTGTGGAAGGGCCGCCGCCCGCGCCGCCAGCCGGCGGAAGTTCCGCGGCTCGGGCTCGAACGCATGCACGTGGCCACTCGGACCCACGCCGCGGGCGAGCAGTTCGGAGTAGAACCCGACGTTGGCCCCCACGTCGACCACGCGGTCACCCGGTCGAACCGCGCGCCGCACGAGCGCGATCAGCCCCCGCTCTCCCCCCGTCTTGTAGCGTTCGTAGAGCGCAGCATAGACCGGGAACGCGTGCCGGAAGAGCACGTCCGACACACGCGCCGTCGCACGAACGAGGAACGCACTCGTCATCCCGGCTCACGCCATCCGCAGCTTGCGCAGCGCCACCCAGCACATACGCAGCATGACCACGCCATGGCGCACCCGCTTGGTCATCTTGCTCTCCCCGGCGAGGCGCTCGATGTAGTGCACCGGCAGCTCGACGATCTTCAGGTTGCTGCGCGCCGCCCCGAACAGCCAGTCGTAGTCCCCCCACCGGTCGACGCCCCCGAACTCGTCGCGGACCTCCTGGATGCGGGCGTAGCCGTCGCGCATGACGGCCTTCGTGCCGCACAGCGTGTCGGTGATGCGCTGCTCGAGCAGGAACGTGAACACCGCCGCGAACGCCTTGTTGCCGAGCACGTTCCCGGTCCGCATCGCTTGGGGATTCAGCGGATAGACCATGCGGGTCCCGTTGATGAACTCGCCCGCGTTCTCGGTGAGCGCCTCGAAGAACGCCGGCAGATCCTCCGGCATGACGGTCATGTCCGCGTCGAGGATCATGAACACGTCCCCGGTAGCATGGGCGAGCCCGGCGCGCACGGCAGCGCCCTTTCCCTCCCCGGGCCCGGGCACGAGTGTGATGCGGCGATCGGGGTGCGCCGCCATCGTCTCGCGCACGCGCGCGGCCGTGCGGTCCGTACTGCGGTCGTCGACGAACACGATCTCCGTGAACCGCCCCATGTGCGGCACGCGCGCCGGGATCGCGGCCACGTTGTCCTCCTCGTCCTTGCATGGCACCACCACGCTGCACGAGTACTCGCGGGGCGGCTTGGGCAGCGGTTCGCGCGGGCGGGCCACCACGAAGTGGATGAACCCCGCCCGCTGGAAGAGCGGGAGTCGGCCGACGACGTCGTTGGCCAATGGCGCCAGCCCGGGAATGTACTTCGGGCAGGGCATCCGTGCCCCCGCCTTGACGACCTCGAAGCCCGCCAGGTGCAGGAACCCCCGCAGGTCGGGCAGCGAGAGCCAGTTCTGTGTCGGGTTGGCGAGCTTGAGCCCGAGCGCGGCGGCGAGACCGACGAGCGGCTCCCACAGATGGTTGTAGTACACGATCACGATCCGCGTCTGCGGACGCACGACCGCGCGCAGGCGCTTGAACGCGCCCAACACGTCGGCCAGCTCGCCGACCACGTTCACCATGGTGACGAAGTCGAACCCACCGGCGCCGCCACGCACTTCGTGCGCCGGCAGACTCAGCTCCTCGCCGGCCTGGTGATGGAACTCGAGCGTGGGATACTTCTCCTGGGCGAGCGCCAGCATGGCGGCACTCAGATCGACCCCCACGCCCACCGCGGGACGCAGGCCGGCGAGCGCATGCCCCGTCCCGCAGCCGATCTCCAACACGCGCCGCCCCGGGGGCACGATGCCCTGCAGCAGCCGCAGGATGGTATCGTAATAGTAGCGACTGCGGACGATCCACCGCTCGCGCGTGGGGCCGAGCGCATCGTAGAAGGCCTCGACGCGCCCACGCGCGTCGCGCAGCCGCTCGCGATGTGGCGTGAGGGCCGTCGCGCCCGCCGCTCGCGGCGAGCTCATGCGCGCACGAGCTCCTCCAGGATCTGGTCGAGCGTCCGCGTCACCGACCACTGCGGATGGTGGCTCCGGAACTTGCGCAGATCGGAGATGTAACACACGTGGTCCCCCTTGCGTGCCTCAGGGTGATACCGCGTCTCGAGCCGCCGCCCCGTCAATGCCTCGACCTTGGCGATGCATTCGAGGACGCTCGCGCTGTTCGCCCGCCCGCCCCCCAGGTTGTACACCTCGCCCGCGCGCGGCGCCTGCGCAAAGGCCCACACGGCCTGGATGACGTCGCAGCTGTGGATCTGATCCCGCACCTGCTTCCCCTTGTAGCCATAGATCGTATAGGGCTCGCCGGCCTTCGCCACCTTGACCAGGTAGCTCACGAACCCGTGCAGCTCGACACCGGAATGGCTCGGTCCGGTGAGGCAGCCGCCCCGAAAGACGCCGGTCCGCAGGCCGAAGTACCGGCCATACTCCTGCGTCATCACGTCGGCCGCGACCTTGCTCGCCCCAAACACGGAGTGCAGGCACTGGTCGATCGACATGGTTTCCCGCACACCCTCGCGATCGGCGGGTTCGGCGTACTCGTAGCGCGTCTCGAGCTCGACGAGGGGGAGCCGGTTGGGCGCGTCGCCGTACACCTTGTTGGTGCTCATCAGGATGAAGACCGCCTCCGGCGCCCACTGGCGTGTGGCCTCGAGCAGCGTAACGGTGCCAACCGCGTTCACGTCGAAGTCGTCCAGTGGTCGCTCTGCCGCCAGGTCGTGACTGGGCTGCGCGGCGCAGTGCACGACCACATCGGGCCGGACCTCGCGCCAGAGAGAAACCATCGCCGGGCGATCGCGGATGTCGGCATCGACATGTCGAAAACGCGTGGTCGCGCACAACGTCTCCAACATCCACCGGGTGTCCCCCAGGGGACCGAAGAAGTCGCGGCGCATGTTGTTGTCGACGCCGACCACGGCATGGCCCTGCGCATCGAACCAGCGCACCGCCTCGGCACCGATCAAGCCGCTACTACCGGTCACGAGCACCTTCACACCGGGGTCCTCCGGGCGGCCCTCCGCCGCCGACGCTGCCCTTGCTACCACCGCCCGCTTCGGCGTCGCAACGACCGGCCCGTGGCGCAGGCGCTGCCGCATCTACCCTGCGCCGGGGACTACACCGACGGTTGTCCGGCCCCGATCAGACAGGTATCAGCACGCGGTGCCACCCACGCCGCCCTCCCGTCGCGCGCCCACCCGTGGGCTCCTCATCGTGCCGCCGCTCGTCCTCGCAGCCGGCGTGTTCCATCCCATCATCCGGAATTTCTTCTACGCCGACGACTTCCTTCACCTCTACCAGTTCGCCAACGGCGACCCGGTGCGCTTCCTCCTCTTTCCACACGGGGGCCACCTCTGCCTGGTCCGCAACGCGCTCTTTTTCGTCACCGCGTCGGTATTCGGCGCTGAGCCGGCGGGCTACCTCTGGACGGCGCTGCTCACGCACCTCGTCAACGTGGCGCTCCTCTTCCTCGTCCTGCGCGCGTGTTCGGGCAGCCCGCACCTCGCCTGCCTCGGCGCCTCGTTGTGGGGCATTTCTCCGCTGCACGAAGAGCCGCTCGGGTGGTACTCGGTGTACGGCCACGTCGTCGCCACGACCTTGGTGCTGAGCGTTCTCCTCGATGCGAGCCGACACATCGGCCGAGGGGCGCCGCTCACGCCGCGACGCGCGTGGCTGTGGGTCGGCCTGATGACGACGGCGAGCAACTCCTTCGGCACGGCCATTGGGGTGGCCTGCGTCTTTCCACTCGTCATCTGGTTGATGGGCGTTCCCGGCGCCGCGACCCGCAGCATGCACCTGCGGCTGTGGACGCTCCCGATCGTGGTCCTCGGGCTCTACGCGGCGACTCTGGCCGCCTACGCCGCCCTCTACGGTCGCCCCGACACCGCCCTGTCTCCTCGCATCGCCGTGGCCGGTGGAGGGTGGCCGATCGTCGCCATGCTGGGACACCTGTTCGGCGCGGGGATCACGGGCTTGTTCGTGCCCGCCGGCCTCACCCGGCGCATCTACCCTGGTCCACTCGCTCTCGGGCTGATCGGCCTGGTCCTCGCTACCGTGCTCTGGGCCTGGCGGCGCGTCCCCGCCGCCGACCGTCGGCGGATGCTGGCGTTCCTGCTCGTGGCGGGAGGCGGCTACGCGATGGTCGCGCTCGGCCGTGCCGCCTTCTACCTGATCAACCAGCAGCCCCTGGCATGGGCCGCGACCGCCTTCCGGTACCACTACCTCCCGTCCGTCGGGATGATCCTGTTCCTGGGCACCGTGGTGGGTCGGTCTTCCGAGCTCCCGCTCATGCGCGGCCACGTGAACGACGCGCTCACGGCCGCGGCCCTTGCCGGCCTCGTCGTCCTCTTCGTCGTGCGCGGCCGCCCGGTCGATCACCACCCTACGGCCCGCGCGGAGATCACTGCCTTTCGGGCCGCGATCCATGCCCGCGCGAGCATGGTGCCGGTCGGCGAGACGGCGTACCTGGAGAACCGTCCGTTTCCGCTCGTGCTTCCCCTCACGCCGGCGGCCGAGTTTCCGGGATGGGCCGCCCTCTTCGTCATCTTTTTTCCGACCAACACGGTCGACGGGCGACCGGTTCGCTTCCTCGCACAAGACGAGGCCACGCTGGCCGCCACCCGCGCGGGCGGACGCATCGCCGAGGTGCTCGTTCCGCGCCCGGCCGCGCCCTGAGACACGTGCCCTCGCGCGCTTCGCCGTCCCTACGGCGCCGCCTCACGCGCCGCTTCCGCCTCCCAGGCCTCCGCCGCCGTGCTCGAGAACAGCGGGATGTCGATCTTGCAGATGCAGCTCTGCGCTTTGCCGGTCCGGCCGAGTTCCAGACGATCGACGAACTCGAAGCGGATGGTCATGTCCTGCCCGAGGACCTCCGCGAGAGTCCGACGGATCTCGTCCTCCGTGTGCTGCGAGAAGCGGGACTTGCGGATGATGCGCACGTCGAGCCGGTCGCGCGCCTCCTGCACCACCTGGTAGCGCGCGACCGCGTACTCGTAGTCCTTGAAGAAGTGCGCGAAGTACGCCGCCGGCAGGTAACGCCCGTTGGTCCCGAGCACGACCGACTGCAGGCGGCCGATCACCCGCTCGAGGAGCGGTAAGCCGCGTCCGCAGCTACACGTCCGATGGGTCGCCACCGCCAGGTCGCCCAGCTGGTACCGGATCAGGGGCACGCAGCGGTTGTTCAGGTCCGTGACCAGTACGGCCCCGACCTCGCCCTCCGCCGCCGGCCGGCCGTCGCGCACCACCTCGACGATGTAGCTCTCGGCGTTCACGTGGTAGCCGCGGTGGGCCTCACACTGGTGTGCCATGCCGCTGAACTCCCGCGCCCCGTACTTGTCGAACACCTTGCAGCCGAACTGGGCCTCGATGAGGGCGCGTGTCTCCGGCGGCAGGGTCTGCGCCGACGAGATGATCGCGCCGGCCTGCAGCCCGTCGAGCGGCTCGCGGGCGAGGAAGTTCGCCACCACGTTGAACGCCTCCGCGTAGCCGTCGAGCAACGCGGGCCGGTGGCGGCGGACGTACTCCAGGTAGCGGCGGATCATGGCGTCGTCGAGCGCGAAGACCGAGAAGAACTTCCGTCCCGACAGGAACGCATCCAGGCGCTCCTTGGCCACCTGCCAGGTCTTCATCCCGATGGTCGCGTGCCAGAGCCGCACCTGGCGGTCGGGGAAGCGGTAGCCCGTCCATTCGACGTTGCGCACCGTGTTGGCCCAGCGCATGTCGAGTTGGAACCGATCGCAGAACAGCGCCAGCGGCTCCCCGGTGGATCCACTGGTGACGATGCGCTGGATCTTGCGCTTGTCGTGGTTGTCCGACAGCAGGTCGAAGTACAGGTTCTCGCGCAGCGCCGGCTTGGTGAGTACCGGCAGGTGGCGCAGGTCGTCGAGCGAGCGCACGTCCTGGGGACGCACGCCTGCCTGGTCGAACAGCTCGCGATAGTAGCCGACGTGGTCGTAGGCATGCTGCAGCAGCCGCTGCAGGCGCCGGACCTGCATCCGTTCGATCTCGCCCCGGGGCAGCCACTGCGTCTGGCGCAGCTCGTCCAGGTACTGTGGCGCGTTGCGCGAGATCATCCAGTGGTGCACCGGCATGAGCGCGTCGTAGATGCGGGCGTAGGTGCGGCGCCAGCCGCGCACGACGGGCACGGCCGGCGGACGCCCCACCAGCGCGAGCGCCAGGCTCTGGTCCTTCGGCTCGCGCATCCGGAATTCGGCCCACGCCCGCGCGATGTCGACCAGGCTCTTCAGCACCACCTGCAGGGGCACGCGGCTGATGAAGGAGCGCCCTGCCCGGCGCGGCTCGAAGAGCGTCTCCACCTGCCGGATCGAGAAGCCCTTGGCCTTGGCGACCACGGTAACGAACGTCTGGAAGTAGATGTAGCGCGGGGCGTGCGCCAGGATCTCCTCGAATACCTCGCGTTTGTAGACGACGAACCCGGACTTGACGTCGTTGTGCTGCGGCATGTTGAAGACGAAGCGCAGGAGGTAGTCGAGGCCCCGGCTCAGGATGTAGCGGATGTCGTACTGCTGGCGCTCGAGCGGGCTACGCCACCCCTGCACGAGGTCCGCCCGGCTGATGCAGATCTCGCGGTACAGGCGGGCGATGTCCTCGGGCAGGTTCTGCAAGTCGGCGTCGATGGTGAGCACGTAGCGACCACGCGCACGCTCGACGCCACTCTTCCAGGCCGCGGGAATCCCGCGGTTCTCGGCATGGTGCACGCCCACGACGCGCGGGTCCCGAGCCGCGAGCGCGTCGATCTCGCGCCCGGTGCCGTCGCGGCTCCCGTCGTTCACCAGCACGATCTCGCCGGCGATCCCGCGCCGATCGAGGACGCGCTCCGTCCGTTCGACGAGTTCCGGGAGATGCCCCTCCTCATTGAAGCAGGGCACGATGACGGACAGGTCGATGGTCACAGCCGCGGCCGGCGTCGAACGCACGGGGCGATCCACGGGCGCTCGTCTAACAAGTCCGCCCCCCCGAGCACAACCAGCAGGAAACACACCACCGGCGTCACGTCCGCGGCTCGCAGACGAACAGCACCTGCACGAGGGTGCGGGGGGCGTTCCGGAAGTGCCGCACGGCGGTCACCCGGAAGTGCGGTTCGAGCAATCGTCGTTGGGCCACGGCGGGACGGACGTGTTCGCCCCGGTCGTGGGAGAGGAAGAAGCGCTGCAGCCAGCCCGAGGCGTCCGGGTCGGCGTCGACCACCACCAGGCGCCGGCGCACGAGCCGGGCGAGTTGCCCGAAGATCGCCGTGGCGGCATCGTCCGGGAGGTGATGCAGGCAGTTCACCATGATGGCGCCGTCGAAGCGCTCCGACGCCTCGAGCGCGGCCAGGTCGAGCACGGCGAACCTGCGCCGCGAGGAGCCCCAGCGCCAGCGCGCGAACGCCACGTAGCTCGGGCTCAGGTCGATGCCGAGATACTCCCCGCGGGTCACCCGGCAGAAGCCGCCCGTGCCGCAGCCGAGATCAAGCACCCGTTCGGAGGCGTCGGCGGCGAGCGCCGCCTCCACTTCGCGCCGCGCCTGGGGCCCGTTGGCGAGCGCGCGCCCGTAGTGGAACACCGCCGCGCCGAGCAGGCCCCACCACGACGTTTCCCCGCGCCCCGCATCGCGGGAACTCGCTCCGCCGTCCACGCGCGCAGGTCTAACAATGCTGTGCCCCGTCGCACAACGCCGGCGCCTGCCGTCGAGACACGCCTCCGGCACCGTGCGCCCTTTGCATCATCCCGGGGTCCGTGCTTGTACCGCGCCCTATGTCGGCCCCCGCTCCCACGGCCCGGTTCGCGCCTGCCGCCGTCCGCGACGCCGCCTGGGGTGTCGTATTGGGTGCCGTCGCCGTCGTGTACCTGGCCTACCTGCCGCGCAACCTGAGCGACAGCGACGAGGGGCTCTTCCTGTACGAAGCCAAGCGGCTGCTCGCCGGCGACGTGTTCTACCGCGACATCTTCGACATCGTCACCCCCGGCGCCCACTATCTGATGGCGCTGCTGTTCGGGCTGTTCGGGACGGACATGGCGACGGCCCGCCTCAGCACGGCCGTCCTCCACGGCCTGATCGTCGCGGTCACCTACCTGATCGCGCGCCGCCTCGGCGTCGGCCGCGCGCTCGCCGCACTGGCCGGCGCCGCCCACCTCGCGCTCTGCCAGTCCGCGTGGGCGTACGCGAGCCCCCACTGGCTGAGCACGTGGCTCACCATGGCGGCGCTGTACCTGCTCGTCGTCCGCCCGCGCAGCACCTTCCTGCTCGGCCTCGTCTGCGGAGTGATGGTCATGGTCCAGCAGCACCACGGCGCGGTCATGACGGCGGGCGCGGGGACGCTCCTGCTCTGCGAACAGGTGGTCCTGCGCCGGAGCGGGCGTCCACCCGGCCTTCGGTCGCTCCGCCAGCGCCTGACGGATTTCGTGCTCGGGGTCGCCGCCGTGACGGTACCCTGCTTCCTCGCCCTGGCCGCAGCTGCCGGCCCCGGCGTGCTCCTCGAGTCGCTGGTGCTCCAGCCGCTGCGCGACTACGGCGCCTACCACGACACGTTCACGGGGTTCCGGTGGGGGTTCTTTCCACCCACCAACAAGGAGAACGCCGTCCTCACCATCCCGGTCGTCCTCAGATGGCTCCCCGTGGCCCTCCTCCTCGACCTCGCCCGCGCCGCATCGGCGTGGCACGATCGCGACGCCGGGCGCCTGTGGCCGCGCGTGCTGCTGCTGGTCCTCGCGCTGTTCTCGATGCTGTCGATCCTGAACTACCCCGACTTCATCCACGTCGCCTTCATCGCGGCGATCTTCTTCGTGGCGATCGCCGATCACGTGGCCTGGGCGCTACGTCACCTCCCGGGGCCGCCGGCGGGCAGGCGCCTGGCCGGCGGGATGCTGACGGTCAGCCTCGCCAGCGCCGTCGTCGCCCAGCTGGGGCACCATCAGCGGGTGGCACGCGCGCTGTTTCCCGTCTCCCACCAGACCGCGTTCGGGCGGGTCGACTATCGCCGTCCTGCCAACGCCGAAGTGGTCGATTTGATCCGCACCCTCCTCGACCCCGTGCCCGGACGCGAGTTCTTCTGCTACCCGGTCTACCCGGCGTTGTACCTGACCGTCGGCGGCTGGAACCCGACCCCGTATCAGCTGCTCATGCCGCTCTACAGCCCCGCCTGGCAGCTCGAGCGGACGATCGCCATCCTGAAGGCGCGCCGGCCGCCGGTGGTGGCCCTGGTTCCGTTCGGCATCACGCCCCACGATCCGGTCCTGGACTACATCACGGCGGAATACGAGGTCGTGAACGACGGCATCGCGGCCCAGCTGTTCGTCATGAAACGGGTCGAGGACCCACCGCCCGCCTGAGGGGCACCCGAGTTTGTGCGTCACAGATGAGCACGCTATGACGCGCCGGCAGATGACCTGGCGCCGATCGCTCGCCGTGCTGCTCATGAGCGCGCTCCCCGGCTGCCAGGCGCCCAGGCAGCTGCCGAACGTTCTGGTGATCGTCGCCGACACGCTGCGCGCCGATCGGCTCGGGTGCTATGGCAATACGCAGGGGCTCACGCCGTTCCTGGACGTGCTCGCCCGCCGCAGTACCGTCTTCCAGCACGCCTACACCAACAGCCCGTGGACGCTGCCCTCGATCGCGACCCTGTTCACCTCACGCTTCGCGTCGCAGCACGGCGTCATCACCCGCGAGTCGGTGCTGCCCGACGACGAGATCACGCTGGCCGAGGTGCTGCAGGCGCGGGGCTACGTCACCGGCGCGGTCACCGCCAACGGGCTCATGCGACCCCAAGGGGGGCTGGGACAGGGCTTCGACCTGTTCGACGTGCTCTGGCTGCAGGGTGACAACACCAAGGTCCCCGCCGAGCTGGTCAACCGGGTGGCGCTGGCCTGGCTCGACGGCCTCCGGCGCGGCATGCAGCCTGCGCCCCCCGTCTTCCTCTACCTGCAGTACATGGAGCCCCACCTGCCCTATCTGCCGGCCCCGAAGGCCCTCGAGCGCGTGCTCGCTGGCCGACCCGCCCCCGATCTCGCGGAGCTGAACGCCCTCACGCCGATCCTGCCGCTGCACGACCAACTGGACCAGCTGCTGCCTGGCCTGTGGGACGGCTACAACGCCTCGGTCGCGACCCTGGACACCGCCATCTACGGGCTCTTCGTCGAGCTCGGGCAACGCCACTTCCTGGACGACGCCGTGGTCGTGCTCACGGCCGACCACGGCGAAGAGTTCAAGGAGCACGGACGCTTCGGGCACGGCGAGGATCTCTACAACGAGGTCGTCCATGTCCCCCTGCTGGCCCAGTTCCCCGGCGACACGCAGCACGCCGACGTGCCCGACGTCGTGTCGCTCCTCGACGTGGCGCCGACCATCCTCGCCCGCCTGGGCATCCCCGCCCCGGCCCGCTTCCTCGGCACGCCCTGGACGCCCGCCGCACCGGGCACGGCGGGCGCCCCGCGTCCCACCTTCATCGAGCTCATCCCCACCCCGGGCAACGAGACGCCCGCGGCGCGTGCCGTCGTCCTCGCCCACGAGAAGCGTATCGTCGCCGACGACGGGGCCATCGCGTCGTACGATCTGGCCACGGACCCGCGCGAGAAGAACCCGCGCGGGCTCGACGCCGGCCAGAACCAGGCCCTGCAGCAGCTGCTGGTCGCCTTTCGCGAGCGCGCCGGCCGCCCCGACCAGCCGCTGGCCACCCAGCCCCTCGACGATGCCGCCAGAGCCCGCCTGCGCGCGCTCGGGTACACACAGTGACCCCCGGCACCGTACGCGTCGCCGGCCCCGTGAGCCGACCGGGATGACGTTCGATGCGCGCCGCATCGCCTGGCCCGTGCTCGCTGTCGGGGCGACACTCCTCGTGTACGCCCCCATCACGCGCAACTTCTTCTACGCCGACGACTTCGTCGTCCTCTACGAGCTCGCCAACTACCCGCTGGCCGAAACGGTGCTCGAGCCGGTGGGCGGCCACCTGTTCACGGTGCGCAATCTGGTCTTCGCCGCGATGTACCGGGTGTTCGGGGCCGATCCGCGCGGGTACTTCTGGGTCGTCCTGCTCACCCACGGCGTCAACGTCCTCCTGTTGTACCACGTCGTCCGCCGCTGGACCGGGAGTGCCGCACTCGCGGGTCTGGGCGCGACGCTATGGGGCACCATGCCGCTTGCCGAGGGGACCCTCGGCTGGTACTCGGCATACGGGACCGTCATGGTCGCCACCATTCTGCTCGTGGTGCTCGACCAGGCAGGACGCCTCGAGGCGAGCGACGGCCACCTCTCCCCGGCACGCGCCGGCCTGTGGGTCGCCCTCTGGCTCGTCGCTGCCACCTGCTTCGGCGTGGCACTCGGGCTGGCGATCGCCTTCCCGGCGGCCGCAAGCCTGCTCTTTCCGGGGCGCATCTCCCCGCCTGCACGCGCGCTCCTGTGGGCGCTCCTCCCGGCGGCGGTGGCGATGTACGTGGGCCATCAGGCGCTCTACGCCCGGCTCATCGGTACGGGCCTGCCGGGAACGCAGGATCTGCTCCACACCACGTCCCTGTCGACCGCCCCGGCCGCACTCCTGGGGCACCTGCTCGCGGTTGGCGTCTCCGGACTGGTACTGGGGGCGGCCCAGTCCTCTACCTCTTACCCCGACACGGCGTCCGCCGTCGTCATCGGCCTGGTCGGCGCCGGCGTCATCGGCACGGCCATGACCGCCTCCGCGACGCTCCGCCGGCGACTCTTCGCCAGCGTACTGCTCGCGCTCGCGGCCTACGCCGTCGTGGCCGCCGGACGCGCCGGCTTCTGGTCCCTGTTCAAGGTCCCCATGGCGAAGGCCGCCCTGGTGCCTCGCTACCACTATGTCGGCACGCTCCTGCTCGCTGTCATCCTCTCCCTCGTCCTGGCCCAGCTGGGCACGTGGCGGATCCTCCGGCGTCTTCCCGGGCGCACGCTGGCTGGCCTCGCGCTCGCCGTCACGCTCCTGACCTGGGGGCGCTGGGGAACGGCCATCGATCATCACGACACGGAACGCGCCGAGACGACCCAGATGCTGGACACCATTCATGCAGCGGTCGCAGGCAGCGCGCCGGGCAGCGCGGTGTACATCCCGAACCACGGCTTTCTGGCGGCAGGGTGGATGGTGGGGCAGACCTTTCCCGGCTGGGGCGCGATCTACACCGTCTTCTTCCCCACCGACGAGGTCGACGGCCGCCGCGTGCGGTTCGTCGCCGAGAATGCGGCGCGCCTGGCGCAGCTCCGGCCGGGGACCCGCGCCGCCGCCATGTACGTCGCCCCCGGCACGGTCCCGCCACCCACCGCCGACCCCGCCTCGGCACCCCCGTCCTGACCGGGAGAGCTGCGCGCATGCCACACGATCCCCGCACCGCCGTCGAGGCGCAGACCCGGACCTGGCTGGAGCGCTCCTTCCGCGACGCCATGGAGGGTCTCCGCCAGCACGGTGCGCCCGCCTACGACGACAGCGGCCGGCCGCGCCAGATGACGCGTGCCAGCTTCCAGGAAGTGCTCCGCAAGCTCAAAGTCTTCCGCTGGCTGGAGCGTCTCGAGTTCGGGAGCTTCCTCGACGTGGGCTCTGGATTCGACTTCGTTCCCAATCTCGTCCGAGCCCGCTACGGCGTCCCGGCGTACTACTCCGATCTCGTCCACGCCATGAACATGCCGACCGGCGGCGCGGAGTTCGGTCGTCTCGATCACGCCGTCACGATCAACCTGGCCAGCCTGCCGTTCCCCGACCAGTCCTTCGACGTCGTGCTCGCCTCCGAGGTCCTCGAGCACCTCGTGCGCCCGGTCGAGGCCATCACCGAGCTGCTGCGCGTGACGCGCAAGGCGCTGATCATGACCAGCCTCGAAGCCCTGAGCGCCCAGCACTGGCGGCGGTGGCTCGCGCACCATCTGGTCGACGTGCGCGTCCCGCACGTCGAGCGCAACTTTTTCCTGCTGGATGAGTTCACGGCCCTCTTCGGACCCGACCTGCACCACGAGAACCTCCTGCATGCGCTCACGTTGCCCGCGGATCCGTTTCGTCCCGAGGTGGCCGAGCAGGCCGCCTACGCCCGGCTCACCGAGGTCGACACGTTCGCCGACGCGCTCTGCCGGGCGGCGTCGTTCGGCGACCACGGGCCGGCCGCGATGGGGATCGTGCTGGTGAAGACGCAGCCGGGTGTCGTCCTGAAGTCGGCGCGCTCCGACGGCGATCCGGCCCTCGCCCGGTGGCTGATCGCCGAGACAGCCCGCGCCGCGCGCGCCGGAATGGACCTGCTCGTCCGCAACCTCGGCCCGGGGGCCTTCGCCGAGCGCGACCGCCCGATCGCGCCGTCGCTGCTCGCCCGACTGTGTTGTCCCGACTGCCGCAGGACGTTGGTTGGCGCCGGCGCCGGGGTGCGCTGTACGGCGTGCGGCGCGGTCTTCGGCGGCGACTACGGCGTGCCCATCCTGGCCCCGACGCGTGTCCCCGACCTCCCCGAGGAGGAGCGCATCCGCCGCCTGGTCGGCGACGATGCCGGCCGCGCCCGCACGGTCCGGCGCCTCATGAGGCGCCTCCGGCGCAACGAGGCGCCGGCGGGGCCGCTCCGCCGGCTCACGTGGCGGTTGGCGCGGCGGTTCGTGTAGGGCCGCTCTCGCGGGCGCCGGTCCGCGGGCGCGGGGCGGTTCCCCCCTACCGAACGGTTGCGTTCGGCGAGCCGACGATGCGGCGGAACGACGGTAGGGTTTCGATGGTGGCGCCGACGGTGTCGGCGATGAGCTGTTGGCCTTCGGCGTTCGGGTGGGTGCGCTCGGCCATGCGGTCGAGGACGCCGAACATCTCGACCGGCCCGACGGTGTCCCCCCCCAGGCGCAGCAGGCGGTAGCCGGTGGACGACCGCACGGGCGGCAGCGGCAGGAACTCGGGATCGTCGCCCCGGAAGAATTTGTACTCGAGCGCCGCCACGCCCCCGGGCACGGACAGCGTGCTGGTGTACACCCCGTCGCCGGCCACTTCGTCACCGCGCGTCCCATCGTCATGCAGGTGCTCATCGAACACGAAGGTCCCGGAGAAGTACGCCCCCCCCTTCACGGACATCGTGCCCCCCGGGGGTGCGAGTACGCGCAGGACCACCGACGCCGGCGTCCAGGGCCCGGTCCCCGCGCTCCGCCCCGGGCCCACATGAAGCCGCTCGGCACGGGCGCGCTCGCCGGCCTGGCGCAACTCGTGGAAGCGCTGCACGAAGTCGAGGAAGACGAGCCCGTTCGCCTCTACGGCCTGGCGCGTTCCCTGCACCGCGACCGTCTCCACGAAGTCGACGTTCAGCACGATCAGATCGACTCCCGCCGCGGCCATCAGCCGACGAATGGCGCCCACGGTCTCCGCGATCTCCGCCACCGAGACGCGACGGCAGCCGCCGGTCTCCCGCATCTGCGCCCGGCAGCCGGCGCTCGCAGCCAGCCGCTGCCGCAGCCGCGGCGCGTACTGCAGGACGGCGCGGTAGGTGTTTGTCTGCTGCAGGAGGGGCGTGAGCCACGCCGCCCCGCGTGCCACCGGGCTGTCCAGTCGCTCGATGCTCTCGCGGTCCGTGACCTGGGTCGGGAAGAACTGGTCGTTGGTCCCGTGTCCGATGACCACCACGTCCGGCCGGAGGGCGAGTCCCTCGCTCTCGAGGAAGCGCTGCCCCTGCACCCAGGACCAGCCGGGGACCCCCGCGTTGATGACCTCGAATGGTTGCGCGGGATAGCGCGCCGCCAGCGCCGCCTCGAGCCGACGCGGGTACGCCGCCCCCTGATCCACGCTGAAGCCGAATGTGATCGAGTCGCCGACACAGAGCACGCGATACGGACGCCGGGCCGCCCCCGGAGCCGCCAGCTCGGGCCCGCGGAAGCCGCGGGTGTTGATCGCGATCGTCCACGTGTCATCGTGGCCGAACGGCTGCGGGTTGATCGGCTGCGTCTTCTGCGCCCCGGGGGTGTTGCGCCAGAGCAGTCGCCGGTCGGCGGCAAGCGGCGAAGGATTCAGCTCCGGCGCCAGCTCGATCACCTTGAGCGTCTGCAACACGTAGTCGCCCTGGTCCACCTGCAGGGCGTCCGGCGGCGGCACCAGGAAGCCGCACACGAACTCGACCGCGGCGAGCAGCATCCCGGTCACGATCACGGCCGCCACCAGCTGCACCGTGACCCCGACCAGGCGACCGACCGCACGGCGACTCACAGCTCCCGCGCCTCCGCGACCCCGTTCGCCGCATCGACCGCGAAGCCCGCCATCAGGTCCGCCACCCCTTCCCAGCTCGAAACATTGCGAACCTCGATGGCGTTCATCCGGTGCCGCCCGTCAGAAATGCTCGACCAGGCGCGCCTGCAGGCGCTGGAACACCCACGCCCCGATGGCGAGCAGCACCACAACGCCGATGGTGGTCTGGATGACCGACTGCCACTCCGGCCAGAGCCCGTAGATCACGGCCCGCCGGCTCTGCTGGATGATGCGGGCCATCGGGTTGATGCGCACGAGCCAGGTCCAGTGCGGCGGGACCATGGTCTCCACGTAGATCACCGGCGTCAGCCAGAAGCCGACCTGCACCGCGATGCCCCACAGGTAGCCCACGTCGTGATAGCGCACGTGCAGCGGCGAGAGGAGCAACGACACCCCGAGCGTCAGAAGGATGAGGTCCAGGATGAGGATGGGGAACGACAGCATGGGCCAGCTGAACGGCGTACCAGTCAGCCGCAACAGCACCGCCAGCACCGCGAGACTGATGACGAAGGTGAGCAGCGCGTTCAGGATCGCCGCATACACCACCACCTCGCGCGGCATCGCAACCTTGGTCAGGATGTTGGCGCGGGCAAGGAGCGACCCCACACCGTTGGCCGTCCCTTCGGAGAAGAAGCTCCACAGCGCGACCCCGAGCAGCAGATAGCCCGGGTAGTTGGGAACCTCGAAGCGGATGAAGACCGAGAACACGAGGTAGTAGATCACCGAGAAGAGGAGGGGATTCACGATCGACCACGCATACCCCAGGACCGAATGCGTGTACCTGATTTTGAAATCTTTCAGAGCGAACTGGACGATCAGGTACCAGTGGCGGCGTTCCATCGGGGGGTGTCCTGGCGGGTGAGGGGGGCGGCAGGTACGGCGTGGGACTATAACAGGGCGCACGAAGAACCATCAATCCGCGGTCCGGTACCCCGACGACCGGCCGCATTGACACCCCTGGGAGCTGCCGGCTACACCCCCTCGCCCGGCTGTGGCGTACAAGGTCTACATGCTCGACGCGCTGTCTCCGATCGAGTGGAGCCAGGCCGCGTGGCGCCTCGAGGGCCGCAACATCACGCTCGACTGCGAGCGCGAGCTGATCCATACGGTGCTGCTCCGCCACCTGCCCAAGGACGGCCTGATTCTCGACGCAGGGTGCGGCACCGCGAAATGGCTCATGTATCTGCGCGCGCTCGGCTATCGCACGGTCGGCATCGACATCAGTCACGAGGCCTGCGCCATCGCCCGGGACACCGACCCCGCCCTCCGGCTGCTGGTGTCCGACACGCGCCGCGCCGCCGTGCGCGACCATTCTGTCGACGCCGTCATCTCGCTCGGCGTGGTCGAGCACGAGGAGGCCGGCCCCATGGAGGGGCTCCGCGAGCTGCATCGCATGCTGAAGCCCGGCGGGCTGCTCATCATCGACACGCCCTACAACAACCCGTTCCGCCGACTGGTCACCAACCCGATTCACAGCCTGATGGTGTGGCGCCGGCGACGGATGGGCTGGAAACTCGCCTTCAGCGAGTACCGCTTCAGCGCCCGCGAGCTGCGCGACTTCCTGGTGCAGGCCCACTTCGAGCCCCTGCATCGCTACCCGAACGACCTGCTCCCGCCGCGCAACATGGGCGTCTGGGTCGACTACCACAACATCGTGTTCAACCCCTTCTGCCCGCCCAAGCACGAAGAGCTCTTCGTGCTGAAGGGCCTGACCGGCCGGCTGATCGGCGCCCTCATCCGCCACGCGCCCTGGACCGTGTGCGGCGAAGTCGTGTTCGTGGCGCGGGCGAAGGCGGGCTGAAGGGCGTCGCGCGCTAGCGCAGCCCCAGCGTATCGAACGGAATTGGCCGGTCGAGCAGGCCGTCGCGGAAGCCGCGCAGGTCGGCGAGCACGCCCGCCGTCCGCCCGGCGCGGACCGCCCGCACGATGTCGCGCGGCAGGCTCCAACACAAGGCCACCGGCGCCCACACGAGCACGAGCAGGAGTCGCCGGAGACGGTCGCCGATGCCGCCCCCCGCACCACGCAGCGCCGGATCCCGGGTACGGAGATAGAAACGTACCGCGTCGCCGTAGCCGAAGCGTCCCAGCCGGAGCCACCCCTCCCGGCCGAGCACGGCGGCCAGGAACTCGAGCGGGATGGCGCGCGCGCAGGCGATGAGGAAGCGGCGCTGCTGTCCGCGCGTGGCGTACGTGCGCAGCAGGCGTACGACGTTGCGCGCGCCGAGGTACGTCCGGATGGGGTTCCAGGGCATGGCGTCGGCGTTGGGAAGGGCGGCCTCGTCCACCGCCGCGGGGGCGGCCGCCGGCCGCTCCTGCAGGGCCCCGGTGGTCCCCGAGCCGCGATGAAAGACGCGCGCATACGGCTCGTAGAAGAGCTGGTACCCCGCCATGCGGGCGCGGATGCACCAGTCGACATCCTCGTGGTACGCGAAGTACGCCTCGTCGAACAGCCCGACCGTGTGCAGGGCCTCCGCCTTGACGAGCAGGCAGCAGCCGACCGCGACCGGCACTTCCCGGCGCTGGTCGAAGCCCTGCCCCACCAGCGCGTTGACGCCGCGGATCTGCACCACGAAGCGTTGCCCGAACTCGATCTCCGAATACGCCACGTCGAGCAGCTCCGGGCGATCCATCCGGAGGATCGCGGCCGACACCGCGCCCGACCACGGGCTCCCATTCATCGCCCCGAGGAGCGGCGCGAGAAAGTCCGGCGCCACGCGGGTATCGTTGTTGAGCAGCAGGACGCCCTCCGCCCCCGCGTCGAGCGCCATCCGGATGCCGGCGTTGTTGCCCCCGGCGTAGCCGCGGTTCTCCCCCAGCGCGACCACGCGCAGGTCCGGAAAGCGCACGCGCAGGGCCGCGACCGAGTCGTCGCGCGAGCCGTTGTCGACCACCATCACCGACGCGCCCCCGAGGTCCGCGGCGCGCAGGCTCTCGACACAGGCGATGGTGTCGTCGCGCCGGTTCCAGTTGAGGACGATCACGTGCACGGCGTCCGCGCGCATGCCCGGGCTCACTGCAATCCCAGGCGCGCGAGCGGCAGCGGACGGTTGCGTATGCCGTCGCGCATGCCGCGGAGGTGCTCGACCAGCTGCGCCGTCTCGCCGTCGGCGTGCGCCTGGCGGATGTCCCGCGGGAGGTCACGCGCCAGGCGTGCAGGCGCACGCCCCAGGGCGCGGAGCCAGCGCCCGACCGCTCCGCGGACGGGCTGCCCGTCGTCGGGCATCTCCAGACAGTAGCGCGCCAGGGCGCGCCGGTAGGTCCACAGCCCCAGCATGAGCTCCTCTTCGCCCCCCATCACCACCGCCAGCAGCTCGAGCGGGACCGCGTACAGGGAAGACAGGACGTAGTACACCTGCTTGGTGAGCGTACCGTGCGTGCGGACGAAGCGCACCGCGTTACGTGCCCCCAGGTAGGTCCGCACCGGATTCCAGGACAGCGGAATCGGGTTGTTGAGCTGCGGCTTGGTACTGACCCCGCGCTGCGTGCGCGGCGCCGTCAGCACGCCGGTGCTGCGCGAGCCGTGGTGCCAGACGCGCGCGAACGGCTGGTAGAAGATGCGCCAGCCGCGCCGCCGCGCACGATAGCACCAGTCGACCTCCTCGTGGTACGCGAAGTACGCTTCGTCGAGGAGGCCGATGTCGCCGAGCGCGTCGGCGGCCATCAGCAGGCAGCAGCCGATGCCGGCTTCGACCGTGCGAATGGTGTCGAAGCCCTCGCCCGGGAGCGCATTCACGCCCCGGCGGTGCACCAGGCCGTGGCCGAAGTAGATGTCGAGCCAAGCCACATCGAGCACCTGAGGCGAGTCGGCGCGCAGGATGGCACTGGCGACCGCCGCCGCCCGCCGCTGCCCGTTCAGGACGTGCAGCAGCAGGTGCAGGAACTCGGGCGCCACCTCGGTGTCGTTGTTGAGGAGGCAGACCGCCTTGGCGCCACCCGCCATGGCCACCCGCACACCCGCGTTGTTCCCGCCTGCAAAGCCCTGGTTCTGGTCGAGGACCACCACTTGCACCTCGGGAAAACGCTCCCGGACCGCCGCGACGGACTCGTCCCGCGAGCCGTTGTCGACCACCATCACGCGCGCCCCGCCGAGGTCCGCCTGGCCCAGACTGGCGAGGCAGGCGAGCGTGTCGTCGCGCCGGTTCCAGTTGAGCACAATGATGGTCACGTCCGCCGGCTGGACCTGCGCGTCCGGCGGGCGCGCCCGCAGGCGCAGGCGGAGGGTGGCGGTCGTCGAGCGCAGGGTGGCGAGGGTCACGCGGCCGGCGATCTTAGGCCGGGGTCCATGCACCCGCAAACCCATGGGCGCGTGTGGTTGCCGCAAAACGCCGCCTCCTGTTATGGTGCCGCCGTGCCACCACGGGTGCCGATCCTCTCGCCGCGGGCCCAGACCGCTTGATGGACCGCCCACGCCGGCCCGGCCTCAGGACCCCGTGACCCAGACCGCCCCCCCGCGCGTCGCCGTCCAGATCCTCACCTGGAACCGTGTCGACGAGCTCGTGCCCTGCCTCGAGAGCTTCGCCTGCATCGACTACCCGAACTACGAAGTCATCGTCCTCGACAACGGCTCGGTCGACGAGACCATCCCCACCGTCAAGCGCGACTTCCCGTGGGTGACGCTGATCGAGAACGGCGCCAACCTGGGCTTCTGCCGGGGCAACAACGTCGGCTTGCGCCACGTGCTGGAGAAGGGCTTCGACTACGTCCTGCTGCTCAACAGCGACACCAAGGTCCTGCCCGGGCTCCTGCACGAGCTGGTGGCGGTTATGCAGAGCGACCCGACCATCGGCATCGCCGGCGCCAAGAACCTGTTGATGGAGAATCCGAGCTATACCTGGGGCAAGTACGGCAAGGTCACCTGGGGCCCCATGCTGGTGAAGACGATGGGCCGCTACCAGCCCGACTGGAACCTGCAGGAGCCCCCCTACGACGTCGACTGGGTAATCGCCAACGGCTGTCTGGTGCGCTGCGCCGCCCTCGAGCAGGTGGGAGTGTTCGACGAGGACTTCTGGCAGTGCAACGAGGACGTCGACTGGTCGTACCGCGCCCGCCGCGCCAACTTCCGGGTGGTGTACGTCGATCGGGCGGCGATCCTGCACAAGGGCGGATCCAGCGCCGACCTCGGCAACAAGCAGGTGTTCTCGTACGGCTATTTCATCGGCCGCAATGCCTTCGTCTTCGCGCGCAAGTACGGCACCGCCTTCCAGAAGACCAAGCTGTTCGTCAACGTCTGGATCGGCATCCTGGGGCGGATCGCGTTCTTCACGCTGAACAACGCCAAGAGCGCCGTCATGGGCCAGCGCGCCTTCGTGCGTGGCATGATCGACGGCATGCGCGGCACCCTCACCCCGGACGAGATCATGGTGAAGCAGGGCACCATCAAGCTCCGCAACCTGAGCCAGGGGAAGGTCGCCCGCTTCGTGCGCTGGCTCGGGGTATGAGATCGACCCGAGACCTTGTCTCGGGTCGGGGCGAGAGTTTGGCGGGGTGGAGAAGGCGAAGGTCGTGCCGCGGCCGGCGAAGCCGGCGCGGCAATGCGAGTGGGGACGTGGCCGGGCGCCCGTTGCTCGCCTCAGACCGCGAGATGAAGTTTTTGGCTTACATGACCGTACGCCGACTCCGGATGAAGCAGCGCCTCCACCAGCTACGACTCTACCCCCGTCGGGCTGCCTTACCGACCTCGGCGACACCATCTTCGATACCTGCACGGGGCTCGTCGGGTCCGGAATTACAGACACGCAGGAACGAGATCGCGTGTTGGCGGCGTACCCCGCGATGCTAGCTCAGCTCCCGCACTCTTTACGCGATGGGATTGAGCACCGCATCAGGTTGTACTCGCAAGCAGTGGCCAGCAAGTCCTCATCTCAGGAGCAAGCCGCCGCCATCGGGGCCGCGCTCGCACAGTTGTGCGGCGCAGAGGAGGATGGCGGCCTCATCCTTCTGGCGATGTTCCAGTACGGGGCTGTCGCTTCGGGCGTTCACATGCCTATCCAAAGCGTCCGAATTCGTAGATGAGGTTTTGGTCTTGCCCCCCGCCGGGTAGACACCTTCGTTACTGTAAGTGTAGCCGCTGCGCGGCGATCCCAGTACCCGGTCCTCGTAGTTGATCGGACTCAACCAGCTCGAGCTTGTAGGGAGCAGCGCCGCTGGCGGGACGGGCTGTAGCGTGTGGCAGCGGAGAAGGTGACTAGGCGATGGTGCGTCGGGCGGCCCACCTGTCAACGTCCACGGGCCCGACGCAGGAGGTATTCTCGGAACTTTGGCGCGGTGTACTCGTATTGTCCCTTGCGGATTCGATAGAGCACACCAGCCTCGACCAAACGGCCGAGCAAGACGTTGATGTTCCCGGGGCTCTTGTTCATCTTGTCGTTCAAGTCGACCGTGTGCAGGGGAGGATACTTGCACGAGGCTGACGCGATCAGCACGTCCTGCTCTGCGGGCGTTAACGTAGAGACGCGAGGCTCATAGAAGTCTACATCCAGCCGACGGTAGATATCCTGTGTGGCGGCCTTCAGCAGTTTGCTATTGAGGGAAGTCACCTCCGCGCCAATCGCGGCATCCCAGAGCTCTGCGCCCCAAAGCTGAATGAAGTACGGATAGCCCTCCACCTCAGTGACGACGGCATCGACGAGTCTCTCGTCTGCTCGCATCGGCGTGTCCTTTAAGGGCTCAGTGAACGCCTTTGCTGCTTCGCTTGTTTCGAGCCGTCCGATGTCTTCACCCCTGAACATCCGTTCAGTATACGATCGCGCCCGAAGAAGATTGCCGGTAAGGGTCGGCAGTCCACACATCGCAAGGCCTAGTGGGATCTCCTTACGCTGGAGCGCGACGAGGGCCGAAATTAGCAGCGAAAGCGGGTGGTCTCCCTTGGGGTCTCGCTCGTCCCGAATGACCTGCGCCTCATCGAACAACAATACGAGTCCGCGGCGCCCCTTCTCGACGACTGTGCTGACGGCATCGAACAGGATCTTTATCAAATCGGTCGTTCCGGGCAGGCCGGTAGGGTCGAATGACACTTTAAGTTCTCCGTAAGTCACATCGAGTGTTCCGACCGCTTGAGCCGCCTTCCCAACAGCCTGCTTGATGCGCTCGACCTTCGAGACTTCGGCGACGACCTTCTGCCCGATGCCTCTCAGCTCGTCTAAAACTCGCTGTTCCCGGTTGTGGCTGGGGCTTAGTTCGGCACTCCCGACCGCCCACCCAGCTTCTCTTGCGAGTCGCTCAAACTCGCCCAGAAGTACGGTCTTCCCAACTCCACGCAGTCCAGTGAGCCTCATGTTCGCTGGCTGCTCGGGCGCGGCACGCAGCATCGCGGAGAAGCGTCGCATCGGCCCTTCGCGGCCGGCGAGGAATCTCGGTTTGATCCCTACTCCGGGGCGGAAGGGGTTTTTGCCCGAAACCGCACTCATTACTGCACCACCTTAAGAACTGGATATCCCAAAGGACATGCCTTAATGTCCCGAATGCCGGGCCTGGTCAAGCGCGTCGCGCCCACCCATTCAGCCCCCTGTACTTGGGGAGCTCTTTCGCGCCGACCGCGAAGATGCACACGCAGACGAGTGGCCGGGGCTCGGGCAGCGGCCGGAGTCTAGCCGGCGTTCTGTCCTACCCAGTCTGCCGCGCCGGCTGTGCCGGCCGCGGCACGCCCTTCGCCTGGAGTCACCGCCAGCGAGTCTTGGGATCCGACCCGAGACATGGTCTCGGGTCGAGCGTCACTTCTGGGCGCGCGCCACGTAGAAGATGCCGGCGCACGAGCGCCATGCCCCGAAGCGCTGGATCGTCCGCACGACCGCCTGGCCCACCCGCCCGAACTCGTACGGCCGCTTCGGCACCAGGCGGACGTACGAGCCCACGTCGCACGCGTCGACGTACAGTCCCTTCGACCACGGCAGCGTGTAGTCGTCGGGGACGACCCGCACGGGCTCGAACGCCGCGTCGCGGAGAAAGCCGTCCATCTCGGCGCGCGTGTAGCGGAACTCCGTGAAGGCGAGCGCCTTGCCGACCACCCGGCAGGCGAGCATCCCGAGGCGCACCACGGGGTTGACCAGCCAGCGCCGGAACGTGTTGTCGAAGGGCACCACGACGAACAGCAGGCCGCCCGGCTTCAGCACGCGATGGATCTCCCGGAAGAGCGCCACCGGCCCCTCTTCGAAGTGCTCCGCCACGTAAGCCGAGAGGGCCGCATCGAAGACGCCGGCCCGGAACGGCGTCCGCCGGACATCCCCCCGCACCAGCCGCATGCCGCCGTCGTGCTCGCGCGCCACCGCCAGCGGGCCCCAGCTGTCGTCGACGCCGACGGCCCGATGGCCCAGACGCTCGAAGTACGCCATCCATCGTCCCGTGCCACAGCCGGATTCGAGGATCCGCTTCCCGCTTCCCTCCAGGAACTCCCGGAACACGGGTGCGTTCAGCTCGTGGTCGTCGATCACCGACAGGTGCACGTCGTAGTACGCCCGGCCCGGGAACCGCGGCGCCCAGTCCTCCTGCTGATACGTCTCGTCCAGCCGCTCGGCGACCGGTTTGCGGAGGTACTGCTTGAAACTCACGCGGCGCCGAGCCGCTGGCGCATGTAGTCGGCGAGCGCCTCGCGCCAGGGGCGCATGCGATCGAGCCCTGCCCGCTTGAGGGCCGCGTTTTCGAGCACCGAATAGAAAGGCCGCTTCACCGGGGCCGCGAACGCCGTCACCGTGGTGGGATGCAGCGGCGTGTCGAGGCGCCCGAAATCGAAGATGACACGCGCGAACTCGTACCACGAACAGCTGCCGTCGTTGGTGACGTGATAGAGCCCGGGCGGACCGTCGAGCGCCAGTATACGGATCTGCGCGGCCAGGTCGGCGGTGAACGTGGGCGTCAGCACCTCGTCGTCCACCACCCGCACCTCGGGCTTCTCGCGTGCGACCTTGAACATGGTGTCGATGAAGTTGCCGCCCTTCGCCCGGCACGGGCGGATGCCGTACAGCCCCGACGAGCGCACCACCTGGTGCCGGTCGCCGTTGTTGAGCACGGCGTACTCGCCGGCGAGCTTGGACATGCCGTACACGTTGAGCGGATTGGGGCGATCGGTCTCCACGTACGGCGCCTGCTTGAGGCCGTCGAAAACGTAGTCGGTGCTCACGTGCACGAGGCGTGCGTCCAGCTCCGTGCACGTCCGGGCCAGATGGCCGGGGGCGATCGCGTTCAGCGCGTACGCCTGCTCCGCCATCGTCTCGCAGCGCGGGACGTTGTGGAAGGCGGCCGTGTTCACGACCACGTCGGGGCGGATGGCGCCCAGGACCTCGCGGACGCGGGCCAGGTCGCCCAGCTCGAGATCTTCGTGCGTCAGCCCGCGCACCTCGAGTCCCGCGAACGCCTCGACCAGGTCGCTCCCCAGCTGGCCGGTGGCACCGATGACGGCGACACGGGTCAGAAGACGCCTCCGATGCGCTTCATGGTCTCTTCCATTTCGCTCAGCAGCGTCATCCAGGCGATGTTGTAGTACTTCGGGCTGTAGAAGTCGGTCTGGTTGTGCGGCTGGATCATCTTCACCATGTGCTCGACCGACTCCTTGACCGCCATGAGCGGCTTCACACCGAGCGCGGTCTCGACCCGCTGCCCGCTCACACGGTACGAGCGCGTGTTGAAGTTGGAGTAATCGACCTCGACGTCGACCTTCTTCACCGGCCGGAGGGCCTCGCGCACCCAATGCGCCAGCTCGAGAATGCGGTAGTTCTTGCCGACCACGTTGTAGATCTTCCCGTGCACCTTTTCGTCGGGGGCGTCGACGCAGGCGATGTAGACGCGGCAGAGGTCGGTCACGTCGACCAATGGGCGCCACATCTCACCGCCCGCGTTCACCGTGAGCACGCCCTTCACGAGCGCGTCGCGCACAAAGGTGTTGACCACCAGGTCGTAGCGCATGCGCGGGCTCCAGCCGTACACGGTGCCCTGCCGCAGGAGAACCGGGCAGAAGCGGTCGTCGGCCATGTCGAGGAGCAACCGCTCCGCCTCGTAGTTGGAGACCGCGTAGGCCGCCCGGGGGCGGACTTCGGACTCCTCGTCGCGCAGAAAGTCCGGGGCGTAGAAGCCGAGGTCGTAGATCGAGCAGGTGGAGGCGAACACGAACCGCTTCACGCCCCGCGCCTTGCACGCCTTGGCGAGCACATCGGTGCCGACGGTGTTGATCTCGTGATTGGCCTTGGGGTTGAACTCGGCCGTCGGATCGTTTGACAGCCCGGCCAGGTGCAACACCGCGTTGCAGCCGTCGAGCACTGCCGGGTCGAAGGTGCGCAGATCGCCCTGCACCAGGTCGATCTTGTCCGCCACCTCGGCCAGGCCGTTGTCGCCGAAGTAGAGCTTGTCGAAGACGCGCACGGCCTCGCCCTTGTCGAGCAGCTGCCGCACCGCCACGCAGCCGATGTACCCGGCGCCGCCGGTAACCAGGATCATGGACGCCTCTCGCACATGCTGTGTTCCGCTCCTTGGGTTCTTGACCCCTTCCGCGCGGTCCATCTATACGATCCCGTCTTCCACGTCACGTCCCGGAGGCATCATGCAGGTCGACCCGAGCCGCATCCCCGCTCTCAGGATCCTGGAGGCCAAACACTTTCCGGACGAGCGGGGCGTGCTGGTCCAGTCCTGGCTCAAGGCCGACCTCGATGCCGCCGGCATCCCGTCCAGCTTCACGCAGGCCATCCAGACGGTCTCGCGCCGCGGCGTCCTGCGCGGTCTCCACTTCCAGTGGGACCCCCCGATGGGCAAGTACGTGCGTTGCCTGCACGGCGGCATCATCGACGTGGTGGTGGACGTGCGGCACGGCTCCCCCACGCTCGGCGACCATGTAGCCGTCGAGCTGACCGGGCGGAACCACCGCGTCATCTTCGTTCCCCCGGGCTTCGCGCACGCGACCTTCGCACTCGAGGAGGGCACCATCGTGCTCTACGAGTGCACCACGCCACACGGGCCGGGGAACGAGGGCGGCATCCTGTGGAGCGACCCGGCGCTCGGGATCACGTGGCCCGACATCGTGCCGATCGTGTCGGAGAAGGACACCAAGCAGCCGACCCTGGCCGAGTGGCTCGAGGACCCCCGCTCGCAGCACTTCCGCTTCTCGTAGGCGGGCGCCCGTCCGGCGGCGGACCTGCCCCCGTGCGGCCGGGCTCCGTCGCCGGCGGTTCACGGGTGTATCGGGAGGGGGCGCCGTGTCGAAACGAGTCGTTTCCGCGGACTGCCGCCGTGCATATACGCGCGCAGCGGACGCCGGGCATGCGGCTTGCTCCGGTACAGGGCATGCCCGTTGACGGCGGCGACTCGAGGTGGCAGGCGGCGCTCACCGCGCTGCGGGTCGTCGCCTCCGAGGCGTCGGCCATCGCGCGTGCCGCCTGCGCCATGCCGCTCGGCCTGGCGCACCCCGAGGCCCGCTTCGATCCGGCGGCCCCCTATGCGACCCCGGTGGTGCTGGTGCACGGCCTGTTCGGCAACCCGACCAATTTTCTCGCCCTCGGCCGGACGCTCGCCACGCGCGGCATCGGCAACCTGGCCAGTTTCTCGTACGGCCCCCGCATCGACTATCAACGCCTCGCACCCCGGCTGGCCGACCGCATCACCGCCGTGTGCGGCGCCACCGGCGCCGCACGGGTCGACGTCGTCGGCCACAGCTTGGGCGGCCTGGTGGCCCGCTACCTGGTGGAGACCGGGCACGGGGAACGCATCCGCCGGCTCGTGACCCTGGGCACGCCCTACGTCGGGCACGCCAATCCGCCGCACGAGCTGGCGATCTTCGCCGGCTTCGACCCGCTCGTTCCCGCCCCGTCCACCGAGGGCCGCGCCCGGCGCCGGACGCTGGTGGTGCCGGACTGCGGACACCTCGGGCTCCTCTACCACCCGGCCGTCCACCGGGCCGTCCTCACCCACCTGACGCGCCCCTCGCTCCGCGCCGCGGCCGCGGCGTAGGCAGCGGCTGCGCCGCGCATTCAGTCGAGCTGGTACTGCGCCCGCCAGTCGACGTCGTCGCGCAGCGGCGGCTGCTTCGCCTTCTCGAGCAGGTACGAGCCGAGGACCAGGTTGTCCATCTCGGTACGCATGAAGCAGAGGTACGCGTCGCGCGGCGTGCACACGATCGGCTCGCCCCGGACGTTGAAGCTGGTGTTGACCAGTACCGGACAGCCGGTGAGCGCGTGGAAGCGGCTCAAGAGCGCGTGGTAGGTGGGATTGGTCTCACGGTGGACGGTCTGGATGCGCGCCGAGTAGTCGACGTGGGTCACCGCGGGAATGGTCGAGCGCGGCACGTTCAGGCGGTCGATGCCGAACAGGCGCTGCTGCTCGGCCGTCATCGCCTTCCGCCACCGCTCGCGCACCGGCGCGACCAGCAACATGTACGGCGAGTCGCCGTCGAGCTCGAACCACTCGGCCACCTGCTCGCGCAGCACGCTCGGCGCGAAGGGACGGAAGCTCTCGCGAAACTTGATCTTCAAGTTCATCACCGACTGCATCTTGGGCGACCGCGGGTCGCCCAGGATGCTGCGGCCGCCGAGCGAGCGCGGCCCGAACTCCATGCGGCCCTGCAACCACCCGACCACCTTCTCGTCCGCGAGCAGGCGCGCCGTGCGATCGACGAGCGCCTCGGGCGCGAGCCGTTCCGCCACCGCGCCGTGCGAGGTGAGAAACTGCGCGATGTCCTCGTCCGAGTACGCCGGGCCGAGATACGCCCCCTGCATGCCGTCACCCGAGGCCGGCGGCGTGCGCGGGTTGCCGAGCACCTTGTGCCAGATCGCGAGCGCCACCCCGACCGCGCCGCCCGCGTCGCCCGCCGCGGGCTGGATCCAGAGCCCCTTGAAGGGCCCTTCGCGCAGCAACCGGCCGTTGCCGACGCAGTTGAGCGCCACGCCGCCCGCCAGGCACAAGTGCTCCATGCCGGTCTCGCGGTGCACGTGCCGCGCCATGCGCAGCACGATCTCCTCGGTCACCTGCTGCACCGAGGCGGCGATGTCCATGTCGCGCTGCGTGAGCCGGGATTCGGGCTGGCGCGGCGGCCCGCCGAAGAGCCGGTCGAAGGCCCCGTTGGTCATGGTGAGCCCGTGCAGGTAGTTGAAGTACTGCATGTTCAGCTTGAAGGAGCCGTCGTCCTGCAGCTGCACGAGCTTGTCGAAGATCAGGTCGACGTACTTGGGATTCCCGTACGGCGCCAGGCCCATCACCTTGTACTCACCCGAGTTCACCTTGAAGCCGGTGTAGTAGGTGAACGCCGAGTAGAGCATGCCGAGCGAGTGCGGGTAGTGCAGCTCGGCCAGGAGGTCCAGGTCCTTGCCCCGACCGACGCCGTAGGACGACGTGGCCCACTCGCCGACGCCGTCCATGGTGAGCACGGCGGCCTCGGCGAACGGCGACGGGTAGAATGCGCTCGCGGCGTGCGACTCGTGGTGCTCGGTGAACAGGACCGTACCCTGGTACCCACCCAGGTCCTTGCGCAGGAGGTCGCGCGTGAACAGCTTCTCCTTCATCCACACCGGCATCGCCGTCAGGAACGAGCGCAGGCCGCGCGGCGCCACGCCGCAGTAGTTCTCGAGCAGACGCTCGAACTTGAGGAGCGGCTTGTCGTAGAAGCCGACGTAGTCGAGCTGGTCGGCGCGTACGCCGCCGGCGCGCAGGCAGTACGCCACCGCCTGCGTCGGGAAGCCCGCGTCGTGCTTCTTCCGCGTGAAGCGCTCCTCCTGTGCCGCGGCGACGAGGCGACCGTCCTGCACCAGGCACGCCGCCGAGTCGTGGTAGAACGCCGAGATGCCGAGGATGGAGGTCACGGGCTCAGAACTGCCGCTCGTAGCGCGTCCGGTCGACGGGCGCCGGCACGCGGCGCACCCAGTTGCTTCCGCCCTCGGCAAGCGACCGCCGCAGCGGGTCCTTGAAGCGCCGCATCACGACGCCGATCGGGGTCACCACGAGATAGTACAGCACGGTCAGGATCACCCGGCTGTTCACCTCGCCGAGCACCATCGCCATCGCCATCCACGCCTTCTGCACCGGGCGCAGGATGGCGGGCATCACCGCCCCGGGGACGGCCAGCGCCGTCCCGAGGCCCCACAGCACGCGCGGCGCGATGGGGTCGCCGCGGTACCAGCTGATCGTCCCCAGCACGAGGAACACGCCGCCGACCGTGAGCCCGAACTTGCGGAGCTCGGCTGTAGACACTGCCTGCATGAAGCGACGGGCCTAGAAGAGCGTGTACACGAACGGGGCGACGGCGGATCCCTGCGTGAAGACGATCAGGCCGCCGAGGAGCGCCAGCACGATGACAATCGGGCCGAGCCACCACTTCTTGCGCTCCCGCATGAAGGCCCAGAGCTCGCTCAGCAGGGATAGCATTCCGGTCGGGTCCTCGCGTTCAGGCTTACCCGTGGCTGGACGGACCTGTCAATGGCGGCGGGCAGGGTGGATGCGCGACGCCACGCAGGCCGAGGGTTTCGAACGGCGGCTCTCGACCTTGCAGCGCGTCGCGGATGCCGCGCACCTTGAGCCAGACCTCTCCGGCGGTGCCGCGAGGGAGATGCCAGAGCAGCTGGAGCGGCAGGCTGGCGGCGAGCAGGCAGAGCAACTTCGCCCAATCGCGCGGGCGCGCGTGCTTGCGGGCGAACAGGATCGTGTTCCGGGCCGCGAAGTATTTGCGGATGCGCACCGACGTGCGGCCGCCCGTGAAGCCGCGCCCGGCGTGGCTCACGACGGCTGCCGGACAGTACACCACGCGCCAGCCCGCCGCGCGTGCGCGGGTGCACCAGTCGACCTCCTCGACGTAGGCGAAGAAATGCTCGTCGAGCGGGCCGACGCTGCGCACCGCCTCGGCACGGAGCCAGAGCGAGCAGCCCGGAACCCATTCGACGTCGCGTGCCCGCGCGAACGCGGGACCGTCGCGCGCACCCGCGCCCGTGAGGCGCACCAGGCTCTGGCCGTAGGTCACCCGGCCCCAGGCGATGTAGAGCCGCCCCGGATCCTCGCGATCCAGGACCTTGCCGCCTACCACCGCGATGCGCGCGTCGGTGGCCAGCATGGAAAGCGCGGCCGCGGTGGCGCCGTGCCGGAGACGGACGTCGTTGTTCAGGAGCAGCATCGTGTCGGCCCCGCGCGCGAGCGCATCCGCCAGGCCCAGGTTCGCACCACCCGCGAAGCCCCGGTTCTCGGCGCTCACCAGCACGCGCACACCGAGGTCGGCGAGCGTGTCACTGACCGGCTCGTGCGAGGCGTTGTCGACCACGATCACGTCGGTAATCTCCGGCTCGGCGGCGAGGCTCTCGACACAGCCCCGGGTGTCGGCGAGGTCCTGCCAGTGGACGACGATCGCCGTGACGCCGCTCATGCCGGCGGCCCGTTCACCACCGCGCCGTAGAGCGCAAGCGTCTCGTCGACCATGCGCGGGAGCGCATAGCGTCCGGCGGTCTCGCGCCCGTGGCCGGCCAGCTCCGTCCATACCGGGTCGTCGGTGAGGAGCGTCCGCAGGCGGGTCGCGAGTGCGTCCACGTCGCCGGGCGCCACCAGGTAGCCGTTCCATCCGTCGCGGACCAGCTCGGGACTGCCTCCATGCGCGCTCGCGATCACCGGCATGCCGCTGTGCATCGCCTCGAGAAGCGTGATCCCGAAGCCCTCCACCTCCGACGGCAGCGCCAGCACGCGCGCCGTGCGGTAGAGCGGCGCCAGCGCCTCGTGGGGCAGGAAGCCGTGGAACGTGACCAGGCCGGCGACACCGAGCGTACGCGCCAGCGCTTCCATCTGCGGGCGGACCGGGTGGTCGCCCACCACGTGCACGCGGAGCCCGGGCACCGCCGTCCGGAGGGCCGCCACCGCCCGCAGCAGCGCCGGCAGGCCCTTGCGCTGCAGATTCGCCCCGACGAACAGGATCTCCGGCCGCCGGCACGTGTCGCTCGCGGGCGGTGACGCCCACGGGAACACGAAGCCGTAGTAGATCGTCCGCAGCCGCTCCGCCGGCAGGCGGTAGCTGCGCGCGACCGCCTCACGCACGTAGTCCGAATTCGCCGCCAGTGCGTCGAGCCGGCCGAGCGCCCGACGCTCCAGCACCCGCGCGACACGATGATACGCGTACCGCGGCAGCCAGTCGGCGTAGCGCGCACGCCAGTAGCGCAGCCCGGTCGCGGCTTCGGCGAGGTAGCAGTCGTGGATGGTGCCGACCACGGGCACCCCCTGCCGGCGCCGCCAGAAGAACGACTCGCGCGCGTCGAGGAAGTGAATCAGATCGACGCCCGCTGCCGCGAGCCGGCGCAGGCGGGAGCGGGCGCCCCACGCGAACGACAGCCAGGCCTCGGGGGTCGGATCGCCCTTCACGGGCGGGACACCATGGTACGTCACCCCCGCCCACCCGGGGGCCTCCCCGCGCCCCACCAGCGTCACCTCCACACCGCGGCCCGCGAGGGCCGGGATCAGGTTGTTGGCGTAGGTGCCGAGACCCGTCCGGATGTCCTGGATCTGCTGGCTCACGATACAGACCCGCACGGCCCTACCCCTGACGCGGCGCGCCCACCGGCAGCGGCCGTCCCCCGGCGGCCACCCGCAGCCCGGCCAGGGCCCCTCGCGCGAGCGCGCGTGCGATGTCGCCGCGGCCCCGCAGCGCGTACAGCGCCGCGCTGGTTGCGATCATCGCGACGTAGGTCGGAACGAAGGTGAACCAGCTCCCGACCCCGCCGCGCCGCCGCACCAGCAGCCACGGGTTGCGCGCCTTCAGGAACGCCGCCCAAGGCGTGAGCCCGTGCACGAAGCCACGAAAGCCGTCGTGGGTCACCACCGCCCGCGGCTCGATGACGGCGCCGAAGCCCTGTGCCCGCGCTCCCAGGCAGAAGTCGACGTCCTCGTAGTACACCTCGATGTCGGTGTCGAAGCCGCCGACGGCTTCGAAGCACGCGCGCGTCACCAGCAGCGCGCTCCCCATCACGCCGCGCACCGGGTACGGACGATTCCGCGGCCCACGGTGGCGGAGCAGCGTGCGCGGCATACACAGCGCCCACACCAGGTGGCGCTCGCCGGCCGAGAGCACGTGCCGCGAGTCACGGTCGACGAGCAACGGCCCGGCGATGCCCGCGTCCGGGGCCGTGTCGAGCGCCGCGCCGAGGAGCTGCAGCGCCGCCGGCGCGACCTCGGTGTCGTTGTTGAGGAGGAGGACCCTCCCGGCGCCGGCCGCGAACGCCGCGCGCGCGCCGGCGTTGAGGCCGCCGGCAAACTGCCGGTTGTCGTCGAGTAGCAGCAGGCGCACTCCCGGCCGCGCCCCGTGGACCGACATCAACCGGTCGCGCTCGGCCTGTCCGGAGAAGTTGTCGACCACGATCACCTCGGCCGGCGGCGGCTCCTGGGCCAGGAGCGAGGCCACGCACCGATCCGTGGTGGCACCCCCCTTCCACGACACGACGACGGCGGCGGTACGCACGGCGCGTCAGGCATCCGCCGCCCGGCGGACCGAGGACCCCACGGGGACCGCGCCGAAACGCGATGCCAGCAGTTCACCCAGGCGAGCCGCCTGGCGGTCGGGCGCGAACCGGTCGAGCACGTGCGCCCGCGCTGCCTGCCCGAGGCGCTCGGCCCGCCGCGGATCGTCGAGCAGCGTCGCCACCGCGGTCGCCAGCGCCTCCGGGTCGCCGGGCGGGCAGGCAAGGCAGTGCACCCCGGGCTCGAGCACCTCGCGCAGCGCCGGCCCGTCGCGCGTGACCAGCGGACGGCCGGAGGCGGCCACCTGGTACACCTTGTTCGGCACCACCATGGCCGCCTTCTGGCCGGTTCCGAACACCCCGAGAACGACGGCGGCAGCGGCCAGCTCGTCGGGTAGGGTCGTGAGCGGCACCTCGGGCCGCCAGACGAGCGGCACGCCGCGGGCTTTGACCAGACCCTCCAGGCGAGGCCGCTCGGGGCCGCTACCGATCAGCACGAACTGCGCCCGCCCGCGCAGGCGTTCCGCTGCAGCGATGACGGTGTCGATCCCGTGCAGGGGCACACAGCGGCCGTAGAACAGCACCCGGCGCGCGACCGGGGCAGCGGCACGGGGCACGCAGAACTCCGGCTCGGGGCCGAGATACCAGACGCCCACCGTGGCGCGGGGTGCGAGCGCCTGCAGGTAGGTCCCGTGCGCGACGGTATCGGCCAGGACCAGATCCGCTGCCCCGAGCGTCACCCGATCGAGGGCACGGGCCGCCCGGCCGCGCAGGCTGCGGGGCCCGAACAGCCGGCGATCCTCGACCAGCGTCTCGGTGACGCTCACCAGCGGCGCGAACATCAGTCCGGCACGCGGCCGGCAGACGCGCCGGGCGACGAGCACGTCGAGCTGGCCGTTGAACCCGACCACCACCAGCGGTGGTGGGCCCACCGCGCGCGCCCGCCACCGCCCCGCCAGACGGCGCACCGCCGCCAGGTAGCGCGTTCCCAAGCTGGCGAGCGAGCGCGGCCCCCAGTAGCGCGCGTGCTTGTCGTGCGTTTCCTCCCACAACGGCTCGTGACACTCCTCGATCCGGTAGCCGGCCCCCACCAGCGCCTGGTGCAGGACACGGGTGGCGCTGTGGGTGCGGTCGTACGTGCCGAAGAGGCACGCCGTCATTGCGCCGCGCGCCCTTCGACGTGCCGCAGGTCCGTCGCGTCCGTCTCCGGCGGCGTCAGGCGGACGACGTCGGGGCCGGCGCCCAGGCGGAGTTCGATCTCGCGGACGCGGAAGAGCGTGTCTTCCTGCAGCCAGCGGATGCCCCCGATCAGGTCGGCCACCAGGCCGATGAGCATGGTCTGGAAGCCGACGATGGTCAGCACCGCGGCGAGGATGAGGCTCTGGATGAGGCCACGGCTCGTCCCCAGGAGGTAGTACACCAGGAAACGGCCGCCCAGAATCGCGCCCAGCAGCACCCCGACGCTGCCGAGCCACCAGAACACCTTGAGCGGCTCGTAGAGCGCGTAGATGCGCACCAGGGTGGCGACCGAGTGCTTCAGGTAGGTCGAGACGCTCCCGAACAGGCGTGACGGGCGCGTGTCCGGGTTGGTCTCGATGGGCACGTGGGCGATGGCGATGTGCTTCTTGCCCGCCTGGATGATGGTCTCGATGGTGTAGGTGAACTTGGTGAACACGTTCAGGCGGAGCGCCGCGCGGCGTGAGAAGGCGCGGAAGCCGCTGGCCGCGTCCGGCACTGTGGTTCCCGACAGCTGGCGCACCATCCAGCTGCCGGCACGCTGCAGGAACCGCTTCATCGGCCCGAAGCGCTGCAGGCGATGCGGCGCGCGGTCGCCGATCACCATCTCGGCCTGCCCGGCGAGGATGGGCGCCACCAGCCGCGCGACATCCGCGCCGCGGTACTGGTTGTCGGCGTCGGTATTGACGATCACGTCGGCGCCGAGCTTGAGGGCGGTGTCGAGCCCGGCCGAGAACGCCTGCGCCAGTCCGAGATGCACCGGGAAACGCAGGAGGTACGTGGCTCCCGCGCGGCGGGCGGCGCCCGCCGTGTCGTCGGTCGAGCCGTCGTCGATGATCAGCGTCTCGATGGTGTCGATGCCCGGCACGCTGCGCGGGAGGGCGGCGAGCGTTTCGCCGAGATGCCCCTCTTCGTTGTAGCACGGGATCTGGATGATCAGCTTCGGCACCGCGCGCCGGAGGGTCGCACGCTGTCCACCGCGAGGTCAATCGCGGCGGGGCAATCCCGTGGCGGATGCTGGCTCAATCAGCACGTCGAAGTGCATCTCGGGCCCCGCCGGCGAGAGATTGCGCAGCGTCACACGCCCCCGACTCCCGTCGTAGGGCGCCATTCCGGGCGTGTCGGGACCGCACTCCGGCCCACGCTGCAGGCGCTGGGCGATCCCCAGGCAGAGCCCCGCGACGACCAGCAGACCCGCGACCGGGCGGAGCGGTCGGGGACGCACCCCCCGCAACACGGCCGCGGCCACGAGGCCCGCGCCGACGAGCACCAGAACGGCCGCGACCCGTCGACGCCACCAGGGTGGTCCCGCCCACGGGTCGTCGGCGTCGCCCCGGTTGCCGCCGGCGGCGTGGCCGCGATCGAGATCGCCATGCTCGTCGGCTTCGACCAGGTGGAGCAACTTGTGGGTGACATCCCTCTGCCCGGTACGGAACCCGGTCACCCCCTCGTCGACATGCCAGACCAGGAGCCCCTCCCCGGGCAGCGAGCGATCCGCGCCCACACGGGCCCGGTTCTCGAGCAGATAGTATTCCTCCGCACGATCGGGGTGGACGGGAATCTTCACGACGCGCGGCACGCGTTCGACGGCGGGCAGCACGACGCGGGTGGAGCGCTCGATGGTCTCGACCTCCACCCATCCGAGTGTGAGCTTCGACCAGGCGCACAGTTGCGGCGGCTCCTGGCCGCGTCGCAGCCACGTACCCTGCCCCATGAGCCCCCACACGCCGATGCCCTCCTGCGGCGCACCGCCCGGCGCGTACAGCTCCGGCAGACCGAGCAGGTGGCCGAACTCGTGGCACAGCACGCCGAACGAGCTGAAGGGAGGCACCTCGTCCTCGGCGATCACGCAGGCGTCCTCGAACGTGCCGCCACCGGCGCGCAGCGGTGGGCTGAGGGGAGTGTAGTTCGACCACGGGTCGTCAGCGGAGCCGCTCTGCGTGTGCGATTCGCGCCCTGCCCCGGCAAAGAACACGATCACGGCGTCGGCCCGCGCGAGCGCCGCGTGGTCATCCGGGTCGCTGCTCGCGGCGGCGAAGGCGAGCAGGGCGTCACGGGCAAGGGCATCGGGACGTTGCACATAGCTCACCCGGGGGCCCGGGACGGTGACGGTCGTCGTACCGACCAGAGGCACCACCTGCAGCCGCCCGGCCGAGACCTCGGCATAATATGCCACCAGGCGGTCGAGGAGCGCGTCCGGAGCGCCCGCCACGTGCATGGGCGGGTTGCTCAGGGGCCGATCCGGGAAACCGGCCCGGATGGCGAGCATACGCAGTTCGCCCCGGGTCGGGACCGGCCGGGCGCCGACCCCGCGGGGGCGACCAAGCAGGCCAGCCAACACCAGCGCCCCCACGATCCCCATGCACGCGGGCCCGCAATTGACAGCCTTTCGGGCCTCTGTGAGAATCCGCCCCCGTTTCACATGACACCCACCTTTGGAGGCCGCCGCATGAAGCACACCGTCGCTTGCGTCGCTACTGTCACCGTGTCCCTGCTCGTCTGGCTGTCGGGATGCGGAGGCGGCGGTGGCTCGACCCCGACCCCCGCCACCCCAACGACGCTAGCGGCCCCGGCCGCCGCCACTCCCCCCACCCCCGGCACGCCGCCCACCACCCTGGCCGGTGGCGAGCAGGCGGGCGAAGAGGACTGGCCCCCGCCCCTCCTGGCCTGGGCCGAGGCCGAGCCCGAAGAGGGTGAGGCCCCGCTCACGGTCCAGTTCAAGGCCGACATCGAAGGCGGCGGTCCTCCGCTCAAGTACAAGTGGACGTTCGGTGACGGCACACCCGACGCGACCGACGCCAACCCCAAACACACCTACGACAAGCCCGGCAAGTACCGCGCCGACCTGAACGTAGAGAATGCCGACGGGCAGGACTCGGACTCGGACTACGTCGAGATCGAGGTGAAGGAACCGGCCAAGAAGTAGGCGTCATGGCGCCAGCGTCCCGATGAGCTCACGGACCGTCGGGACGCCATGGCGCCTGCACCAGGTCACCATCTCCTCGCCGATCCGCTGCGGCGCGCGCGGATCGTAGAAGGTCGCCGTGCCCACCTGCACGGCGGACGCCCCGACGCACAGGAACTCGAGGGCGTCCTCCCCGGTCCGGATGCCACCAATGCCCACCACCGGGATACGCACCGCGCGCACGAGCGTGTGCACCATGTGGAGTGCCACCGGCTTGATCGCCGGTCCGGAGAGTCCGCCGCTGCCACGGGCGAGGCGGGCCCGCCGGGCGCTCACGTCGACCGCCATGCCACGCAGCGTGTTGATCGCACACAGGGCATCCGCGCCCTCGGCCTCCGCCGCGCGCCCGACGACGGCGATGTCGCCCACGTTGGGCGACAACTTCACCCACAGCGGCAGGCGCACGCGCGCACGTACGGCGCGCACGATCGCGGCCAGCGCCTGCGGGTCGGTCGCCAGGATGCTGCCCCACTCCGGCCGGTTCGGACTCGACGCATTGAGCTCGAGCGCCACCAGACCCGGCACCCCATCGAGACGGGCGGCACACTCGGCGAACTCCTCGACGCTGTCACCCCAGAAGTTGGCGACCACGCGTGCCCCCGCCGCCTTGAGCGCCGGCGCCCGCTCACGCACGAACGCGTCGACCCCGATGTTCTGTAGGCCGATGGCGTTGAGCATGCCGGCCGGCGTCTCCACCAACCGCGGCGCGGGCTTCCCGACTGCGGGCGCCAGCGACAAACCCTTCACGCTGATCGCCCCGACGGCCGCGAGATCCACCAGACCGGCGAACTCGGTCCCGTACCCGAAGGTGCCGGACGCCGCGATGACGGCATTCGGCAGCCTGACCGTCCCCACGGTCACGCTCGGGTCGACCGCGGGTCTCGCCGGCGGCACCCCGCTCACCGGCCGCCCAGCCGGAGCTCCATCACGACCGCATCCTGCCCCGGTCCGTAGTACCCGCGCCGGATGCCGAGATCGTGGAACCCGAGTCGCCGATAGAGCCGGCGCGCGACCACGTTGCCGGCGCGCACCTCGAGGAATACCACCCGCGCGCGTCCAGTCGTGGCCTGCTCGATCACCGCCTCGACCAGGGCGCGGCCCAGCCCGAGCCCGCGGCGCTCCGGATGGACGGCGACGTTCAGGAGATGCACTTCGTCGGTGACCCGCCAACTGCATGTGTAGCCGACGATGATCGCGCGCACAGGCCCGTCCTCGACGGCCACCGTCGGGCGCGCGAACGGCGTCGTCAGCTCCTTCTCGAAGAACGGCCGCGACCAGGGCTGCGCGAACGACCGGCGCTCGATCTCCAGCACGGCCGCCAGGTCGTCACGCCGCATCGCACGCAGCGTGGGCCGCTGCCCGGCCTCCCGGACGGCCACCGTCGCCCCCGCGCCGCTCACCAGCGCATCAGCGCGGCCGCCCAGGTGAAGCCCGCCCCGAAGGCCGCCAGGCACACGAGCGCTCCGGGACGCACCTTGCCGGCCAACACCGCCTCATGCAGTGCGATCGGGATCGAGGCTGCGGTCGTGTTGCCGTACCGCTCGATGTTGTTGAACATCTTCCCCTCGGGCAGCTCGAGCCCCATCGCCACCAGCTGGCTGATGCGCAGGTTCGCCTGGTGCGGGATGAGGAGGTCGATGTCGCCCGGCGTCAAGCCGTTGGCCGCCAGCGCCTCGTGAATGACCTCGGAGAACCGATGGACGGCGTGCTTGAAGACGTACCGGCCTTCCATGCGGGGCCACAGTCGACTCCCGGGCCCCGACAGCATGTCCGGCGTGACCCGCGGCTGCTGACGGTGCGTCGGCACCTCCACCATGAGCTTCTCGGCGAAGCGGCCCTCGCTGTGGAGGTGGGTGGAGAGGATGCCGCGCCGCCCATCGGGCTCCGCGCCGAGGACGGCCGCCCCGGCGCCGTCCCCGAAGATGACACCGACCTCGCGGCCTTGGGTGGAGAGATCGAGTCCGGTGGAGTGCGTTTCGGCGCCCACCACCAGCACGTAGCGCGCGCCGCCGGTGCGGATGAAGGCGTCCGCCACCGACAGCATGTAGAGGAACCCGGAGCATTGGTTGCGCACGTCCATGGCCGGCATGCCGCGTACGCCGAGACCGCGCTGCAGGAGCGATGCGCTGCACGGGAAGTCGATGTCCGGCGACAGGGTGGCGAGGAGGACGAGGTCGAGATCGCTGGCGCGCACGCCGGCCTCCTGCAGCGCATCGCGTGCCGCCAGCAGCCCGAGGTCGGCCGGTCCTTGGTCACGGCTGACGAAGTGGCGCGCGCCGATGCCGGTGCGCTGCCGGATCCACTCGTCGGTCGTGTCCATGAGCTGCGTCAGATCCGCGTTGCTCACCACCCGCTCGGGCGTGTGGTGCCCAAGACCGAGGATGCGGGAATGCACCGGCTCGCCCATCGTTCCCTCCCCTACAGGCGCACCACCGCGCTGCCCCACGACATGCCGGCGCCGAACGCCGACAGGCACACGCGGTCGCCCGGGCCCACCCGCCCGCTGCCGATCGCGTGCGCAAGCGCGATCGGCAGCCCGCTGCCGGCGATGTGCCCGGCGGCGTCGGCGGTGGCGACCACCCGCTCGGGCGGGAGCCGGAGCTCCGTCTCCGCCACCCGCCGTGCCACGCGGCCATCGAGGTAGTGCAGCAGGAAGAGCGCCACCTCGTCCGCTCCGACGCCGGCCTGCGCGAGCGCGTCGCGGGTCACGCTGGCCAGCATGCGCTCGGCTTGCGGATGCACCCGTTCCGCATCGAGCCGATAGAAATGGTCGCCGGCCAGGAAGTGCTCCATGTCCATGCGCGCCGGCATGTGACGGCTGGAGGGGAACTCGCACCAGAACCGCTCGAAGCCGTCCGGGTCGCTCCCGAGGACCGTCGCCAGCACGCCCGCCGTCGCCAGCACGCCCGGCGGGTCGCCCGCCCCGAGCACGACCGCACCGGCGCCATCCCCGAAGTACGGCGTCACGTGCGCCGCCCGCGGCGCGTACTCGAGCGCGGCGCTGTGCACCTCGGCCGCGGCCACGAGCACGCGCGCCGCTTTCCCGCTGCAGATGAAGCGATCGGCGGTGGCGAGCGCGAACAGGAACCCCGCGCATTGCGCACGCACATCGAGCGCACCGATGGTGCGGCAGCCGAGCTTGTGCTGCAGGAAGCACCCGGATCCCGGGAACGCGATGTCGGGCGTCATGGTGGCGAACACGATGAGGTCGAGGTCTTCCGGCCCGAGTCCTGCCGCCTCCAGGGCGGCCCGGCTGGCGGCGCACGCCAGATCGGATGGGCCCTGGCCATCGGGCGTCCGATGCCGGCGGCGCACGCCCGTGCGGGCGACCAGCGCGTCGGCCGTCGTGCCCAACAGCGGCGCCAGCGCCTCCGTGGTTACGACTTCCGGCGGAAGGTACGCCCCGCAGCCCAGCAGCACACTGCGCGCCATCGAGACCTCAGCTGGCCGCCTTGACCAGAATGACCTCGAGTGTCTTGTCCCGGTAGCGGTGCCGGAACCCCGACACGCGCGCGCCGAGAGGCACCTGGGCCGTGAACTCCGACGGAAACGCCGGCGCCACACCGGTCAGCTTGCGTACCTGCGGATCCGTGACCCGGCCGTGGACCACGAACGTTCCGTCGCGCAGCGCCAGGTCGTAGTCGTAGTCGGGCATGTCGGGCGGAAGGCGGAGTGCGTCGGCCAGCGACGACGGCGGGAGCACGCGCGGAAACTCCATGCGCAGAATGTACGCGTCGTCCCGGTCCTCCAGGCGGTATACCGAACCATAGCGCCGGTCGCGCTCGAGCTTGGAGTCGAAATGATCCCCGCCGCTGGAGAAACCGTCGAACGACGCGGTGCTCTCCGCCCCCCGGTCACCGACCAGCAGACGAACGACCCACCCGAGCGGCGCCACCAGGGGCCCGTACAGCGCCCCACGCAGCGGCGCCTCGCCGAAGGGTATCCCGCGGAAGAAGTTCTCGCGCAGGCGCCATGCCGCCTCCGCCACCGCCACCGAGAGGCCGAGCACGATCCAGCGCTGTACGCCTTCGGTGAACAGGCTGACCTTTCCCGAGTCGACGGCGAGCGCTAGGCAGACGATCGGATAGAGCACGAGGTTCAAGAAGACGTTGGCGGCGGTCGCCAGCGCCGCGCTGAAGAAGCGCGGGTTGCTCACCCCCTCCTCGAGGCGTTGCTTGGTCGACGCCGAGAGGGCTCCGAGCAGCCCCTGGCCGACGGCCAGGAGCGGCAGCCCCACCCGGCCCGGCAGCGAGCGCGCACGCCGCCGGGGCGCGCCCAGCTGAGCCAGCAGCTGGTCGAACTCGACCGGTAGCTCGCCCCTGAACGCTTGCGCCGGCCGCGGCTTGGCCGGCGACGCCCCGACCGCCTTCTCGACCCGCCGGCTGACCACCACCAGCTTGGCAGGCGCCGCCGCCGGACGCGCGGCCGCGGACACTGCCGCAGGCGCCCCTCCCGCCGGTACCGCCGCCGGTGCTGCCTCGGTCGCCCCATCCTTCCTGAAACGCGACGGGGCGTCGTCGGGGATGGACTCTTCGGGATGGAGGACGCGCGCACGCGCCAGGAGCACGTCCTGCGTCTCGGGGATGTCCGGGTTGGGCACGCAGCAATCGACCGGACAGACGGCCGCGCACGCTTCCTGGTCGTGAAAGCCCACACACTCGGTGCATTTCTCGGGAACGATGTAGAAGATGTCGTTGGAGAGCGCGGCGTGCACGCCGCCATCGGGGGCCTGCCATTCGACCCCGCCCTGGTAGATGGCGGTGTTGGGGCACTCGGGCTCGCAGGCCCCGCAGTTGATGCACTCGCTCGTGATCATCGTCGCCATCGGTGGTCCTCTCTCGCCTGCCGCCAGACACCCGTCACGGGAGCCCGTGAAACCGCGGATTTATTAACGATTCGCGGCCCTTCGGTCAAACTACACGCCCGGCGCCGGGCCCTGCTCGGGCGGCTCGGACGCGTGGCCGCGACTGCGTACGACTTCGATGATGCCGGGCAGAATCGACAGGAAGACGACCACGGCGATGACCAGGTGGATGTGCTTGTCGATGTCGGGGATGGCGCTTCCCAGCGAGTAGCCGAGCAACGACATGCTCCACACCCACAGGAACCCGCCGATCACGTTGAAGCTGACGAAGCGCCGGTACTCCATCTCCCCCACGCCGGCGACCAGCGGCGCGAAGGTGCGGACGATCGGCATGAAACGCGCCAGGATGATCGTCTTGCCGCCGTGCTTCTCGTAGAAGCGGTGCGCACGCCGCAGGTGCTCGCGCTTGAACAGGAGCGAATCGGGGCGGCGGAAGATCTTGGGCCCGGTCCGGTACCCGATGTAGTAGCCGACCTGATCGCCGAGAATGGCCGCCGCGGTGACCGCCGTCAGCAGCAGCCAGAGGTCGAGGTGGCCAGCGGCGGCAAAGACCCCGGCCGTGACCAGCAGCGAGTCGCCGGGGAGAAAGAACCCGACCAGGAGTCCGGTCTCCGCGAACACGATCCCGACCAGCATGAGCATCCCACCGGCACGGATGAGCCCTTCCACATCGTAGACCTGATGCAAGAGGCTCATGACCGTCTCGATCATCGTACGTCTTCCGGCCACGGAGCCGATCGCGCACTATGCAGCGCGGCGGCGCGGCGGTCAAAAGGACGGCGGCGCGCCGTCAGAGCCCCTTCAGCACGGCGCGCACGTACTCCCGGTTCAGGCGGGCGATGTTGCCGACCGAGATCTCCTTCGGGCACACGGCCATGCACTCGCCCTCGTTCGAGCACGCCCCGAAGCCCTCGCGCTCCATCTGCTCGACCATCCGCACCACCCGCCGCTCGCGCTCGGGACGCCCCTGCGGCATGAGGACCAGATGCGCCACCTTGGCGCCCACGAACAGCATCGCCGACGCGTTTTTGCAGGCGGCCACGCACGCGCCGCAGCCGATGCAGGCGGCGGCATCCATGGCTTGGTCGGCGACCCCCTTGGGCACGGGGATCGCGTTGGCCTCGGGCGCGCTCCCGGTGTCGACCGACACGTAGCCCCCGGCGGCGACGACGCGGTCGAAGGCGCTGCGGTCGACGACCAGGTCCTTCACCACCGGGAACGCGGCCGCCCGCCAGGGCTCGATCACCACCATGGCCCCGTCCCGGAAGTCGCGCAAGTACTGCTGGCAGGTGGTCGCGCCGCGCTTCGGCCCGTGCGCGACGCCGTCGATGACCACGCCGCACGAGCCGCAGATGCCCTCACGGCAGTCGTAGTCGAACGCCACCGGATCCTGACCGGCGAGGGTGAGCTGCTCGTTCAACACGTCGAGCATCTCGAGGAACGACATGTCCGGCGGCAGGTCGCGGACGGTGTAGTCGGCGAACCGTCCGGCTGCCTCCGGGCGTGCCTGCCGCCAGATCCGCAGCTTCAGCGTTCTGCGATCGGATGCCATCGTCCGGCTCCTAGGCGTAGCTCCGCTGGGCGGGGTGCACGAACTCGAAGCTGAGCGGCTCGGTGTGCAGGATCGGGGCCGTGCCCGCCCCGGCGAACTCCCATGCCGCGACGTACGAAAAGCGTGCGTCGTCGCGCTCGGCCTCTCCGTCCGGGGTCTGGTGCTCTTCGCGGAAGTGGCCGCCACACGACTCTTCACGGTGGAGCGCGTCCACGGTGACCATCTCGCCGAACTCGAGGAAGTCCGCCACCCGCAGCGCCCGCTCGAGGTCCTTGTTCACGTTGCTCGGGTCGCCGGGGACACGCACGTTCTGCCAGAACTCGGTCTGCAGGGCGCGCACACGCTGCAGCGCCTGGCCGACCCCAGCGGCGTTGCGGGCCATACCGACGTGGTCCCACATGAGCTTACCGAGCTCGCGGTGGAGGTCCGTCACCGTGCGGGCGCCGCAGGCGCCGAAGACGCGATCGATACGCGCCTGGCTGGCGGCCGCCGCCTCGCGGAAGGCCTCGTGGTCGACGGACACGGCGGCAAGGCGCGTAGAGGCGACGTAGTTGGCGAGGGTGTAGGGAATGATGAAGTAGCCGTCGGCGAGTCCCTGCATGAGGGCGCTCGCCCCGAGGCGGTTCGCACCGTGGTCGGAGAAGTTGGCTTCACCGAGGACGAACAGCCCGGGGATGGTGCTCATCAGGTCGTAGTCGACCCAGAGGCCGCCCATGGTGTAGTGCACGGCCGGGTAGATGCGCATCGGCACCTGATACGGATTCTCCGCGGTGATGTCCTGGTACATCGCGAACAGGTTGCCGTATCGCTCCCGGATCGTCTGCTCCCCCAGGCGCGCGACGGCCGCCCCGAAGTCGAGATACACGGCGAGCTTGCTGGCGCCGACGCCGCGCCCCTCGTCACAGACCGCCTTCGCCGCACGGGAGGCCACGTCGCGGGGCACGAGGTTGCCGAAGCTCGGATAGCGGCGCTCGAGGAAGTAGTCGCGCTCGTCCTCGGGGATACGGTCGGGGCGGCGCTGGTCGCCCGCCTGCTTGGGGACCCACACCCGGCCGTCGTTGCGCAGGCTCTCGCTCATCAACGTGAGCTTGGCCTGATAGTCGCCGGTCACCGGGATGCACGTCGGGTGGATCTGGGTGAAGCAGGGGTTCCCGAACAACGCCCCGCGGCGCGCGCAGCGCCAGGCCGCGGTCACGTTCGAGTTGCCGGCGTTGGTGGAGAGATAGAACAGGTTCCCGTACCCGCCGGTGCACAGGAGCACCGCGTCGGCCACGTAGCGCTCGAGCTCGCCCGTCACCAGGTTGCGCGCCACGATGCCCCGGGCGCGGCCGTCGACGATCACCAGGTCGAGCATCTCGCGGCGTACGAGCAGCTTCACCTGGCCGCGGTCGACCTGCCGCATGAGGGCCTGGTAGGCGCCCAGCAGGAGCTGCTGTCCGGTCTGCCCGCGGGCATAGAACGTGCGTGACACCTGCCCGCCGCCGAACGAGCGGTTGTCGAGCAGACCGCCGTACTCGCGCGCGAACGGCACGCCCTGGGCGACGCACTGGTCGATGATCCCGACGCTCACCTGCGCCAGCCGGTAGACGTTCGCCTCGCGGGCGCGGAAGTCGCCCCCCTTGATGGTGTCGTAGAACAGGCGCCACACCGAGTCGCCGTCGTTCTTGTAGTTCTTGGCGGCGTTGATCCCGCCCTGGGCGGCGATCGAGTGGGCCCGGCGTGGGCTGTCGAGAATGGTGAAGCAGAGCACGTTGTAGCCGAGCTCGCCGAGCGCGGCCGCCGCCGACGCCCCCGCCAACCCGGTGCCCACGACCAGCACGGTGTGCTTGCGGCGGTTGGCGGGGTTGACCAGCTTGAGCGCGAACTTGTGCCGGTCCCACTTGCTCTCGAGCGGCCCGCTCGGCGCCTTGCCGTCGAGCGTCACCAGCGCCCCCCGCTCAGGAACAGGACCACCGGGATGAGCAGAAACCCCCCCGCCAGAATGACCGCCAGCAGGTGCCCGAACCGCCGCAGCGGGCGCCGGGACGCGACCCCGAGCGACTCGAACGCGCTACCGAATCCGTGCCAGAGATGGCCCCCGATCACGACCATGGCCAGCACGTACCACGCCACGTGCACTGGATCGCGGAACACCTCCACCACCAGCCGGTACAGGTCGCGCACGCCGGGGACCCCCACCGCCTCGTAGTACGGCCCGAACTTGAAGGTGTAGAGGTGGAGCGGCACGAACACGAGCACCACCAGCCCGCTCGCGATCATGGTGGTGGACGCGAGGCTCTTCTGACTCGTGTGCCCGGCCTTGGCCGCGACCTGGTACCGGATCGGGCGCGCGGCACGATTGCGGCGCGTGACCAACAGCCCGTTCACGAGGTGCCCCACGAAGAGCGCCAGCAGCCCCGCCTCCGCCACGTACACCAGCGGGTTGCTCACCAGCGCGTGACTGTACGCGTTGAAGGCCACGGGCCCCACAAAGACGAGCACGTTGCCCGCCAGGTGCAGCACCAGGAAGCCGAGCAACAGCACCCCCGTGACCGCCACGACGAGCTTCCGTCCGATGGACGTGCCCAGCGCCTGTGCAACCCGCGACACCCCGCTCCCCCTAACCCTCACCCCACCGGGTGGCAAATTCGAAACTCATCTCCGTCGCATAAGCGCCACGAATGCCGCTCCGTTCCCGATCTGCCGTCCGGCGCGAGCGAAGCGAGGCGTGGCTCCGCCACGCCTCGCGCTGGGTCCGGGGCCATCGGAGCAGCGCAGCGCGCAATGCGCGCGAGCAGCGCACGGGGCCCCGGAATCAAATGAACAGCGGCGCCATCACCAGCGTGATCGTGCTGAGCAGCTTGATCAGCACGTGGAGACTCGGCCCGGCCGTGTCCTTGAAGGGGTCGCCGACCGTGTCCCCCACCACCGCTGCCTTGTGGGCCGCCGAACCCTTGCCGCCGTACTGCCCCATCTCGATGTATTTCTTGGCGTTGTCCCAGGCACCGCCGGAATTGTTGAACATCGTGGCCATCAGGATGCCGGACATCGTGCCCACCATGAGCAGCGCCGCCACCGCCTCGGCGCCCGAATGGAAGGTGACCCGGAAGAGGACGCCCGTCGCCACCGGCATGGTCACCGCCAGGAGACCCGGAATCACCATCTGCCGGAGCGCCTCCCGGGTCACGATGTCGACGCACCGTCCGTAGTCGGGCCGCTCCGTGCCGGCGAGAATGCCCGGCTTCTCCTTGAACTGCGCGCGCACATCCTGGATCACAAAGGCTGCCGTCTTGCTCACCGCCCGGATGGCGAAGGCCGAGAACAGGAAGACCAGCATGGCGCCGAGCAGCCCCCCCACCCAGATCTCCGGCTTGGCGATGTCGACGCTCGTGATCGGGAAGCCGTAGTTGCGTACCTCGTCCAGGTAGGCCGAGAACAGGAGGAACGCCGCCAGGGCCGCCGAGCCGATGGCGTAGCCTTTGGTGAGCGCCTTGGTGGTGTTGCCGACGGCGTCCAGCCGGTCGGTCTTCTTGCGGATGTCCTCCGGCTGGTGACTCATCTCGACGATGCCGCCGGCGTTGTCGGTAATCGGACCGAAGGTGTCCATGGCGAGAATGTAGGCCGCCGTGGCGAGCATGCCCATGGTGGCTACCGCCGTACCGAACAGGCCGGCCCCCGGGATGCCGGTCGCGTTCCCGAGCATGTAGGACACCAGAATGGCGAGCGAAATGACCACGGTCGGGATGGCGGTGCACTCGAGGCCCACCGCGATGCCCTGAATGATGGTCGTCGCCGGCCCGGTCTGCGACGCTTCCGCGATCTCACGCACCGGCCGGTAGCGGTACTCGGTATAGTACTGCGTGATGTAGACGAACGCCTGTGCGGTCGCGATGCCGACCAGACCGCACATGAAAAAGAGCAGCCAGGCGTTCGGCACCTCCGGCGCGTAGAGCAGCCAGCGCGTGGCCGCCCCGAAGCCCACCAGCGCGAGCGCCGCGGCGATGTAGTAGCCGCGGTTGAGGGCCCGCATGGGGTCCTCCTGCTCGTCCGTGCGCACCGCCATGATGCCGACGATCGACGCGATCAGCCCGAACGCTCGCGCCACCAGCGGGAACAGCATGACGCCGAGCGTGCCGGCGGCGAAGTGGATGTCGCCCTTGACCGCGCTGGCGGCGAGCGCGCTGCCCAGGATCATGGCCCCGATGTTCTCGGCCGCCGTCGATTCGAACAGGTCCGCGCCACGGCCCGCGCAGTCCCCGACATTATCGCCCACGAGATCCGCGATGACGGCCGGGTTGCGCGGATCGTCCTCGGGAATGCCGGCCTCGATCTTGCCGACCAGATCGGCGCCCACGTCGGCGGCCTTGGTGTAGATGCCGCCGCCCAGTTGGGCGAACAGGGCCACCAGGCTCGCGCCGAAACCGTAGCCGACGATGAGGAGCGGGATCTTCTGGTCCTCGACCCCGAAGGCTTGCATGGTGACGAACAGCCCGCCCACGCCGACCAGACTCATCGAGACCACGAACAGCCCCGACACGGCACCGCCGCGCAGCGCGATCTGGAGCGCGCGGTTGAGGCTCGTCCGCACCGCCGACGCCGTGCGCAGGTTGGCGCGGATCGACACGAACATGCCGACGTAGCCGGAGACGCCCGAGCAGAACGCGCCGAACACGAACGCGAGCGTGGTCGCGATGGCCATGTTCATCGGGGTGGCCGGGTCGTGGGCCGTGGCCGGCCGGACGAAGGCGTACAGCACGAAGATGAGCGCTGCCACGCCTAGGCCGATGACCAGAATGGTGCGGTTCTGGCGGCGCAGGAACGCCTCGGCGCCTTCCTTGATGGCCGAGGCGATCTCCCGCATTTCCGGGGTGCCCTCGTCCGCCGCGAGCACTTGACGCGCGAGATACACGGCGAATCCCAGCGACAGGACGCTAATCACCATCACGAGCGCGATCATCGCTCTTCACCTCACCTTCCTGGGGGACGAAAAAATCCGCTGTACCTACCGTGCGGCTGCTAGCACTGCAAGGGTTGCGGGGGCTCACGGGGCGGCTTCGGGGGGGACGACCGGCTTGTCGAACTTCTTGCCGCTCATGTCGATGCCCTCCTCGGTGAGCGGCGGCGGATCGGCCAGGGGCTTCCGCTGCTCCATGCGCCGGCGGATCGCGCCCCGCATGCGCTTCAGGCCCTCGACCCGGTTCACGAACAGCTCGGTCACGTCGCGTGCCTCGTCGCGATTGCGGACCACGTACGGCGTGATGGCGATCATGAGTTCGGTCCGGGTGGACACATTGGCCTCGGTCCGGAAGAGGTAGCCCAGCACGGGGATGTCCATGAAGAAGGGAACGCCGGTCCGGACGTGGTTCACCTGATCGTCGATGATGCCGCCGATGATCACGACCGCGCCGTCCTGGACGACACAGGTCGTTTCCGCCTCGCGCGTCCGGAAGGACGGTGACTGCGTCTGTCCGAAGCTAGCCACGTCGACGGCGCTCACCTCCTGCCGGATCTGCATGTGCACGAGCCCCTTGGAGTTCACCTGCGGCAGGATGGTCAGGATTTTTCCAGTGTCGCGGTACTGCACGCTGTTGACGACGTTCGAGTTCCCCACCGTCGACTGCGAGCTCGAGGTGAGGATCGGGATGGACTCGCCCACCAGGATGTGGGCCTCGCGGTTGTCGGCGGCGATGATGTGGGGGGCGGAGAGCATCTTGACGTTTGCCCGCACCGCGAGCGCGTTGATGAACATCTGGAAGTCCTGCTGATTGCCGATGACGCCGAAGAACCCGCTCGCCGGCGTGCGCTCGACGGCGCGGTTGAGGAGCCCCATGGCGTCGGGACGATTCCGGTTCCGGAAGACCGAATCTGAGTCTGGATTCAGTTTGGGATCTACCGAATTGAGACTCCCGCCCTCGGCCAAGGCCCACGTGACCCCGTACTGAAGATCGTCGTTCAACCCGATCTCCGCGATCATCACCTCGAGCACCACCTGGCGGGGCATCACGTCGACCTTCTTCAGCACTTCCAGGATGAGCTGATAGTCGCGCCTGGTGGCCAGGATGATGAGGGAGTTGGTCACCTCGTCGGCGACGATGCGCACTTCCTGCTTGAAGATGGGGGGCGGCCCTTGCAGCTGCCCGGGGGCACCAGCGCCCAGCGGCCCGCCCGGCAACGACACGGCCACCGCGCCGCCGCCCGGCGCGCCGACCGCGCCGCCACCCCGTCCCCCGGCGCCGCCGCCGCCGCGACCGCCG
>CAZUDO010000081.1:0-96382 GCA_964618895.1 uncultured Binatia bacterium (SeqCode)
AAGGCACGTCAGGGCCTCGACCTGCGGGCCCGCCCGCGCCGTCGCCCTCCCCCTGACGTCCCACCCCCCGGGGCAGCAACGAGGCGTCGGCGCCCCCGATCCGCATCAGCCCGGCGACCGATTTTTGCTCACGCTCTGAGAAGGGGAATGGAACGAGGACTACCGACCCCGCTGGAGATGTGCCCATGCCGCATCCTCCTCCGCCCGGTCCCAGTCGGCGGCGAGCGCTCGCTCGCTAAGGAGAGCGGTCTCCGTAGCAGCGACGCCGTCCTCGAAGATGATGACGACCGCCCGACGGGTCCCGCGAAGACGCACAGGTTCGTGCAGGCGAACGGTGCCGTCCGGTTCGATCGTGGCCTCGATCGCTTCGAGCATGGAACGCATCCTCCGACGCGCCAGTCTACATGAGGTCCCTAGGGGTCGGTAGCTCGGGCGAGAGGCGGGGCCGCGGAGCCTGACCGAGGCCTGTGACAGGGTCGGGAGGATCGTGTGGAATGACCGACGGGACCGAGAGACCGTCCCGCCAGCAGGCCGGGCGTGGCGGCAAGAACGCACCGCGTCATTGTCGCGTGCAGAAGTGCGACAGGCACCTCGGAGCTACTGACGATCGGTAGCCTTTCCCCGGTAATCCCGACTATCGACTTCTGGCTGTGCCGGTGCCTGGAATCATGTATTGGCCGCATGGCGTGCCGTCTTGGCACCGGACGGCGAGTCCCTTATGGTGTGAGTGTGCGCATTTTCGCGGCAAAGGTGATCCACGGTACGATCGTGATCGAGGGGGATCCTCTCCCCGAGGGTGCGAACGTCACCGTCGTAGCACGCGACGGCGTCGAGGACTTCACGCTCAGCGACGACGACGAGGCCGAGTTGATCGCCCGCATCGCATCCGTCGATGCTGGCGACACCATCGACGAAAAGGAACTGCGCGCCCGCCTGCGGCGACAATGAGCCGCCGGGCGGCCGTCCGCATCGATCGTCGCGCGGCGCGTGATATTCAACGCCGACTTGAATGCCGGCATCCACGGCCTCACCGTTGAAGTATTGACGACAGGTGCCGACGCGACCTCGGTGTAATGGGGCAACGTCGCTGATGGCGGCCAGTCGATCGCCCAGCCCGTGCCCATCGCCACGTGCCCTCCTGACGACGGCTCGCAACCCGCGCGACCGGCAACGCGTGCGGGCCCTCAGGACAGCCCGTGCTTCTTCAGCTTGTACCAGAGACTGCGTTCGCTCACGCCGAGCACGCGGGCGGCGCGCGCCTTCACCTGCTTGGTGTCCTCGAGCGCGCGCAGGATCATGTCCCGTTCGAGCTGATCCATCGCCTCGTCGAGGCGCTCCGTGACGGCGCGCGCCGTGGTCGGCTCGGCAGCGGCGGGCTTCCCCAGCGCCAGCAGGTCGGCGTCGATGCGGCCGCCCTGACAGAGCACGATGGCACGTTCGATGACGTTCTCCAGCTCGCGGACGTTGCCGGGCCAGGGGTAGGCCTGCAGCACGCGCAGCGCGTCGGCGGTGATCTGCGGGACGGCCGCCGCCGGGCCGTGCGCGCCCCGGCGCAGAAAATGCGCCACCAGGAAGGGGATGTCCTCGCGCCGCGCGCGCAGCGGCGGCATCGGAATCTGGACGACACGCAGGCGATAGAACAGGTCGGGCCGGAACTGCCCGGCCTCGATCATCGCCTCGAGGTCACGGTTGGTGGCCGACACGAGGCGCATGTCGACCTCGCGCGGTCGGTTCGACCCCACCCGCTCGACGACGCGATCCTGCAGCACGCGGAGCAGCTTCGGCTGCAGGACGAGCGGCGCATCGCCCACCTCGTCGAGGAAGAGGGTGCCCCCGTCGGCCAGCTCGAGCTTGCCCTGGCGTTCGGCGGCCGCCCCCGTGAAGGCGCCGCGGGCATGGCCGAAGAGCTCGCTTTCCAGCAGCTCGGTGGGGATGGCCGCCAGATTCACCGGCACCAGTAGGTGGTCGTGGCGCGGGCTCCGGCGGTGGATGGCGCGTGCGACGAGCTCCTTGCCCGTGCCGGTCTCGCCGGTGATCAGGACGGATGCGTCGCTCGGTGCCACCCGCCGGACCAGGTCGGTGACTTCGCGCAGCGCCGCCGAGACGCCGATCAACTCGTCCAGCTCGTGGGTCTCCTCGCGCTCCTCGCGCAGGAACGCGTGCTCGGCGCGGTGCCGGCGCGCCGCCAGGGCCCGGTCGACGCGCAGCTTCATCTCGTCCGCGTCGAAGGGCTTCTGCAGATAGTCGAAGGCGCCGTGCTGCATCGCCTGCACCGCGCCCTCGACCGTGCCGTAGGCGGTCAGCAGGATGAGCGGCACGTCGCCCCCGAGCCGCTGCACGATGCCGAGGAGGTCCATGCCGCTCCCGCCCGGCATGCGCACGTCGCTGATCACCAGGTCGACTTCGCGCTCCCGCAGGACGGCTTCGGCGGCGGGCACGTCGGGGGCGCTCAGCACGTCGTGGCCCGAGGTGCGCAGCAGCAACGAGACGGTGTGGCGCATGCGCTCGTCGTCGTCGACGACCAGGATGGTCGCGCGCATCAGGACGCGTCCTCCTGGAGGGGGAGCCGCACCCACACGCAGGCGCCGCCCTGGGCGAGGTTGCGGGCGCCCACGTCGCCGCCGTGCTCCTCGACGATCCGCTTGACGATTGCGAGCCCGAGGCCGGTCCCATCCGCCTTGGTGGTGAAGAAGGGCGAGAAGGCGCGCGCCAGGGCCTCTGGCGAGAAGCCCGGCCCACTGTCGGAGACCTCGAGCACCGCCCAGGGCGCCTCGGCCCGCCAGCCCACGCGGACCGTGCCCGGATCCGGCGCGGCCTGCACCGCGTTGTGGAGGAGGTTGAGCAAGACCTGCTGCATCTGATCGCCGTCGGCGAGGACGCGGACGCCCGTGCGTGCGCCGTCGATCTCGAGCGCGACCCGGCGCGCGCGCGCCCATGGCCGTAGCACGGCGACGGTGCGATCCACCAGCGCGTCCAGCCGCTCTGGGGCCCGCCGCGCGGCGCGCGGACGCGCCAGGTCGACAAGGCCGGTCACGACGCCGTTCAGCCGATCGACCTCGGCGGCAACCATGCGGGCCAGGTCGCGCTGCTCGGCGACCGGCAGGTTGCCGCTGGCGAGGAGCTGCGCCGAGGTCTTCAGCACCGACAGCGGGGTGCGCACGTCGTGGGCGATGCTGGCGGCGACCTCGCCCAGCAGCGCCAGCCGGGAGCGCGCGATGGCGTCGCGCTGGGCCGTGGCCAGGCGTACCATCATGGCCTCGAAGGCGCTCGCCAGGACGCCGACCTCGCCGCCGGACGCCGGCAGCTCGCCCATGGCCTCGGGGTGTCCGCGCTCCGTGATCGCTTCGACCGACGCGGTGAGCCGGCGGATGGGGACGCTGACCCGCCACGCCACCAGTCCGCCGAGGAGCCCGCTCAGGGCGAGCACGAGGACGCCGATGCGCGACAGCGTCTGGCGGAGCGAGAGGATGCTGGCCAGGGCGACGCGTGCCGGCTGCCGCGCCACCACGCTGAGGCGCGGGCCCGCGACCCCGGCGAGACTCGCGATCGGGGCGATCTCCTCGAAGACGGTCCCGGCCGGCGGCGGGTCCTCGTCACCGGAGGCGAGCGGGAGCTGCGCGAGAGCCTGGTCCGGAGCGTAGAGCGTGACCGCAACAGCGTCCGCGGTCTCCGCCCCGTCGGCGGTCACGGCACGCAGGAGCCGTTCGGGATCCATGAGGGCCGCGAGGGTGCCGATGCGCTCGGTCGGCCGGCGTGGGTGGAAGACCGGGGTGACGAACTCGAGGGCGTCGCCGGACCCCGGGGTGCGCCGCACCCGAAGCTCGGGAGACGCGGGCGCGTCCGCGCCGGGCGACAGCGTGGTGGTGTCACCGGCGGTCGCCGTGGCGTGGCCCTCGCGGTCGAAGGCGGCGATGGTCAGGTAGGCGTCGCGGGCCTGGTGCGTGTGGCGCAGGAACTCGGCCAGCGCCTTGTCGACGTCGCCGAAGGTGAGGGCGAGCATGGGTTCCAGGCGCGCCCACGTCGTGATATCGGCCACCCGATCCGCGAGCTCGCGGTGGAGATCCCGAGCCATGTCCCGCGCCAATAGCTCCAGCCGCGTCCGCGCGGCCGCCTCCAGCGCCGCGCGCGCCCGCGTGTAGGATAGCGTCCCGATGGCGAGCGTCGTGCATCCCACCAGCACCAGCACCAGCAGGACCATGCGGGTGGTGATCGAGCTGTGCCGGGCCGTGCGGGTCGCCGCGGCCGCGAGCCGGCGCAGGAGGCCTGCCCGGGCCGCCGTGGGGGTCGTACTCGCGTTGCTGGTCACGCTGGCGGCGCCGGCGGCGGGGTCAGACTTCCACATTGAGTGGGACCGGGCGGGCAACGGCATCGCCCTGCCCGGGGGCCTGTGGGTCGGCGGCGATGTGACGCTCGTCGGGGTGGTGCCCGAAGGGCAGCCGGCGGTGGCGGAGTTCGAAGACGTGCGCCTGTTGGCACGCTGGGAGGCGACCAGCCGCCTGGCGTTCTTCACCGAGCTGCGCGTTGAGGACCTGGTCGAGTGGGTGGAGGCGGAGGGGGTCGACTCGCATGACGTGCACTTCGGCGTCGAGCGTTTGTACGCGGAAGTCCTGCTGGCGCCGACCCTGACCCTGCGTCTCGGGAAGGTGTTCACGCCGTACGGGCTCTGGAACCCGATCCACCGCGCACCGCTCACCTGGACGGTCGAGGAGCCGGCCGTCGTCGAGGAGCTGTTCCCGACCTACGCGACGGGGTTGAGCCTCCTGTATCACACGACCTGGCACGGATGGAGTGTCGATGCCACAACGTATGGGCCGGCTCAAGACACGCTGACCTCGCGCAGCGCGGACGACGAGGGCTGGCTGGCCGGCACGCGGGTCGCGGCCGGGCGTCCGGTCGGGGCGGCGTTCGGGTCGGTCGGTCTCAACGCCGCCGGGTTCCGCGGCTACCACGATTCCGAGTGGGCGGTGGCGACCGGGCCGGATCTGGAGATCGACCTCCCCGGGCACCAGCTGACCGCCGAGCTGACGTTCCACATCCCGGCGGGCGGCGGGCGGACCGTGCAGGGGCTGTACCTGCAGGACGCCATCCCGCTCGCGCCGCTCGCGCCGTGGGCGCGCGGCCTGTACGGCGTGCTGCGCTTCGAGCAGTTCCAGCCCCAGCACGGGCGCTCGTCGGTCGCGGGCCTGGTGGGCGTGTTCTGGCAGCCGCTGCCGAGCGTCGTCCTGAAGCTCGACTACCTGTTCGCGAGCCGGCCGCTCGAGAACCTCGAGCCCGGTCTCCAAACCTCCTTCTCGCTGCTGTTTTGAGACGCCCCGTGCCGATGCCCCGAATCGCCGCGGCACTGCTGCTGATCGTGATGGTGGCCACCGGACCGCGGGCCGTCGAGCCGGCCGCCCCGGGGGCGATCGCTGTCGTAGTGGGGGCCGCGAGCCCGGTGCGCGACGTGACCATCGACCGCTTGCGCGAGCTGTATCTGCGCCGGCAGCGCCTGTGGACGGACGGTAACGGCGCCGTCCCGGTCAACCTGCCTGCGGACAGTGCCATCCGGCGCGCGTTCTCGGAGCGCGTCCTCGGCCGCATGCCCGACGATCTGGTCGGCTACTGGAACCGCCGCTACTTCGAAGGCGTGCGGCCGCCACTGGTGCTCCAGTCGCCGGCCGCGGTCTGTGCCTACGTCGCGGTCGAGCCCTACGCGATCGGCTACCTGCCGCTGGCAGAGGTGAACGGCGCCGCGTGCCGGGTGCTGTTGGTCATCGGCCGCGCCCCGTGATGCCGTCCGGCGCGCAAGCGCTTGCGCGCCGCGAACCCCACGGACCCTGCAAGATGTTGCGCGCCTGGCCCGCGCCGCGTGAAACGGGACGCGTTCGCCGGGCGGCACGCGACATGCAGCGGGAGGTCCCATGACACAACGATGGTTCGGTCCGGTGGGGTGGTTGCTGGTGCTCGTCTGCGGCGGGGTCGCCGCTGCGGCCACGGAGCCGCCGCTGTGTACGCAGACGTCACGCGCGGCGCTGCGCGCGTGCGAACACGAGGGCCGGGACGAGATGTGGATCGCGATCGGCGGGTGCGCCAATCGCCCGGACCCGGCGGTGCGGCGGGTGTGCCGGCGCCAGGCGAAGCAGCAGGGCCGCGAGCACGCCGCGGACTGCGCCGAGCAGCTCGACGCCCGCGAAACCCTGTGCGACGCGCTCGGGCAATCGGCCTACGATCCCGCCATCGATCCGGCGCGCTTCGCCAGCCCCGCGGCCGCGGCCGGCAACCCGAATCCGTACTTTCCGCTGCTGCCCGGGACCACCTGGACCTATGCCGGCGACGGCGAGACCATCACCGTGACGGTGACCGCCCGGACCAAGCAGATCCAGGGAGTGACCTGCACGGTCGTGCGCGACCTGGTGGCCAAGAACGGCACGCCGGTCGAGGACACCGACGACTACTTTGCCCAGGACCTCGACGGTAACGTGTGGTACTTCGGTGAGCTGTCACAGAGCTTCGAGGGCGGGGAGCTCGCCGGCCTCGACGGTTCGTGGACGGCGGGCAGGGACGGCGCCAAGGCGGGGATGGTCATGAAGCGCACTCCCGTGGCCGGCGAGACCTACCGCCAGGAGTTCTTCCTGGGGGACGCCGAGGACGCCGCCGAAGTCGTGAGCGTGACCGCGTCGGCGACCGTGCCAGCCGTATCGTGCGCCGGGACCTGCGTGCAGACGCTCGACTTCACGCCCCTCGAGGCGGACGCGCGCGAGCACAAGTTCTACGCGCCCGGCGTCGGGTTGGTGCTCGAGGTGGATGTGGAAACCGGCAGCCGGGTCGAGCTGGTGGACTTCAGAACGGCTCCTTGAACGGCCGCAGGTCCACCTCGTGCGTCCATGCCGTGCGGTGCTGATGGGTTCGAACACCACGTGGGTCGTTCCATCCGACCACTCGCCCTTGAACGTGAGCAGTCGTGCACCCGTTCTGCTATCCGTTGGAGTCCCGTTGAGCGCCCGCACGTGCGTAAACTTTGCACCCAGCGTCATACGCCAAACTCCTGGAGTCACAGCAGCGGGTGGTCGGAGCTGAGGCCGATCAGAACTCTTCCGATGAGCTCCTGGCTGGGTGGCGCTGTGCTGAAATGCTGTGTCACGGCGTGGATGTCGCGGAACTGTCGTTGCAGGAGGCTCGTGGCGTAGTTGGCCGTTCCGCCGCCCGCCGTATACATTAGGTCGACGGCCCGGGCGGAGCTCAGCGTCGCGTTGGTGCAGGCGAGCCGCAGAAGTGCTCGCTCGCGGGGAATGAGCCGTCCCCGGTCGACCAACGCCGTCCAGACTTCGCCGAGGGTTTGGAGCATCAAGGCGTGCGCCGACCGCAGGGCGGCCTCTGCCTGGCTGACTTGCAACTGCGCAAGCGGCCGCTTCGCCAGGGGAGTGGCCATCCCGGTAGGCACCTTGGTCGAGGCCAGGCTCAACAGCTCGTCGATGGCCGCCCTGCCAATGCCGAGCGCAACCGACGCGACGCCCACCGCAAGGAGGCTCTGGGCCGGGAAGGCGTAGAGCGGACCGGGTTGCGCGGCGGAGCCGGCGAAGGGAATCACGTGCTCGCTCGGGACTAGGACGTCCTTCACCTCGATGTCGTGACTTCCCGTGGCGCAGAGACCGGACACCGTCCACGTGTCGATGATCCGGACGGATGAAGCCGGAAAGAGAACGAGCCGCCAGTCGAAAGGGATGCCTCCGGCTCCGCCTGCGGCATTCTCCGGAGAGTCGGCGACGACGCCGGCCATGAGCCAGTTCGCGTGACGGCAGCCGCTGGCGAAGGGCCAGCGGCCGGAGACAACGTAGCCGTCGGCGACGCGGGCGGCCGTTCCGAGCGGAGCGATCGGGCCGACGATGAGGACGTCGGGACTGCTCCATATCCCCTCCGCCGTTCGAGGAGGGAAGAGACCTGCCGGCACTCCGCCCAGAGCGCCGATCATCGCTATCCAGCCGGCGGACCCGTCGGCGGCGGCGAGCTCTTCGACGACCTGCATCAGGGTCGGGGCATCCGTCTCGAGGCCACCCAGAGCGCGGGGAACGAGCAGCCGGAAGATCCCCGCTGCCGCAAACCTATCGATGACGGCGTCCGGCATCTCGCGAGCGCGCTCCGCCTCGTCGGCGTACCGGCGAATAAGCGGGATGAGCGCGCGCACCGATTCGAGGAGCTCGCGATCGACATCGACCGGGCGTGTCATGGCGCGGAAGCGCCGCCCCGGATCACGAGCGGCTTGAGGGAGGGTTCGGTGAGCGCCGCCGCTGCGTCCTCCCAGTCGATGACTTCGCTGGTGATCTGCTCGGGTCGGATACGGCTGGTCTGGACGAGATCCAGCACTTCGGGAAGGTGCGCCCGGCAGTTTGCGCGGCCGATGTGGAAGCGCACCCCGGAGCTCCACATCTTGACGAGCGGCAGCGGGACTCCTCCCGCCATGGCCTCGGGGGTGAAGATGCCGACGCTCGTACATACCCCGCCCGGCTCGACCGCTTGGAGGGCGCAAGTAAGGCCGGCCGGATCGCCGCTCGCGTCCACCGTGATCGGATAGCGGCCCATGCGCTCGCGCGGGGGGCCCTCCACGGGTCTCGCGCCGAGTCTTTCCGCCAGGGTGAGTCGGTCGCGGTCGGTGTCGACGTAGTCCACGCGCGATGCGCCGAGGGCGCCGGCGATCTCGACGGCGTAGAGCCCGATGCTCCCGCTCCCGATGATCAGCACCTCCGAGTCGGGATTCTCGCGCAGGTGCGGCGCCACTGTGCGCCAGGCGTCGGCAACGTTGTCGCCTGCGCTCGCCACAGCTCGGGGGGAGATCCCGTTGGGGACCGCCACCATCAAATGACCGGCGAAGGGGATGCGGACGAGGTCGGCAAGCGCCCCCGGGCAGTTGCCGCCAAATGCGCCGAGCCCCCACGATGCGCCGGAAGGCCGCACGGTGCGGCAGAACGCGGTGAGGCCCCGGCGGCAGCGGTCGCATGATCCGCACGAGATCTGCACCGGCACTATGACGGCCTGGCCGCGCTCGAAGCCGCTGACTTCGTCGCCGCACTCGACGATCTCGGCGACGAACTCGTGCCCGAAGGGAAAAGGCCCGGGGATCGGAGCCCGGCCGCGAAGCAGCGCAATGTCGCCGTCGCACATGGCTACAGCAATCGGGCGCACGATCGCATCGTCGGGTCGCTCGAGGGCCGGCGACGGAACCTCGCGCCACTCGAGACGACCAGGCGAGAGGAAATAGAGGGATCGCATGCTTCACCTCCCAGCGATGACAGCGAGTTCAAGGTAGCCGAAGCCGCCACCGCCAAATTCCTCGGGGAGGGCTGTCCCGAGCCACCCCATATCGGCAACGGCTTTCCATAGTTCGGGATCCCAGCCGGCCCCCGAATCGATGGCATGCCGGCAGGACTGGAGCGGTGCGCGTTCTTCCAGGAATGCGCGGGCCGTGTCGCGTAGAAGCTTCTGCCCATCGGAGAAGTCCAAGTTCACAGGTTCGGCTCCGTGTTCGCCCCGCAGCCCGAAAGCGGCACGAAGCGCTTGAGCTTCCGGCTGGGGCCCACACGCTCGATCTCCGAGACCGTCCTGAGATTCACGCGGGGCTTCTGAAGCCCGGCGCGGGTAAGGCCGCGAGCGATCTCAGCGGAGAGCAATTGCAGGTCTACCTCACCGGCGGTTCGCACTTCGATGTCGGCACCGCTGGCCAATTGCCGGACCCGGTACTCGAGAACGCCGCGCGCACGCCCCAGGGGAGTCCGGAAGACGGAAGGATGGATCACGACGTCGTTCGGGTAGCGGAAGAGATCGTCTTGCCGACCCTGGATGTCGGCGATTCTCCGGAACGACGACCCGCACCGGCAGGGCTCTTCTGTCAGCGCTATTTCGTCCGTCATCTCATAGCGGATGATCGGCAGGGTATATTGCTGCAGCGCGGTTGCGAAGTAGCGGGGCGCTGTCTCCCCGGGTAGGACCGGCCGCCCGTCTTCGCCTGCGGGCTCGGCGATGACGAGATCGTCACTCAAGTGGATTCCCGCCCGCTCGGTGCAGCTGAAGCCCGCTGGACCAAAGTCACTCGTACCGTAGGCGTTCAGGAGAACCGGATTCCAGGCGCGGTCGATCGCATCCGCGATCTCGGGGAAAAGAGGCTCGAAGGCCGAAGCGACGAGGCGCGGCTCGATTCGGAGCCGCCCGGCCGAGGCCTCCGCCGCAAGAAGGTAGAGGATCGAGGCGGGAGCGAAGAGGCTGCTCGGCTGCTCGCGGTTGAGAGCGTCCACGATCTCGGCGAGAGGCTGAGAGACCGCGAGGTAGCGCGTGTCGATTACCTCAGAGGCAAACGTCGCTCCGAGAGCGGAGCCAATGTGTGTCGGCGAGCCGCCGCTGATCATCACGAGGACCGCGCGCGACGCGGCGTCGCCGCTGCCCATCGCCGGGCGCGCGCGGGCGACCCACCGAGCATAGGACGCGTAGGCGTGCGCGAAGTCTTCCCAGCCGTAAGCAAATACGCCGCGCGTGCCGCTCGAGCCGCCGGAGGCGACGACTTGGAACTCGTCGAGAAGGTATGCGGGGCTGGTCAGCTCCGCGAGCTGGCGCTCGCAGAGCTCGAGTGTCAGCCGGCGATCCGTGACGATCTCGTCCCAATTCTCCATGAGATCTCGCTTCGTCATCGGCGGGATCCGCACGAGATCGGCCTCGGTCACGGAATCGGGATCGATCGACGCGAGGCGCCGCGTGTGCCAGGGAGAGTGTGCCTTTGCGTGCTTCAGGAGGCGCCGGAGCTTTGCCTCCCGAAGCGCATCAATCTGCTCGCGGCTCCAGGTGATCCGCTGGAGCGCCTCGGGAAGGAATCGGAAGACCTCTGCGACGTGCTCGCGCCGCCGCTCCTCGAAGGGCATCTGGCTTTGTCGGGCCGGCGTCATCTCATCCTCGCGGCTTCGCGCCGCTCGCGGTGTAGGCCGTAGCCATCGAGGTGGTAACGCAACGCCCCGCCGGCCCGGTCCGGTCGAGGACGGTGCAGTCGCTGAGCGCGACTCCGTCTCTGCTGTGGCGCGCGGTAGGCTCGAGGCCCAGCCACTCTCCTTCCGGCTCGCGACAAAGAAAGAGGGTGATATCGGCGTTGATGAAGTTGATGCCCTCCGGCCCATAGTTGCCAACGGGATTTGTCCAATCCGAGGCGGCGGCCGCGCGCGTAAACGGCGTGAGGTCGACTCCTGCGACGACGGGATAGGGCATTCGGACCCACAGGCCTCGGCTCGGTTGTCCGGTGACCGGCCTGACCCCTCCGCGAATCTCGAGCGACGTAGCGTGGCTCAGCTCCTCGCTCGGCACGCGCATCGGTGGCATAGCTTCCGGAGGATCGAGATGGCCGGCGGCCTGCGCGAGCCCGAGATCGGGCTCTGCGGACTTGCGGAGGAGAAGGCCGACGGCGCTGCTGACTGCTATTCCGGCGGCCTCGAGAAGAATCTCGACGACCTTCAGGCGCTTCCCGTCGCGGAGAACACGGGTACGGAGCTCGAGTGGCGCCCGTGGGACCGCGCGGAAGAGATCGACCGAGAGGCGCGCCGGCAGAAGCTCCGCATCGCTTCTCTCGCGCTCGACGGCGTATGCAAGGAGCGCCGCGACCGGCCCGCCGTGGAGGATCGCGCGGCCCCACGGGCCGAGGGAGCACTCCGTCGGATGGTACCGCTCGCCTTCACGCTGAAAGAGGGCCTCTGCGGTCATGGCTGGCCGACCTCCCTTCTGGAGCAGTGCTATACTCCGGAAGGGAGTAGTGTCAATCGGACCCGATACTCCCCTCGGGAGTCGCGCCGGATCGGGCATCGGAGTATGGTCCCCCGCGAATGAAGAAGCTCACTCCGACCTCGTATGCAGTCCTCGGGCTTCTCGCGATTCGGCCGTGGTCAGCCTATGAGCTCATCCGCCAGATCAAGCGGAGCACCGTTCGCCTCGTTTGGCCGCGTGCCGAGAGCAAGCTCTACGAGGAGCCGAAGAACCTCGCCGCGCATGGACTCGCCGCGGCGACATCCGAAGAGGCCGGAGGCAGGAGGCGCGCCGTCTACCACATCACGCCGAAGGGCCGCCGCGCACTCGCGCGCTGGCTCGACGAGCCTGGCGAGGGCCTCCTTCTCGAGTTCGAGGCAATGATCAAGGTTGTCTACGGCGATTTCGGGACAAAGGCGCAGCTCCTCAGAAACATTCGCCGGATCAGGGAGGGGCTCGCGCGCCGGAGTTCCCTTGCTCTCGGGCTCGCCCGGGAGCTCGCGGACGCGGGCCCGCGCTTTCCGAAGCGCGCCCACATCAACGCGATCAGTGACCGCTTCATCATCGACATGATGGAGACAGCGGTCCGGTGGTCGGAGTGGGCGGAAGCGATCGTCTCGCAGTGGCCGGGCACAGCGCTTGACGGCCGGATGGCGGCAAAGGCGAAGGCGCTTCTAAACGAGAACGCCGGTGCGCTGGAACGCGTGGCCCGGAAAGACGAGCGGGGAGGGCGCGAGGGGCCAGAGCCCCGGAGCGAAGTGGCCGCCGGAGGGCGGGCGTGGAAAAGCCCGGGACGGCCGAAGAGGCCGCCCTCGGTACGTGCGGCCCGGCGCCGCACTACTGTTCCTCCGCGGGCGGCACGGTCCGAGCGCTGAAGGGCCGCGACTCGGTGCCCCTCCAGCGATCCTCAGGACGATCTCCGTCGCGTCGCTACGCAGGCGGTTCGATATCCCGCGTCGCGGCGTCCCCATCCTGATGAGACCGAGGTAGTCTCTCGACAAAGGAAGGCGAGGTCCACGGCTGGCATCTGCACTACATCGTAGGTATAAACGATCTCAGTGGCCGATCTTCGCTTCGTCTGGCATTCGCGCAAGAGCGAAGTGAATGCCCGCAAGCACGGCGTGACGTTCATGGAAGCTGAGACCGTCTTCTTGGACGAAGATGCCCTGCTGACCGGCGACCCAGACCATTCCGATCAGGAGGACCGGTTCGTTCTACTGGGCCTCAGCATGCGGCTCAGAGCTCTGGTCGTGTGCCACTGTTACCGGGAACAAGATGCGGTCATCCGGATCATCTCGGCGCGCAAAGCGGATCGGCAAGAGCGAGCCTTGTACGAACGACGGAGACGACGATGAGAGCACACTACGACTTCACGAAGGCCCGAAAGAATCCCTACGCGCGACGCTTGAAGCGCCAGATCACCATTCGCCTCGATGAACCGACGATCGAGTACTTCAAATCGCTCGCTGCCGACGCCGGCCTTCCCTACCAGGCGCTCATCAACCTCTACCTGCGAGACTGTGCGGCGCACCGCCGTCGCTTGGCCATCCGCTGGAAGCCAGCAGCCTGAGCGGCCGCGCGAGCAGGCGCCGGCGTCCGATGTCGCCGTTTTGAGGCTGAGTTCAGCGGGTACCCGCGGACGCGCCCGAGCGCGACCACCGCCTGCGCGCCCGGCGCCCCCGCGCGGGCCGAGCGGTCGACCGTTCGCTTCCGCTGGTGCGCGAAAGGAGCGTGACGCCACCGACTAGTCTAGCCCGGAGGAGAAGTTCTGGTCGTTCACGCTCTACGACAACCAGACGCGCTCGATGCTCGACACGCCGCAACGCCACCCGCGCGCCGGCAGTCAGAGCTACCCGTCGCCTGCCGCCGAGCTGAACCCCGATGGGTCCACGACGGTCTACTTCGGTCCGACGCAGCCTGCCGGCGTCAAGCGGGGCAACTGGATCCAGACCATGCCCGGAAAGGGATGGTTCGTGATCCTCCGCCTCTACAGCCCGCTCGAGCCCTTCTTTACGAAGGCGTGGCGGCCGAGCGAGATCGAAGTGGTTCCGTGACCATATCGCCCACTCTTCCCGCTCGGGGCCGTGCGGTGCTGGGTGTGCAGGTGCCAGGTGGTGTCGGCGATGGCGTCCAGGTCGAGGAGCCCGTCTTCCCCCTTCATGTTCAGAACGTACGAACTCACACCCTCGGGTCGGGCCGGCACGGTCGAGCGACCCTACCGCCCCGTGATGTAATTCTGCAGCTGCTCGATCATGAACTCCTGCTCCGCGATGATCGCTTTCACGACGTCGCCGATCGAGATGACGCCGACGACGCGCTCGTCCTCCGCCAGCACCGGCAGGTGGCGCACGCGCTTGTCCGTCATCAGCGCCATGCAGTCCTCGACGGTCTGCTGCGGGCGGACGTAGAGGACGTGGGAGCTCATGATCTCCTGCACGGGCGTCTCCTTGGACGACTTGCCCTTCAAGATCACCTTGCGGGCGTAGTCACGCTCCGAGAAGATGCCCACCAGCTTCTCCCCCTCGACGACCAGGAGGGCACCGACATTCTTGGCGGCCATCACCTCCAGCGCCTCGAAGACGGGCGTCCCGGGAGAAACCGACAGGACCTGCTGCCCCTTGCCTCGTAAGAGCTGCATCACGGTTTTCATGACGTTCACAGCAGTGATTTCATTTCGCGGATCAGTTTGGTCAGGCTGTCCTTGGCGTCACCGAAGAGCATCATACACTTCTCGTTGTAGTATAGGTCATTATCGACGCCCGCGAAGCCGGGGCGCATGCTGCGCTTCAGCACGATTATCGACTTTGCGCGGTCGACCTCCAGGATCGGCATGCCGAAGAGGGGGCTCGATTTGTTGTTCTTGGCCGCGGGGTTGGTCACGTCGTTGGCGCCCACGACCAGGACGATGTCGGCCTCCGGGAAGTAGGGGTTGATCGCGTCCATCTCGTGGAGCTGCTCGTACGGGACGTTGGCCTCCGCCAGGAGCACGTTCATGTGGCCCGGCATGCGGCCGGCGACGGGGTGGATGGCATACTTCACGTCGACACCGCGCTCCTTCAGGATGTTGCCGAGCTCGGCCACCGCGTGCTGCGCCTGCGCCACGGCCATGCCGTAGCCGGGCACGACGACGACGTTGCTCGCGGTCTCGAACAGCGTCGCCGTCTCGTCGGCCGCGATGCTGCGCACCGTCCCCTTGGCCTCGGCCGCCGCGGCCACGTCCTCTTCCGACACCTTGCCGAAGGCGCCGAAGAGCACGTTGACGATCGAGCGATTCATCGCGCGACACATGAGCAGGGAGAGCAGGAAGCCGGAGGTGCCGTCGAGCGAGCCCGTGATGATCTGGATCTTGTTCATCAGCACGAAGCCCATCGCCGCATCCGCCAGCCCGCCGTACGAGTTGAGCAGCGCGATCACCACCGGCATGTCGGCGGCGCCGATCGGGATGACCAGCAGCAGGCCGAAGACGAGCGACAGCACCACCATCACGTAGAAGAACGGCGTCGCCGCCTGCGTGCCGACCAGGTAGACGCCGGAGCCGACGATGATGGAGAGCAGGGTCAGGCTCATGACGTTCTGGCCGCGGTACGTGATCGGCCGGCCCGGCAGGAGCTCCTGCAGCTTGGCGGCGGCGATCAGGCTGCCCGTGAACGTGAGCCCGCCGACCACCACCTCGAAGTCGAGGGCCGTCAGCGTCACGCGGTCGAGCTGACCCTGGTAGCGGAAGTACTCGGAGATGCCCACCAGGCACGCCGCCAGCGCGCCCAGCGAGTGCGAGATCGCGGTGCGCTGCGGCACCGCGGTCATCGGGATGCGGAGCCCCATCGTCCCGCCGACCACCGCCCCGATCGCGATGCCGAGCGCGATCCACCGGTAGTCGACGATGTGGGGGTGGAACAGCGTGCCGACCACGGCGATCAACATCCCGAGCGCCGCCAGCGCCATGCCCGAGCGCGCCCACTTGGGCGAGCTGAGCCCCTTCAGCCCCAGGACGAACATGGCCGCGGAGACGATGTAGCAATAGCGGAGCGCCTCGGCGGCGACGTGCTGGTGGAGATACTCCCCCATCGCCATGCCCGCCGGCTTGCTCGCGTAGAGCGCGATGGCCACCACGGCGGCGAGGGCGACGACGAATGCGAACGCCTGCACTTCCACCGGCCGGCGCGTCCCGCGCGCGCGATCCTCCGCCGTTCTGAACATGCGTAGCATGCGGTCGGTGATCAGGAATCCGCCGACGGCGTTGGTGGACGAGCAGGTGACGGCGATGAAGCCGAGGAGCGTGCACACCCAGCCGTTCGGTACATTGCTGTAGTCGCCGCCCGCCACCACCAGCGACCCGACCAGCGAGATCGCCGCGATGGCGTTGGTCGCCGACATGAGCGGCGTGTGCAGGAGCGGCGGGACACGGGTGATCAGGTGGTAGCCGAGGAACCCGGCCAGCATGAAGATGTAGAGGCCGACTTCGAGCTCGGTCGTCATGCCGTCTTCCGCGCCGCCGCGGCGGCCTTGACCGCGGCGCTGACCACCTCGCCGCCGTGGGTGACGCACGCGCCCTTGATCACCTCGTCGTCGAAGTCGAGTGCGAGCTTGCCGTCCTTGACGAACTCGCGCAGCAGCTCGGTCACGTTGCGGGCGTAGAGCTGGCTGGCGTGCACGGGCATGGTGCCGGGCAGGTTGGTCGGCCCGTGGATCGTCACGCCGTGTGCGATGACCACGCGATCGGGCTCGGTCAGCTCGCAGTTGCCGCCCGCCTCGGCGGCGAGATCCACGATCACCGAGCCGGGGCGCATGCCGGCCACGGTCTGCGCGTTGACCAGGCGGGGCGCGGCCCGGCCCGGCACCAGGGCCGTGGTCACGACCACGTCGAACTCCTTGGTCTTCTCGGCCAGCAGGTCCTGTTGCCGGCGCGCGGCATCCGTCGATAGCGCCTTCGCGTAGCCGCCCTTGTCCTCGGCGTCCGCGACCCCGAGGTCGAGCTCGAGGAACTTTGCTCCCAGGCTCTCGACCTGCTCCTTCACCGCCGCACGCACGTCGTAGCCCCACACCTGCGCGCCCAGGCGGCGTGCCGTGGCGATGGCCTGCAGACCGGCCACGCCCGCGCCCATCACCAGCACCCGCGCCGCGAACACCGTGCCCGCCGCGGTCATCAACATGGGAAAGAACTTCGCCAGCGACTCGGCGGCGATCAGCACCGCCTTGTAGCCCGCGATGTTCGCCTGCGACGAGAGCGCGTCCATCTTCTGCGCCCGGCTGATGCGCGGGATGCCCTCCATGCCGAAGCTGGTGATCCGGCGCGCGGCGAGCCGCTGCACGAGCTCGGCGCTGCTCAGCGCCTGCAGGAATGCCACCAGCACCGCCCCCTCGCGCATGCGGTCGACCTCGTCGTGCATCGGCTTCTGCACCTTCAGGACGACGTCGGCCTGCCCGTAGAGCGTGCTCGCGTCGCCGACGATCCGTGCGCCCGCCTTCTCGAAAGCCGCGTCGGAGTGGAACGCCCCGTCGCCGGCTCCGCCCTCCACGAGCACCTCGAGCCCGGTTTTCACGAGCCCGGCCACCGCGTCCGGCGTCAACGCAACCCGGCGCTCCCCCGGCACAATCTCTCTTGGAACTGCGATCTTCATCAGCCCTCGCCTTCAGGTCGGCCGCGCTATAGCAAACGGCCGTGGCGCCGAGAAGGGACGCGGTGGTCGGCTGCAAACGGGGGGCTGGCCGGGGCGGGGGAGGCCTCGGGGTCGCGGCCAAACCCGCTGGCCCGGGCGACATGGGGTTTGTGCTACTTCGCACTGCGTCACAATCGCCGACGCCGGCCAGGTCGAGCGGCTGTCAGAACGGCTCCTTGAACGGCCGCAGGTCGAGCTCGTGCGTCCACGCCGTGCGGTGCTGGGTGTGCAGGTGCCAATAGGTGTCGGCGATGGCGTCCAGGTCGAGGAGCCCGTCTTCCCCCTTCATGCCGACGAAGTCGGGGTAGGCTTTGACGAGGCGATCGCCGGCGATGCCGCCGTCGATGATCACGTGCGCGACGTGGAGCCCCATCGGCCCGAACTCGCGTGCCATCGCCTGCGCTACCGCGCGCAGGCCCGCCTTGGCGGCGGCGAAGGCCGCGAACGGCGGCCGGCCGCGCAGCGAGGCGCTGGCGCCGGTGAACAGGATGGTGCCGTGCGCGTGCGGTGCCATCCGGCGCGCCGCCTCGCGGCCGACGAGGAAGCCGCCGAAGCAGGCGACCCGCCACACCTCCTCGAAGAAGGCCGCGGTCATGTCGCGAAAATCACCGAAGCGGTTGTTGCCGGCGTTGTAGACCACTAGGTCGAGCGGGCCCGCGGCCTCGGCGGCGTCGAACAACCGTGCGACGTCGGCTTCCACGGTGGTGTCGCCCGCGACCGCCGTGGCGCGGCCGCCGGCGGCGTGGATGGTCGCGGCCACGGCGTCGATCTTGGCCTGGGTGCGGCCCGAGACGAAGGTGTGCAGGCGCTCGCGGGCCACGCGCCGGCAGAGGGCGGCCCCCAGGCCCGCTTCGGCTCCCACGCCGACGACGATGGCGGTGCGGGCGTCACTCATGTGATGTCCTCCCGGAGCAGTGCGACCAGGGCGCCGGCATCGTCGACGCGCGCCGCGGTGCCGAAGACGTGGAAATCCGGTCGCTGCAAAACGACCTGGACCGCCGCCGCCGCGAACCAGCGGCCGTAGGTGCCGTCGACATCCTCGATCGGCGCCTGCGGTCCGACGTGCGCGGTGACGCCACCGAGCGACGCGAAGATCGCGGCCGCCTCGGGCGCGAGCCGGGTGCCCGGGTCGGCGGTCGGGCTGAGCAGCGTCCACCCACGTCCCACCACGTCGTCGAACAGCCCAGTCACGCCGCTCCGACGGACCCGGCCCTGGACGAACGGCCGGCCGGCGTGCGCGTCGCCGGCCTGAACCACTCCGGGGCCGATGGCGAGGGGCGGCAAGGCCGCGCTCTGCTTCCCGGCCGCGACGGCAGCGACCATGGGCGCGTCGCGCGCCGCCGCCTCGGCCGGGTCGGCGACGCAGATCACGCGGCCGAGCGCCATGGAGAAGTCGATCATGGCGCGCACGTGCGGGATGCGCTCGCTGGCATAGGTGTCGAGGAGCGCGTCGGCCGCCGTCCCCGCCAGGACCAGATCGAGCTTCCAGGCGAGGTTGGCGGCGTCGCGCAGGCCCGCGCACATGCCCTGGCCGGCGAAGGGCGGCATCTGGTGTGCGGCGTCGCCGGCCAGGAGCACGCGGCCGCGGCGCCAGGTGTCGACCCAGCGCGCCTGGAAGCGATACACGGTGTGGCGCTCGAGGGTGGCGTTGTCCGCCGTCACGCCCCACGGCGCGAGCAGGCGCCAGGCGGTCTCCTCGCGGTTCAGCGCGTCCAGGCTCTCCTCGGGCAGGCGCATGAACTCCCACCGCCGCCGGCCGCGGCCTCCGGAGACGAGGGTCGTCGGACGGGCCGGGTCGCAGATCTGGATGTTGAGCGGACGCCACACGGTCGGTGCGTGCGGCACGATGTCGACGATCAGCCAATCGAAGAAGAAGCCCAGGTCGGTGACCGAGGCGCCCACCCGGGAGCGCACGAAGCTGTTGGCGCCGTCGCAGCCGACGACGTAGCGGGTGTCGACCGTGTGCTGGCCTCCTTCGGGGGTCGCTACGGTGACCGCCACGCCCGCGTCCGTCGCGGCCAGCTCCACGACGTCGCAGCCGCGATGCACCTCGACCGTCGGCAGCGCCCGGGCGCGCTGGTCGAGCACACGCTCCAGATCCGGCTGCGCGAACATGTTCGCCTCCGGCCAGCCGGAGGCGCCGGCGGCCCGGCTCTCGAAGCGCAGCAGCGTGTCGCCGGCGGCGTTCCGCCACTCGTAGGCGTCCGCCGGCTCGACGGTCGGGAGCAGGTCGTCGAGCGCGCCCACCGCCTGGAGGATACGTGCCACCTCGTGATCGAAATGCACCGCACGGGGCAGGGGATACGCGGCCGGCTGCTTCTCGAACACGCCCACCGTCCAGCCCCGCTGCGCCAGCAGGATGGCGAGCGTCTGCCCGACCGGGCCGTAGCCGACGATGACGACGTCGTGCCGCGCGCGCATCCGCTCAGGCGTGGTGCGCGGCCATCAGCTCGGCCAGGTCGTCGGGGACGAGGAACGACGGCGGCACCGCCGGGCCCCAACTGGCGAGGCTCCTGGCGCCCTCCCAGACGCCCGGGCTCCACAGCTGGTCGTCGACGATGCAGTCGAGATCGGCGTAGTACTCGGTGAAGTTGCCGGCCGGGTCCTTCAGGTACCAGAAGAAGTTCGACCCGATGTGATGGCGGCCGAGCCCCCACACGTGGCGGCTCGGGTCGCGGGCCAGGAGCGCGCTGGCGGCGCGACCGATGTCGTCGACGTCGTCGACCTGCCACGAGGTGTGGTGCAGGAGCGGGACGGGTGCCCGCTGGACGAGCAGGTTGTGGTGGTCGGTCGAGCAACGCAGAAAGGATGCCAGGCCGGCGACCGTGTCGCTCACCTTGAACCCGATCCCGTGGATGAAGAAGCGCTCGCTGGCGGCCAAGTCGGTCGAGCCGAGCACCACGTGGCCGAGCTTCCGCGGGCGCACCGGCGCGTCGCGCAGGATGGCGTCGGCGCGTCGGGTGGCGCGGTCGGTGCGCCCGGGGCCGTTGGCGGGCGCGGCGGGTGCCGCCGCCGGGGCGATCCGGGGGGCGGTGCGGACGACGACGCGGACGGCGGTGCCCGGATCGACGGCCACGAGCGCGTCGGGGGTACGCTCGACGGCGATGTCGAGGCCCGCCAGCGCGGCGGCGACACGCCCGAGGTCGTCGGCGTCGTCGGCGCCGATGCCGAGTTCGAGCAGACGGCGGCGCGGTGCGGGCACGAGCCGGAGCTGCTCGCCGCCGTCGGCGGTGGCGAAGCCGCCCTGGCCCGTGGGCGTGAGCCCGAACTCGGCGTAGTAGGCCGCCGTCGGGGCGACGGACGGGACGCCGATGGTGATCGTGGTCAGTCGATGGAGCGCCATGGCATCCTCACAGCCGGGTGACGGTGTCGTCGGGCTCGGCGACGACCCGGTTCTCGATGTGGCCGATGCCTTCGATCGCGACCCGGACCACGTCACCGGCGGTGAGGAAGCGCGGCGGCTGCATGGCGCCGCCGACGCCCGACGGCGTGCCGGTGCTGATCACGTCGCCGGGCTCGAGCGTGAAGGCGGTGGACAGATGTTCCACCTGGGCGAAGCAGTCGAAGATCAGCTCGCGGGTGTTGGAATGCTGGCGCAGCTCGCCGTTGACCCAGGTGCGGATGTCGAGGGCATGCGGGTCGCCGAGCTCGTCCAAGGTGACCAGCCAGGGCCCGAGCGGCCCGTGGGTGTCGAACGACTTGCCGAGCGTCCAGGTGGGCACGCGCAGCTGCCAGTCGCGCACGGACACGTCGTCGACCACCAGGTAGCCGGCGATCACCTCGGCCGCGCGGGCGCGCGGCACGTGCCGGCAGCGGCGGCCGATGACGAAGCCGAGCTCGCCCTCGTAGTCGAGTAGCGGCGACACGCGCGGCAGGTGGATGGGGTCGAAGGGGCCGGTCACGCAGGTCGACTGCTTGTTGAAGAAGAGGGGTAGGACGGGCTTCTCCTGGCCGGACTCCGCGCAGTGGTCGGCGTAGTTGAGGCCGATGGCGAGGAACTTGGGCGGGCGGAGGACGGGGGCCTCTAGCCGGACCTCGGCTAGGCCGAGTCGTGGACCCGGCTGCCCGGCGACCTGGCGGACGCGGTCGAAAGCGGGTGGGCCCGCCGCCAGCAGCGCCGTCATCTCGCGCGGCAGCTCGGGGGCGACGCGCGCCAGATCGAGGACCTGCTCGTCGAGCACGACGCCGAGGCGGGTGAGGCCTGCGTGAGTGAAGGTGGCGAGCTTCATCGCGTGGCTCCTTTCGCTGCGGGCGGTAGCACGCCGTGCAGCAGTATCTCCTCTACCACGTCGATGATCGAAACGAGCCCGCTTCGGTTTCGACCGGCGGGCTTTTGTTCTTGAGCCGGTTGAGCGCCGTCGTTGAGTTCCACGTCTTCGCCCGATGCCCCCGCTGTCCGCCCGGTGGCCGCCGACGGATTCGGAGAGCCGGGGGCTACTCACGCGAATCCGCCGCCACATGCTTGCGTGCACGCGGCCCCGGGAGCGTCTCGCACCACGTCTCCTGCGCCACCGCCCGCCGTCTCCCCACCGACCGATAACACGACCGATCGAAGCGCCGCGTCGTCCACCAGTAACGCAGCGTGGTCCCCGACCAGTTGTTGGTGATCTGTCCGCTCGCGGTCTTGTACCAGCTCCGGTTCGTGCGGGCCCACACGGTGCGGGCCAGCTCGCGCTGCAGGCGGGTGTTGTACGCCTCCAGCACGCTCGGCCACAGGTCCAGGGAGACCAGGTTCTCGGCGATCAGCGCCTGGATGGCCCGCACGATGTAGCCGGCCTGGCACTCGATCATGAAGATGATCGAATTGTGGCCGAGGTTCGTGTTGGGGCCGTACATCATGAAGAAGTTCGGGAACCCGGGGACGGTGATGCCGTGGAAGGCGCGTGCGCCCCCGGCCCAGGCGTGCTCGAGCGACTGGCCCTTCAGTCCCTCGATGTGCATGGGTGCCAAGAAGGCCGTCGACTGGAAGCCGGTGGCCAGGATGACGGCGTCCAGCGGGTGCGTTGCGCCGTCCTGCGTCACCGCCGCGTCGGCGGTCAGGTGGCTGATGCCGCTGGTCACCAGCGCCACGTTCTGCCGGCCGAGCGACTGGTAGTAGTCGTCCGAGATGAGGATGCGTTTGCCGCCGATGGGATAGTCGGGCACCAGTGCGGCCCGCAGCGCGGGGTCGGCCACCGTGTCCTGCAGGTAGGTGAGCGCCATCCGCCGCGTCCGCGCGGCCAGGAACCGGTTGCCGCGGAACATCGGGTAGCGGAGATCGAGCATTCCCCACACCAGGTAGCGAAAGAAGCGCGCCAGCCACGGATGGCGGGCGAGGCGTTGCTGCTCGCGCACGCTGACCGCCCGATCGTTTCGCCGTAGCATCCAGTTGGCGCTGCGCTGGAAGACGGTGAGGTGTGCTACCCGGGGGGCGATCTGGGGGATGAACTGGATCGCGCTGGCGGCGTTGCCGATCACGCCGACGCGCTTGGCCGTCAGATCGTAGGCATGGTTCCAGCGCGCCGAGTGGAAGCGCTCGCCCCGGAACGTGTCCAGGCCGGGGAGGGCGGGGATGGCGGGGCGGTTCAACTGCCCGACGCCGCTCACCAGGACCTCGGCCGTGATCGCCTCGCCGCTGGTGGTGCGCAGCTGCCACACGCTCTCGGCCTCGTCGAAGCGGGCGCTGGCGATCTCGGTGCCGAAACGGAGATGCGGCAGCAGGTCGTACGTCCGCGCACAGTGCTCCATGTAGGCCTGGATCTCGTCCTGCGGCGCCCACAGCCGCGACCAGTCGGTCTTCTGCTCGAACGAGAAGCAGTAGGCGATCGACGGCACGTCGCAGGCGGCGCCGGGATAGGTGTTGTCGCGCCAGGTGCCGCCCAGGCGGTCGGCCTTCTCGTAGATGGTGAACGAGTCGATGCCGGCGCGGCGCAGTAGGATGCCGAGGCAGAGCCCCGAGAACCCCGAGCCGATGATGGCGATGCGCGGCATGGCGTCTCGTCCATAGCATCGCTGCCGGCCCTGCCGCCATTTGCGCTGGCATCCCCCATTGGCATAGGCGCTCCGAGATCGTAGAGCGGAGGTCCGGCAGGGCGCCGGCGACGACAAGGGGAGGCCGCACCATGGCGTGGCAGCAGACCGCATGCATCCTGTGCGAGTGTAATTGTGGCGTCGAGGTCGAGCTCGGCGGCGCGGGCGGCACGCACCTGGCGCGCATCCGCGGCGATCGCGCCCATCCGGCGTCGGCGGGCTACACCTGCAACAAGGCGCTCCGCCTCGACCACTACCAGCACGGGCCCGACCGCGTGCGCCGGCCGCTGCGTCGCCGCCCGGACGGCACCTTCGAGGAGATCGACTGGGACACCGCCATCCGCGAGGTCGCGGCCCGTCTCGGGGCCGTGCGCGACACCTGGGGCGGCGAGGCGATCTTCTATTACGGTGGCGGCGGGCAGGGGAACCACCTGGGCGGCGCCTACGCCAATGCCACCCTGGCGGCGCTCGGCGTGCGCTACCGGTCGAACGCGCTGGCGCAGGAGAAGACCGGCGAGATGTGGGTGCAGGGCCGCATGATGGGCACCGCCGTGCGCGCCGACTTCGAGCACGCCGAGGTGGCGCTGTTCGTTGGCAAGAACCCCTGGCAGTCGCACGGCTTCCCGCGCGCCCGCCATACGCTGCGCGCGATCGCCAAGGACCCGGCGCGGACGCTGATCGTCATCGACCCGCGCCGGACGGAGACCGCCGAGCTGGCCGACATCCACCTCGCCGTCACGCCGGGCACCGACGCGTGGTTGCTGGCGGCGCTGGTCGGCGTGCTGGTGCAGGAGGACCTGGTCGCCGGGGAGTGGGTCGCGGCGCACACGGCCGGCGCCGACGACATCCGCAAGGTGTTCGCGACCGTTCCCGTCGCGCGCTACGCGGCCATCGCCGGTATTCCGGAAGCGCGCCTGCGCGAAACGGCGCGGCGCATCGCCGGCGCTGCCAGCGTCGCCGTGGCCGAGGACCTGGGCATCCAGATGAACCGCCACTCGACGCTGTCGAGCTACCTGGAGAAGCTGGTCTGGGCGCTCACCGGCAATTTCGCCAAGCCGGGGGCGCAGTACGCATTCACCAGCCTGGTCAAGCTGACGGCCGCCGCGCGTGGCGACTCGATCGCCGGCGCCGGCGGCGGCGCCGGCAAGGTCAGCCCGGTCGCCGGCGCCCGCATCATCTCCGGCCTGGTGCCGTGCAACGTCATTGCCGAGGAGATCCTGACCGACCACCCGAAACGCTACCGGGCGATGGTGGTCGAGAGCGGCAACCCGGCCCACTCGCTGGCCGACAGCCAGCGTATGCGCGCGGCGCTGCAGGCGCTCGACACGCTGGTGGTGATCGACGTGGCCCTCACCGAGACCGCGCGCCTGGCGCACTACGTGCTGCCCGCACCGACGCAGTTCGAGAAGTACGAGGCCACGTTCTTCAACTTCGACTTCCCGAAAAACGTCTTCCACCTGCGGCGCCCCATCCTGCCCGCGCCCCCGGGCCCGCTGCCGGAGCCGGAGATCCACGCCCGTCTGGTCGAGGCGCTGGGCGCACTCACCGACGACGACCTGGCGCCGTTGCGCGACGCGCTCGCCCACGGCCGCGCGGCCTTCGCCGAAGCGTTCTTCACCACCGTGCCCGCGAATCCACGCCTGGCCAAGATGATCCCCGTCGTCCTCTACCGCACCCTCGGGCCGACGCTTCCCGACGACGCAGCCTCGGCGGCCATCCTCTGGGGGGCGGCGCATCTCTACGCCATGCAGCAACCCGCATCGGCCGCGCGCGCCGGCTTCACCGGCGGCGGCTTCGCCCCCGGCGAGCGCCTGTTCGAGGCCATCCTCGGCAGTCCGTCCGGGGTCGTGTTCGCGGCCGACGAGTATGCCGACTGCTGGCGGCAGGTGCGGCAGGGGCGCATCAACCTCGTCATCCCCGAGCTGCTCACCGAGCTGGAGACGCTCGCGGTCGGGCCGCCGGCGCGGCGCGACGCCGCGTTCCCGTTCGTGCTTGCCGCCGGCGAACGGCGGTCGTTCACGGCCAACACCATCTTCCGCGACCCGACGTGGCGGAAGCAGGACGCCACCGGGGCGCTGCGCATCAGTCCCATCGACGCGGCGCGCCTCGGCCTCGGCGACGGCGGTCGTGCCCGGCTCACCACCAAGCGGGCCAGCGTCGAGGTGACGATCGAGCTGTCCGACACCCTGCAGCCGGGGCACGTCTCGCTGCCCAACGGCCTCGGCCTCGACTTCCCCGGCGAGGGCGGCATGCGCGCCCTCGCCGGCGTGCCGCCGAACGAGCTCACCGCCAGTGAGGACCGGGACGCGTTCGCGGGCACCCCCTGGCACAAGTACGTGCCGGCGCGTGTCGAGGCGCTTTAGCTAAGGGACGAGGTCATCGAGAAGCTCTCGCCCTGGTCCGTCAGGCTTCGCCGATCGCGGCCATGACGGTTCCGAGAATCGCAGACGCCGGCTGATCGAAGTCGATATCGAGTGGGCGGCCATACCACACGCTCAGCTCGGTCCTCGTCTTGCGCAGCCGCAGTCCCGTCTTGTCGAAGGCCTCTCGCAAGCCCCTCAACCGCACGGGGATCACGACGGGCTGAAACTGCTTGATGATCTGGGCGCAGCCGATGCGACCCGGCGCACCCGGTGTCGTGGTCCCCTGCGGGTAGGTCAGCACCCAACCACCGTTCAACCCCGTGTTGATCTTGCGGACGTCCTCGGGATCGACGGTGCGCTCGATCGGCTGGTCTCCCTCTTTCCAGGTGCGCTTCACGCAGATGGTACCGTTGTACGCCATCAAACGCGGGAGCCACCCGCGGGATTTCATCGTTTCGAGTGCCGCCACGATGTAGAGATCCGTGCGCGGCCAGATGAGGTATGGTCGTCGCAAATAGCTCACCGAATGAAACACGACGATCGAGTCCATGTAGTGCGTCAGGTGATTGGAAACGAGCAGGACACCCCGAGACGGCAAGCTCTTGAGATGCTCCACCCCCTCGATGCGTAGGCGATTGAGGAGACGCAGCTGCAAGACCGTGAGATATCCTCCGAGGTTGATCATCGCCCAACGGACGGGACGCAGGTGACCGAACGCGTCTCTCAGCATACGCCCCGGAGCATAGAATCGACGTGCGTTCGAGGAAAGGGGGCTCTGCCGCGCTCCGAGAGTGGGGCAGATAACGCCCGCGACGCGTCGCCACGGCGCACCGCGTCGTGCGCCCCGATGCCCCGCGTAGGCACAGGAGTCCCCCGGCTGAGACGCCAGGGCTTCGGCCACCCACGCTACGCCAAGGCGTCCTCGGCGTCCGGCGGCCCGTGCGCCGGGAGCGCCTCCCCCGCCTCGGTCGAGGTGGGGCAGGAGCGGGATCGCGTGTTCGATCGCGACGTGTTCGCCCGTGACGACGACCCGTTCGATGAGCAGCCGCATGAGGCGCTGACAGCCCGGAAAGTCTACACTGGGCCGATGCCGTCTCCCGATCCCTTCGCCCCCGCGCGCCTCGGGCCGCTCACGCTCCGCAACCGGATCGTCAAGGCGGCCACCTTCGAGGGCATGACGATCGCGCACGGCCCCTCCGATGCCCTGATCGAGTTCCACCGCCGGGTCGCCCGCGGCGGGGTCGGCATGACGACGGTGGCGTTCGCCGCCGTGTCGGCGGAGGGCCTGGGAACGCCGAACGAGATGATCCTCACCCCCGAGACGGTCCCCGGGCTCCGCCGCCTGACCGACGCCGTGCACGCCGAGGGCGCGGCGGCGTCGGTGCAGATCGGTCATGCGGGCGCGGTGGCCGGCGCGGCCGGGCGGCGGGGCCTGTCGCCGTCGCCGGTGTTCAGCCCGCTCACCATGCGCCGCACGCGCGCCGTCACCGAGGACGACCTGACGCGCATCACGGCGGACTTCGCGCACGCCGCCCGGGTGGCGGCCGACGCCGGCTTCGACGCCATCGAGATCCACGTCGGCCACGGCTACCTGCTGAGCGAGTTCCTGTCCCCGCACCTGAACCGCCGCCGGGATCGCTGGGGCGGGTCGGTCGAGAACCGCGCCCGCTTCCCGCGCCAGGTGGTGCAGGCCGTGCGCGCGGCGGTGGGACCGCGGATGGCGGTGCTCGCCAAGCTCAACATGGCCGACGGCGTCCCGGGCGGGCTCTGGCTCGACGACAGCGTCGCCGTCGCGCGCCTGCTCGAGGCCGACGGTGCTCTCGACGCCCTCGAGCTGACCGGCGGCAGCTCACTCGAGAACCCGATGTACCTCTTCCGCGGCGAGGCGCCCATCCGCGAGATGGCGGCCGTCATGCCCGGCCTGATCGGGCTCGGCATGCGCCTGTTCGGCAAGCGCTTCCTGACCGAGTACCCGTTCGAGGAGGCGTACTTCCTGCCCTACGCGCGCCAGTTCCGCGCCGCACTCAGCATGCCGCTCGTGCTCCTCGGCGGTATCACCCGGCGCGACACCATCGTGCAGGCCATGGCGGAAGGGTTCGAATTCGTCGCCATGGGGCGGGCGCTGTTGCGCGAGCCGGATCTGGTGGGGCGGCTGGCGACCGGGGCGGCCGCGGTGTCGCTCTGCGTCCACTGCAACAAGTGCATGCCGACGATCTACCACGGCACGCACTGCGTGCTGGTGGAGGCGCGGCCGGCGTGACGGGCGGACAGCCGCACCGCCTATCGCGTCGGTAGGGTCCGCGGTGCGCGCGTGCGCGTCGGCGCCGGCAAGTGGGCGATGCCCAAGGCGCCCCGGAATGGCGCCATCCGGATTTCGCACGGTGACCGACGAGCTGGGACGCAGCCGATCGGGGAAGATCGCCAGGCAGCGTCCTGCAGGGTCCTTGGTCGACGGGTAGAGAATGCCCTCGAAGCGCCGGCTCGCGTGGACGGCGTCGCCGAATGCCTGGCTCGGCGCGAGGTGAAGCCGCCGCCGCCGCGCGCCCGCGGGCATCAGGCGGGCTGTCCGCTCTCCGCGAGATGCAGCAGCACGCCCACCGTCTGCGCCCGCCCCGAGAGGACGAGCGACAGCGGTGTGGCCCCGCCGAGATCCGGATGGGGCGTGTGCAGCCATACGGCCGCCGAGCGCTCGTCATCGAGAAGCGCGCGCAGTCGATCGAGCACGTGGGCGATCTGCGCCAGCGCCGGCTGCAGCCGTTCGGACGTGGGGTTGCGGGCCAGGCCCTGCGGGGTGTAGCCCACGGCCGGCGCGAGCCGCTCCAGGGAGACCCCGAGCCGGGTGGCGATGCGCCGGGCGTTCAGCCTGGCCGCGGTCACCCCTCCGCCTCGAAGCGGTGATGCAGCGCGACCGGCGCCTGCCGCTGGCGCAGGCGCATGTTGAGCAGCTCGACCGCCAGGGAAAAGGCCATGGCGAAGTAGATGTAGCCCTTGCCGACGTGCTGCCCCATGCCCTCGGCCACCAGCATGACGCCGATGAGGAGCAGGAAGCTGAGCGCCAGGATCTTCATGCTCGGATGCCGGTTGACGAAGTCGCCGATGCGGCCGGCGAACACGAGCATGACGCCCACGGCGACCACCATGGCGATGATCATGACGGACACGTGCTGCGCCATGCCGACGGCGGTGATGACCGAATCGAGCGAGAAGACGACGTCGAGCGCCAGGATCTGGAGCAGGATCAGGCCAAAGGCGCGTGCCCCCACGGCGGCCGGCCGGTCGGCGTGCGCCACCTCCAGCTTGTCGTAGATCTCGTGCGTCGCCTTGGCGACCAGGAAGAGGCCGCCGCCGAGCAGGATGAGGTCGCGGCCCGAGAACGCCTTGCCGAGCACCGTCACGAGCGGCGCGGTCAGCCCCATGACCCAGGAGATCGCGAGCAGGAGGGCGATACGCAGCCCGAGCGCCAGCCCGAGCCCCAGGCGGCGGGCCGCCGGCTGCTGCGCCGGCGGCAGCTTGCCGCTGAGAATCGAGATGAACACGACGTTGTCGATGCCGAGGACGATCTCCATGGCGGTGAGTGCCAGCAGGCTCAGGTAGGTGTCGGGGTGCGTGAAGGTGTCCATCGGGGGAGGCATGTACCGGAACGCGCCTCCGGGAGCGAGTTGCCCGTGCCTGCTGATTGCCAACCGCGGCGAGATCGCCGTGCGCGTGCTGCGCAGCGCCGCGGATCTGGGCCTGCCGGCGGTGGCGGTCTTCTCTGAGGACGACGCGGCCGGGCTGCACGTGCGCCTGGCCGACGACGCGTACCCGCTCCGCGGCGTCGGGCCGGCGGCCTACCTCGACGCCGACCAGCTCATCGCGGCGGCCCGCGCCCGTGGCTGCGACGCCCTCCACCCCGGCTACGGCTTCCTGGCCGAGCAGGTACGAGCACGGCCAGGCGCTCAACGTGGCGTCGCACTTCGAGATCGACGACGGATCGACCCGGCGGAGTCGCGGCGCTGGATCGTGGGGGTGCTCGGGGTGGCGCCGCCGGCGGCAGGCCGGGTGGAGAAGAAGCGGCCGTGCGTGGACCCGTGGTAGGGAATCGCGTGCTCCGAAGTCCGTACGGAGCCCGCGAAGTGGCAGGACGCTGCGAAGTTCGGCATTGACCGCGAGGCGGGCCCTGGCTCAGGAGAAGCCCGCGAGGGACGCGGGGTGGTGGCCGGCGGCCGGCAGGTTTGACAAGGATGCTGTCCTTGTTGCAGTAAGGACGAGTGTCCCGGATCACGAGCAAGCTCCAGGTGACGGTACCGAAGGCGATCGCGGACCGGTACGGCCTCCGCCCCGGCGATGAGATCGAATGGACCCCGGCGGGCGACGCGATCCGGATCATCCCGCCTACTCGCGAGAAGTCCCGTGCGAAGGATACGCGAGGCCGCCGGCTGGTGCTGTTCGATCAGGCAACGGAACGGCAACGTGCGCGCGAGCGGGAAGGGTCCCGCAGCCGGCGCGTGACGGATCGCGGATGGCGTCGCGAGGATTTCTACGAACGTGGCCGCGCTCGTTGACACGAACGTTCTCGTCTACCGATTCGACCCGCGCTTCCCCGACAAGCAGCGAGCAGCCACCGATCTCCTTCGTCGCGGCGTGGCTGACGACTCGCTGCGGCTTCCCCACCAGGCGATCGTCGAGTTCGTGGCCGCCGTGTCCCGCCCGCTCGGACGCGAGCCGCCATTGCTCGAGCCGGCCGACGCCCGGAGAGAGGCCGAGGAGCTGCTCGCGCAATTTCCCGTGCTCTATCCGAACGACGCCCTGGTTCGGACAGCGCTGCGCGGGGCGGCTGCCTATCGCCTCTCCTGGTTCGATGCGCATCTCTGGGCGTACGCCGAGCACTACGGTCTGGACGAGCTGCTGTCCGAGGACTTTCAGCACGACCGGCTCTACGGCACCGTCCGCGCGGTCGACCCGTTCCGGGCCGGCTGACGGCCACCCAACGCGGGCATCGGCGCCGGCCCCCCGCACGGGGAAAGAGCGGCCGTGCGTCGATCCGTGGTAGCGGTCGCGCCCCCTCTGGCGCTTCCGGAGAGCCTGCGGGACGTCTCGCGCGGCAGACGCGCGCGAGCGGCGACCCTCGCACGGAGAGCCGCCGCTCGTGACGCCGGTTCACGGCTTGACGAAGGTGCCCTCCGTGAGCGTCTGGTTGCCGCTGGCCTCGATGGCGAGCACTTCGTAGGGCTGTGTTCCCGAAGCAAGGGACGCCACGAACTCGGGGGATACGGTCACCGACGTGACATTGCCCGGCACGGTGACCTGGAAGAGGCCGACGATGACCTGATAGCCGACGATGGTGATTGGCTTCGCCGGGAAGCCCGGCGGCGGGCTCGTGACCGGGGTCCAGCTGATGACGAGGGAGGTGCCCGGGCCCATCGTTGCAGAGACGACGGGGCCGTCGGGGATGGCGTGTGAGAACACCGCCTCGCTTTCCAGCACGGCTCCGTCTACCGTCCGACCCTTGAACTCGTATTCGCCTTCCGGGAACCGGGCGAGCAGGCCGGCGAGCGGGAAGTCGGCCAGCGACGGCTCGGCGCCCTCGAAGAACAGCTCGGTCATGCCGAGCTCCCGGTAGGGCCCGATCCCTTCGACTTCGAAGATCGCGCGCTCGTTCGGGTTGATGATCTTGAGCTTCTTCCAGTCTTCCGCGTCGAGGGAGACGTGGACGCCGAGGTCGTTCGCCGAGTCGTTGTACTCCCAGTATATCTTCGCGATCTTCAAGGGCACTTCCGGGGCCGCCCTACACTCCGCGGCAGTGTGCGCGGTCAAGGCGGCGGCGAGAACGAAGGGCAACGTCAGGTAGCGGTTCATCATGTTCGATCCTCCTTGCCGACGGTCGGGAGCAAGGGCTGTACCAGTGTGGAACGCCTGTGAAGGCGGCAGCTTTCGACGGGCGCATCACGCCTCACCGAACCCACCCCGCAAGAACGTGCGGGGACCATACCTCCGATGTCGATGCGCCCCCGCTGGCGGTGGGAACGCTGCCGGTCGCAGGCCCGGGCGGCGTTCGGCGACGATCAAGCAGGAGACACGACCGGGAAGCCGAGAAGCACCGCGGCTTCTGCCATCCGCTTGTCGTAGGTCACCAGCGCCGTCAGCTCGGGCGCGATGAGGGCGGCGGCGGCAAGGTGGATCGCATCGAGGGAGCGCATCTTCACCGGGTCCAACATGCCGGCGGCGTCGAGCAGCGCATCGCCGAGTTGGACGAGTTGTAGAGTGTGGAGCAAGCCCCGGGCTCTTTCGAGGGCGGCCGCGCCGTGCGGACGGGTGGCGCGAAGAACCTCGGTGCGTACCAAGGTGCACGAAACACGTTCCGATGGCTCGCGCTTGAGAAAACTCAGCAGTGCGCGCGATTCCTTCTCGGCGATGACGAGCTTCAACAACGCGGACGAGTCCAGGTAGATCATCAGCGTTCGTTCGCCCGCAGTTTCGCCAGAGTCACCGACGGCAGTTCAACGCCCCGCCGTGGCTTCAGCGGCGGACCCAGGCCGAGCACGTCGCCTCTCCCACGCTTGAGCCTGCCCGACGCTTCCAACTGATCGAGTAGGGTGCCGCCGACCGGAACCAATTTTGCCACCACGCGACCCCGGACGGTCACGTCGATGGTCTCGCCGAGACGGACCCGTTCCAGCGTCGCGGCGGCGTTCTGCTGGAGCTGCCGGACTCCGATGCTGTCCATGTGCGTCATGGTAGCACATGGTGAAGTTGACCGGCAAGTTGTCGCTCGGGAAGGCCCCGATTCGGACAGGTGGCCAACGGCCGCCCTGTCGATGCCGCCGCGGTGCGTCACGCCTGCTGTTGGGCTTCGGGACGGAAGGCCTTTGGGCTCAACGCAGACTGACCGATTCCCTGCCGACTACTCGGCTCAGGCTGCGCGGCCCTTTCGCCGCTGCCTCGCGATCAGCTCACGTATTTTCATCTTATCGCAGGCGATCCCGAACGTCAGCGCCCCGGCCCGGGCGCTTGCGTCCGGACCCCTGCTGAGGGGAAATACGCCCGCGTCCACGCCGGACGCCTACGCTTGCAGGAGCATCGCATGGGCCAGTTCCAGCACGAGATCCGCAATGGGGTCGCCTGGGTCACCTTTGACTCCGGCGGCATGAACACGCTCTCGCAGGCGGCGGTCGCCGAGCTGCGCACGGTGACGGAGGCCATCGCCAAAGCGCACGCCGCGTCGCCGCTGGTCGGGGTGATCCTGAAGGGCAACCGCTTCGGGCTCGGGGCCGGAGCCAACATCGGCGAGCTGCTGCATGCCGATCGGACGCAACTGGGTGGGTTCATCGATTTCGCCCACGACACCCTGTACGCGATCGAGGACGGGCCCGTGCCGTGGGTGGCGGTGGTGGACGGGGTCGCGCTCGGCGGCATCTACGAGCTGGCGCTGGCGTGTCGGGCCATCGTCGCGACCGGGAAAGCGACCCTCGGGTTCCCCGAGATCCGCTTGAACATCTTTCCCGGGCTCGGCGGCACGCAGCGCATGCCGCGCCGGAGCGGGCTGGTGAACGCATCCGACCCGATCACCGGCGACGCCGGCTTCACGGCGGTCCTGCAGGGCAAGAGCTTCCGCGCCAGCGAGGCGCTCGCCATCCGCATGATCGACGCGGTCGTGCCGGCGGGGGAAGACGCCGACCGGTTCGCGGAGCAGTTCCTGCGCCAGACCGTGCCCACGCTGCGGCGCGAGCTGCCAGTCGACCTGGCCAACGCCGAGAACCTGAAACAGATGATCCTGCCCATGATCCAGAAGGCCACCATGGGGCGCCCCAATCCGCGCGCGCCGTACGTGGCGCTCGACGTGATGGTGCAGGGGGCCTGCCTGCCGCTGCGCCAGGCCAACCGGGTCGAGCGCGACGCGTTTCTCGACGTGGTCACCTCCGCCGAGGGCAGGGCCGGCATGCGCTTCTTTTTCACCCAGCAGCAGGTGCAGAAGCTGCCGAAGGGGTTTCCGGGCACGGCGCGTGCCCTGACGACGATCGGCGTCGACGGCGCCGACGGCTTCATGGGCAACGCCATTGCCTGGCTGGCGCTGGAGGCCGGCTATCAGGTGGTGGCGCACGTGCCGCTGGCGCAGTTCGTGCCGGCGGTGGCCGAGAAGCTCAGCGCGAAGTACGGGCGCGCCCTCAAGAAGGGCAGCCTGACGCCCGCGGACCTGGAGCGGAAGCTCGCCGGCGTTACGGTCACCACCGACATCGCCGACCTGCAGCGCTGCGACCTGGTGATCGAGGCGCGCACCGAGAACCGCGACATCAAGGCCGAGTTCTACCGTCGCCTCGGGGCGGGCATGCGGGCGGACGGCCTGGTGGCCTCCAACTCGAGCTCCATGGGTCCCGGGCTGCTCGGCGGCTATTTCCGGGCGGGCGGGGGCGACGCCCGGAACTTCCTGAACCTCCACTTCTTCAGCCCCGCCGAGCATCCGATGATGCAGCTGGTGGAGGTGATCCGCGGCGCCGACACCACCGACGACGCCGTCGCCACCGCGCACGCCTTCGTGCGCCGCATCAACAAGACGCCCGTCCTCCTGCGTGACGGCTCGCCCGGCTTCCTGGTGAACGCCGGCCTGGCGGCCTACATGCTCGAGGCCGAGGACATCTACCGCGAAGGTACGCCGGTCGAGGCGATCGACGCCGCCATGCGCGCGAGCATCTTCCCCCTCGGACCGTTCGAGCTGGGCGACCAGGCCGGCCTCGACATCGCCGCCGGCATGTTCGACACCATCCACGCCGCGACCCCGCTCGACCCGCCGCCGCTGGTGTGGAAGCTGCGCGACGCCAAGCGCTTCGGTGTCAAGAGCGGTGCCGGGGTGTACGACTACGCCAACGGCACGCGGACGGGCGAGTGGGCCGGGCTCGCCGCCCTGGTGCCGGGCCGGGGGACGCGCGTGGCGACGGCAGACGAGATCGTCGAGCGCTGCGCCCGCGCGCTCTACCGGACGGCGCGCGCGCTCTGCGATCGCGGCATCGTCGGCTCCGAAGAGGAGTGCGATCTGGCGTTCGTGTTCGGGATCTGCTTCGCGATGTACCTGGGCGGCCCCATCTTCTATGCCCGGCAACGCGGGAAGCCATGGACCCCGGCGAGCGGCTGACCGACCGGCTGGCATCGCTGTACGCCGGCGCCTCGCGTCGTACGCTGAAGCAGTGGCTCGCCGCCGGCCGAGTCCAGGTGAACGGGCGCATGGTACGGCGGGGCGACGCCGCGGTCGCGCCCGGGGACCAGGTGCGCCTGGTGGCGCGTACGACGACGCCGTTCCCGTCCCTCGTGCGTCTGGTGCACGAGGACGCCGACGTGATCGTGGTCGACAAGCCGCCCGGCCTGCTCACCATCGCCACCGAGCGGGAGCGCGAGCGGACCGCCTACCGCGCCCTGGCCGACTACGTGGGCGCAGCCCGCGATCGGCCGCGCCTCTTCGTCGTGCACCGGCTCGACCGCGACACCTCTGGGCTGCTCGTGTTCGCGAAGACGGCCGCGGCCAAGCGTTGCCTGCAGGACCAGTTCGCGGCGCGCACGGTCGAGCGCGTGTACGTCGCGGTGGTGGAGGGCCAGGTGCGGGCCGAGGGCGGCGAGCTGCGCGCGCGGCTGGCCGAGGATCGCGCCCTCCGGGTGCGTCTGGTGCGCGACAGCCACGCGGGACGGGAGGCGATCACGCGCTACCGGGTGCTGGCCCGGCGGGCGGCCAGTACGGTCCTGGAGCTGACGTTGGTGACGGGACGGCGCGGGCAGCTCCGGGCCCAGCTCGCGGCCCTGGGCCACCCCATCGTGGGCGACGCCGCCTACGGCAGCTCGCAGAACCCGGTGCAGCGTCTCTGCCTGCACGCGACCCGGCTCGGCTTCGTGCATCCCCAAGGTCCGACAGTACGCTACGAAAGCCGCCCCCCGAGCGCATTCCGCAGCGCGTGATCAAGGATTCCCGGGGATTGGCCGATGATGTCCGATGTGAGCATCCTCGGCTGGTGTCGGCCATGAGCGCGCTGCCCCGCTGGCTCCGGCAGGCTGGCCTGGTGGCGCTCGCCGTGGGCGTCCTGCATCCCGTGCCGGCCGCCGGGCTGCCGGTCTTCGGCCGCATCTACAACGAGCCGTGCGGCGCGTGCCACACCACGTTCCCGCAGCTGAACCCGGCTGGGGAGAACTTCCGTGCCCACGGGATGCACGGCCTCACGCCGGCCTTCGAGCCGATACGGGTAGGCCCTGCGCTCGAGGTGCCGGGCACGCTGCCGCTGGCGTTCTATCTGGCGTTCGGCGAGGACCTCACCAACACCGACGGTCCCGGCGAAGACAATGCGACCGTGACCCACTTCAACCTGCAGTCCTTCCGCTTCCTCGCCGGGGGCGAGCTCAACCGGCACCTCGCCTTCATGTTCGACTGGGAGCTGATCGAAACCGAGCCAGACGAAGGGGTGCCCGAGGTGCTCGCCCAGCCCTATCAGGCGTACCTGGTGGGGCATCAGGCGCTGGGGGGCTGGCTCGGCAACCTGAAGGCGGGGTGGTACGAGCTGCCGTTCCTCGCCTCACCGCAGATTCATCGGCTGTCGGCTCGCCCGTATCTGATCTACGCCCTGAACGGGTGTACCATCCTTGGTGCCGATCCACCCGACGGGTTGTGTGAGGATCAGCCGGCGCTGTTCCGCACGCAGATCGGCGCCGAGCTGAACGCGCTCCACGAAGCGAGCGGCTTCGGGTGGGCCGCCGGCCTCACCAACGGCACCAACAACGGGTTCGAGCGCACGGCCAGTGGGGACGGCTACCTGCACCTGACGCAGGCGTTTGGACTGTCCCGAGTCGGTCTGTTCCTGCACTACAACCCGGATCTGGCCGGACACGGCATCGGCGATCACGCCCTGCGCGTCGGGCCGGACCTGGACGTGTACAGTCGCCGGTTCCGGATCCTGGCGCAGTTCCTCGCCGGCTGGGAGTCGAATCCCACCGGGCAGCAGCAGGCGCTGTGGTACTATGGCGGATTCGTCGAGGGGACCTACCGTCTGACCACGACCCTGGTGTCCCTGCTGCGGTTCGACTACGCCTGGGCCCCCGAGTTCGACGACCGCACGCGCGGCGGCGACACGCGCGCGCGGCCGCGGCTGTGGGAGGTCACGGGGGGATGGCAGTGGTTGCTGCTCGAGAACCTGAAGGCGGTCGCCGAGGTGACCTACGGGGAGGAGCGTGGCATGGCCGGTCACGACAGCGAGAACACGTGGGCGGCGACGCTCCGTCTGGTGACGGCCTTCTGGCCGGGAACGCCGCCCGGGATAACCGAGTATCTGGCGGAGGAGGACACGCCATGACGCCGGCGGTCTGGATCGCCCTGGCAGTCGCGTTCTGCCTAGTCACGTCGTCCGTGCGCGCCACGGTGATGGAAGGGACCGCCACCATCGGCGGCCGCGCCGCGGCCGGTGCGGTGGTGGTCCTGGACGGACCGGCCGGGAGGCCTCAGGCGACGTCTCCCGGGCGGGCGGTGATGGATCAAAAGAACCTGGCCTTCGCTCCGGGCATGCTCGCCGTGCCCCGTGGCACGGTGGTCGAGTTCACCAACAGCGACGACGTCCAGCACAACGTGTTCAGCCCGTCGGCCGTTGCGGGCAAGTTCAATCTGGGCACCTACGGGCCGGGGGCGGCAGGCACCGTCACCCTGGACCAGCTCGGCGACGTGCTGGTGCTGTGCAACATCCACATGGAGATGGAGGCGCACATCCTCGTGGTCGACGGGCCGTTCGCAGCCGTCGGCGACGACGGCGGGTATCGTATTCCCGACGTGCCGGCGGGCGCGTACACGGTCAAGCTCTGGCGCGGCCGGTGGCTGCCCTTCACGCGCACGATCCAGGTGCCCGCGACCGGAAGCCTCGCCGTCGACGTCGTCGCCGGGGAGTAGGTGCAGGATGCCGTTCCGGCGTTCGGCACGGGGATGGAGCATCCGCGCCAAGAGCCTGCTGCTGGCGGCGGCGTACCTGCTCGTCCTGACGGCCGTCTACGGCGCGTTCACGGTGTACCTGGTACGGCGCGAGACCGCCCTGGCGCGCGACCGGTTCGAGCAGACCGCGCGCATCGTGGCGGCCGAGGTCGATGCGTACGTGGCCTCCGGCGCGCAGCGCCTGGAGACCGTGGTCCGCCTGCCCGGATTGGCGTACGGGTTGCAGACCATCCAGGAGGCGCACGGCGACGGCTACATTCCGCCGTGGACCACGTTGCACTACCTGTTCTTCAAGTCGCCGGTGTTCACGGGCGGGGTGTTCCTGCTCGATCGGGCGGGGACCGTGTTGTGGACCGAGCCCCCCGGGCGCGCGTGGCTGCACCAGACCCTCACGGATCTCACGCCCGTCGCCCGCATGTTCGAGACCCGCGGCAGCGTGGTCTCCGGGGTGCTGCGCGCCGACCGCCTGCTGACCCATCCGCACGTCATCGTCGGCGTCCCCATCCGGAACGAGAGCGGCGGCCTGCAAGGGCTCCTGGCCGGGATCATCGACCTCACCGCGAGCGACCTCGGTGTCATCCTGGCGGCGGTGTCGACGGTGGGCGGGCGCTTCGTCGAGATCGTCGACCAGGACGGCATCGTGCTGGCCGGCACCGATGCTGCGCGCCTCTTCCAGCATGCGGAGCCGTACCCGACGGACGGGGAGGCCCCGATGCTGGCCTCGGTCGCGCTCACCCAGGCGCCGTGGCGGGTCGTCGCCGGGCAGCCTCCGGCGTTCGGGCTGGCCACCGTGCGCCAGACCCAGCGCGCGCTCGAGGGCATCGGCCTCGCGCTCCTGCTGCTGGCCGGTGCCATCGCCGCCCCGCTGCTGAACGCCTTCGTGCGTTTTCTCCGGCGGCTGACGGACGCCGCGGAGACGATGCGGCGGGGCGATCTGTCACAGCCGGTGCCCGTGGGCACGCGGCGCGACGAGCTGGCGACGTTGGCGGAGGCATTCGAGAGGATGCGCGTCGAACTCGGGCGCTCGCGCAGCGCCCTGGAGCAACGCCTGGAGGAACGCGAAGAGCTCATCCGGCTCCTCATGCGCGCCAACCAGGACCTCCATGCCGCGCAGGAGCGTCTGATCGATGCCGAGCGTTTCGCCGCCATCGGCGAGCTGTCAGCCGCGGTGGCGCACGGTATCCGCAATCCGGTCGCCGGCATCAAGCTGGCCGCGCAGCTCATGATGACCGAGCTGCCCGGCGATCACCCGCTGTGCGCCAACATCCGCGACGTCATCGAAGAGGCCGACAAGCTCGAGGCACGCATCAAGACGTTGCTCGACTTCGCGCGCCCCTTCGAGCCCCACCCCACGCCGCACCGGATCGAGCGCATCGTCGGCGACGCCCTGGCGTATCTGCGCGCCCGGATGGCGGCGCAGGGGATCGCGCTGGAGCTGGAGCTGCCCGCCACGCTGCCGGAGGTCCGCGTCGACGACATGCACATCGAGCAGGTGCTGCTGGCGGTGCTGTCGAACGCGGTCGAGGCGATGCGCGACGGCGGGCGGGTCGCGATCCGCGCGCGGGTGGCGGACGATGGCCGGCACCTGGTGGTCGAGGTGGCCGACACCGGCTCGGGCATCGCGCCGCATCACCTCGGGCGGGTGTTCGACCTGTTCTTCACCACCAAATCGAGCGGGACCGGCCTCGGCCTGGCGGTCGCCCGCAAGATCGTCGAGCGGCACGGGGGAACGATCACGGTGGCCAGCGACCCGGGCGCGGGAGCGTGCTTCACGATCACGCTGCCGCTCGACGGCCCGCCACCCGAAGTTGCCCAGGGTGGGCCGCCGCGCCGGGCGGAGTGATTCCCGCCGTCCGGTTGCTCGGGGGCCCGTGAGCGCATAGAGGTGCGCCCCGAGGTGACGGGATGAATCGAATCGTCCGGCCCGCCGGGGTGATGCTCGCGCTCCTGCTCGCCGCGTGCAGCCAGTTCGACGTGCGCTCGCGGTCCGATCCGGACGCGAACTTCTCGGCGCTGCGCACCTACGCCTGGATGCCGCTCTCGGAAGTCGCGCCCGCCGACCAGCGCGTCCTCGACCGCTTCATCGATACCCGTATCCGCACCGACGTGGACACTGAGCTGGGGGCCAAGGGCTACCGCCCGGCGACGGAGGTGGCGGCGGCAGACTTCCTGCTCAACTACCGGCTGGCGAGCGAGCCGGCCGAGGGCGCGGGGGGCGATCCGGAACGCTTCTTCTACGGCGCGGGATGGAGCGGCTGGGTCGGTGCGGCGGGGTTCTACGCCGACACCTACTCCCAGGGGACGCTCTATCTCGCGGTGATCGACGCGCGCGCACGCAAGATGATCTGGCTCGGTGCCGCGAACGCGCGCTTGCTGCCGAGCATCTCGATCGAGAGGCGGGCGCGGCGGGTGGACGACGCGATCCACAAGATTCTGGAGAAGTTCCCCGCCCGGCAGGGGTAGGGGCCGTCACCCGGCACGCGCCTCCTCGTCGGCGGCGAACAGGTCGAAGTCGCCGTCGAACACCTCTCCGACCCGGCCCGTGCGCCAATGGCGGACGGCATCGCGGACCAGCGGCGAGGGCGCCTCGCGATAGCGGCGGACGATCTCGGTGCCGGCCGGGCCTGCCTGCGTCAGCGTTTCGGCGGCCTGCGCGCGGAGGCCGTCGGGGCCGTCGGACGCCGGCTCGGGCGGCTGCGCGACCACCCGCACGCGCGCCTGCCAGCGGCGCGTGCCGTGCCCGCTGGGGTCGGGCTCCTCGAACACGTGCAGCCCGTGTTCGGGCGCGAGCAGCGTGTACGCGCCAAAACCCGACACCGCGTACACGGCCCGGAACGCCTGTCCCGGCCGGCGCGTCTCCTCGAGCGCCGTGCAGCTCATGCCGCGCCGGTCCGCCCAGGCGCGGTACATGCCGGCCAGGCGGGCGGCGAAGGCGTCCGCCTCGGGCGTCGAGCGGCCGAGGTGCGATCCGGCCTCGACCACCAGGAAGGCCGCGCGCGGCCGCTGCTCGCGCACGTCGGCGCACGCCGTGTCGAGCACGTGCAGGCGGAGCGCCGCCCGGCCGACGTGCTCGCGTGGTACCTGGCGGCGCCCCCGGCCGTCGAGGCGATCGAGCAGCGAGCCCACGGTGGCGATCGCGGCCTCGACCCGGTCGCAGTTCTCCACCAGCCCGAGCGTGTCGAAGCGTGTCGGCGACTCCCAGAACGCGGGCGCGGACATCGCCTCCAGCGCCGTCGTCTTGCGGGCGTGCCAGGCGTCGGCGGCGACCTCGTCGCTCAGGCGCGCGTGCGCGGCGCGGAGCGTGCTCAGCTCGACCGGGCTGCCGTGGGGGTCGAGGGCGATGCCCGTGAGCGACGCGCCGTCGGGGGTGGCGGGAAGCGGCGTCTCGTCGGCCGTGCCCGCCGCGTTGCCCGCGCCCGCGTCCGGATCGACGAACTCGACCAGCAGCCGCGCGCCGTCGCCGCGTACGAACAGGAACTGGTCGCCCTGCGGGTAGCTGTGGTCGACAATGGTGCGCGCCAGCGGCGCGAGCAGATGCAGCTCGATCGCGCGTTTGAGCGGCCGGGCGCCGAGATCGCGGGTGAACCCGCGTGCGAGCAGGAAGTCGATCGCCGTCTCGTCCCATTCGACGGCCCACGACCGGGTACGGAGTCCCCGCCGGGCGAAGACGTCCTCGAGCTCGCGCCGCAGCACCCCGCGCATGGTCTCGCGCGTGAGGGGGCGGAAGATCACGACGCGATCGAGCCGGTTCAGGAACTCCGGCCGGAAGGCCCGGCCGACGGCGCGTTCCACGGCCGCGGTGCTGAAGCCCCCGCCGTCCTCGGCGAAGCCGAGGGGCGGCCCGCTGCCGATGGTGCCGGCCAGGTTGGAGGTCAGGATGATGATGGCGTGGCGGAAGTCGGCGGTGTTGCCCTGCCAGTCGGTCAGCCGCCCGTCGTCGAACACCTGCAGGAACAGGTCCCACACGGTCGGGTTCGCCTTCTCGAACTCGTCGAGCAGGACGACGGTGAACGGCTGGCTCCGGATCTGGTCCACCAACGCCCGGCCGGCGCCCTGGTGCGCGCCGCCGATCAGGCGTGCCAGCGACTCCGGGGTCTGGAACTCGCTCATGTCGAGCCGGATCATCCGTTGCGGCGACCCGAACAGGAACTCGGTGAGCGTCTTGGCGATCTCGGTCTTGCCGGTGCCGGTCGGGCCTACGAACAGGAAGACGCCTTGCGGGCGGGTCGGGTCGGTGAGGCCCGCCTTGATCATGGCCACGCGCTCGACCAGGGCGGTGATTGGCTCCGGCTGGCCGCGGATGCGTTGCTCGAAGACGCGCTGGAGCGCACTCAGGTCCAGGTTCTGGCGGTCGTCGAGGATGCTGGCCGGCAGCCCGGTGCGTTCGGCGAGGGTCGCCACCATCTCGTCGGGACCGATCGTCCCCCGCGCCCGCGTGTCGCGCGCGCGCCGTGCACGCACGTCCTCCAGGAATCCGAGCAAGCTGCCCGGGGGGGCCACGTCGCCGAGGTACTGCTCGGCCAGTTGCGCCGCTTCGCGGAGGGTGGCGTCGGACGCCAGCGGCGTGCCGTCGGGGAGCGGGTGCCGGCGCGCCCAGGTCGTGGCCAGGGCCATGGTCTCGGTGTCGGCGAGCGGCGCGAGGCGCACGGCCTCGAGCGCGCTCAACACCCGCGGCCGGGTCTGCACCAGACGTTCGTAGCCGGCCGGCCCGCATTCACCGATCAGGCGCAGCTGCCCGCCTTCGAGGGCGGGCAGGAGCAGGTCGAGGGCGGTCGACGGACTGTACTGGTGTCCGCCCGCCAGGAGAAGCGCGTGCAGGTCGGGCACGACCCACACCACGCGCTTGCCGGCGGCGAGCTCGCGCAGCAGGCGCTGCATGCGCTCCTCGAAGGCGCCGACGTAGATCTGCCCCGCGACCAGGTCGTTGGCACCGGCCTCGAAGAAGACGAGGCCCTGCGCCTGCAGGCGCCGCGCGACGACCTTGATCAGCGTGCTCTTGCCCGTCCCGGGATGGCCGACGAGGAGCACCGAGCGCGGCGGGGAGGCGAGGAGTGCCGCCTCGACCGTGGCGGCGTGGGCCAGCAGCGCCGGATGCTCCAGCACCGCGCGATCGGGCGCGGGAGACTCCGGCCACAGGTGGCCGATCTTGGCGAGGAAGTCGCGGTCGAGATGCGCCTGCCCCCACGCCTGCAGCTCGGCCCGCAGCGGCATCACCAGCGGCGTTCCGAGCTGGTCGAGCAGGTGGGCCAGGAACGCCTCCTGCTCGGCGTGCAGGCGGGAGAGCGTATCGCCGAACGACGCCGCGTCCCCGCGCTCGAGGCGCGCGCTGACGAAGCCCTGCAACAGGGCGAGGGTGACGGGCTCGAGCCAGGAGGCGTTCACGCCGAGCAGGACCATCCCCACGAGCGGGATGTGGTCGGTCGTCAACCCATCGAGGGCGCGCAGGAGAAAGAAACGGGTGAAGGGCACGTACGCGTTCAAGCCGGCGAGGAGCTGCGGGCGCACCTCCGGATCGCCGGTGCGCTGCCCCAGCGCCTCGAGCGCCGCACACGCCGGAATGGCGTGCTGTCCGGTGTAGAACGCGAGCAGCTGCTCGTGGGTGAACTCCGCGCTCGCGAAGCGCGCCACCAGACGCTGGAAGGGCGGGTGGGCGAGCAGCTCCGCCGGCCGCGCCGCCTCCTGGTAGCGGGGGAAGATGGCGGTGATGAGGTCGGCGATGCTCTCGCCGGCCGGCGGGTCGGGCGCCGTGGGCGGCGCCGGCGGGCGGGGGATGACCCACCGCTGCGACAGGTAGAGCCCGCCGGCGCACAGGGCGGCGACGACCAGCAGGACGGCGAGAGCGGCCACGAGTCCTTCCGGGGCTGGCACTTGGCGCAGAAGGGGGGCGGCGGTCAAGGTGCGGCGGCACGCCGCGGTACGCCTTGTCGACGATCCGCTGCGTCGACGGTACGTCGGCCGGGCGACCCCGGGCGCGTCCGCCTGGCGACGTGCGGTTGCCCACGGGCGTCATGGGAGGAAGGAAGCTGACTCTTCCAGCGCGCGCGTTGCAAACCACTTTTACCTTCCGTTCCTGGGGTGGTGCGCGCCGCGGCGCGGGCCGCCCGCCGACGCCCGGCCGGCGCCGCGTGCCCCATCGCATGCGCCCGCCGCACGATTGGCACTGTCCGGTGCACGTCACCCTGCGCGCAGCGGCGGGCGTGCCGTCGCTCCGGGGCGCACGGGTGTTCGGCGCGCTGCGCGCGGCCCGTCGCCGGTCCGGGCCGCACACACATGGTTGGCGCGCGTGGGCTGGCTGCGGCACGGCCGGCTCCGGGTCGACGAGGCGCCCCGCGGTCCATGACGGAGGTGCGTCGGTGGCCGGTCGAAGCGACGGGTCGATGGACACCGCCAGGCGACGAATCCCCTCGGGGTCCAGACGGTCGTGCATCGCGCTCAGCGCTCGACCACCCGCAGCCCGTGCGCCTGCGGCGCCCCGCCGGCGCGCAACTCGACGCGGTACGCGCCCGCGACCAGCCAGGCGGCGGGTACGCGCAGGCGGGCGACGCCGTCCCGCGGCGTCAGGCGCTCGCGCAGCTCGCGCAGGCCGTCGGCGGACACGAGGCGCAGCTCCACGTCGGCGGTCACCGCCGCCGGGACCGGCACCTCGAGCAGCAGGTCCCGTCCAGCGGGCGCGCGTGCGATCGACACCTCGCGATCGGGCGCGAGCCGGACCGGCTGCGGGTCCGGGCCGGCGGCCGCGAGGGCCGGGAGATTCGCCGACCGGCCGACATCGGAAAACGCCTCGGCCGGTGCCTCCGCGCGGACGGCGGGCTGTGCGGGCTTCATCTTGGCGACTCCCCGCAGCCGCTCGTCCTCGGCCGGCGGCGTGGGCACGGGCGCCCGTTCGAGGTGCGCGGCGTCGAACTCCTGGGTGTTCGGCCGATCCCCGAGGTCACGCGCCGCCAGCGGCGGCGACGCGCTACGTCGCTGCTCCGAGAACGTGTCCTCCACCGCCGATCGCCCGCCGAGCCGCGTGTACACCAGCGGCGCCAGCACCAGGAGGACGAGCGCATACGCGAACGCCGGCCGCCGGAACAGCTGCTGCAGCGTCCGGAACCAGCCCGGCAGGCCGCTGTCCGGGACATCGTTCCACCCCCGCGGCGTGGGCGTGGCGAGCAGCCCCCCCAGGTCCAGGCTGCGCAGCGTGCTCACCTCGTCCCGGCACGTCCGGCACGCGGCCACGTGGGTTTCGAGCGCGGTCCGCTCCGCCGCCGGCATGCGGGCCGTGCGCTCGGCGAGCGCCAGCAGCCGTTCCGGGGCGGGATGGGCGTCGGGCCGTTCCGCGAGCGCCAGATGCACCTCCGTCCACGCCCGGACCTCGCTCGCGCACGCCGCACAGTGCGGGTAGTGGTCGCGGAAGGCGGTCCACTCCGGCCCGCTGCCGCCGTGCAGCAGCTGCGCCAGGTCGACTTCGAATGCCCGCCGGCAGCTCATCGAAAACACGCCTCGCACAGAGGAGGTCGGTGCGCCAGCGGGGTTCGGATCACGCTCATCCGGGATCTCCCGCCATCCAGAACCTGGACGTGGTCGACGTGCTGCCGGCCGACGCCGGCGACGTGTGGGAGCAGCGCCCGCTGATCGTGCACGCGTGCTACCGCACGCCGGGGCAGGGGCACGTCATCCTGCGCGGCGTCCGGGCCGGCAAGCCGTACGAGCAGATGCTCGCGGTGACCCTGCCCGCGGAGGCGCCGGGCCATGCGGCCATCGCGTCGATGTGGGCGCGGGCCAAGGTCGACGCCCTGCGGTGCAGGCGGGACGCTTCCCGGCGCCGCTCCGCGACGAGGTGGTCCGCATCGCGCTCGCGCACCGGCTGCTGACGCAGTTCACGTCGTTCGTCGCGGTCGAGGATCGGGTGGTCAATGCGGGGGGCAAGCAGACGACCGTGACCGTCCCCGTCGAGCTGCCGCACGGGGTCGAGGAGAAAGGGGTGTTCGGCGACGCCGCTGGAAGCGCCGGCGCGGCAGCGTTGGCCGGCCTGCCGGAGGTGACCGCCGTTCAACCGGCAACGTTGTAGGCAGAGCCGCCGGACCGTAGCCACGGGCGCGCCGGGGTCTCGCGGCGCGCCCGTTGGCGTTGGTCGCCGAGTGCGATAGACCATCACCCCAGCGATGCGTCTGCGGGTCATCGTGCTCGCCGTCCTGGCCACAACGTTCCTGCTCGGACACGTCGTCCGCCAGCAACTCGGCGTCACCGAGCTGTCGCCCGCCGGTCTACAGGCGGCAGTGGTCGGTCTCGGGTGGCGCGCGCCGTTCGTGTTCTTCGTGCTGGTCGTGTTCCGCCAGTTCCTGGCCATCCCGTCGTGGTTGCTCCTGCCCACGGGCGGCCTCTGCTTCGGCGCCGCGCTCGGCACCGCCCTCGGCGGCGGCGCCATCATCGTGTCCGGCACGCTCAAGTTCTGGGTGGCGCGCTGGCTCGGCCGCGACTGGTTCCGGGCCCGCTTCGGTGAGCGCTTCCAACATCTCGACGCTCGCATCGACCGCCTCGGCCCGGTGGTGATCGGCCTCTCCACCGCACACCCCCTCGGCATCCTGGCCCCGTTCCACTGGGGCGCCGGCCTCTCGTCCCTCCGCTTCACCCCCTTCGCCGCCGCCCTCATCCTGGGCGCCCCGGTCCGCGCCCTGGCCTTCTCCTTCGTCGGCGCCTCCCTAGCGGCCGGCCGCAGCGACACCTTCTGGCTGGTCGCCGCCGCCCTCGGCTTCGTCCTCGCCGCCCCGCTAGCGGTCCCCGCCGTGCGCCGCCGCCTCTTCCCCACCTAACCTAGTCCGGGTTCGCCTCGACTCCCCGAACCGTCCGGAGTTCGGTGGTGGCGACGACCGACTTCAGGCACCAAGGTAGGTTCCCGCAGGAGGGACAAGGCTCAGATGGCCCCGACGCTCGCAAGCAGGCCGCTCATGACCCGCTTCGCTACATCGATGGCCCGCGCGCGATCGTGTTCGGACGCTCGGCATCCAATTGCCGTGGCTCGACGACCTCGCCATGGCTATCACTGCTTGACATGCGTCACGTGACAGTTTACGCCTGAGGCGTGATCAAGACCTTCGCGGACCGGCATACTCAGGAGCGCTACGCGACGGGCAAATCAAAACGGTTCCCGCCGGACATCGCCAAGCGGGCGGCGCGAAAGCTGGAGTACGTCGACTTGGCTACCCGCCTCGACGACTTGAAGGTCCCGCCCGGCAACCGGCTTCAGGAACTCGAGCGGGATCGGACGGGGCAACACTCGATCTCTGTCAACGACCAATGGCGTATCTGCTTCCGGTTCGTCGACGGTGACGCCTACGATGTCGAGATCACCGACTACCAGTAAAGACTGAGGTGTGAGATGAGCATTCCGAATGTTGGCCAGAGGAAGATTCGGCCCACCCATCCGGGCGCGATGCTTCGGGAGGATTTCCTACCGGACTACGGGCTCACGGTCTCGGGTCTCGCCGAGGCGCTGGGCGTCTCCCGCCAGACGATGAACGAGTTGCTGCGGGGGCGGCGGGCCGTGAGCCCAGAGATGGCGCTTCGGCTCTCGCGTCTGTTCGGCAACTCGCCCGATTTCTGGCTCAACGCGCAGCGTGCCGTGGATCTGTGGGATGCAGCTCGGGCCATCAAGACGCAGGTTGAGCGCATCAAGCCGTTGAAGGTCGCATAACACGCGCTTGCAGCCGGACGGCGCTGCGCGCCGACTCGGGGAAGGGCGCGGCCAGAGCGCTCGTCGGGCAGCGACGCGCCCCCGCGCCCGCGGACCGCAGTCCGGGCTCGGCCCCCCTCACCCGACCATCGACTCGAGCCGCGCGATCCGCTCCTCGAGCGGCGGATGCGACATGAACAGCCGCATCATCCCGCCCGGATTGGAGATCCGGAACGCCGCCACCGCCGCTGGCGCCGGCGCCGCAAGCCCGACGTTACGCTGCAGCGCCTGCAGGGCGTGGATCATGTTCTGCCGCCCGGCGACGCGCGCGCCGCCGGCATCGGCCCGGAATTCGCGCCAGCGCGAGAACCATGCCACCACCATGGTGCCGAAGATCATGAAGGTGATCTCGAGGGCGATCTGGATCGGGTACATGAGCGCCCACGATGGCCGCTCGTCGCTGTCGCGCCGGCCGGCGCTGGCGATGGCCCACGCGATCACGCGCGCAAAGAACATCACGAAGGCGTTCACGATCCCCTGCAGCAGCGTCATCGTGACCATGTCGCCGTTGGCGATGTGGGTCATCTCGTGCCCGAGCACGCCTTCAATCTCGCCGCGGTCCATGCGCCGCAGCAGGCCACTCGACACCGCCACCAGCGAGCGGCTCTTCGAGGGCCCGGTGGCGAAGGCGTTCAGATCGGGCGAGTCGTAGACCCCCACCTCCGGTATGGGGATGCTGGCGCCGCGCGCGAGGCGCTGGACGGTGGAGAGCAGCTCCTGCGCCTGCGGGTCGCGCGACTCCGGGTCGAGCACCTGGACGCCCATCATCCGTTTGGCCATGAAGCGTGACAGGGCCAGCGAGATGAACGAGCCGGCCATGCCCCACACCAGGCAGAAGGCCATCAGCGCTCCGTAGTCGATCCCGGCCCCGGTGAGGTACGGCCGCAGGCCGAGGACGCTGGTCAGGATCGAGATGGTGAGGATGACCAGGAAGTTGACCGCCAGGAAGAGAACGATGCGCTTTGCCATGGCCGGGATTGTACCCCCGCTCGATCGGCTGGCAAGGGGGCAGGGCTCAAGCCTCCGGACCACCCGGCCGATATCCACGCGTATGACCAGACCCATGTCGCTCGAGCAGTTGGGGGATCGGGTCGAACGTCTGCGCGCCGCCGTCGACGGGCTCGCCGCCCTCGGTCGCACCCCGCAACAGCGCCTCGACCGTGCCCTGTCGGCGTTCCTGCGGTCCTACCCCGGCGACGCCCCCGACGGCCGCCAGGGCGAGCTGTTCCGGGCGCTCTTCGCCGCCCTCGGCGACCCGCCGTTCGGCACCACCATCGCGCTCCCCATCGACAGGCTGCGTCCCGACGAGCTGGAGACGATCGCCGCATCGATCCTCGGCTGCTACGACGACGCGACCCGCGCGCTCGCCGACGCCACCCCGCGCGCCTGACCGCCCGGCGCGCACCGCAGCCGACAGCGAGCGACCGATCGCGAGCCGCCCGCGCGCTTGGCAGCGGCCGGGCGGTCCGGTAAGCAGGCGCGACACGTGACCAAGCCCGTCAAGATTGCGGTGGGGATTGCGGTCGCTTGCGCGTGCTGCGTCGTGCTGGCCGCCACGACGGGCGGCGTGTGGCGGGTCTTCTGGCTGTGGACGGCGGTGTCGTGTGCCATCGCCAGCGCGGCCTACGTCGCCAACCAGCCCGAGTGGCTCGGCAAGCGCGCCGGACGGTTCGGGCTCCGCGCGCTGCCGGTGCTGCCGTACCTGGCCGCCTTCCGCATCGCGTGCACGCTCATGCGGTGGGGGCGCGAGCGGGATGTGCCGACGGAGGTCGCGTCGGGCCTGTGGGTGAGCGGGCGGGTGCGGGGCGACGCGCTGCCGTCCGGGGTGACGCGCGTGGTCGACCTGGTGGCCGAGTACCCGGCGGCGCGCGACATCCGCTGGCGCGACGGCTACCGCTGCGTGCCGGTGCTGGACGGCGGCTATCCGCCAGAAATCCCGCGGTTTCTGGGGCTCGTGCGCGAACTCACCTGGGCCGAGGGCGACGTGCTCGTGCACTGCGACTCCGGGCGCGGGCGGGCGCCCACCCTGGCGGCGGCGCTGGTCATCGCCCGCGGGCTGGCGGACACCGTCGGCGAAGCGGTCGCGCTGGTGCGCATGCGGCGGGCGGTGTCGGCGCCGACGCGCTCGGACGTGCGCTTCTTGGAGGCCGTGCTGCCGGCGCTGCGGCAGATCGCGGGCGAGGCCGGACCGGCCGAGCCGCTGCCGCCGCTCCGACCCCGGATCGTGACCGTGGAGGCAGGCGCCGATGGCTGACATTCACATGCAACAACGCTTCGAAGTCCCGCCGGCGCGCGTGTTCGCGGCGGTGACCGATCACGTCGGTCTGGGACACTGGCTGCACGCCGACATCCGCATCGAGCGTGCCGGCACGCCGGCGCCCAACGGTCTGGGGGCGATCCGGGCGGTGCGCGCGCGGGGCCTCACGGTGCGCGAAGAGGTGGTACGTTGGGAAGAGCCGCACGCGATGGACTACCGCGTCGTCGGCGGTGCCCCGCTGCAGAACCATCTGGGCGAGATCCGGGTGGTGCCGGACGGGGACGGGGCGCGCGTCGACTATCGCATCCGCTTCGACTGGCCGTGGTACCTGGGCGGGGCCGCGGTCGGCGCGTTGCTGGCGGGCACCCTCCGGCGCGAGATCGCGGGCGGTCTCGCGCGCATGGCGGCCGCGTTGCGCTGATCCCCGCGCCGGGCGGCGCGCGCAGCGGGTGCTGTGTCGGCGGCGGCCTCTGGGCCCCGTGGCACAGGTCTTGCCCTTGGCACCCCTCGCATGACGCCCAACTCCGCCAGCACGCTGATCGCCGGGAAATACGAAGTGCTCCAGGCGCTCGACACATGCGCCACCGGCGGCGCACTCAAGGTCCGCCACGCCTTGCTGGGGACCGAGTTCGCCCTCACCATCCTGGCTGCTCCCTCCGCGGGCGCGCAGGATGTGGTCCGCCGTGCGTCGCTCCTGCGCCACGATCACATTGTCCCGGTCGTCGACCTGTTCGAGGCGGACGGCGTGCTGCACGTGGTGGAGGCCCTGGTCGATGCCGAGCCGCTGGCGGCGCGGCTCGCCCAACAGGGAGCGCTGGCACCCGTCGAGGCGCTCCGTCTCGTTCGCCAGCTGGCGGATGCCTTGACGCAGGCGCACGAAGCGGGGCTGGTGCACGGCGCCCTCACGTCCTCGTGCGTGCTGGTCGAACGCGGCGCCGCCACGCGTGCCGTCCTGACCGGGCTGGCGAGCACCGCCCTGGCGGCGTCCCCGGAGACCGACGCACGCGCGGACGTGTTCGCGCTCGGCTGCCTCCTGTTCGAGATGTTGGAGGCCACATCGCTCCTGACTGACGATGTTCGCACCGGCGACGCGCCGATCGTCCCGCGCTACTCTCGCATTGCGCCCACGGGTGTGCCGGCGCTGGTGGGACGCGCGGTGCGGCGGCGGCCTGAAGATCGTTTCCAGACCATGGCCGGGATGCGCACCGCGATCGACGCCTGCCTGCAGTACCTCGGGCAGACGGTCGCCACGCCGGCGACGGCGTCCGCCGCGGCCACCGCGTCGGGCCGCCCGGTGCGGCGCATCGTCCTCGACGAGGCGCTCCTGGATGACCTCGGCGAGGGGGGTGACGTGCCGGAGGAGGCCCCCGCCATGGCGATGCCCGGCACGCGCATGAAGGAGCTGTTGCTCGCCAAGGCGGCGCGGCACGCCGGGCGTCCGACGCCGGCGCCCGCCCCTGCGCCGGCACGCCCGGTGGTCGTGAAGGAAGGCGGCCGCCGCCGGTCGTCCGGGCGTGTGGTCGCGGTCGCGGGCGCGATCATGGGCGCGGTCGCGGTGCTGGCGCTCGTGCTCGGCTGGCCGCGCCGGGAGTCCGCTGCGCCCGCGCCCGTGGCGGGGTCGGCGACGATGTCGGAGCCGGCGGCGGGGCCGTCACCGGCAGCGCTCGTCGTTCCGGTCGAAGAAGCGCCGGTTCATCCGGCGTCTGCCGCCGAGGCCCCGGTCGCGGAGATGCGCGCGGCGTTCGAGGCCGCGGTCGACGAGGCGGCCCCGGCCCCGGCCGCGCCCGAGCGCAACCTTGCACCCCGCATCGTGCGCCAGCAGCCGGCGGCGCGGAATCCGATCCGCGTGGCGGAGGGTCAGTCGGTGGAGCTGGCCGTGTACGCCACCGACCGCAACGACGCCGATCGGCTCGCCTACACGTGGTTCGTCGACGGCGAGAAGCAGAAGCCGGCCCGGGGCGCGCGCTGGCGCCTCACGGCCCCGCACGGCAGCGCAGGCGCGACCCGCACGGTCGAGGTCCAGGTGGCCGACCGCGGCGGGCTGCGCACCCCGCGCGTGACCTGGCGCGTCGACGTGACGGCGCGCATGTCGGAGGCCAACGTCCACGACTGGCTGATGCGCCTGGCGCTCGCCTACGAGCGCAAGGACACCGCGACCCTCCGCCTGTTCGGCCTGATCACGACCGAGGGGGAGGCTACGGCCATCCGCAAGCGCGTGCCCTGGTTCGGGGGCTACCACGTCACCGCCGTCAACCCGACCGTGCACCTCGATCGGGAGCACGCCAGCGTCGCCTTCGACCGCGTCGAGACCGACGGCGGCGGCAAGGTGATCCGCTCCGCGCGCGAGGCCTACCAGCTCGAGAAGCAGCCGAGCGGCTTCGTCGGACTCCGGTAAGGAACGACCCGAGACCCTGTCTCGGGTCGGGGCCCAAGACTCGCTGCCGGGGGTGCAGGCGAAGGTCGTGCCGCGGCCGGCGAAGCCGGCGCGGCAGACGTGGTAGGACAGAACGCCCTCGCGAGCATTGCCGCGCCGGCTTCGCCAGCCGCGGCACGACTTTCGCCTTCTCTACCGGGCCTCATTCTCGCCCCGCCCCGAGACATGGTCTCGGGGCGACGTAAGCGCGTTGGCGCGCGCGATCGTGCCCAGCCAGCGCGCGCTCGGCTTGACGGTGCGTGCCTGCGTCGTCCGGTCGACCGCCAGCAGGCCGAAGGTCGGGCCATAGCCGAACGTCCACTCGAAGTTGTCCATCAGACTCCAGTAGAGGTACCCGCGCACGTCGAGCCTGTCGGCGAGGCAGGCGAGCACGCCGCGGAGGGCACGCTCGACGTACTCGATGCGTTCCGCGTCGTCGGCCGTACCGATGCCGTTCTCGGTCACCACGATGGGGACCTGGCGGGTCACCTCCCAGGCGCGACGGATGGTGGCCTCGAGCGCCTCCGGCCAGAACTCGTATCCCATCTGGGTGGTGCGCGCGCCCGGCTCGGGCGACAGCATGCCGGCGGGGCCGTAGCGGAAGCGGGTGTAGGTCTGCACGCCGATGTAGTCGTCGCCGCGTGCGGCTTCCAGGAAGACGTCCTCCATCACGCGACGCTCGGCATCGCGGAAGGCCTCGCCGCCGGGGGCGGCCTGCATGTCCTGCATGGCGAGGGTAAGCCCGATGGGGAAGGTGCCCGGGCCGGCGCGCAGCACGGAGATCGCCTTCCGGTGCGCGGCGATGAAGGTGTCGTTGGCGCGCAGACGGAGGTCGGCGTCGCGCGTGCCGGGCGGGAAGAGGCCCCACTGGTGGCCGAAGGTCGCTACCACGTTGGGCTCGTTGAAGGTGCAGGCGCGGCCGATCATATCCCCCAGGTGGCCGACGGCGCGCTCGCAGTAGCGCGCGAACAGGTCGATGGTCGTGCGCTCGGTCCAGCCGCCGCGGGCGGCCACCCAGCGCGGGGTGGTGAAGTGATGGAAGGTGACGATGGGCTCGAGGCCGAGCTCCCGGCAGGTGGCGCACATGCGCCGGTAGTGCTCCAGGGCGGCGCGCGAGAACTCGCCATCTTCCGGCTCGATCCGGCTCCACTCGAGCGAGAAGCGGTACGCACCGAAGCCCAGATCGCGTAGCTGGCGGAGATCGTCGGGGTAGCGGTGGTAGTGATCGCAGGCGTCGCCCGACGGCTCGCGGCACGGGCTGCCGGGGGTGTGCTCCCAGGCCCACCAGTCGTTGTTCCAGTTGCCGCCCTCGACCTGGTGGGCGGCGGTCGCGGTGCCCCACACGAAGGTGTCCGGAAAGCGCGCCATGCGGGGCGTCTAGCGGGATGTCGGTGCGCGGGCAACCCGGCGTGGTCTCGTGCCGCAGCCAGTGCGCGGCGGCACGGGGCGGCCCTCTCGCGGAGCCGACAAGACGCGCGGCCTACTCCACCTAGGGCTCCGTAGCGGCCGCGCTCTCGGCTCCGCGAGAGGGCCGCCCCGCGCCGCCGGGTCGGTGGCGGGCCCATGCACCCGGCCGGACACCCGTGCGGATTCTGCTTGCCGGCGTGCGCGGCACCGTGCGAAGCCTGCGGCAGCGACGGAGGGGGTGCAATGGGGACGGCTTCGCGGCGGCGGCGTTTGGAAATGGTCCGGTGGATCGGCGCTGGGCTGGGGGTGCTCGCGGCGCAGGTGGTGGCGGCGAGCCCGCCGCTGTATCCGTTCCCGCAGCACGTGACGCTGGCGGCGGGTACGCTGCTGCCGAACCATCGCACACAGGCGCAGCTCGACCAGGACGTGCGCACGCTCTACGACGCCTGGAAGGCGCGCTACCTGGTGCAGGCCGGGACGGAGCTCGACGGCCATCCGCGCTACCGCGTCCGGAGCGGTCGGACGGCGAGCGCGGCGACGGTGTCGGAGGGGCAGGGCTTCGGCCTGGTGATCGTCGCGCTCATGGCCGGGCACGATCCGGACGCGCAGACGGTGTTCGACGGGCTGCTGGAGTTCTCCAAGGACCACCCGAGCCCGCTCGACCCGCGCCTGAGCGACTGGCACGTCGACGCCGACGAGAGTCCGGACGGCCTTGGCGACGACAGCGCCTTTGACGGCGACTGCGACATCGCCTTCGGCCTGCTGCTGGCCGAGGCGCAGTGGGGCAACGGCGGCCGCTTCGACTACGGCGCCGAGGCGGCGGCGGTCATCGCCGGCATCCGCGACTCGACCATCGGCCCGCTGAGCAAGCTCCCGCTGCTCGGCGACTGGGTCGACCCGAACGGCACCACCTACTCGCAGTACACCACGCGCACCTCCGACTTCATGCTCGACAACTTCCGCGCCTTCGCCGTCGCCACCGGCGATCCGGTGTGGGGGCAGGTGATCGCGGCCGTGCAGGTGGCGGTGACGCAGGTCCAGAGCGTCTACAGCCCAACCACCGGCCTCCTGCCGGACTTCCTCGAGCCGGTGAGCGCCGTCGACCACACGCTGCGTCCCGCCGACGCCAACTTCCTGGAGGGGCCGCACGACGGCCAGTACTATTACAACGCCGTCCGCGACCCCTGGCGCCTCGGGGTCGACGCTATCCTGAACGGCGATACCACGTCGCGCGACCAGGTACGGCGCATCTCGCAATGGGCGGCGGCGATGACGGGCGGGAACCCGGCGCTCGTCCTCGCCGGCCGTCGCCTCGACGGCACGCTGCTCAGCGGCAACGACTACTTGACCACCGTGTTCGTCGCTACGCTCGGCGTAGCGGCCATGAGCACGCCCGGGCAACAGGCGTGGCTGAACGCGGTCTATGACGCCGTGCGCCTGTCGGACGAGGGCTACTACGAGGACACGGTGAGCCTCCTCTGCCTGCTCGCCATGACCGCCAACTACTGGAACCCGACCCTCGCGCCGCCGCCGGTGTGCGGCAACGGCACGGTCGAGGCCGGCGAGACCTGTGACGACGGCGACCTGGTCGATGGCGACGGCTGCGACTCGAACTGCACGCCGACCGGCTGCGGCAACGCCGTCGTCACCGCGGGCGAAGGGTGCGACGACGGCAACCTCGCGGCCGGCGACTGCTGTGGCGCAACCTGCCAGCTCGAGCCGCCGGGGTCGCCCTGCGACGACGGCGATCCGTGCTCGACCATGGACGTATGCGCGGCCGGCACCTGCGCCGGCACGTTGGCGCCGGCGACGCCGTGCGCCGGCGCGCTCGCGGGCAAGCTTACGCTCAAGGACGAGACCCCGACCACGCGCACGCTCAGCTGGCGGTGGAGCAAGGGCACCGCCGGCCTGGCCGACTTCGGGAACCCGGCCGGGGGGACGGCGGGCTATGCGCTCTGCGTGTACGACGCGGCCGCCGGCGTGCCGGCGTTCCGGCTGCGTGCCACGGCGCCGGCGGGGAGCCCGTGGAGGACGACCACCACCGGGTACCTCTACAAGAACACCGCCCTGACGCCGGGGCGCGTGAAGCAGCTGCGGCTCAAGACGGGCGCTGGCACGGCCAGCATCAAGGTGGACGCCAAGGGCGCCAACCTGAGCGCGCTCGGCCTGCCGCTCACGCACAGCCCGGCGGTCACGGTGCAGCTCAAGGCGAGTACCGGCGGGTGCTGGGAGACGCGCCATACGGCGCCCGCGACGCGCAACGACGCTGCCCGCTTCGTCGACCCCGCGGGGTGAGGCGGGCGCCTGCGAGCTCGGCGTCCCTGCGCCGCGCTCCCGTGAAGTCGATTCCGATCGTCGACACGCCACGCTCCCCGAAACGTCCCACCCATGGGAAGGGGGCCTAGAGCACCGATCAGTTTGAGGTGAAACGTGAGTCGCTTCGATCACTTGCGAGCATCGTCGATTCCGCTCGACTCCGAGATTCTGTTGGCGTGGCGATCACTTGCAGTTCCAAACCGATCGGCGCTCTAGGATTTCCCTCACCCGACCGATCGGTCTGGTCAGGGCACGACCCTTGCTTGTCCCCGGTAGGCACTCAACCGAGGAGGGGCGATGTCGGACTTCCTGGCCGCATATTCGATCCAGAACTGGCTCGAGTCGTGTCCGCAGGGCTACCTGGAGGGCACGGAGTACGGCCATCTGCCGGGCGAGCAGGAGGTGGCGTTGCTGCGGGAGAATCCGGTCCTGCACCAGGACGCCATCCGGACCACGGTGCAGCTCGTCGTCGGCGAGCGCTGCGCCCTGGCGGCGTCGTCGGGGTTGATCAACGCCGCGCCCGACGAGGCCAGCAAGCGCTTCCTCGCCACGCAGACCCTCGACGAGGCGCGCCACGTCGAGATCTTCACGCACCGGCTCTACGACCTGGGCGTCAAGAGGGCGGAGCTGGACGACGTGATCCGGACGCATGCCAACCGGAACCTGGTGCGCTTCGCCGAGATCCTGCTCGAGAAGGTCGACCAGAAGGACTTTGTGGCCGGCGTGGTCGGGCAGAACATCGTGCTCGAGGGGATGGCGTTCAGCGTCTTCGAGATGATGTACGCCATGAACCAGGAGGCGAATCCCAAGTTCGCGCACACGCTGGCCGGGACGATCGCCGACGAGCGCCGCCACGTGGGGTTCGGCGAGAACCGCATCGGCTCGCTCATCAAGGAGCACCCGGAGAAACGGCTCGCCGTCGAGAAGATGCAGAAGGACATGTCGTACTTCATGCTCGCCACCTTCGCCGACGCCTTCCGGAACACGCAGGCCCTGGCGGAGCTCGACCGCATCGGCCAGCCGCGCGTGCACAGCGCGTATCAGGGGGTGGACCTGGCCGAGCTCGGCACCGCCGAGATGGAGCACCTGCTCGCCGACGCGGTGCTGAACGAGTTCAAGACCCGTCTCGGGCGCATCGGCATCAACTATCAAAGCCCGGACCGCCCCTGAGGGGTCCGCATGGCGGCGGACATCCACGACCTGGCGCCGGAGCAGTTCTACGAAGAGGTGCACTCCTTCGAGTTCTGGTTCCAGGCCGTGGAGGGCTACCTGTCGGGCACCGCCTGGGGCCGGCGCCCGGAGACGGTCGACGTGCCGCCGGCGGTCGGGCCCGGGCGCGACCGGCTGATCACGGTGTTGTGCAACTACTGCGTGGGCGAGACCGCGGCACTCGAAGGGGCGAGCGGGCTGATCGCGATCGCGCCCGGACGCCTGGCGAAGGTGTTCCTGTCCACGCAGGTGGCGGACGAGGGTCGCCACCTCGAGGTGTTCTACCACCGGCTGCGCGAGCTCGGCGTGCGCGAGCCGGAGCTCGAGGTCGAACGGCGCGCCAGCCGGAGCCTGCTCCTCTTCCGCCGCCGGCTGCTCGAGCTGGTGGCGGGCAAGGATTGGGAAGCCGCGATCTTCGCCCAGAACGTCATCCTCGAGGCCCTCGAGTTCGCCGTCTTCCACCACCACGCCCAGGACGCCGACCCGGTGACGGGCGAGATCCTGCGCGGCGTCATCAAGGACGAGCGCCGGCACATCGGGTTCGGCGAGAACGAGCTCGGCCGCCGGCTCGCCAGCGCGCCGCACATCCGGGCGCGCCTCGGGCAGACGAAAAAGGAGCTCGACCCTCTCGTCCTGGACGCGCTCGAGGAGACGGCACGGCTGATCGGCCTCGAGCGCACCGACCAGGACCGGCTCGGGCGCATGTACCTCGGGTCGGTCGAACGCCTGGGATTCGCCCTGTGACCGACCCGATGGCGCGTCCCGCCGACGCCTCGGACGATGCGCGGCCGCGGCAGCGCTACGTCCTGGAGGACACCGGCTTCGACGAGGTGCCGAAGAAATACCGCCGCTTCTACCGCAAGTGGCGTGGTGCCGGCGACGCGCTGGCGCCGAACGAGGTCATCTGCCCCGTCTGCAAGGTGGTCATCCGCTCGACGCGCGAGCTGCGGCCGGGCGACCGCGTGTACTGCATGCCGTGCATGTCCCGCCTGATGGTGGTGCGCACGGAGGCCGGAACGCTGGAGGGGCGGGTGGCCTACTAGCGACAGTCGAGGGTGGCGTACAGGCTGCCGTCGTCGGACCAGCGGTACCTCGGCTGCCCGCCGAGCAGGCGCTGCAGGGCGTGGACGATGCGGTGGGCGAGCTTCTGGGAGGTGGTGAGGACCTCCAACGTATTACCGCGACGCTCGACCGAGACCACCCGCCGCTCGGGCTGCTTGGCACGTGCCCGGGCCGCGACATTCTCGATACGTCGGCGCACGAGGGCGTCCTGCGCCTGCACCGGCTCGCCGCGCACGAGCACGCGCCCCAAAAACTCCTCGGCCCCGACCTGCCGGCAGGCGGGACATACGACCCATTTGACCGTGGTCAGGAAGGCGTGACTGGGGGCGCGCCCGCGCCGCCAGACCCGATGCCGGAAGATCGCGCCGCAGCGCTCGCAGGCGGCGGGCTCGGCCAGGCGGCCCTGGCGTCGCTCGGCAGGGTGCTGTCTGCCGCTCGCGGTACCACCGCGGGTGAGGCTGCGGATCAGACCTTTGGAGGAAGGCATGAGGGGGATAAGCAGCCGCCGTGCCATCGCGCCACCACTGTCCGACCAGGCCAAACGGGTTCGGGCGATGCAATTTCCGGAATACCGTTCGCACTCTCGGGACGGTCTGCCGCCGGTGCGGGTGACCGTCACGGCGGCCCGTACGGCGCGAAGGGGTGGACGCGGGCGAGGCCGCGGGCCTCGGCGTCGGTCACCGGGCGCACGGCGCGGGTCTCGTCGAACCAGATGTACTCGTCGAACTGCTGCGGTAGGACGGCGTGGAAGTAGTGGCTCTGCAGCTCGGTGTCCGGCCGGTAGACGACGCCGATGGCGCGCTCGAGCCGCGGCGATGCCAGCTCGTCGCGCACCGCCGCGCGGGCCGGTGTGCGCAGGGGCAGGAAGAAGGCGGGCACGCCGCTGTCGTGGCAGAGCCGCTCGTAGCTTTGTGGATGGGCGGGGCGGACGTTCATCACGGCCATCGGTCCGTCCCAGGCGTGCGCGGCCGCTACCGTGCCGTGGTCGGTCCCGCAGCCGATGAGATAGGCGCGCTCGCCGAACGCCTGCCGGCACAGATGGCCGACGTTGATCTCGCCGCGCACGCCCATCTCGGTGGCGGCCGCGTCGCCCAGGTGCGAGTTGTGCTCCCAGAGGACGGCCTTCGCCTGCGGGCCGTGGAAGCGCAAGAGGGCCTCCAGGGTTTCGAACATGTGCGTGTCGCGCAGGTTCCAGGATGCGGACCCGGCGTAGTACATGGCGCGGTAGTAGCGTTCCGCGTCGGCGACCACGCGCGCATTGCCGGCCGCGTCCAGGAAGCCTTCGCCGTCGGCCGCGGCGTACACGAGCTCGCGCGTGAGCAGGTCCTGCAGCATGGCGACCGCTTCCTGCTCGCACACCCGGTACTGTCCCGTGACGGCGGCCCGGCCGTAGGTGGCGGGATCGCCTTCCCAGGGCGTGAGACAGCCGTAGCGTTCGCGCGCCGTGCGCGCGACCGCGGGGTCGACGCGGTCGAGATACTCGAGCACCCGGGCGATCGAGCGGTACATGCTGTAGAGATCGAGCCCGTAGAACCCGACCGGGGCGTGGGCGACGTTCCATTCGCGCAGCCACTCGACGAACGGGAGCACGTCGTGGTTGCGCCACATCCAGGTCGGGAAGCGCGCGAATGCCCGCCAGACGGGTGGCGGCAGGGCAGGCAGCCCCCGCACGTAGCGGTGGATGCGCGCCGCATCGGGCCAGTCGGCCTCGGCGGCGACGATGGTGAAGCCGCGTGAGCGGATCAAGGCCTGCGTGATGTGGGCCCGGAGCGCGTAGAACTCGGAGGTCCCGTGCGATGCCTCGCCGATCAACACCACGCGCGCGTCCCCGATCCGCTCCAGGAGCGACCCCACGTCGAGGCCGGAGATCCGGTCGGTGATGGGCTCGGCCGTTTCGCGGAGCAGGTGCGCGACGGTCGGGGACGCGCTCGCGCGCTCCGGGCGCCGGCCGGTCCACTCCTCCTCCGCCCAGCCCTGCGCGCCGATGAGCGGCACGAAGCGCACGTCGCCCAGGCTCTCGCGGCGCAGGCTGCCGTCCGCCTCGCGGGTGACGCGCACGAGCTGTTGCAGGGTCTTCTCCTCGCCGATCGGGATGACGAGTCGGCCTCCCACGGCAAGCTGGGCCAGCAACGCCTCGGGAATCTCGGGGCCGCCGGCCGTCACCACGATGGCGTCGTAGGGGGCATGTTCGTGCCAGCCGAGCGTGCCGTCGCCGTGCAGCACGTGCACGTTGTCGAGCCCGAGGGTCCGCAGCCGGGCTGTGGCGAGGTCGGCCAGTGCCCCGTGGCGCTCGATGGTGTACACCTCGTGCGCGACGCGCCCGAGGATGGCGGCGGCGTACCCCGACCCGGTGCCGATCTCGAGCACCCGATCGCGGGGTTCGAGCTGCAGGGCGGCCGTCATGAGGGCGACGATGTAGGGCTGCGAGATCGTCTGCCCCTCCGCGATCGGGAGCGGATGGTCCTCGTAGGCGAATTCGGCGAGCTCGGGCGGCAGGAAGGCCTCGCGCGGGACGGTCCGCATGGCCTCCAGTATCCTGGGATCGCGCACGCCCCGGGCGGCGATCTGTGTGCGGACCATGTGCTCCCGAGTGCTGGTGGAATCGATCATAAGGAGACGGAGCGCGCCACGGCGCCGACGTGCAGAGCGGCGCGGCTCAGCCGGCCGGGTTGCGCGGAGCCCGTGCGCCAGCGCCCGCCCGCACCCTGGTGGCGAGCGCACAGAGCGCGTTGAGCAGGTCGCTGCGGGTGAGAATGCCCACCAGCCGCCCGTCGTGCTCGACGGGTAGGGCCCCGATGCGTTCACGGCGCATGACCGCCGCGGCGTGCTCGATGTCTTCGCTGCTGCCGACGGTCAGGACGGTGCCCGTCATCACGTCGGCGACCGCGGTCGAGGTGGTCGCCCGGTGGGCCCGTGCCGGATGTTCTACTTCCTCGGCGATGCTCGGGAAGGCATCGCGCAGGTCGCGGTCGGTGATGATCCCGACCAGCGTCCCGTCCTGGACGACGGGGAGCTGGTTGATGCGGAAGCGCTCGCAGACCTCCCGCGCGTGCTCGATCGAGTCCTGCGGTGCGACGGTGTGGACGGGGGCGTGCATCCAGCCGCTGACGGTCATGTCGGGAGTGTCCATGTCACTTCACCTGAATCGACGACAGGTAGTCGGTGATGACCAGCAGCTTGCCACGCACCTCGGTACGGCGGGTGGCGTCCCAGGTCGACTGGGCGCGAAAGACCTCGCCCCAGACCGGCATGTCTGGATCGCCGTGGGCGCGCACGCTCTCGGTGCCGTCGATGTACTGCATCACGCGCATGAACGGGAACGTCCCGCCGTTGCGCTGGGCGATGGTGGTGAGATCCGTCGGCTTCGTGGTCATGAAGGTGCCGGCGATCCCGTCGCCCTTTCCGGCCGGGCCATGGCAGGCGCCGCAATACTGCACGTAGGTCGCTTTGCTGGGGTGCTCCGTTCCCGCAGCCCGAACAGACGGGGTGAGGACGATCGGAAGGAAGAGGGTCGCGACCACGAGCATCCGGTGTCCGTGCATGGAATGTGGTGGAGCAAGGCTCATGCCCATTCGTGACCGACGGATCGCGTGCATGCGTCGCGTTCCTGCGACACGGGACGATGGCTTGTCTCAGGAATGGGAATCGGGGCCTGTTCGTGCGCTCATGTGGCCTACTGGCAACCCGCTTGCTACGCTCCTCGCATCATGAAGAACGCTCGACCGCTCGGCAATGTGCTGGTGGCAACCGACTTCTCGCGCGGCGCTGAGCAGGCGGTGGCGCGTGCGGTCCGGCTTCCCCTGAGCCCAGGGACCGAGGTGACCATCCTCCACGTGCTGGCCCCGGGGCTGGCTCCCGAGCGTCGGCCGGCGGTACGGGCCGCGGCCGAGCGGACACTCCGCGACCTCGCGACTACTGCCCGGGCCGCCATCAAGGCGCGCTGCCGCGACGTGGACGTCTTCACCAGCGTGGTCGAGGGCAGGCCCCACGTCGAGATCGCCCGGCGTGCGCGGCACCATCGGGCGGAGCTGATCGTCCTCGGCCGGCATGGCGCACGCACCGTGCGCGAGTTGCTGCTGGGGTCGACGGCGGAGCGCGCGCTGCGGGCGGGGTCGACGTCCCTGCTCATCGTCGCCCGGCCCCCGGCCGGACCGTACGTGCGGCCGCTCATCGCGGTGGACCTGTCGGACATCTCGCGTCAGGCGGCCGAGCTGGCGCTGCGGGTGAGCGCGCCGGCACCCCACACGATGGAGCTCGTGCACGCGCACGGAACCATTCCCGAAAGCGCCATCCGGCGTGCCGGCTTCTCCGACGCCGAGGTGCGGCGGCTGCAGCTCGACAGCAAGCGACAGGTCCGGGCGGCGCTACGGAAGTTCCTGGCGTCGTTCCCCGATGTGGCGGTCGGCCGGACGACCATCCTCCGGCGCGGGGACGCACGGCGGGTGATTCTCGACACGGCGTTCCAGCGCCGCCCCGATCTGCTGGTGCTCGGCTCGCACGGACGGTCCGGCCTTGCCCGGGTGCTGCTCGGGAGCGTGGCGGAGGCGGTCGTGCGTGCCGTGCGCTGCGACGTGTTGGTGGTGCACCCTCGCCCGTGACTCGGCCCGGCCGCACGTCCTTCGAGGTGCGCCACTGGCACACCCTGCACGCCGTTGGGCCGCCGGTACCACGCCAGCCCGTTGCAGGGTATGGGGATGCGCATGGACGCCTCCCTCGGCCGCGTCGCCCGTGAGATCGAGGGTCGCCCCGAGAACGCCCCGGGGACCGACAAGACCTGGGTGGTGCGCGCCATGTGGCAGTACCTCAGGTTCCTCCGCGAGCTGAAGAAGGCCCGACGTGTCGGCGGGCGATAGCGACTTCGCCGCTGCCCTCTCCGCTCTGGCGCGCGCAGGCACCGAGTTCGCCGTCGTGGGTGTGGGTGGCATCAACTTCTATGCGCGGGATCCGTCCGAAGCGGTCTTCACCCTCGACCTCGACGTGCTGCTGCGGCCCGATGTCGCCGTCCTGCGCGCTGCCCTCGCCGCGCTCGATCGCATCGGCTTCAGCTTCGCGGCCGGCGGGGAGCCGTTCGTCGATCTCGACGACGACGAAGCGCTCGCGGCCGTGGTGCGACGTGAGGCCACGCTGACGGCACGCAACACGGCCGGCACGCAAATCGATCTCATGCTGGCGATCACGGGCGCGCGGTACGATGACCTCGCCAAGGATGCCGTCGAATTCAAGCTCGGCGACGCGGTCGTGCGAGTCGGGCGCCTCTCGCGCCTGCTGCGCGCGAAGGAAGCGGCCGGCAGGCCGAAGGACCGCGAGTTCCTGCGGGCATTCAAGGCCCGCTCGAAGAAGGGGCGTCCTCGGCGCTGACGCGGCGGCGCGACGAGTCTGGCGGGCTGGTCATCGGCAAGTCGTTTCTCGTTGCATTGTCGTGCGCCGCACCGCGACGGTGCCCGCGGCGCTCTTCGCCTGGTGGGAGTAGGCGAGTACCGACGCTGGTGGTACAGAGCAGGCGATGCGTGACCGGCTGACGCTGCACGAGCTGGCCCAGCGCAGCGGGGAGCGCGTAGAGCGCCTTGCCGAGTGGCGCGCGCTCGGGCTCATCGACCCCACGGGAGACGGGGAGCTCGGGTGGGACGATGTGCAGCGGACGCGGCTGATCCAGCTCTTGCTGCGGCGGGGGATCACCCTGGACGCCATCGCGCGGGCGGATCGCGAGCAGGGCTTCCTCGCCCACAGCGTGGAGACGATGTCACCGAGCGGCGTGCGGCCGGCGCGTCCCCTGCACGAGGCGACGGAGATGCTCGGGCACGACCCGGAGGCGTTCAGGCGGTTCTGGAGCGCGTCGGGGCTGGGCGAGCAGGGGGAGCCGCTCGACGACTACGACCTGCAGCTGCTGCGGGCGGTGAGGGTGGCCCTCGAAGCCGGCTTTCCGGAGGACGCCCTGGTGCAGCTCGCCCGGGTGTATGCCGACGCGCTGGGGCGGGTGGCGGACGCGGAGGTGCGACTGTTCCACTTCTACGTCCACGAGCGCCTGAAAGCGCAGGGGCTGTCCGGGCAGGAGCTCGTGGCGGCCTCCGATGCGGCCCGCGTCCGCACGGCCCCGCTGGTCGAGCCGCTGATTCTGTACTTCCACCAACGAGGTCTGGAGCGGGCGGTGCGGGAAGACGCGGTGATGCACCTGCAGGAGGAGGCGGGTCTGCTCCCGAAGCCCGATGTGCCGGGCCAGCTGCAGGTCGCGATCGTGTTCGTCGACCTGTCGAGCTTCACGCCGCTCGTCGAGGCGATGGGGGATGAGGCCGCGGCGCAGGTCCTGGAGCGCTTCTCGCGCCTGGTGCGCGAAGCCGCGAACCGCTGCGACGGGCGCGTCGGCAAACAGATCGGGGACGCCTTCATGCTGCTCTTTCCGGCGCCGCGGGCGGCGGTCGCCTGCGCGCTCGAGATCGAGTGGCGCGCGGCGGCAGAGCCCCAGTTCCCGGCGGTGCGCAGCGGCGTGCACTGGGGCCAGGTGCTGTACCGCGAAGGCGACTACGTCGGGGCCACCGTGAACGTCGCGGCGCGGCTGGCGCACGAGGCGGGGCGACACCAGGTGCTGGTGACGGCCGCGGTGCGGACGGAGGCGGGCACCCTGGCGGACGTCGAGTTCGTGCCGCTCGGAAGGCGACGGCTCCGCGGTCTGACCGAGGAGCTCGAGCTGTTCGAGGTCGTGGCCACGACCGGGCAGAAGCCCAGACGCCTGGTGGACCCGGTGTGCGGGATGGAGATCGACGCGGCCGAGGTGGCGGCGCGCCTGTCGGTCGGCGGCGAGGAGCGTGCCTTCTGCTCGCAGGAGTGCCTGCGGCGGTTCGTGCAGGCGCCGGAGCGGTACGGAGCGGGACGGTGAGCTGCCGGCGACGGAAGGTGCGCAAGCGACATGGGCTCCCGGCGCCGCAACCCGCTCGACGATGCTCAGCTTCGAACGCGCCGCGCGGGGAGGCTTCGTGACTTGACAGCACGAGATGAGCCTGAATGATGACGGTCGCCTTCCTGGCCAGGAACGCGCGGCGACTCGCGACGCCAGCGGACGCGAAGGGGCTCACGAATCCTCTCGAGCCGACGCCCCTCAACATCGCCGAGGCGCGCGATCACTTCGCCGACCACTGCGCGCTCTGCCACGCCAACGACGGAAGCGGGAAGACGATGATCAACGAGGGCCTCTATCCCCCGGCTCCCGACCTGCGCGCGGAGGATACGCAGCAGCTCTCGGACGGGGAGCTCATGTACATCATCAAGAACGGCATTCGCTTCACCGGGATTCCGGGATGGGGTGGCGCGGACGAGGACAACTGGAAGCTCGTGCTGTTCGTCCGACACCTCCCGGCGCTGTCGCCTCAGGAGCTCGAGCTCATGCGGGAGATCAGCGGGGCGGAACGATGAGGCGGGGGCTGGTCGCGGGAGATGTGGGCATGGTCCCGCAGGACGAAGGTCGTTGGATGCTGCACTGTCACATCCTGGAGCACGCAGAGTCTGGCATGATGACGCTGGTGGAGGTGAGGCCTTGACGCGCTGGCATGTTACGCCGGTAACGGAGATCGGGGCGACGCTCGGGACCGATGTCACCCGGGGGCTCGGGCCGGAGGAGGCGCAGGCCCGGCTTTTCCAGGAGGGTACCAACGAGCTGCGCAGGGGCGAGGCGCCGTCTCCGTGGGGCATCCTCGCGGGGCAGTTCCGCAGCCTCGTCATCTGGGTCCTGATCGGGGCGGCCGTGGTGTCGGGACTGCTGGGGGAGCTCGTGGATGGGGTCGCGATCATCGCGATCGTCGTCCTGAATGCGATCATCGGCTTCGCGCAGGAGTACCGTGCCGAGCGGGCGGTCGCGGCGCTCGCCCGGTTGGCTGCACCGCGGGCCCGCGTGGTGCGCGGCGGTCAGTCGGTGATCGTGCCGGCGGCCGAGGTCGTGCGCGGGGACCTGTTGCTGCTCGAGGCGGGTGACCTGGTGGCGGCAGACGCCCGCTTGGTCCAGGCGAGTGCGCTCCGCACCGGCGAGGCGCCGCTCACGGGCGAGTCCGAGCCGGTGGAGAAGCACGCGGGGGTGTACGCGCCCGAGACGCCTCTCGCCGACCGCAGGAACATGGTGTTCCTCGGCACCAGCGTGGCGGGCGGCTCCGGTCGGGCGGTCGTGGTGGCGACCGGCATGGCGACCGAGGTGGGCCACATCGCAACCCTCCTCGAGACGGCGTCGAGCGGCGAGACTCCGCTCCAGCGCAGGCTCGACCAGGTCGCGCGTCGTCTCCTCTGGGCGTGCGCGGGCATCGTCGTGGTCGTGTTCCTGCTCGGCACGCTGCGCGGCATCGCGTTCGGAGAGCTGTTCCTCGGGGCGGTCAGCCTGGCCGTGGCGGCGATCCCGGAGGGTCTACCGGCGATCGTAACCGTCGCTCTCGCCCTCGGGGTGTCGCGCATGGTGCGCCGCAACGCCTTGGTGCGCCGGCTGCCGTCGGTCGAGACCCTCGGCTGCGCCCAGGTCATCTGCACCGACAAGACCGGCACCCTGACCGTCGGCGAGATGACCGCCCGCAAGCTGGTCACCGGCGAGCGCATTTTCACGGTGGGCGGTGAGGGGTACGCCACCGATGGAGCGATCTTCACGGACGGGGCGGAGGCCCACCCGTCGGCGGATGCGGTCCTGCGGGCGCTCCTGCAGGCGGCGGCCGCCTGCAACGACGCCGAGATCACGCACCGGGACGGGAGACCGGGCGTGGTCGGCGACCCCACCGAGGGCGCGCTCCTCGTCGTGGCCGCGAAGGCCGGCATCACGCGCGCCGCGGTCGAAGCTGCCATGCCCCGACTGAGCGCGATCCCGTTCGACTCCGACCGCAAGCGCATGACCGTCATCCGCCGCCGGGACGGGGGGCCCTGGGCGTTCGTGAAGGGGGCTCCGGAGGTGATCCTTGGGCGCTGTGCGACGATGCTCACCGCCCAGGGGCGTGCGGCGCTCGGCGAGAGTGAGCGCGCCCGTATGCTCGAGGCGAACGCGCTCATGGCGAACGACGCCCTCCGCGTCCTGGCCCTGGCCGAGCGGCCGCTCGACGGGTTCCCGGCGCCGGGGGCCGACCGGCCACGGGACGAGGACGTCGAACGCGACCTCACGTTCCTCGGGCTCGTAGGTCTGCAGGATCCGCCGCGCGCCGAGGCCCGCGAGGCGGTCCGGAAGTGCAGGCGCGCCGGCATCCGGACCGTGATGATCACCGGCGACCACCCGGACACGGCCCGCGCCATCGCCCGCGAGCTGGGCATCCTCGAGCGGGGCGACGAGGTCATCGTCGGGCACGAGCTCGACGCGCTCGACGACGCGGCGCTTGGCCAGCGGGTGACGCGCGCGGCGGTGTACGCGCGCGTGACGGCCGAGCACAAGCTGCGGATCGTCCGCGCCTGGAAGGCGCGGGGGGCCGTGGTCGCGATGACGGGCGACGGCGTGAACGACGCGCCCGCTCTCAAGGAAGCCTCCATCGGCATCGCCATGGGGATCGCCGGCACGGAGGTCACCAAGGAGGCGGCCGACATGGTGATCACCGACGACAACTTCGCCTCGATCGTCGCGGCGGTGGAGGAAGGCCGGGGCATCTACGACAACATCAGCAAGACCCTCGCCTATCTGCTCGCGGGGAACGCCGGCGAGCTGACCGTGATGCTGATGGCCGTCCTGATCGGCTGGCCGCTGCCCCTCCTCCCGATACAGCTCCTGTGGATCAACCTCGTGACCGATGGCCTGCCGGCGCTCGCGCTCGCGACCGATCCGATCGACCCCGGCGTCCTGTCCCGCCCGCCGCGGCGTCCCGACGCGCAGCTCCTGGACCGCGCCTTCCTCGGACGGCTGGCGCTCACCGGCGTCCTCACCGCCGCCGTCGCGCTCGTGGCCTTCGGCTACGAGTTCCGCATCGACCGGAACGTGGTGAGCGCACGCAACGCCTGCTTCTCCGTGCTGGTGATCGCCGAGCTCTTCCGGTCCTTCGGGGCGCGGAGCGACACGCGCACGGTGTGGGAGGTGGGACTCCTCTCGAACATGCGGCTCTTCGTGATCGTCCTGGCGAGCTTCGGGCTGCAGCTCGTGATCCATCACGCGCCGGTCTTCGAGCGCCTCTTCGGCACCGAGCCGATCTCGCTCCGGCAGTGCATCGCGTGGATCGGCCTGGGGTCGGTGCCACTGGTGGTTCTCGAGGGGCGCAAGCTCGTGCGACGTGCGGGCGCGGTTGCCGCAGAGGCGACCGTGTCGATGGTGCGAGGAGAGCAGGCGTCTCGACCGACCGAGCCGGAGGGACGAAGGCGATGAACGTCGAGGAAGTGAAGCGGAAATACCGACGGAACGCGGCAGCGTACGACCTGATCGAGCGTGCAACGGCGCGGCTGCGTGCCACGGCGGTGCACAAGCTCAGGCTCTGTCCCGGCGACGCGGTGCTCGACTTCGGCTGCGGCACCGGGCTGAGCTTCCCCCTGCTCGAGGAGGCGGTCGGCCCGCGAGGACGGATCTGGGGTGTCGATGTGAGCCCGGACATGCTCGCGCGGGCGCGGGCACGGATCACCGGCCATGGCTGGACCAACGTTACGCTCGTCGAGGCCAACGCGGAGGAGGTGCCCCTCGAGCGGGAGTCCGTCGGCGGGGTCCTGTGCTTCTACACCCACGACATCATGACCTCGGCGGTGGCCGTGCGGGCGGCCGTCGAGGCACTCCGCCCTGGAGGAAGATTCGTCGCTGCGGGCGCCAAGCGGTCGCGTGGGTGGTTGGGTCTGCTGCTGAATCCGGTGACACTCGCCTACTCGCTTCCCGCCATCACGAACGTCGAGGGGCTGGACCGCCCCTGGAACGAGCTCCAACGGCTGCTGGCTACGCTCGAGGTGGAGGAACACCTTTTGGGGACTGCGTACATCGCCCGCGGCGTGAAGGGCCAGACACACGAAGCCGTCGCAGGAAGACTCTCATGAGGATCGCAGTGACGGCGAAGCTCACGGTAGAAACCATCAAGAGCGCCCCGACCCCGGAGCAGCATCGGGCGATTGCGGACGCGTACGCCAGGGAAGTTCAGCTGAAGGATCAGCGATGCGCGAGGTGACCGACCATCGAACGGAGGCCACGACCATGGCTGACGAGAAGCGTCCTGCTGCAGCAGAACCGGAGACACCCGTCGCGACGTCGCCGCGCCAGGGGCACCTGCGCCTCAAGATCGGAGTGATGGGTGGGGCGACCGGCGTGATGACGCGTGACGTGCTCGACAAGGCGCACGCCTTGGGGCGGGCGATCGCCCGGAGCGATTGTATCCTCATCACCGGCGCGTGCCCGGGCCTGCCGCTCGCGTCCGCGTGCGGCGCCAAGGAGGAAGGCGGGTTCGTGGTCGGCATCTCGCCAGGGCTCAGCCTCGACGAGCACCTGTACAAATACGGCTCGCCGACCGAGTTCCACGACGTGCTGATCTTCACCGGGAGCGGCCTCATGGGCCGGGAGGTGGTCAACATCCGCAGCTCCGACATCGTCGTGATCGTCGGGGGGCGCAGCGGCACGCTGGGGGAGCTCGCCATCTCCTACGACGAGGGAAAGCTGATCGGCGTCCTCACGGGCACCGGAGGCATCAGCGACATGGTGCGCGACATCCTGGGCGCCTGCGCCAAGGACACCGGGGCGCGCGTGGTCTACGACTCGGATCCGACCCGTCTGGTGCAGGAACTCCTGCGCGTCTATCGGACCGAACACCATCGCCGCCCATCGTGCTTCTGCGCGGAGCGGCCCCGGGGCGATGGGCCGGCGACACCCGGCATGGTCACGGACCCCGCATAGCCCAGCTGGTTACGGGCATTCGGTGCGGCGGCTACGCCGCGGCTCCGTGATGACCCATCGCCCGCTTCCACTTCCACTCCTCGACCGCGCAGAAGACGCACGGGACGATGAACAGCGTGACCAGGCTCACAGCCATGCCGCCGACCGAGGGGATGGCCATCGGCTGCATCACATCCGAGCCACGGCCGGTGGCCCAGAAGATCGGCATGAGACCGAAGACGGTGGTCGCGATGGTCATGAGGCACGGGCGGATACGCAGGAGGCCCGCCTCCACCACGGCCGCGCGGATCTCGGCGACGGACGTGAACTCGCGATCCTTGAAGACTCGTTCCAGGTACGTGGAGATGACCACACCGTCGTCGTCCACGACGCCGAAGAGCACCAGGAACCCGACCCACACCGCCACCGAGAGGTTCGCGCCCCAGAGGGCAAGCATGATGAAGCCGCCCGAGGCCGAGACCAGGACGCCGACAAAGATCAACGGTGCGATCCACCAGCGCGTGAAGCCCAGGTAGAGCATCAGGAGCATGATGGCGAGGGTGGCCGGGATCAGGATGCGCATGCGAGCCGTCGCACGCACCTGGTTCTCGAACTGCCCCGACCACTCCCAGTAGTAGCCGGCGGGAACCTCCAGGCGGCCGTCCCTCATCGCCTGCTGGAGCAGGGCCTCGGCGTCGGTGACGACCGAGATCTCGTCACGATCGCGGGTGTTCATCGTGACGTAGCCCACGAGGAGCCCTCGCTCTCCCTTGATCTCCTGGGGCCCCAGGACCGTGGTGATGGTCGCGAGTTGTGCCAGGGGCACCTGCGCTCCCGACGTCGTGGGAACGCTGATGCGTTCGATCGCCAGGCTGTCTTCGCGGAAGTCGCGTGCCAGGCGGATGCGGATGGGATAGCGCTCGCGGCCCTCGACCGACTCCATGAGGTTCATGCCGCCCAACGCCATTTCGATGACGTCCTGTACGTCCCGGATGTTGACCCCGTAGCGCCCGATGCGGTCGCGATCGATCGCGATCTGGATGTAGGGCTTGCCGACGATGCGGTCGGCGACGATGTCCGTCGCGCCGGGCACCTCGCGGAGTAGCCGCTCGATCCGGAGGCCGATGCGTTCGATCTGCCGGAGATCGGAGCCGTAGATCTTGACTCCCATCATGGCGCGGAAACCGGTCTGCAGCATCACCAGGCGCGTCTGGATGGGCTGAAGGAAGGTGGGCAGCACGCCGGGGATCGCGGTCTTCTCTTGAAGTTCTGCCAGAACCTCCGACTTGGCGATGCGCCGCTTCTCGGGCCAGATCCACGACAGCGGCGTCCTGACGACCCCGGGCCAACCGGAGAAGACGCGTTCAATGGCCTTCGTACGCCACTGCTCCTGGGGTTTCAGAATGATGATGCTCTCCATCATGCCGATGGGCGCGGGGTCGAGGGCCGAGTCGGCGCGGCCGATCTTGCCCACGACCGACTCCACCTCGGGCACGCTGGCGATGGCGAGATCCTGCGTGCTGTTGACCTGGATCGCCTGCGAGAGCGAGGCCTGCGGCAGGAGTGAGGGCATGTAGAGGAACGAGCCTTCGTCCAACGGGGGCATGAACTCGCGACCGATGCCGGGCAGGATGCGGCCCTCGCGGAGGACGACGGTCCCGGCGGCGGTCTCGGCGTCGCGCTCCGTGGGATCGGGTCGCCGCCACAGGACGCGTAGGCGTTCGCCGCCGTCCTGGTGTCGCACGCGCTGCCACCGGAGTTGGTCGAACTCGACCGGTGCGCGGGCGAACAGGTTGATGGCGATCTCGATCGGGTACATCGTCGTCCCCAGACCCAGCCAGACGCTCATGCCGACGAAAAGGATCAGGGCTGGGCCAAGGAGGAATGTCCACTTGTGTCCGAGAATCCAGGCCAACGTCGGAACGTATGCCTTGGCAACAAGCCGTGACACACGGTTCTCCTCCAGCGGCACGAACCGTTCGTGGACCATGCGGACAGCGCACAAGGCGACGCCCAGTCCGACCGCAGCGGAGAGCAGCCAGCCCTCGCCGTGTCCCTTGGCCAGGCCCCACACGAAGGCCGCGTGCGTGGCGAACGTCGCGAGCACGCCGATGCCAATGGCCATCGCGGCGGTCGTGGTTCTCCGCCACGTGACCGGCCTGAACAGCAGGTAGCACAGGAAGGGAACGACCGTGATCGCCAGCACCACCGATGACCCGATGGCGAACGTCTTGGTGAACGCCAGGGGCTTGAACAATTTGCCTTCCTGGCCGGTGAGGAAGAAGACCGGGATGAAGGAGACGATCGTGTTCGAGACGGCCGTGATGATCGCGCCGCCGACTTCCGTCGCACCCTCGTACACGATCCCGAAGTGTCCCTTCTCGCGCTTCTCCTGGTCGGTCGCCGAGGCGATGCGGCGGTAGATGTTCTCCGACATGATGATGCCCATGTCGGCCACGTCGCCGATCGCGATGGCCAAGCCCGCCAGCGACATGATGTTGCTGTCCACGCCGAACAGCCACATCAGAATGAACGTGAGCGCAACGGTCAGAGGAAGCGTAGCGAGCACGGTCGTGGTCGTGCGCAGGTGGAGCAGGAAGACGAGGATGACGATGCTCGCGAGCAGTGCCTCCTCGGCGAGGGCTTCCTTCAGCGTCCCGATGGTTTCGTTGACGATCGTGGTGCGGTCGTAGAAGGGACGAATCGTGATTTTCGATATCCGGCCGTCGGCGAGAGTCTTGGTCGGCAGGCCGGGCTCGAGCTGGGCGATCTTGGCCTTGACGCGCTCCATCACCTCGCGTGGGTTCTCGCCGTAGCGCATGAGCACCACGCCGCCGACGGTCTCGACGCCAGCCTTGTCCAACGCACCGCGCCGGAAATCCGGGCCCAGTTGCACGGTCGCGACGCTGCGGAGGGTGATCGGCGTGCCGCCCTCCTCTCGGATGACGACGCGCTCCAGGTCCTCGACGGTCTTGATGAACCCGACGCCCCGGATGAAGGACTCGATCCCGTTGCTCTCGACGACCTTGGCCCCCACGTCGATGTTGCTCTTGCGGACGGTCTCGTACACGTCCATCAGCGTGACCCGGTGGGCGCGGAGTTTGTCGGGGTGGATGTCGATCTGGTACTGCTTGACGAACCCACCCAGACTGGCGACCTCGCTCACCCCCTCGACGGAATTGAGCTGGTAGCGAACGTACCAGTCCTGGATCGAGCGCCGCTCGGCCAGGTCGAAGCCCTCGCCCTCGACCGTGTACCAATAGACCTGCCCCAGGGCCGTGGCGTCAGGCCCGAGCACGGGCGTGACGCCGTTAGGCAGCCGCTGCTGCGCGACGTTCATCCGCTCCAGCACGCGCGAGCGTGCCCAGTAGTAATCCACGTCGTCTTTGAAGATGAGGAAGGCCATCGAGAAGCCGAACCCCGACATCGAACGGATCGTCTTCACGCCTGGCGTGCCGGTCAGGCTGGTGGTGAGCGGGAAGGTCACCTGATCGTCTACGTCCTGCGGGCTGCGCCCCGGCCATTCGGCGAAGACGATGACCTGCTTCTCGCCGATGTCCGGGATCGCATCCACCGGCGTGTGCACGAGGGCGACGTAGCCGCCCACGCACAGTGCCGCGGTGGCGAGGATCATCAGGAACGTGTTCTCGAGGCACCAGCGAATGACGGCGTTGACCATCGGAAGCCTTCGTCAGTGCGTGTCGTGTCGACTCTGGGGCGCAGGAGCCGCGGGTGACGGGTCGGATGGGGGTGCCCCGCCGTGTTGGTGGCCTGCGGAACCGGCCATCAGACCGCCTGGGTAGAACAGGCTCGGGCGTCCGGTGATCTGGAACTGGCTGTCGATGAGGAACCCGCCGCGGGTGACGACGCGCTCGCCCTCGACGAGACCTTGGAGCACCGGGACGAACTCATCGGTCCGCGGGCCCGCCACGATCTCCCGCAGCTCGAAGAGCCCGCGGGACTTCTCGACGTATACGATCCGCCGTGTCCCGCTGTCGAGCACGGCGGTCACGGGGACGGCGAGCGGGCCCGACTCGCGGGGCGCGGCAAGCGTCGACCCGGGGATCTGTTGCAAGGGCATGTCGCAGATCGGACACGTTCCTGGTTCGTCGCGCAGCACCTGCGGGTGCATCAGGCACGAGAACTTGCCCTCGACGCCCGTGGGGGCGGCCTGCCCGTTGCTTCCCAGGGCCGACGTGATGACGGCGCTGACGAACATCCCGGGCTTGAGGTCGTGATCCGTGTTCTCCACGTGCACCGGGACGCGGACCGTGCGAGTGTTCTCGCTGACGATCGGCTCCACGAACGTCACCATGCCGGCGAACACACGGCCGGGAAGCGCCTCGGCGGTGAGCTCTACCGGCTGGCCGTAGCGGACCCACGCGAGGTCGTACTCGTAGATGTCGAGGTACACCCATACGGTGTCGAGGTTGGCAACCCGGTAGAGCGCATCGCCTGCTTTGAATGCGCTGTTCTTGACGACCGATTTCTCGATGACCGTCCCGTTGATGGGCGAGTAGAGCGTCACGCGATCGGTGACCTTCTTGGTGTTGATCAGCGCCCTGATCTGATCCTGGGTGAGGCCCCAGCGCCGGAGCTTGAGTATGGCCATCTCCACCAGTGCCCCGGATTGCCCGCGCGGGCCGCTCTGGGCGATGAGCAGCTCTTGTTGGGCGACGAGCAGCTCGGGGCTGTAGATCTCCACGAGGTGGTCGCCCGCCTTGATCGCCACGCCCGTGAAGTTGACGAACAGGCGTTCGGCGTACCCGTCGACGCGGGCCGTCACGGTGGCGAGCGATGATTCGTTGTATCGGATCTTGCCGACCGCTCGCAGCGTCCGTGAGAGCTCTTGCCGGATTACGGGCGTGGTCTCCACACTCGCCATTGCCAATGCGTGCTCGGAGAGTCGGAGCGCCTCCGAGGAAGCGGACGCTTCAGATGCAGCGGACGCGTCATGGACGCATGGCGTTCGGCGGCACGTGGAACGACCGAGAACGTAGCTTCCCCCGACGGCCCCGATGATGGCGGTCGAGAGGGTGACCATGCTGAGCGTGCGGTTCATGGGCGACTCTCCTGGGGGTCGACGGTCGGGGTGCCGTCGGGCGGGACGCCCGCGATGACCAACGACAGCGATGTGAGCGCCAGCTCGCGCTGCAAGCGCGCCTCAACCCGTGCCAGCGCAAATTCCAGAAGCGACCGCTGGGCGTCGATCACGTCGAGAAACCCGGCCCGTCCCGTGACGTACCCCGCCCGAGCGGCGTCGAGGGATTGCCTGGCCTTGGGGAGGAGCGCGTCGCTCAGCAGGGTCTCGTTGCGGCTAGCCTCGCGGTACAGAAAGAGCATCGCCACCAACTCGGTTGCGATCTGCACTTGCTCGGCCGTAAGGCGCGCCTCCGCGGCACGCTTGCTCGCTTGCGCGCCGGCGATCTCCGCCGCGATCTTGTCGCGCCAGATGGGCAACGTGAATCCGGCTGCCGGCGTGACGACGATCGGATACGTCTTGAGGTCTGCCTGGAGTCCGAGAGAGAAGTCGGGGACCCGAGACGTACGGGCCAGGGTCAGCGACGCCTCGGCCTTCCGGACGTCCGCCTCCATCCCGCGGAGCTCGGGATTGCGTGCCAGGGCGGTTGCCAGAAGGACATCCGGACGCGGGTCACCCACGGTCGGTTCGAAGGTCGCGGGCACCGGCGGGGCGGAGTCGCTAGGCCCGAGCCCCAGAGCGCCCTTCAGTTCTGCCGCAAGAGTGCTGCGCGAGTCCTCGAGGTTCGTGAGTTGCGTCTCCAGCTGATCGCGGGCGATCTGCGCACGGAGAACGTCCTGGAGCGTCACCTTCCCGGCGGCGTTCTGCTGCCGGGCGAGCTGCTCCAGGTCGCCCAACAGCCCGAGCGTCTCGCGCTGGACGCCGACGGTCTCATCGAGGAAGTGCAGGCGGTAGTACGCGGTCTTGACGGCGACGGCGGTGCGAAGAATCTCGCGCTCGAAGCGGAAGTACATGGCCTGACTCTCGGCCGCCGTCACGTCACCCGCCGCCTGCAGCTTCCCGGGTCCGGGCAGGTCGATCATGAGCCCCGGCAATAGTGCCCCGATCGAATCGGCGATGTCGCTCTGGAACGTCAATCTCGGATCGGCCAGCGACCGAGCGCGTGTGATCCTTTCTACCGCCGCCACCCAGTCGTAGTACGCGGCCTCCACCAGCGGGTTGTCGAGGATGGCGAACTCGAGGTAGTCCGCAAGCTGTGATGCCGTGGTGAGGATGGGGAGCGTTGGCGTGGCGTCCCCGGGTCGGTAGCGCGATTGTACCGCCGAAGCATCGGCGCGGGCTGCTCGCTCGGAGACCGTGGGAAAGCCGGTGCACCCGGTGAGGCAGATCAGGGAAGCCATCACCGCGTTCCTTGAAGTCACGGACAAGCTCGGATGAGTCCTACGCACCGTCGCGCACGATCTCGGGCTCGATGCGGACCGCGGTCCGTACGGAATTGGCGATGAAGCAGCCGTCGTGCGCCGTGTCGACCAGCGCCCGCGCCTTGTCGAGATCGGTGGTTGTGTCGACGACGATGCGCGGGCGGAGCACGACCTCGCTGATCTGCATCTTGCGCTCGACGATGGCGAGCGTCCCGATGGGCTCGTCCTGGTAGGCGAGCACGGTGACACCGGCACGCGGCGCGAGCGCCAGGTAGGTGAGGAGCTGGCACGAGGCGAGGGACGCCACCAGCAGCTCTTCGGGATTCAGGCGGCTCGGGTCGCCGCGGTACTGCGGCGCGGCCGACACCTCGAGCGCCGGGCGGCCGGCGAAGGTCACGCGATGCGTGCTGGCGGCAACGCCCGGCGCGCCGTGGGTCCATTCGAGACGGGCGGAGAACTGATGGCTGGGCATGGGGGGCCTCCTACGGTGCTTGGGTCGTGTGGCGGGTGAGATAGTCGACGGCGCCCGCGAGCGTCGCGAGCGCCGGGTAGTCGGCCTCGGGGATGTCGATCCCCAGCCGGTCGTGGAGCGCGATCACGAAGTTCAAGAAGTCCATCGAGTCGAGATCGAGCTCCGCACGGAGGATCGCGGCCGGCGCGAGCGTCGCCAGATCGGCTTCCGGCGCGATCGTGCCGAGGATGTCGAGGACGAGAGCGCGCACCGCGTCCGGGCTCATGCGAGGGCCTCCGGGTCCTGGAACAGGTGCGCCACCGCGGCGAGGAAGCGCGCGGCCCGATGGCCGTCGGTGACGCGGTGATCGGCCGACAGGCTCGCGGTCACCACCGGCGCCGGCACCACCCGGTCGCCCTCCACCCACGGTCGCTCGACGATGGTGCCGAAGCCGACGATCGCCACCTGGGGTGGGAAGATGACGCCGGTCACCTGCTCCACGCCCTGATCGCCCAGGCTGGTGACGGTGATGGTGCCGTCGGAGAGCTCGGAGCTGCGCAGCGTGCCGGCGCGTGCGCGGGCGACCAGGTTGCGCAGCCGGACCATCAGGTCGCGGAGCGGCACGCGGTCGGTGTCGTGGATGGCCGGCGCGACCAGCCCGCCGCCGCGCAGCGCCACGGCGGTGCCGACGTGGATGCCGGGGCTCGGGCTCGCCCCGGTCCCCGTCCAGCGGGCGTTCAGTTCGGGGAACTCGCGCAGCGCAAGGGCGACCGCCTTCAGGAACACGACGCCCGGCAGCAGGCGCTCGGTGACCGGGCGGGCGGCGTTCTCGCGTGCCAGCCAGTCGAGGGTGCGCCGGAGCGGGATCGTGGTGGCGAGATAGAAGTGCGGGATCTCGCGCTTCGAGCGGCTCATGGCGGCGCCGATCGCCTGCCGCATGCGAGCCGCGGACGGGGGCCGGGGCGCGGCCGGGGCGGCGTGCTCGACATCTTCGCGCGTGACGGCGCCTCCCGGCCCGGTGCCGGCGAGCGTGGCGGGATCGACACCCAATTCCTCCGCCCGCCGGCGCGCGGCGGGGGAGACCCGTGCGCGCTCCGTCGTGATGGCGGCCCCGGCATCCTCACGGATGGTCGCCAGCACGGTCCCCACCGGCACCTTCGCGCCCGCGTCGATCAGGATGCGCTCGAGCGTGCCGGTGGTGAACACCTCCACCTCGATCAGCCCCTTGTCGGTCTCCACCTCGGCCAGGATGTCGCCGCGTGCCACGTGGTCGCCGGGGTGCTTGCGCCAGGCGACCAGCGTGCCGGCCTCCATGTCGGCGCCGAGGATCGGCATGGTGAACTCAGCCATGGCGCGGGAGCAGCTCCAGCACGGCCTGCACGATCCGGTCGGGGTGCGGCAGGGCGGCGTCCTCCAGGTGTTTGGGGTACGGGATCGGCACCTCCGCCGAACACACGCGCGCGACCGGCGCGTCCAGATCGTAGAAGCCGCCCTCCATGATGCGCGCACTCACCTCGGCGGCCAGGCTGCCGGTGCGCCAGCCCTCGTCGACGATCACGGCCCGCCGCGTTCGTGCCACCGACGCCAGCACCGTGGCGGTGTCGAGCGGGCGGAGCACGCGCAGGTCGATCACCTCCGCCTCGACGCCGCCTCCGGCGAGCGTCTCGGCCGCGGTCAGCGCCTTGGCCACCGAGCCGCCGTACGCGGTCAGGGTCACGTCGCGCCCCGCCCGGCGCACAGCGGCATGGGTGATGTCCGCGGCGCCTGCCTGCTCGTCGACCTCGCCCTCGGTTGGATAGAGCGCCGCGTGCTCGAACAGGAACACCGGATCGGGCTCGCCCAGGGCGGCGAGCAGCATGCCGCGCGCATCGGCGGGCGTCGCGGGCGCGAGGACCGTGATGCCGGGAATGTGCGCGTACCATCCCTCCAGGCTGTGCGAGTGCTGCGCCGCCAGCTGCCGGCCGCCGCCGGTCGCCATGCGGACCACCAGCGGCACCGACAGTTGGCCGCCCGACATGTGGCGCAGCGTGGCGGCGTTGTTCACGATCTGGTCGAGGGCGAGCAGGCTGAAGTTGACCGTCATGATCTCGACGATGGGCCGCATGCCGCCGAGCGCGGCGCCGATGCCGGCGCCGACGAACGCCGATTCGGAGAGCGGCGTGTCGCGGATGCGCTCCGGGCCGAACTCCTCCAGCAGGCCCCGGCTGGCGGCGTACGCGCCGCCGTAATGCCCGACGTCCTCGCCCATCAGGAAGACGCGTGCGTCGGTGGCGAGCGCGTGGCGCAGCGCCGAGCGGACGGCGTCGCGGTACGTCATGCGGGTCACGCCGTGGCCCTCGGCGTGTGCACGTCGCGCAGCAGATCCTCGACCGGCTCCCAGGGCGCTGCTTCGGCGGCCGCGACCGCGGCCTCGATCTCGGCGGTGACCTCGGCGTCGACCGCCGTCCAGGTCGCCTCCGACAGCGCGCCGCCCGCCCGCAGGCGGTCGGCGTGCAGGCGGATCGGATCGCGCTGCTTCCATTCCTCGACCTCGGCCTTGGGGCGGTACAGCTCGGGATCGTACATCGAGTGGGCGCGGAAGCGGTAGGTGCGCGCCTCGACCAGATACGGCGCCTGGTCGGCACGGATGGCGTCGGCAGCGGCACGGACGGTGTCGCGGACGGCGAGGACATCCATGCCGTCGACCCGGGCGGCGCGCATGCCGTACGCGACCGCCTTGCGCTCGATGTCGGTCTCCGCCTGATGGCGGGCGAGCGCGGTGCCCATGGCGTAGAGGTTGTTCTCGCATACGAACAGTACGGGCAGGCGCCAGAGGGCGGCGAGGTTGAGCGCCTCGTGGAACTCGCCCTCGGCGACCGCACCGTCGCCGAAGAAGCACGCCGTGACGCGGTCGCGGCGGTGCTGGAGCGTGTCGGCGAGCGCCAGCCCGACGGCCAGGGGCAGCCCGCCGGCGACGATCGCGTTGCCGCCGAAGAAGCGCCGGCCGGCGTCGAAGAAGTGCATCGAGCCGCCCCGGCCGCGGCTGCACCCGGTCGCCTTGCCGTACAGCTCGGCCATGAGCGCGGCGGCGGGCAGGCCGCGGGCGAGCGCATGGCCGTGCTCGCGGTAGGTGGACACGATGGCATCGTCGGGGCCGAGGCACGCCATGGTCCCGACCGCGACCGCCTCTTCGCCGATGTAGAGGTGCAGGAAGCCGCGGATGCGCCCGAGCGTGTACAGCTCGGCGGCGCGCTCCTCGAAGCGGCGGATGCGGAGCATGTCGCGAAGGAGGGCGGTGCTCATCGGTCAGGCGGACTCGAGGGTGGAGAGATCGCCCTCGGGGAGGCCGAGCTCGCGCGCGCGGAGGAGCCGGCGCATGACCTTGCCACTGCGTGTGTGCGGCAGCGCGTCGGCGAAGGCGATCTCTTTCGGGGCGATGACGGCGCCGAGGCGCCGGCGGGCGTGGGCGAGAAGGTCCCGTTGCAACGCCGGGCCGGGGACGTGCCCGGGCTTCAGCACCACGAACGCCTTCAGCACGGCCAGCGCTACCGGGTCGGGCTTGCCGATGACGCCGGCCTCGGCGACCGCCGGGTGCTCCATGAGCACGCTCTCCACCTCGAACGGTCCGACCAGGTGCCCGGAGGTCTTGATCACGTCATCGGCGCGGCCGACGAACCAGTAGCGGCCGTCCCGGTCGCGGCGGACGAGGTCGCCGGTCAAGTACCAGCCGTCGGCGAAGCACTTCCGGTAGCGCTCGGGCTCGTTCCAGTAGGCCCGGAACATGGACGGCCAGCCGGGCCGCAGTGCCAGCTCGCCGTCGGTGTCGGGGGTCTCGAGCACCTCGACGTGGCCGTCGTCGCCGCGCCGGACGACGGCCGCGTCGATGCCCGGCAGCGGGCGGCCCATCGATCCCGGCTGTACGTCGAGAGCGGAGAAGTTGGCGATCATGATGCCGCCGGTCTCCGTCTGCCACCAGTTGTCGTGAAAGGGGAGGCCGAACGTCGCGTGCGACCAGACGACGGCTTCCGGGTTCAGGGGCTCGCCGACGCTGGCCAGGAAGCGCAGGGCGGACAGGTCCCGCCCGCGCAGCGGGTCGGCGCCGGCCTTCATGAGCAGCCGGATCGCCGTCGGCGCGGTGTACCACACGGTCACCCGCTGGCGCTCGAGGACGTCGTACCAGCGCACCACGTCGAACTCGGCCTCGTCGACGATGGTGGTCACGCCGATGGTGAGCGGCGCGATGATGCCGTAGGACGTGCCCGTCACCCAGCCCGGATCGGCGGTACACCAGAAGACGTCGTCGGGGTGCAGGTCGAGGGCCAGGCGTCCGGTCGCGTGATGGGCGACCACGGCCTCGTGGACGTGGAGCGCGCCCTTGGGGGTGCCGGTGGTGCCGCTCGTGAAGTGGAGGAGGGCCGGATCGTCGGGGCGCGTCGGGGCGATGGTGTAGCGCGGGCTCACCGCTGCCATCCGGGTGGCGTAGTCCACCGTGTCCGGGACGGCGGTCGGCGTCTCGCCCTCGCCGACCAGGATGACGTGCGCGAGGTGTGGCAGGTGTACGCGCACGGCCGCGACCTTCTTCCGGTAGAGGGCCTCGGTCGTGACCAGCACGCGGGCCTCGCCGATGGTGAGCCGCATGCGGATGGGCTCCGGGCCGAAGGCGGAGAAGAGGGGGCAGAAGACGGCGCGATGCTTCACCGTGCCGAGCGCCGCCACGTACAGCGCCGGAATGCGCCCGGCGAGGGCGTAGACGCGCTCGCCGGGGGCGACCCCGAGCCCGGCCAGGACGTTGGCGAAGCGGCTGGTCAGCTCCGCGAGCGCGACATAGGTGAGGTCGCGGACCTCCCCATGGCTCCCGAGCCAGCGCAGGGCCACCTTGGTGGCCAGCGGGCCGTACGCGTGGCGGTCGACGGCCTCATGGGCGATGTTCAGGCCCGCACCGCCGGGCAACCCCTCTAGCGCCGCGCGCGCCGCCAGCCACGAGAACTCCGCCCGCTCGGCGTGGTAGTCGGTCAGGTTGGGGCGCACGGGATTACGCGCCAGGGGCTTGGTGATCGTCGTGTGGACCGGGCTCACGGGCACGACGCGCTCCATGAGTCGGCCGGATCGCCGAACGCGTCGGGCAGCTCCTCCAGCTCGGCGAGCGAGAACACCGGCCCGTCGCGGCACACGTAGCGGTGGTTGACGTAGCAGTGCCCGCACTCGCCGGTGCCGCACTGCATGTGGCGCTCGAGCGCCAGGAAGATGTCCTCGGCCCGCAGGCCGGCGTGGCGCAAGCGGTAGGCGACCGGGGCGAGCATCGCCGGCGGGCCGCAGCTGGCCGCGCGCCGCGCCCCGATGGCGTCCGCCGCCCCGGTCACGAACTCGATCAGCAGGCCCCGCTGGCCCGTCCAGCCGGCGGAGGCGTGCTCGACGCACTCGACGACCCGGACCCCCGGCGTGCGTGCCCAGCGCGCCAGCGCGGCCGTGTGGATGCGCGTCTCCGGCTCTCGTGCCCCGTAGACGATGGCGAGCGGCATGTCGGGGCGGCGGTCGTACAGCTGCTGGTCGATGGTGGCCTTGAGGGGCGCGAGGCCGCACCCGCCGGCGACGTAGAGCGTCGGCAGTTCGGCGCCGTCGCCCGGAAAGCCGCGTCCGAACGGGCCGCGTACGCCCACCCGGGCGCCGACGGGACGCGCGAACAGGGCTGTCGTGAGCGTGCCGACGCGCCGCACGGTGACGACCACGTGCCCGGCCTGCCCGCCCGCCGCCGGCAGGCTCGACAGCGTGAACGCGGCCTCGCCCGTCCCCGGGATCGACACCATGACGAACTGCCCCGGACGGGCGGCGTCGAAGGCGGGCAGCGGATGCGCGAGCGCCAGCGTGAAGGTGCGCGTGTCCGCCGACTCGGGCTCGATCGCCACGATGCCGGCCGACTGCGGGACGAGGTGATGGTGCGGGTGCATGTCACCCGTCTCCGAGCGCCGCCAGCACCTTGAGCGCGCCGATGCTGCCCGGGCAGGTCACGTCGCAGCGGCCGCAGCCGACGCAGCCGAGCCGGCCGAACGCGCGTGCGAACGTATGCTCGAGCTTGTGCGTCCAGAACCGGCGCACGCGGTCGCCGGCGTGCGGCGCCGGCTGATGCCCGGTGGCCTCGCGCTGAAAGCCCTCCAGGAGGCAGCTGTCCCATTCGCGCCCCCGTTCCCCGGTGTCGTCAGCCGCCGCATCGACGACCGTGAAGCACGAGCACGTGGGGCAGAGGCTGGTGCATCCGGTGCAGGCGAAGCACGCCGGCCCGGGCGCGTGCCACTCGGCGTCCGGAATGGTGCGCGCGTCGATGCGCGCGATGGCGCGGGCGATGAACGGGCGGTCGGGGAAGGTGGCCGCGGCGCGCGCTTCGGCCGTTGCGTGCAGGCGGACCACGTCGTCGGCGACACGGCCCGGCGGGATGCCGGCGGCGGCCAGCAGGGCCCCGCCGGCCTCGCTGCCCGTCTGCACCAGCACCCGCCCGTCGGGCAGCGGGGTCAGACAGAGATCGAAGCCCGCGTGCGCGAACGGACCGGCGGCTACGTCGCGGCAGAACCCGCCGGCACACGCGGCCAGGCAGTCGACGACCACCAGGAAGGCGCGCGCGCGCCGCGCCTGGTACCAGGGGTCGGCCGCGAAGAAGCGGTCCTGGTAGGCGATCGCGGTGGCGTCGCAGGCGTGTAGCCCGATCAGTGCGAAGGGATCGGGGGCGGACTCGACGGCCTGCACGTCGTCTCCGCGCCAGGCGAGCAGGCGCTCGCGCGGCGGGAAGAAGAACGGCTTGGCGGAGACGAGTGGGCGCGGGCGGTCCCAGGCGAAGGGCGTGGTGGGGGCGGCCTCGGTCCACGCCGCCGCGGCGCCCTCGCCGCAGATCTCGTAGAGCCTGCGCTCGCGCGCCAGCGCGCGGCGGATGGTGTCGATGCCCGTGCGGTTGCCGAGCAGGGCCCCGGTCACACGGCCTCCACGCTGACGGCGCACACCTTCAGCTCGGGCATCTTCGCGATCGGGTCGAGGGCATTGTTGGTGAGCAGATTCACGGGCGCCTCGTGGAAGTGGTACGGCATCGCGACCACCCCCGGCGGCACGTCGGCGGAGACCACCGCCCGGGTGGTGACTTCGCCGCGTCGCGAGCGGACGCGGACGGGCATGCCGTCCACCAGCCGGCGGGCCGCCGCGTCGCGCGGATGGATCCACAGGATGCCGCGCGGGTTCTCGCGCTCGAGGAGCGGGGCGCGCCGGGTCATCGAGCCGGAGCCGTACTGGTGGTGGAGCCGGAAGGTCGTCAACTGGAGCGGGTAGTCGCCGTCGGGCAGCTCGGCGGGGAGCGTGTCCGTGACCGGCATGAGGCGCCCGCGCCCGCGCGTACAGCGGTCGACATGCAGGACGGGGGTGCCGGGGTGGTTCGCGTCGGGGCAGGGCCACTGCAGGCCGCCGGTCTCGAGCCGTTGGTACGACATCCCCCGATACTGCGGATCGAGCGCCGCCACCTCGGCGAACACCCCTTCGGCGGACCGGAAGCCGAGCGGCCGGCCCAGGCGGGCGGCGAGGTCGTCCAGGATGCGCCAGTCCGGCCGCGCCTCCCCGGGAGGCGGGACCGCCTGGCGCACGCGCTGTACCCGGCGCTCGGTCGAGGTGAACGTCCCGTCCTTCTCGGCGAAGCTGGCCGCGGGGAGCACGATCGAGGCCAGCTTCGCCGTCTCGGTCAAGAAGAGCTCGATGACGATCAGATCGTCGAGCGCCTCGAGCGCGCGCGCGACCTCGTGTTGCCCCGGGTCGGTGACCACCGGATCCTCGCCCAGGATGAGCAGGCAGCGGAGCGCGCCGTCGTGCGCGGCGTGCTGCATGGCGAGCGACGTGAGCCCCGGGCGGTCCGGCAGCGACGGCACGCCCCAGGCGGCGGCGAAGCGCGCCCGCACCAGCGGGTCGGCGACCGGCTGATAGCCGGGAAGCACGTCCGGGAGCGCCCCCATGTCGCATGCCCCCTGGACGTTGTTCTGCCCGCGCAGGGGATTGATGCCGGCACCGGCGACGCCGACGTGGCCGGTGGCGAGCGCGAGGTTCGACAGCGCGATCACGTTCTCGGTGCCGCACACGTGCTGGGTGACGCCCAGGCAGTAGATCAGCGCCGCGCGCGGCGTGGTGGCGTACCACTCGGCGGCGAGGGCGAGGTCCCGTGCCGGCACCCCGGTGATGCGCGCCGCGTCGTCGAGCGAGCAGGACGCGACCGCGGCGCGCAGCGCGTCCTCGTGCTCGCAGCGCGCCCGGAGGTAGGCGCGGTCTTCCCACCCGTTGGCGAAGATCGCGTGCAGCATGCCGTTCACGAGCGGGATGTCGGTGCCGAGGCGGAGCTGCAGGTGCAGGTCCGCGAACTGCGCCAGCCGCGTGCGGCGCGGGTCGACGACGATCAGGCGCGCGCCCCTGGCCTTGGCGGCGAGCAGCCGTGCGCCGATGATGGGATGGTTCTCGGTGGTGTCCGAGCCGATCACCAGCAGGCAGTCCGCCTGCTCCAGGTCGGCGATCGAGTTGGTCATCGCCCCCGAGCCGAGCGTCCGCGTCAGTCCCGCCACCGACGGGGCGTGGCAGACGCGCGCGCAGTGGTCGACGTTGTTCGTGCCCAGCACCGCCCGGGCGAACTTCATGGCGGCGTAGTTGTCCTCGTTGGTGGCGCGTGCGCTCGAGATCACGCCGACCCCGTGGGGACCGGCGATGGCCTGCGCGTCGCGGATGGCCCGGGCGGCGGCGTCGAGCGCGGTGTCCCAGGAGACCGCTTCGAGGCGGTCTCTGCGCCGGAGGAGCGGCGTCGTCACGCGATCCTTCGCGGCCAGGAAGCGGTGCGCGTTCCAGCCCTTGGCACACAGCTGGCCGCGCGACACGGGGTGCCCCTGGTCCGGGAAGGTGGCGCGCACGCTCGTGCCCGCCACGTCGAGCACGAGGCCGCAGCCCACGGCGCAGAAGGGGCATGTCGTGCGCACGGCTGGCATCCGCTGCGGAACCTCGCAAGTATCCTGCCAGGCCGTGGGCCCTGGTCTGCCGATGGGACGTTTCCACTTTTGGGAATGGGATCCCGGATGGCAGACGCGGCAATGGGAAGAGACGGGCCGCGACAACTCCAGATATCCGCTCTGCGGTCTGGTCTGCGGTCTGGCAAAGAACTTGCTGTGTCTCCCCGGCAAGGAGGTGCTGCATGACGTCGCGGGTCGAACAGCTGATGAGCCGGAACGTGGCCACCTGCCGTCTGGACGACGCGCTCAACCGGGCGGCCTGCCTGATGTGGGAACGCGATTGCGGCGTGGTGCCGGTCACCGTGCCCGAAGAGGGCGGCGAGCGCGTGGTCGGCATGCTGACCGATCGCGACATCTGCATGGCCGCATACACGCAGGGCGCGTCGCTGGCGACCCTGCCCGTCCGGTCCGCGATGAGTCACGAGGTACGGACGTGCGGACCCAAGGACTCGGTCGCGTCCGCCATGCGCATCCTGGCGACCGGCCAGGTGCATCGGCTGCCGGTGATCGACGACGCGGGACATCTGGTCGGCCTCCTGTCGCTGGCCGACCTGGCCCGCGAGGAAGCCCGGTCGCACAAGACGCTCACCGCCGAAGAATTGTCGAAGACGATCGAGGCGATCTCCGCCCCACGTACCCACGCGCTCGTGATCGCCGCCTGAAGGAGAGACGCATGCACACCCGGACGACCACGGTTCTGGCGCTTCTCGCCGCGCTCGCACTGCCGGTGACGCCCGCCGCCGCAACCGATGACGCCGACATCGCGCAGCGCGTCGCCACCGCGAAGACCGCCGCCGACCACCAGGCGCTGGCCGCGTACTACTCCGCGGCGGAGTACGATGCCATGGCGGCGGCGCATCGCGCCTTGGCTCAAGCCGCCAAGTAGGGGTGGGCGCAGCGCGTCAGCCTGTGCGGCGAATGTGCCCGTCCTGACCGTGCCCCTGCGCACGATGATGGCCGTCGAGCCGCACGTCGCGGCCCCCGGACCGGCTTGACCCGTTCCTGCGGCTCGGGCGGGATGGTTCAGAGTGGTGGACATTGCCGGCGCAGCATGGCTGCTCTTGTCGTCTACGGCCATCGGGGGTGCCTGCCGACCCTGGCACTATCGGCGCCACATCGGCCTCTCTCGACGTGGCTTACCTGCGCGGGTCATGTGGTGTCACGTCCGGCACAATCGCCGCCCGTGCCGTAGACGCGCGTCGTTTCACCAGCTCGACGACGACCAGATACGCCGGCACGACCACGGCCAGGAAGGCGAAGAAGCTGGCGGGGAGCGGCGTGAACCCGAGCACCGCGGCCATGGGGGAGTAGGGAAGGAGTATCCCGATCGCCAGCACCGTCCCGACGCTGGCCACCAGGGCGCCGCTCGGGCGGCTCTGCCAGGGGCGCCGCAGCGTGCGGATGACGAACACCACCAGCGTCTGCGTGGCGAGCGACTCGACGAACCAGCCGGTGCGGAACAGCGCCGCGTCGGCACGAAACACCCACAGCATGACCGCGAACGTGATCAGGTCGTAGACCGAGCTTACCGGCCCGAGGGTGAGCATGAAGCGGCGGATGCCGGGCGTGTCCCAGCGGTGCGGCCGTTGCAGGTCGGTACGGTCGACGCGGTCGGTCGGCAGGGCGACCTGGGAGCAGTCGTAGAGGAAATTGGCGAGCAGGATCTGGAGCGGCAGCATGGGCAGGAAGGGCAGGACGAGCGAGGCAGCGGCCATGGAGAGCATGTTGCCGAAGTTGGAGCTGGTCGCCATCAGGACGTACTTCATGACGTTGCCGAAGCTGCGCCGCCCTTCGAGGACGCCGTCGTGCAGCACGGTCAGGCCGCGCTCGAGCAGGATCAGGTCGGAGGCCTCGCGCGCTACGTCGACCGCGTCCGCGACCGAGATGCCGACATCGGCGGCATGCAGCGCCGGCGCGTCGTTGATGCCGTCGCCCATGCACCCGACGACGTGTCCGCGCGCGCGGAGCGCACGCACGATGCGCTCCTTGTGGGTGGGGGTGATGCGGGCGAAGACGGTCGTGCGCTCGGCCAGGGCCCCGAGGGCGAGCAGCGACAGCGGCTCGAGCATGCTGCCCGTCACCACCGTGCCGGGCTCGAGCCCGATGGCGGTACACACGTGGCGGGCCACTTCCGGTGTGTCGCCGGTCAGGATCTTGAGCGTGATGCCATCGCGGCGGAGCGCGCGGATCGTATCCCCCACGCCGGGAAGGGGCGGATCGAGGAAGGCGGCAAAGCCTACCAGGATCAGGTCGCGCTCGTCGGCGACCTCGTAGCGCGGTCGGGGGACGACCGGACGGTAGGCGACGGCGAGCACGCGGAACCCCTCGCTGCCCAGCGCCTGCACCAGGGTATCGGCGGCCGCGCGACGGTCGTCGTCGAGGGGAAGGACGCCGCCGGCGAGCTCCACCCCGCTGCAGGCTGCGAGGACGCTCTCGGGCGCCCCCTTGGCGACCAGCACGAGGCGGCCCTCGTCTTCGACGACGACGGAGAGGCGGCGGCGGACGAAGTCGAACGGGATCTCGTCGACCAGCCGTGACTGTTCGACGGCGGGGTGCTCGTGGCGCAGGATGGCGTCGTCCATGGGGCTCGGCAGCCCGGTCTGGTGCGCGCTGTTCAGGGCGGCGAAGCGGATGACGCGCTCGTCGTCGTGGCCCGCCAGGTCGAGGTGGCGGTCGAGGACGATGCGGCCTTCGGTGAGCGTGCCGGTCTTGTCCGAACACAGCACGTCCATGCTGCCCACGCCCTCGATCGCCGACAGGTGCTTCACGATCACCTTGCGGGCCGCCATGTGCACCGCGCCGCGCGCCAGGGTGACGGCGACGATCGCCGGCAGCAGCTCGGGCGTGAGCCCGACCGCCAGCGCCAGGGCGAAGAGCAGCGCGTCGAGGGGCTCGTGACGCACGAACGCGTTGGCGAGGAAGACCACCAGGACGAGGGCGACCACGATGCGCAGGATGAGGAGCCCGAACTCGCGCGTGCCGCGCTCGAAATCCGTCTCCGGCGGCGGGGCCGCCAGCGCCGCGGCGACATGGCCGAACTCGGTCGCGGTCCCGGTGTGGACCACCTCGACCGTGCCGAGCCCGCTGGTGACCGACGTGCCGCGATAGACCGTCCCGGTGGCGGGATCGTCGGCCGGGTGCTTCTCGCGCGGCACCGATTCACCGGTGAGAGGAGCCTCGTGCAGGAAGAGATCCTTGGCCATGAGCACGCGCGCATCGGCTGGCACCAGGGCGCCGGCGGCCAGGTGCACGATGTCCCCGGGGACCAGGTCCCGCACCGGGAGCGTGCGCCGCGTGCCGTCGCGCACGACCTCCGTGGTGAGCGCGAGGCGCTCGTGCAAGCGTGCGGCGGCGCGTTGCGAACGATAGGACTGCGAGAAGTTGAGCGCGATCGACAGGAGGACCATGACCACGATGATGAGCGCGCTCGCCACCTGCCCGACGGCGGCGGATACGCCGCTGGCGGCCAGGAGGATCAGGACGAGCGGATTGGCGATCTGCCGGAAGAGCGCCCGCAGGACCGGCCACCGCCGCGCCGGGCCGAGGTCGTTGGGGCCGAAGCGCGCCAGCCGGCGCCGGGCTTCGGCAGTCGAGAGTCCGGCCGGCTTACCCACCGGGCCTCCCGGGCGCTTCAGCGACGCCGGGCGGCGGCGCGAGCGACTTCGGGCCGCAGTGTGAGGACGGGGATCGGGCTGTGGCGCACGACCTTCTCGGCGACGCTGCCGATGACCAGGTGCCGGAGGCCGGTTCGCCCGGCCGTCGCGAGGACGACGACGTCCATCCCGCGTGCCGCGCGTACGATGCACTGGTGCGGATCGCCCAGCTCCACGCGCGTGTCGATGCGCGCCCCCAGCCGCGGCGGCACGGTTTTCTTGACGACGCGGGCGAGGTGGTGGCGGGCGGCCGCGAGGAGGGCCTCGGGATCCAGGTAGCCTGCCATCCCCGGCGGTGGGAAGTCCGTGATGGGCGCCGGCGGGGGAACGACGTGCAGGACCAGAATCCGTCCACGCGGAGCTACCAGCCGGGCGGCCGTCCGGAGCGCCCTGCTGGCGTGCTCCGAGAAGTCGTGGGGAACGAGGATGCGTCGGAACTGGACCATCAGGAACCCTCCGCCGGCGTGTGGATGCAAGTCGGCGACCATCGCTCCCGGGATTCACGTCGGGGCGTGATTCTCATGGCTGCGAACGGCGGCCTCCCTCATTCCCGACGTTGACCCATCGCGGAGAACGAGAATCCTCTCTTGGCGGCGGATCAGGGCGGGTACGTCCCTTGCTGCGGCAAGAGCGCGGAGGACACCCCAATGATGTTGCAGGCGCTGCAGGAGTTCCTGGACGCGAATCACGTGCCGTACGAGATCCGTTCGCACCGCCCTGCCTTCATGGCCACGGAGGTCGCGGCCGCCGAGCATGTCCCGGGACGCGAGATGGCAAAGGTGGTCATGGTGCGCGGCGACGACGGTGATCTGATGGCCGTCCTGCCGGCCACCTATCGTCTCAGCCTCGAACGTCTCGAGCGGGTGACAGGCCGCCGCCATCTCCGTCTGGCCACCGAGCTCGAGTTCGCCGCGCTCTTCGCAGGCTGCGAGATCGGCGCCATGCCGCCGTTCGGCAACCTCTAATCCCGGTCTGGGTCGACGATGCCCTGGCCGCCGACGAGCACATCTGCTTCAACGCCGGCAACCACGCGCAGACGGTGCACATGGCGTACGCCGACTTTGCCCGCCTGGTGCAGCCGCGCACGGGCACGTTTCGCACACGCGCCGAGGCCGCCTGAAGCCGGCCTGATGCACGAGGACCGGTATCTGCTGCCGGTGCCGGCGGGGCGCTGAGGCCCGGGCCCACTTCCCTTCTCGAGGCGGGCCGTGGTACGCGGCCCTCCGACGTGTCGACCACCAGGCCTCGTCCGATGGCGGCGGGCGATCTGTTCGCGTCCGTCTTCGAAGCCGCCCCGGACGCGATCCTCGTTGTCGAGCGGGCAGGGCGGATCGTCCTGGCCAACGGGGCAGCCGAGGCGCTGTTCGGCTATCCGCGCGCCGAGCTGGTGGGTGCCCCGGTCGAGATGTTGCTGCCCGAAGCCCTGCGTGCGCGCCACGAGGCCCACCGGGCGGCATACGGCGACGCCCCACGTCCCCGGCCGATGGGCGCGGGACTCGCCCTCACGGCGCGGGCCTGCGACGGCCGCGAGGTCCCGGTCGAGATCTCGCTCAGCCCGGTGATGTACGGTGCCGACTCGATGGTCACGGCCGTCGTGCGCGACGTGTCGGACCGTGCCAGCCGCGACGCGGCGCTCCGGGAGAGCGAGCGGCGCTTCCACGCCATCTTCGATACGGCATTCCAGTTCATGGGGCTCCTCAGCCCGAGCGGTACGCTCGTGCTCGTCAACCAGGCCGCCCTCGATCTGGTCGGCGTGACGGCGGACAGCGTCATCGGGCAGCCCGTCTGGAGCACGCCCTGGTGGCAGCACTCGTCCGCCGAGCAGGCGCGTCTCCGAGAGGCCATCGCGGCCGCGGCACGCGGAGAGTGCGTGCGCTTCGAGACCACCCATCCCCGCAAGGACGGGACCCTGGCGATCGTCGATTTCTCGGTGAAGCCGATCCGCGATGCTGCGGGCGAGGTCGTCCTGCTCGTGCCGGAGGGGCGCGATCTGAGCGAGCGAGAGGACCTCCGGCGGGCACTCGAGCGGCTGCGGGACGACCTCACGCAGATGATGGTCCACGACCTGAAGAACCCCGTCGCCGGTATCCAGATGACCCTGCAGCTGACGCGCCGGAAATACCCCGACCTGCCGGATGCCCTGCAACGCAACCTGCGCCAGATCGAGACCGCCTGCCTCGAGATGACGCGCCTCATCCAGAACCTCCTCGAGATCGGCAAGCTCGAAGAGGGGAAGATGCCGGTCGCCTCCGAGCCGGTGGCCCTGGCCGACGTGGCCCGTGCGGTCGCCACGGAATACGGCGTCCTGGCCGAGCAGGCCGGGCGGCGGCTCGAGCTGTCGGCCGCCGAGCCGGGCGCCGCGGCCGTCGCCGACTACGCGCTGGTGAAGCGCGTGCTCGTGAACCTGGTGATGAACGCGCTCCGGCACAGCGGCGGCCACGTGGTGCGCATCGAGACCACGCCGGGTCCGGAGCCCGCCACCGTCACCCTGTGCGTGCGCGACGACGGTCGCGGCATCCCGCCCGAAGAGCAGGCGCGGATGTTCGAGAAGTTCGTGTCGGGGACGGCGGCCGCAGCGCGGCGCGAGGCCGGTGACACGGGCCTCGGCCTGCCCTTCTGCAAGCTCGCCGTCGAGCGCATGGGCGGCCGGATCGACCTGACGAGCGTGGTCGGGACGGGCAGCGCCTTCGTGGTGACCCTGCCGGCGCACACGACCCCCCAGTGAACGGGGGCGCGCCGCGGGTGCCCGATGCTGTTCGCGGGCAGCGTGCTCACGACCGCCACCGGGTACCGGCTCGGGGTGAAGGAATCGTGGATCTGAGATCACGACCGGACGAAGATGGGCTTCATCGACGGCTCCACCAGGGCCTCGGGGAGGGTGTCCCAGGAGAGGACCTCGGTCGCCACCCGTTCCGGAGCGATCCGCCCCGTGTGCACGAGGGCCAACACCTCCGGGAGGTGCGCCCGGACGTTCGTCGGCGTGGTCTCGAATCGGACGCCACGTAGCAGCATGTCGAGCAGCGGCAACGGCGTCTCGCCGAAGTACATCGACATGCTCGTGCACACCCACGCGCCTTTGCGACGCGCACGACGACGGTGGTACTGCTCCGTGCGGGATAGATGGGAGACGCGACGCCGATCGTGGGTGACGCTGCGCGCCGGCGACGGGGCCTGGTCGTCGAGGTACTCTGCGTCGCGGTGTCGGCCGGGTGCCTGGCGATGTCGACGGGCGTCCACACCTGGTGGCCGCTCGCGTGGCTCGCCCCGGCACCGCTCCTCGGTCTGCGGGCGGCGCCAGGCCGGGCCTGGGTGCACGGCGTCCTGGCGTACTGGCTCGGGACCCTCGGCCTGTGGCCGCCGCTGGTGTCGTTCATTCCCGCAGGTGTGCTGGCGGTCGGCTTCCTCATCCTGGCCGCCTGCTTCGGGACGACGCTGGCCGCGTCGGCGTGGATCGCGGCGCGCGTGGGCCTGTGGGGGCGCGTGCTGGCGTATCCCGTCGCCGCGACGGCGATGGACTTCTTCCTCTCGCGCCTGTCGCCGGATGCGGCCACCTGGAGCGCGGCCTACAGCCAGACGCCGTTCCTCCCGGTGCTGCAGGTCGCCGCGGTGGCCGGCCCGGGCGGGGTGGTGTTTCTTCTCGCCCTGCTGCCGTCGGCCCTCGCGGCTGCGGTCTCCGAACCACGCGTCGATCGACGGGTCCGATCGATGCTGGCATGGACGCTCGCCGTCGAGGCGGCGGCGGTCGCGTTCGGCGTGGGCCGGCTCACCATGATGTCGCCGGCGGGCACGCGCGACGTCGTCCGGGTCGGAGTCGCGGCCAGCGACCCGGACATCCGCTTCTTCCGGACCGACCGGCGCGACGAGGCCATCCCGGTGGTGCAGGCGTACGCACGGCGCGTCCGCGAGCTGGCGGCCCGCGGCGCACAGCTGGTCGTCCTGCCCGAGAAGTTCACCGGCATCGCGCCGGCCTATCGCGACGAGGCGCAGGCGATGCTGGCCGACGCGGCGCGTGCCGCCGGCGTCTGGCTGGTGGCGGGGCTCAACCTGACCGGCGGCGACACGCGCCGCAACGTCGCGTGGGTCTTCGCGCCCACCGGTCGCATGGAGCGCGAGTACGACAAACGGCTCCTCGTGCCGCACTACGAGGATGGCTATCAGGCCGGGACGGAACCTGCGATTCTCGCCAGCGAGATCGGGCCGCTCGGGGTGGCGATCTGCAAGGACCTGCAGCTGCCGCAGCTCTTCCACGCCTATGCAAGAGCTGGCGTGCGCATCCTGCTTGCGCCGGCGTGGGACTTCACGACCGATGCCGCCATCCAGGCGCGCATGCCGGTGCTGCGAGCGATCGAGGGCGGGTACCCGGTGGTGCGTGCGGCCCAGGAGGGCCTGCTGGTGGTGACCGATGCCGCGGGACGCGTCCTGCTCCGTCGACCGTCCTGGGAGGAAGCGGAGACCCTCGCCGTCGTCGAGGTGCCGCTCGGCAGCGGCCGGACGCCGTACGCACGGCTCGGCGACTGGACGGGCGGGGCGGCCGGCCTCGCCCTCGTGGGGCTGATCGTCCGCGCGCGCCGGCGGATCGGCTAATCCAGGATGTTTGCGGTCACCACCGCGGTGATGCGGTCGTCGTCGTAGCCGAGGAGCGTGCGCAGGACGAACTCGTTGTCCTGCCCGAACGTCGGCACCGCGCCGTCGATGCGGGCCGGCGTCCGCGAGAGCCGGAAGCGCGAGCCCTCGACCGTGGTCGGGCCGAGCGTCGGATGGGTCATGCCGACGAAATGGCCGCGGTGGAGGAGCTGCGGGTCGCGGCACAGGTCGGCGCTGGTCTGGACGACGCTTGCCGGGACGCCATGCGCCTGGAGCGTCGCTTCGACGGTGCGGGCGTCGCGCTGGCACGTCCAGGCGCCGATGGTGGCATCGAGCGCGTCCTGGTGGGCGACGCGCTGCGCGGCCGTGGCGTAGCGCGGGTCGCGGCCCAGGTCGGGGCGATCGATGGCGGTGCAGAGCGCCTGCCAGTCGCGGTCGTCGCGGGCGGCGATCGCCACCCAGCGGTCGTGACCGGCGGCCGGATAGACGCCGTGGGGGGCCATCTCGGGATCGCGGTTCCCCACCCGGGACCCCACGCGGCCGTTCACGACGTGGTCGAGTAGCGCCGGGGTGAGAAAATGGAGCGACGCCTCACCCTGCGCCAGGTCGACGTGCTGGCCGCGGCCCGTGCGCCGGCGCCACTCGAGCGCGGCCAGGATGGCGAGCGCGATGAAGCGCGGCGAGACGTAGTCGGTGTAGGCGCTGAACGGCCCCGCCGGTGGGCGATCGGGCCAGCCGCCCAGGTTCGAGAAGCCGGAAATGGCGGAGGCCAGGTTGCCGTAGCCGGCGAGACCCGCGAGCGGGCCCGTCTGGCCCATCAGGCACGAGCTCACCATGACCAGCGCCGGGTTGACGGCGGCGAGCGTGGTGTAGTCCAGGCCGAGCCGCTGCTTCACCGCCGGCGCGAACGACTCGGTCAGCACGTCCGCCCAGCGCACCAGGTCGAGCAGGACGGCGCGGCCCTCGGGGTGGGTCAGATCGAGGGTCAGCATGCGCTTGCCGGCGTTCAGGTTCTGGAAGCAGCCCGAGCGCTCGGCGCCGTAGACGCCGTCGCGGAAGGGCGCCAGCGTGCGTGCCGTGTCGATGCGGCGGGTGGACTCGACGCGCACGACGGTGGCGCCGTAGTCGGCGAGCACGCGGGTGGCGGCGGGGCCGGCCATGACCCAGAAGAGATCCACGATCTTCACGTCGGCAAGCGGGAGGGTGTCGTGTGGCGCGGGGCCCGTTGGTGGCGGCAGGGCGGGTGGTGTCTCGCCGAGCACGGTGGCGGTGTGCTCGCCGACGGTGGGTGGCCGGTGCCGGGTGTGCCGCGGCGTCGCCGCGAACTTGGCGAACGGACCTGGATACACGACGGTCCGCCCCAGCTCCGGGTGCGCCAGCGGCTCCCAGTAGTCGCGCGCGGCGAGCTGCGGGCTGGCGAGCACCTCAGGGATGGTCGCGACCGGAGCGATCAACAGGCCGCGGCGGAGCGCGGCGTCGAGCAGCTCGGCCTTGGTGCGGGTTTCCGTGAACGCCTCGATCACCGCCTTGACGCGCTCGAACTCGGCGATCGGCTCCTGGCCGGAGGCCAGCAGCTCGGTGTAGGCGAGCCAGTCCTTGTCGCGCGTCGCGGCGTCGCAGCCCCCGTGCTCGTGGATGTACTCCATCAGGCGGCGGCTGAACGGGCCGATGGCCGAGCCGAAGAGAAACGTGATCGCGACGTGTCCGTCGCGCGCCGGGAAGAGGAGGCGGGCGTGCACCGCCCCGTGCTTGAGCCCACCGGCCGAGCGACGCACCTCGGGCGCGCCGAGGGCGTGCGCCAGGATGTACGACTGCGTGGCCAGCGCGACCGCCTGCTGCGCCGACACGTCGATGTGCTGCCCGTGACCGGAGCGCTGGCGTTCGTGATGGGCGATGAGCGCCGCCACCGCCGCCTCGGCGCCGGCGTGCAGGTACGCCTGCGGGATCGGGAGCCGGACGGGGGCGCGATCGTCGTCGCCGGTCAGGACCAGCGGGCCGCCGGCGGCCCAGACGGTCAAGTCGGTGTCGGCCCAGTCGGCCTTCGGGCCGTCCTGGCCGAAGGGGGTGATCGACACGTACACCAGCGCCGGATTGAGTGCGGTCAGGTCGGTGTAGCCGAGGCCGCGCGCGGCCTGGACGCCCGGCGCCTCCGACTCGATCAGGAAATGCGCGCCCACGACCAGCCGGCGGAGCGTCGACTGGCCGTCCGGATGGTCCAGGTCGAGCACGAGCGAGCGCTTGGCGCGGCTCTCGGCCCACCACGCCAGCGAGCGATCGGGATGCGGCACGTCGCCGGCGAACGGCCCGCGCCGGCGGAGCGCGGCCCCGCCGGGCGGCTCGATGGCGATCACATCGGCCCCGAGGTTGCCCAGGAGCTGGCCGCACAGGAGTCCCCGCGTGGAGGTGAGGTCGAGGACGCGGTAGGGCGCCAGCATCAGCGTCGGGGGCGACGCCGCTCG